>NZ_JBFPFP010000004.1:0-464221 GCF_047977885.1 Arthrobacter sp. LFS091
CCGGCCGAACATGAAGGAGCGTCAACACCAAACAGGCGGAACGTGAGAGAGCGTCGGTCTGAAACAGGCGGAACATGAGAGAGCGTCCACCCGAAACGAAGGCCACGGGGCCTAAACACAAAAAAGGCCGGCAACCATAACGGTTGCCGGCCCTTTTCGAGCTGGATTGCTGACTGGATTTAGGCCAAAACCTCAATCGTGGCCAGGTTCTTTTTCCCACGCCGCAGCAGCAGGTACCGGCCGTGAAGCAGTTGGTCCTGGCCGATGACGGCGTCGGGATCCGAAACCTTGGCGTTGTTCACGTAGGCACCGCCTTCGCCCACGGTCCGACGGGCTGCGGACTTGCTGTCCGAGAGACCCGAGGCAACCAAGAGGTCGATGATCCCCAAACCGTCAGCGCCGATGGTTGCCGAGGGAAGCTCCGCAGTGGCGGCTTCCAGGGTGCGTTCGTCCAGAACCGTGAGGTCGCCGTTGCCAAAAAGCGCAGCCGAAGCGGCTATCACTTTCTCGGTCGCGTCTACACCGTGCACCAGCGAGGTGACTTCGTAGGCGAGCTTCTTCTGGCCTTCCCGGGCAAAGGGACGTTCCGCCACGGACTCCCCCAGCGCCTCAATCTCTGCCCGCGAAAGGAACGTGAACACCTTGAGCCGGTCCACGACGTCGGCATCCGCAGTGTTCAGCCAGAACTGGTAGAACGTGTACGGGCTGCACATTTCGGGATCGAGCCAGATGGCATTGCCCTCGCTCTTGCCGAACTTGGTGCCGTCCGAATTGGTGATGAGCGGCGTGCCCAGGGCATGCACGCTCTTGCCCTCCACCTTGCGGATGAGTTCCGTGCCGCTGGTGAGATTGCCCCACTGGTCCGAGCCGCCGGTCTGCAGGGCACAGCCGTAGTCGCGGAACAGCTGGAGGTAGTCCATGCCCTGCAGGATCTGGTAGCTGAATTCGGTGTAGCTGATGCCCTCGTCCGAGTTCAGTCGTGAGGCGACAGCGTCCTTGCGGAGCATGGTGCCCACACGGAAGTGCTTTCCAATTTCACGCAGGAAATCGATGGCGCTCAGCGGGGCGGTCCAATCAAGGTTATTGACCATCCGGGCCGGGTTTTCGCCCTCGAAGCTCAGGAAGCGGCGGACCTGGCCCTGAAGGTAGCCGACCCACTCTGCAACGGTGTCCTTGGTGTTCAAGGTGCGTTCCGCCGTCGGGCGGGGGTCACCGATCAGGCCGGTGGATCCGCCCACCAGGCCGAGCGGCTTGTGTCCGGCCAACTGAAGGCGACGCATCACCAGCAACTGCACGAGGTTGCCAAGGTGCAGTGACGGTGCGGTGGGGTCGAAGCCACAGTAATACGTGATCGGGTCCCCGGCGAGCAGCTTTTCCAGTTCCGTTTCATCAGTGGAAACGTGGACAAGGCCGCGCCATTGGAGCTCCTGCCAGACGTTGGCAAAGGCGGGATCGTTGTGCTGGGACTCGAGGTTGTTTACGTGTGACACGAGATCTAAGTTAGCAGGATTGCAGCCCGTGAATTTCCTAGCGCTCGATGCCGGCCGGTACCGGAGCAGCGGCGATGAGGCGCAGGCGCTGCGTGGCACGGGTCATGGCCACGTAGAGGTCCCCCACCTTGCCGTGTTCATGGTTCAGCATTGCAGCCGGTTCCAGGACTACAACACCGTCGAATTCCAGGCCCTTTGCTTCCTTGGGGCTGATCACGACGATGTCCTGCTCGTAGCTTCCGGCACCCGTGCCGATACGGCGTCCGTAGACTTCCCGCAAGGCAGCGGTGGCCTGGGGAAGCAGGGGCCCGTCGGCTATGACTGCCAGCAGACCGCCGTCGAGCGCTTCCACTTCCTCCGGCAGGACCTCAACCAGGCGCGGGACGATTCCGTCGGCCTCGACGTGATCGACAATGGGCGACCATTTGCCTTCGCGAACGGCTTTGGGGGCCGAGACCACAAGACCCGCCCGATTAGCCATCCGGACGGCAGCCTCGGCGATTTGCGACGGAGTGCGGTAGTTGACCGTGAGTTCTTCAAGCCTCCAGCGGTCACCGAACGACGGCGCCAGGGCACTTTGCCACGAATTGGCACCGGCCGCTGCGCTCGTCTGGGCGATGTCGCCCACGATGGTGAATGACTTGAGCGGGCAGCGCCGCACCAGGAGCCGCCACTGCATAGGTGAAAGCTCCTGGGCTTCGTCAACCACAATGTGGCCGAAGGCCCATGAACGGTCGCTGGTGGCACGCTCGGCTGCCGTGAGGCGGCCCTCGCGCTCCTGGTTCTGCTCGGCAAGCTCCTCTGCGGTCACCAGGACGTCCACGCCCATGGCTTCCATGTTGGCAAGGGTCTGCTTGGCGTTGGCAAGGTCGCGGGCACGATCTGCTTCCTGCTGGGCCAATCCCCTGCCGGCGGCTGGGTCCAATTCACCCAACAACTCGGCCGCTTCGTCCAGCAAAGGAACATCCGCTTCGGTCCACGGGGCGTCAACGGGCCGCTGCAGGAGTGCGCGCTGCTCCGGCGAAAGGTTCGGCGTGCAGGCCTCAAGGATGGCGGGCTTGCTGAACAGTTCGGAAATGAGTTTCTCCGGGGTCATCGGCATCCAGCAAAGATTCAAGGCGATACGGACGTCGCGTGCGGAGCGGACGTCTTCGGCAAGGTAGGCGCGGTCAGCGTTGTTGCCGATGTTCGATTCTTCGACGAGGTCCGTCAACTGCTCGGTGAGCTCGCGAAGGAGGATCTTGACGAATGTGAGCCTGGCTTCGTTGTGCGGCTTGCCCGTTGCCCGCGCCTTTTCCCGGGCGCGCCGTACCTGGCGGACCGTTAGGGTGAGTTTCCGCGAATCAACTTCCAGGATGCGGTCTTCGGCGGGGGTCCGCTGCCGGTTGGCAACAGCGTTGGCAACAACTTTGGCCATGTCCAGCTTGCCCTTGAGGGCAGCAACGTCCGCGTCTTCCTCGGGAACGGCGTTGATGCCCGGCATCAGGCGACCCAGGCTGGCCATGACCACGCCGGTTTCACCCAGCGAGGGCAGCACGCGTTCGATGTAGTGCATGAACGACGACGACGGCCCGACCAGGAGGACACCGGCGCTCTTGAGGCGATCCCGATGCGTATACAGCAGGTAGGCAGCACGGTGCAGGGCGACGGCAGTCTTGCCAGTACCCGGTCCGCCCTGAACCACAAGCGCTCCGGAAATGGAGGAACGGATGATCCTGTCCTGCTCCGACTGGATGGTACCTACGATGTCGGACATGCGGCCCGTGCGCTTGGAATTCAGCGCCGCCAGGAGGGCACCCTCACCTTGGAGGGACTCGTCGTCGGCCAGCAGACCAGCGTCCAGGACGTCGTCTTCGATCGCCTTGACGTCCCGGCCCTGCAGGATCAGGTGCCGACGACGGCGCACACCTTGGCGGTCGAAGGCGGTCGCCTGGTAGAAGTGGCCTGCCTCGGGAGCACGCCAGTCAACCATGAGCCGTTGAAGGTCGGCCGTGGACAGGCCGATGCGACCGATGTACTGGGCTTCTCCGGAGTCCAGATCCAGCCGGCCGAACACCAGGCGGTCGTCGACGGCGTCGAGCTGGGCCAGGCGGTCTTCGTACAGTGCCGCGAAGGCGTCACGTTCGGAAACGTTCTGCATGGTTCCCACTGCGCCGGTCTTGCGCACTTGCGCCAGCTGCTCGCGCTTTTCTGCGCGCAGCTCATCGAGCCGGGCGTATAGCCCAGCCACATATTCCTGCTCGTGGACCAAATCAGCGTCGTGCATCGAACCGTAACCCCTATCGCAAAAGACAGACCTGCCATTCTACAGCGATTTCGGTAAACGTGCGGGGTTGAAGTCACCTGGCGGATGACGTCAGGTAGCAGGCGTGCGGTTACGAGCCTTAGCTGCCTTGTAACGCGAGACCGTGGGATCATCCTCGATCCAGAAACGCCACGGATAGTCAGTGCTTCCTCCCGGCCCGGCAACCCCCACCCGCGGCCCGCTGGCCACCGCGGCCGTAGGGGTCCTGGGCAACCAGAGGCTGAACGGTTCCGCGAGCGCGTCACGTCCAGTGTCCGCCGTCGTAAGTCCCAACGCCGAAGCGAGCCTGGCAGGTCCGCTGGCCAGGTCTTTGTGAGCCTTGGACGCCGGCCTCCGGAGGGCTGCCAGCCCTTCTCCTTCCACAATTTCGCCTGCCCGCAGGAGCAGCGCGGAAGCAGCGCCGTCGGGACCGCAGACGATGTTGGCACAGTAATGCATGCCGTAGGTGAAGTAGACGTACAGAAACCCCGCAGGGCCGAACATGGGTGCGTTCCGTGGCGTGGGGCCGCCAAAGGTGTGCGATCCGGGATCCGGGTGTTCCGAATCCCGTGGGCCCATGTACGCCTCCACCTCCGTAAGCCTGACCGAAACAGGACCGGCTTCGGAGTGGTGCGTCAGGACGGCGCCGAGGATCAGCGGAGCGATGGCACGCGGATCTCCCGCGAGGAATTCGCGGACCTCGGCTGGCTCGAGAATGTAGTTCTCCACGGACTGGCTCATGCCCAGACCCTAGCAAAGTCGCCGCAACGGCCATGTCCGATTTCCGCTAGCAGTGGTCCAGTTCCGCTGGCAGGATGGAGCCATGGACTTCTGGCAGCGCTACAGGGCAATTGACGCCCGCGACATCCGGTTCGACGGTCAATTCTTTACTGCCGTCAGCTCCACCGGCATCTATTGCCGACCGTCGTGCCCCGCCCGGACGCCGAAGGCCGAAAACGTCACGTTCTATGAGACCTCGGCTGCAGCGCACGAGGCCGGCTACCGCGCGTGCAAACGCTGCCTCCCTGAAGCCGTCCCCGGAACACCTGCGTGGAACATCCGCTCGGACATCGCCGGCCGGGCAATGCGGTTGATCAACGACGGCGTCATCACGCGCGAGGGCGTGGACGGCCTTGCCCACCGTCTGGGCTACTCGGCACGGCAACTCAACCGCATCCTCAGCCAGGAACTGGGCGCCGGTCCACTCGCCCTGGCCCGGGCAAGCAGGGCCCAGACAGCCAGGACGCTGCTGGTTTCCACTGACATGCTGCTCGCGGATGTGGCCTTTGCGTCCGGCTTCAACAGCGTGCGGCAATTCAACGACACGATCGGCGAAGTATTCGCGATGACCCCGACGGCGTTGCGCGCCACCGGCGCAAAGTCCGTGCACCGCTGGCGTGCTGGGACGTCGCCGGGCGGAGCTCCCGCGGCACTGACGCTGAACCTGCCCTACAGGGAACCGTTCGATCCCGGGATTTTCGACTTTCTGGCCGTTCGTGCCATTCCAGGCATTGAATATGCCAGCACCTCCGGGGACGGAACCAGGACCTATGGACGTACCCTGCGCCTCCCTCGGAGTACCGCGTCGTTCTCGGTTTCCTACAAGCCGTCCTCACCCGTCAAGCCGTTGCAGCTCAACGCCAGCGCTGTAGACCTCCATGACCTCCCCACCCTGCTGAGCCGTGTCCGGAGGCTGTTCGACCTGGACTCTGATCCGCGGGCGATCGATGATGCCCTCGCAGCGGACCCGCGACTCGCGGCCAGCGTCACAACGATTCCCGGTATCCGGATGCCTGGAGCTGTCGACCCGGAGGAACTCCTGGTGAGGGCAATGATCGGTCAACAGATCACTGTGGCTGCCGCCCGCACCGCGCTGACCCAGCTCTCCGCGGCCGGCTCAACCATCGAAGGGGCCGGTCCGGGACTGGAGAGGCTGTTTCCGACGACGGCGGAACTCGCCGACAAGGGTCGGGTACTGCTTCGCGGGCCCCAGCGCCGGATCGACTCGATCATGGCCGCCAGTGAAGCCATGGCTACGGGGAAACTCGATTTTGGGTACGGCGACGACTTTGAAAGCCTTGAACGCAAATTGCTCCCGCTCCCCGGCGTGGGGCCATGGACGGTTGGGTATGTTGCCATGCGTGTGCTGGGCGCCCCTGACGTCTTCCTTGCCAACGACGCCGCGGTGCGGAACGGATTGAAAGTCCTGCCGACTCGCTCGGGGCTCAGCACCGATTTCAGCGAAGTCAGCCCGTGGCGCTCCTACGCGACCATGCATCTGTGGCGGGCCGCGGCCAAGCGCCCTGTTTCAGCCGCCGGGAAGTGAGAGAGCGTCAGCGGTTAGCGGGCGGGATGTGAGAGAGCGCCCGGCCCAAACGTCCGGGACGTGAGCGAGCGCCCGGCCCAAGCATCCGGGATGTGAGAGAGCGCCCGGCCCAAGCATCCGGGACGTGAGCGAGCGCCCGGGTTAGCGCGTGGCTGGCTGGGCCGCGGGCCAGGGCAGGAGCTCGGGCAGCTCTACACCGTCAGCGGCTGCGGTAGCGCGCAGACTTCCGAGGCTGGGTTCGCGGCCGGCGAGCCACGCGGCGATGTCCGTCAGCATTCCGGTGATGGCGATGGAAGTACTGCCACCGCCGATGCTGATTTGGGGAAGGCCCGTGGGTTGGAGTACCAGTTTGTACTCTCCCGGAACACGGGCCGCCAGGAACCCGATGAGGTGTTCGCAGAACGGCCGGCTCCACGTCTCTGGTCCGAAGCCCACGCCCAGGTCCGACGCATGGATGGTCAGTTCGCGCCACAGTGCCTGGCCGCCGTCGAACACTGTCCCGTCACGGTAGGTGATGGGAGCTTGCCAATCGTCGGGTTCCAAGGCATCGAACGACGCAACCGCGGACTCCACGGCCTTGGTGACTGACTCCGTGTGCTGGGCCAGGCTGTGTCCCGCCGCAAGTTCGATTGCCTTGTTACGGCCATCCATGCCGCCGTCGTACAGTTCGATCTTCTCGCCGCGCCGTGCGTAGTCGAGTTGGCGGGCCATCGCGTTGGCGATTCCGGTGATGTGCGCCAGCACGTGGCCGCGGGTCCAACCGGGGAGTTGGGATGGGCCAGCGACGGAGGCGTCGTCCAGTTTGGCGAGGAGGCGGGTGACGGTGCCGGCGGCTTTGTGAAGCTCTGCGGGCAACGCCCCAGGGGTGATCTGAGTCATAGCGCCATGCTAACGCACGCTTAAACACCTGTGGGACAGCACAGGATGTGCCATCCCACAGGAGTGTTCAGTGTCTAGCCTGCGTAAGAACGGGCTGCCTCCAGTTCCGCTTCCAGGGCCGCCAATTGGCGTTCGACGGCGGCTGGTGCCGTGCCGCCCTGGGAGTTGCGGCTGTTGAGCGAGCCTTCGGTGCTGAGCACGCTGCGAACCTCGGGAGTAAGGTGCTCTGAGATCGCCGCGTATTCCTCGTCCGTCAGGTCCCACAGCTCCACGCCACGGCTTTCGGCCTGCTTGACAGCAGCACCGGAGAGCTCGTGGGCTTCACGGAAGGGCACGCCCTGGCGGACCAGCCACTCTGCGATGTCCGTGGCCAGCGCAAAGCCCTGGGGAGCCAAGGATTCCATCCGCTCAGTGTTGAACTTCAGGGTCGCGATCATGCCGGACACGGCCGGGAGCAGCAGCTCCAGGGTGTCGGCAGCGTCGAACACAGGCTCCTTGTCCTCCTGAAGGTCACGGTTGTATGCAAGAGGCAAGCCCTTGAGCGTCGCCAGCAACCCGGTCAGGTTGCCGATGAGGCGGCCGGCCTTGCCACGTGCGAGCTCGGCAACGTCCGGGTTCTTCTTCTGCGGCATGATCGATGACCCGGTGGAGTACGAGTCGTGCAGCGTGACGAAGGAGAACTCCTTGGTGGCCCAGAAGATGACTTCCTCGGAGATCCGGGACAGGTCCACGCCGATCATGGAGCAGACCCAGGCGAACTCGGCGAAGACGTCGCGGGAAGCGGTGCCGTCGATCGAGTTGTGCACGGCCGAGAAGAACCCCAGGTCCGCGGCAACAGCCTCAGGGTCCAGGCCCAGCGACGAACCGGCCAACGCACCCGAACCGTACGGCGAAACACCGGCCCGCTTGTCCCAGTCCTGGAGGCGCTGCACATCGCGCAGCAAAGCCCAGGCGTGGGCCAGCAAGTGATGGCTCAGAAGGACCGGCTGGGCGTGCTGCAGGTGTGTGCGGCCAGGCATGGCGACACCGTGGTGGGCCTTCGCCTGCTCAACCAGTGCGTCAACCGTGGCCAGCACTCCCTGGGCAATAATGCGCGCGTGGTCCCGAAGGAACATGCGGCCAAGGGTAGCCACCTGGTCGTTCCTCGAACGGCCGGCGCGAAGCTTGCCGCCCAACTGGGTGCCGGCACGCTCGATCAGCCCACGCTCCAGTGAACCGTGCACGTCCTCGTCGCTCTCAGCGGGAAGGTAGGCGCCACTGGCGACGTCCTCGTCCAGCTGGGTGAGGGCAGCGAGCATGCCTTCAAGCTCAGCGTCATCCAGCAGTCCGGCCTTGGCGAGCACGCGTGCGTGCGCCTTGGAACCGGCGATATCGTAGCGGGCCAGCCGCCAGTCAAAGTGCGTGGACTTGCTCAGTGCGGCCAGCGCATCCGCAGGGCCGCCGGCGAACCGCCCACCCCACAGTGCGCCTTCGTTTGTTGCCGACGTCATTACTCGCCCGCAACCCGCAGGTCGCGGCCGGAAGCAACCTTGGAGGACATGCCCCACAGCTCGATGAAGCCGCGTGCCATGGACTGGTCGAAGGTGTCGCCGGTGTCGTAGGTGGCGAGGTCGAAGTCGTACAGCGACGTCTCGGAGCGGCGACCGTTAACGATTGCCTGGCCACCGTGCAGGACCATGCGGATGTCACCGGAAACGTACTTCTGGGTGTCCTCGATAAAGGCATCCAGGGAGCGCTTCAGCGGGGAGAACCACTGGCCGTCGTAGACCAGCTCTGCCCAGCGCTGGCCAACGGTGGCCTTGAAACGGGCCTGCTCGCGTTCGATGGTGATGTCTTCAAGGTGCTTGTGGGCGGTGATCAGCGCCATGGCACCCGGGGCTTCATAGATCTCGCGGGACTTGATGCCCACCAGGCGGTCCTCGACGACGTCGATGCGGCCAACGCCCTGGGCGCCTGCACGGCGGTTCAGTTCCTGGATGGCCTGCAGCGGGGTGACCTTCACGCCGTCGATCGCTACCGGCACTCCGGCCTGGAAGGAGATGATGACCTCATCCGGTGCCGGCGGGAATTCCGGGGTGGCGGTGTAGTCGTAAATGTCCTTGGTGGGTGCGTTCCAGATGTCCTCGAGGTAGCCGGTTTCGACGGCGCGTCCCCAGACGTTCTGGTCGATCGAGTACGGGTTCTTCTTGGTGGTCTCGATCGGCAGTCCCTTTTCCTCGGCGAAGGCGATGGCCTTGTCGCGGGTCAGGGCGAGGTCGCGAACCGGTGCGATGCACTTCAGGTCCGGGCCAAGGGTCTGGATGCCCACTTCGAAGCGGACCTGGTCGTTGCCCTTGCCGGTGCAGCCGTGGGCAACGGTGGTGGCGCCGAACTCGCGGGCAGCCTTCACGAGGTGCTTGACGATGACCGGACGCGAGATCGCCGAAACCAGCGGGTAGTGACCCTGGTAGAGGGCGTTCGCCTTCAGCGTGGGCATGGCGTACTCGTTGGCGAACTCGTCGCGGGCATCAGCGACGTAAGCCTCGACGGCGCCGCAACCGAGGGCGCGCTGGCGGATGGTCTCCAGGGACTCGCCGCCCTGTCCAACGTCGACGGCCACAGCGATGACCTCGGCGCCGGTGGCTTCACCGATCCAGCCAATGGCTACGGACGTATCAAGGCCACCGGAGTAGGCCAGAACAATGCGCTCAGTCACGAGAGTGCTCCTTTGTTGTTGCTTGGTTCATTCGAATCAATGCTGTGTGAATTAGATGCTGCTGAATCAATACTGTGTAAAGCAGTTAGTTGCCCGGGCCGGCTTCTTCGGCCATCCGCAGGAACCTGGCCGCCAGTTCCGCCCCGCCGTCGGGGTCCCGTGCGACCAGCAGCAAAGTGTCATCGCCTGCGATCGTACCCAATACGGACGGCATCACGGAGTGGTCGACGGCGAGTGCCAGGAAGTTCGCCGCGCCCGGAGGCGTGCGCAGGACGACGATGTTGCCGGACGCTTCCGCCGTCACCAGCAGTTCCCCGCAGAGCCTGGAGAGCCGTGCGTCCAGGATTTCCTGGGTGACCCCGCTCTTGGCATTGCGGTCGCCGCCTTCGCCCGGCACGGCGTAGACCAATGCGCCATCCTTTCCACGCACCCGCACGGCACCTAGTTCCACAAGGTCGCGGGACAGGGTGGCCTGGGTGACCTGGACGCCGTCGTCCGCCAACAGAGCTGCAAGCTCTGCCTGGGAACGCACGGACTCACCCGTCAGGATCGCGGTGATTCGCGCCTGGCGGGCAGTCTTGGTGGCTGGGCTTGCGCCCGGCACGGACGGATTGGTGGACACTAGAACGTGCTCTGCCCGGTGCCTTCAACCGGCGAAAGACCATCGACGAAGGCAAGCCCCGAGCGGTGCATCAGCCACGCCATGAGTGCCTTCTGGGCGTGCAGGCGGTTCTCGGCCTCGTCCCACACGATCGACTGCGGGCCATCGATGACGCCGGCTGAAATCTCGTAGCCGCGGTAAGCAGGAAGGCAGTGAAGAACGACGGCGTCCGGAGCGGCTTGCGCCATTGCAGCTTCATCCACGGAGTAGTCGCGGAACAGCTGCAACCGGGCTTCCTTTTCGGCTTCCTGGCCCATGGAAACCCACGTGTCCGTCGCCACGACGTCGGCGCCGTTGAGTGCTTTGGCGGCGTCACTGGTGATCAGGACGGAACCACCGGTCTCCGCGGCGCGCTCCTCGGCTGCTGCCACGATTTCCGGAGCCGGCAGGTAGCCTTCGGGGCCGGAGATGCGGACGTGCATACCGGCGGTCACTCCGGCCAGCAGGTAGGAGTTGGCCATGTTGTTGGCCGCGTCCCCCAGATAGGCCATGCTCAGTCCGGCCAGTTCGCCCTTGTGCTCCTTGACGGCCAGGAGGTCGGCCAGGAGCTGGCATGGGTGGTAGTCGTCGCAGAGTGCGTTGATGACGGGCACGCTGGAGTTCTCCGCCATTGCCACCAGGCCGGAATGGGCGCCGGTGCGCCACACGATGGTTGAGACCATGCGCTCCAGGACCTTCGCGGTGTCTTCCACGGATTCCTTGTGGCCAATCTGCGCTTCACCCGGGTTGATGATCAGGGCGTTGCCGCCCATGTCCGCAATGCCGGTGGCAAAGGAAACACGCGTGCGGGTGGAGGTCTTGTCAAAGATCACGGCAACGGTCTTGCGGCCGTTGCCCTCCGCGGCGAAGGGCTGCACGCTGTACGGCGCTGCCTTCATCCTGACGGCGAGGTCCAGGACCTCGGCCTGCTCGGCAGGGCTCAGGTCCGTGTCCTTGAGGAAGTGGCGGGTGGTTAACGTGCTCACTGTGCGTCCTTAGCGGTTTGGGCGGTAGCCGTGGCGATCAAGGCGGGCAAAGCTGACAGGAATCGGTCGGCCTGCCCGGTGGTCAGGATCAGGGGAGGTGCGAGGCGGATGGTCCGCGGTCCCGGACTGTTGATGATGAAGCCGGCATCCAAAGCTGCCGTCACCATAGCGGGTGCGATGTCGGCGTTCACATCGAAGCCGATCAGCAGGCCCTCGCCGCGGACATCGGTGACCGCTTCCACCGCCGCCAAGCCCTGACGCAGGTACTCCCCCACAGCCTGGACGTTTTCCAGGACACCCTGGCTTTCGATCGCGTGCAGCGTGGCAAGCGCGGCGGCCGTGGCCACCGGGTTCCCACCGAAAGTGGTGCCGTGCTGTCCGGCGGTGAGCAGGGCCGACGTCGCACTTCCGAATGTGATCAAGGCACCCACCGGGAAGCCGCCACCGAGGCCCTTGGCGAGCGTGACGGCGTCGGGCACGATGCCTGCATCCTCGCTGGCCAGCCACTTGCCGGTGCGGCCGATGCCGGTCTGGACCTCATCCAGGATGAGCAACGCCCCTGCGGCCGTGGTGGCCTCGCGGGCCGCCTGCAGGTAGTCGGGGCTGAGGGGCCGGACGCCCGCTTCGCCCTGAATGGGTTCCAGGAAAACGGCTGCGGTGGAATCGTCGACGGCGGCACGCAACGCCTCGATGTCATCGAACGGAATGTGGACCACGCCACCGGGCAGTGGTTCGAACGGGGCGCGGTACGCTTCCTTGGCCGTGAGCGCCAAAGCGCCCATGGTGCGTCCGTGGAAAGCACCTTCGAGTGCGATGATCTTGGTGCGCTTGCCGTCGGAGTTGTTCCGGCGGGCGAGCTTGAACGCGGCCTCGTTGGCCTCCGTGCCGGAGTTCGCGAAGAACACCTTGGAACCCGCGGGAGCGTTGGAGATCGCCAGGAGCTTCTCGGCGAGCGCGATCTGCGTGGGGCTCGTAAAGAAGTTGGACACATGGCCAAGAGTGGCGAGCTGGCTTGAAATGACCGACGTGACGAACGGGTGGGCGTGGCCCAGCGCGTTGACGGCGATCCCGCCGAGGAGGTCAAGGTATTCCTTGCCATCGGCGTCCCACACCAGGCAACCGGCGCCGCGGACCAGGACACGCTGCGGAGTGCCGAAGACGCCCATGAGCGAGGACGAGTAACGGGCAAGCCAGTCAGCTCCCGAGCTCTGGGTAACGAGGGTGGTTGCGGCAGCCTCCGCAGCGATGGGGGCCCCGCCCGTCCCCAGCCGCCCCCCGCCCTCGCCAGCTCGGACGGGGACCCCGGCGGCAGTGGGCCCATCGCGGTGCCCGACCACACCCGGCCCCCCATCGCTGCTGCGGCTTTCGGCGGAATGGCTCAGTTCGGTACTCATGCGTTCACTTCCTCGTCGGGTACTACCTGGGTGCCGATACCCGCGGTCGTAAAGGTTTCCAGCAGCATGGAGTGGGCCAGGCGGCCGTCCACGATGTGGGCGCGCTGCACGCCTTCGTCGATTGCTTTGAGGCAGGCGGCCATTTTAGGGATCATTCCGGACTCCAGGCGAGGCAGCATTTCACGGAGCTCGGTGGCGGTCAGCGAGGAGATCAGCGAGGACTTGTCCGGCCAGTTGGCGTAGAGGCCCTCGACGTCGGTCAGAATGACGAGCTTGGTGGCGCCCAGGGCAGAAGCAACGGCTGCGGCGGCGGTGTCCGCGTTGACGTTGAGCACCTGGCCGGTGGTAGAGCCGGTACCGTCTCCCGTGTCCAGGATTTCGGGAGCGACGGTCGAAATCACGGGGATGCGACCGGCGTCGAGAATGTCCTTAATACCTGCGGGATCAACGCCGACAACCTCGCCCACCAGGCCGAGGTCCACTTCCTCACCGTCAACAACAGTGCCGGTGCGCACGGCGCGCAACAGGCCGCCGTCCTCGCCGGACATGCCCACGGCGTACGGTCCGTGGGAGTTGATGAGGCCGACGAGTTCGCGGCCTACCTGGCCGGTGAGGACCATGCGGACTACGTCCATGGCCTCGGGCGTGGTGACCCGGAGGCCTCCCTTGAACTCGGATTCAATGCCAAGCCGGCTGAGCATGGAGTTGATTTGGGGGCCGCCGCCGTGAACCACCACGGGGTGGATGCCCACGTGGTGGAGGAACACGATGTCCTCAGCGAAGGCACGGCGCAGCTCGTCATTGACCATGGCGTTTCCGCCATACTTGATCACCATGGTGGTCCCGGCGAAGCGTTGGATCCACGGCAACGCCTCGATCAGTGTCCCGGCCTTGTCCTGGGCGTCGCTCATTGACGTGGTCTCCCGAGTGTGCGCAGTCATCGTTTTCCGCTCAGCTTGAGTAGGCGCTGTTCTCATGCACGTAATCGTGCGTGAGGTCATTGGTCCAGATTGTCGCCTCGGCGTCGCCGGCCTGCAGGTCGATTTCGACCAGCACTTCGCGCGGCTCAAGGTCCACCAGGTTGCGGTCCTCGCCGATGCTGCCGTTGCGGCAGATCTGGACGCCGTTCATGGCGACGTTGAGTTGATCAGCTTCGAACACGGCGTCCGTTGTTCCCACAGCGGAGAGGACACGGCCCCAGTTGGGGTCCTTGCCAAAGATGGCGGCCTTGAAAAGGTTGGACCGGGCAACGGACCGGCTGACGGTTTCGGCGTCCCGTTCGCTGGCAGCGTTGAAGGTGCGGATGGCGATGTCGTGGCTGGCGCCCTCGGCGTCGCCGATGAGCTTGCGGGCCAGTTCGGCGCAGACCCGAGTCACGGCTTCGCTCAACTGCTCGGTGGAAGGCAGGGCTTCGGAGGCCCCGGATGCCAGCAGCACCACAGTGTCGTTCGTGGACATACAGCCGTCCGAGTCGGCACGGTCAAAGGTGACGCGCGTTGCGTCGCGGAGGACGACGTCGAGCTCGTCAGCAGGCACCTCGGCGTCCGTAGTCAGGACCACCAGCATGGTGGCCAAGCCTGGTGCCAACATGCCGGCACCCTTGGCAATGCCACCCACGGTGAACTGCTTGCCTTCAGCATCGGTTCCCGTGAAAACCGCTTCCTTGGAAACGCTGTCCGTGGTCATGATGGCCGTGGCCGCAGCGGGACCGCCGTCCTCGCTGAGCTCTTTGGCGGCCGCTTCGACGCCCGGGAGGATTTTGTCCATGGGCAGTTGCTCGCCGATCAGGCCAGTAGAGCAAACCACGACGTCGGAAGCTGAGACTCCCAGCACGTCAGCCACTTTCTCCGCGGTTGCGTGGGTGTTCTGGAAACCCTGCGGTCCGGTGCAGGCGTTGGCACCCCCGGAGTTCAGAACGACGGCGTCCACACGGCCGTCGCTGACCACCTGGCGGGACCAGTGCACGGGAGCGGCCGCTACGCGGTTGGAGGTGAACACAGCAGCGGCTGCCTTCGACGGTCCGTCGTTGACGACCAGGGCGAGGTCCGGGTTGCCTGATGCCTTGATGCCGGCTGTGACGCCAGCGGCGCGGAATCCCTTGGGGGCGGTAATTGTCACGGTGCTACTCCCTGCAGGTTCAGGCCGGCGGTTTCATCCAGGCCGAGGGCAATGTTCATGGACTGCACGGCGCCGCCGGCGGTCCCCTTGGTGAGATTGTCGATAGCGCAGGTCACGATCACGCGGCCTGTGTGCTGGTCAAACGCCAGTTGCATGACGGCATGGTTGGAAGCCTGCACCGATTTGGTGGTGGGCCACTGGCCCTCTGGCAGCAGGTGGACGAACGGCTCGTCGTCGTAGGCATCTGCCCATGCCTGCCGGAGTTCGGCGTACGTCACGCCGTGCCCGGCCTTTGCGGTCGCCGTCGTGAGGATGCCCCTGCTCATCGGGGCGAGGGTGGGCGTGAAGGACACCGTGACCGGCTCGCCCGCGGCATTGGACAGGCCTTGTTCGATTTCCGGCGTGTGGCGATGACCGCCACCCACGCCATACGGGCTCATGGAACCCATGACTTCACTGCCAATGAGGTTGACTTTGGCTGCCTTGCCGGCGCCCGAGGTGCCTGACGCGGCGACAATGACGACGTCGTCCGTCAGGAGGAGATTTTTGGCAAACCCGGGCGTCAAGGCGAGCAGGGCCGACGTCGGGTAGCAGCCCGGGACTGCGATGCGGGTGGCGCCCTTGAGCGCCTCACGCTGCCCCGGCAGTTCCGGCAGGCCGTAAGGCCAAGTGCCCGCGTGGTCCGAGCCGTAGAACTTTTCCCACGCCGCGGCGTCCTGGAGGCGGTGGTCCGCGCCGGCGTCGATCACTACGGTGCCTTCAGGCAGCTGGGCGGCGATCTCTGCGGAAGCGCCATGGGGAAGGGCCAGGAACACCACATCGTGGCCGGACAGGTTTTCCACCGTGGTGTCTTCAAGGATCCGGCTGGCCAAACCATGGAGATGCGGCTGCAACTCCCCTAGTCTGGAACCGGCGTTGCTGTGCGCCGTGATCGCACCGATGGTGACGTTCGGATGGCCCGCGAGCAAGCGCAGCACTTCTCCCCCGGCGTAGCCGCTGGCACCGGAGACGGCAACAGAAATAGTCATGACTCCACTATACAGCAAGAATATTCATACTGTCCGATATTTATGCATGCCTAATGTGAGCTGTCACATTTGTTAGGACATTGCGCGTATGCTTAGTGGAGGGTGATCCAGACCGTGCAGTCCGAACGTCGGCTGCAGCGTTGCCCGTTAGTGATACGGGGCATATAAATGGCACCCACGTCCACCGCTGAGCGCCCCAAAGCACGCGCAATTCAGCCAAATCCCGTCGTTCAGAGCTACTCAGAGCTCCTCAAGAGCGTCAAGTCCGCAGGACTCCTTGAGCGCCGCAGCGGCTTCTATATCTGGGTTTTCGTAGCCCTGATACTGCTCATGGCCGGCACGTGGCTCGGCTTCGCCCTCATTGGCGAATCCTGGTACCAGCTCCTCATTGCCGCGGCCGTCGGGATTCTCTGCACGCAGTTGAGCTTCCTGGCCCACGAAGCCGGACACAAGCAGATCTTTGCCTCCCGCCGCGCCAACGATTGGTCGGCGCGTCTCCTGGCCACCGGCGTTGCGGGCATCAGCTACTCATGGTGGGAACAGAAACACGGCGCCCACCACAATCACCCCAACGTCATTTCCAAGGACCCCGACATCCGGAACAACGCATTGGTGTTCTACGAGGACGCCGCGGCCGAGCGCAAGGGCCGCCTGGCATTCCTCACGCGCCGGCAAGGCTGGTTCTTCTTCCCGCTGTTGACCTTGCTTGGCCTGAGCCTGCAGTTCGATTCCATCCGCTTTGTCTTCGGCAAGCAGAAGGTCCGGCACCGCTGGGTGGAAACCCCCATCCTCGTGGCACGCCTGACGGCGTTGCCGGTGCTGGCTTTCACCTTCCTGCCCATCGGAATGGCGTTCGCTTTCCTCGGCGTCCAGATCATGGTTTACGGCTTCTACATGGGCGCATCCTTCGCCCCCAACCATAAGGGCATGCCCGTGCTTCCCAAGGACAGCCGCGTGGACTTCCTTAACCGCCAGATCCTGACCTCCCGCAACATCTCCGGCGGTCGCTTCATGGACTTCCTCTTGGGCGGACTCAACCGGCAGGTAGAGCACCACTTGTTCCCGGACATGGCACGTCCGCACCTTCACAAGGCCGCCGGCATCGTGAAGGAATTCTGCGCCAAGCACTCGATCCCCTACACCGAAACCACGCTCATGCAGTCGTACGGGATCGTGGTCAGCTACCTCAACGAGGTGGGCCTCGCAGCAGGCCGCGGCTTCGACTGTCCCGTGGCTTCGACGCACGGACGCCGCTAGCCGTTCGACATGGGAGGCCCCAACCTCCCTAGGATGGATTCTGAAACCGGGCACCGGAAGGACCGCCCCGGAGTGAGGAGCCACCATGACGCACGCCATTGTCGCAAAGCAGCCCGGAGGACCTGAAGTCCTCGAATACGCCTCCGTGGAAGCACCAGCCCCCGGTCCCGGCCAGTTGCTGATCAAGGTCGCAGCTGCCGGGGTGAACTTCATCGAAACCTATCAGCGCAACGGAACCTACAAGGTTGACTACCCCTTCACCCCCGGCGCAGAAGCCGCCGGCACGGTGGAGGCGGTGGGTGAGGGCGTGGAGGACATTGCCGTTGGCGACCGTATTGCCACGGCTGAAGGGTCCCGCACCTACGCCGACTACACTCTCGTGGATGCAGCGAAAGCGCTTCCGGTTCCGGACGGCGTCGACGACCACACTGCAGCTGCCCTTCCGCTGCAAGGGATCACAGCGCATTACCTGATGAACTCCTCCTTCCGGGTGGAGCCGGGACACACCGTCCTGCTGCACGCCGGGGCCGGAGGCGTTGGCCTCCTGCTGACCCAGCTGTTGAAGGCCCGCGGGGCACGCGTGCTTACCACCGTCTCCTCCGACGAAAAGGCCGAGCTGTCCAGGCTGGCCGGAGCTGACGAGGTCCTCCGCTACGACAGTTTCGCCCACAAGGTCCGTGAACTGACCGACGGCGAAGGCGTCAACGTGGTGTACGACGGCGTCGGTAAAGACACCTTTGACGAATCCCTCAAAAGCCTGCGCATCCGGGGAGCCATGGTGCTCTTTGGTGCCGCTTCCGGGCCGGTGCCGCCATTCGATCCCCAGCGCCTGAACGCCGGAGGCTCCTTGACCTTGACCAGGCCAACCATGGCCCACTTCGTGCAGAATACACACGAGCGCCGGTGGCGCTCGGCCGAAATTTTCGACGCCGCCGCCAACGGAACGCTCTCGGTCAGGGTCGGCGCAACCTACCCCTTGGCCGAAGCTGCCCAGGCCCACCGTGACCTGGAAGGCCGCCGGACCACCGGCAAAGTCCTGCTTCTGCCGTAACTCCAAAGCCCGGCTCCCGAACAACTGGCGACCTACAGGCAAACAGTGGTGCAAGAAAATGTGACGAACAGGAAACGTCAGACACCTTTTGTTCACCTTTCTGCGCAAAGCTAGGCCTGTGAGCACAGAACATCCCGTGGGGGCCGGGCCGGCACCCGCCCTGACCACCTACCGCCCCCAGTTTCCGGGCGGCACCGCTGCGCCAGCCGAGCGCACGCTGGTGGACATCCTGGAAGAGACCACAGCGTCCTTCCCCGAGGCTTCGGCTTTGGATGACGGGCAAAAATCACTCAGCTACACCGAACTCCTCAGGGCGGTCAGGGCCTTCGCCGCACGATTGAACGCTGCGGGCCTGGGTCGTGGTGACAAGATCGGCATCCGCATCCCTTCCGGCACCAACGAGTTGTATATCGCCATCCTGGGAATCCTCATGGCCGGCGCCGCGTACGTTCCGGTTGATGCCGACGATCCCGAGGAACGGGCACGCCTGGTGTTCGGGGAAGCCAAGGTTGCCGCGGTGGTTGGGGCGGGACTTGATATCCGAGCCGCCGGTGCCGCACGCGAGCCTGTATCGGAACCTTCAAAACCGGGGCTGGATGACGACTCCTGGATCATCTTCACCTCGGGATCCACTGGTACGCCCAAGGGTGTTGCAGTTAAACATCGATCTTCCGCCGCCTTCGTTGACGCTGAAGCACGGATTTTCCTCCAAGCCGATCCCATCGGTCCCCAGGACAGAGTGCTGGCGGGCCTGTCGGTAGCCTTCGATGCTTCCTGCGAAGAGATGTGGCTCGCCTGGCGCCACGGTGCCTGCCTCGTCCCGGCTCCGCGGGCGTTGGTGCGGACCGGCATGGACCTGGGTCCCTGGCTGATCAACCACGGCATCACCGTGGTTTCCACGGTGCCCACCCTTGCTGCGTTGTGGCCGGCAGAGTCCCTCGAAAACGTCCGCCTCCTCATCTTCGGCGGCGAGGCATGCCCGCCGGAGCTGGCCGAACGGCTCGCCGTCGATGGCCGCGAAGTATGGAACACTTACGGACCCACCGAGGCCACCGTCGTCGCCTGCGCCGCACCGTTGGGCCGACCCGGCCCGGTTCGGATCGGGCTGCCGTTGGACGGCTGGGACCTCGCCGTCGTCGATTCTGATGGTGTCCCGGTCGCGGAAGGCGGGATCGGTGAACTGATCATCGGCGGCGTCGGGCTGGCACGCTATCTCGATCCCGCCAAGGATGCCGAGAAGTATGCACCCATGGCCACGCTGGCTTGGGACCGTGCCTACCGTTCCGGGGACCTCGTCCGCTTCGAACCGGAGGGCCTGATCTTCATAGGTCGCGCCGACGAACAGGTCAAGCTGGGTGGACGGCGCATCGAACTGGGCGAGGTGGACGCGGCGCTGCAGGCACTCCCGGGAGTTGCCGGCGCTGCCGCCGCAGTTCAGACCACTGCTGCCGGCAACCAAATCCTGGTGGGCTATCTCGCCCCCGTTGACGGCCACGAGCTAAATCTGGAGCAGGCCCGCCGCCTGCTGGGCGAAAGCCTTCCGGCAGCATTGATCCCCCTGCTCACCGTGGTGGATTCGCTGCCCACCAAGACCAGCGGAAAGGTGGACCGGCATGCCCTCCCCTGGCCGCTGGCGGGAACCAGCGCTGCTGAGGCCAACAACGCGCCCCTGAACCTACCCGACGACGCCCGTTGGGTGGTGGACCAGTGGGAGTCGGTGCTGGGCAGTCCCGTGAGCTCCCTCGACGCGGATTTCTTCGCCTACGGCGGCGGGTCCTTGGCCGCAGCCCAGCTCGTCTCTGCCCTCCGGGTCCGGTACCCCACCATCACTGTCGCTGACATCTACGCGACCCCGCGTGTCGGAGCCCTGATCGATGCCGCCCGGCAATCACTGCCCGACGGCGGTACGGCAGGTCCGCCTGTCGAGCGCACCGTGCGTCCCACAGCCTTGAAGTCGCAGATCTTCCAGGTCCTCATGGGCGTGCCCCTTCACATCCTGGTGGGAATGCGTTGGCTCACCTACCTGATGGCCGCGAACAGGTTACTGGCAGACTTTGCCGGATTCGCCGCAGCTCCTGTGGTGTCCTGGTGGTGGATCGCGGCATCCTGGCTGGTCTTCGTCAGCCCGCTGGGCCGTATGACCATTTCGGTAATAGCGGCACGCGTGCTGCTCGGCAAGATCGAGCCTGGCACCTACCCCAGGTCCGGCAAAACCCACCTTCGGTTGTGGCTCGCCGAACAAATACAAGACCTCTCCGGGGCCATCGGCCTCGCCAGCGCCCCATTTGTCCCCTACTACGCGCGCGCCCTGGGTGCCAGGATCGGCCGGGATGTGCACCTGCATTCCCTGCCCCCTGTCACAGGTTTGCTGTCATTGGGCAGCGGCGCCAACATCGAGCCGGAAGTCGATCTTTCCGGATGGTGGGTGGATGGCGACTCGGTGCACATCGGCCAGATACACGTGGGAGCCGGCGCCGTCGTCGGTGCACGAAGCACCCTCATGCCCGGCGCCACCATTGGTGCGGGCGCACACGTCGACGCCGGATCCGCAGTGCTGGGCAAAGTGAAGGCCGGGCACTTCGTGGCTGGATCCCCGGCCGAACGACGCGGCAAGGCAAAGCACGACTGGCCTGAGTCGTCGGGCCATCCTTCCGCTGTGGACCGGCTATGGTTCACAGCCTTTGCCAGCGCTTCGGCGCTTCTGGCCCTGATCCCGTACATCTCCGCCTTCGCTGCTGCGATGGTCTTTATGGCGTTCATCCAAGGCCACGATTCGTTGGAGACCGCACTCCCCCAGATAGCCCTGGCACTCCCACTGGCGGCGTTGGCGTGGTTCTTCGGGAACCTGGTCCTCATCCTCGTTGTTGCCCGGCTCCTTGGCCTCGGACTCAAAGAGGGGTATTACCGTGTCCGCAGCCGAATCGGCTGGCAGGTGTGGGCCACGGAACGTCTGCTGGACATGGCACGTGACCTCCTCTTCCCCGTCTATGCCAGCCTGTTCACGCCTGTTTGGCTGCGCTTGCTCGGAGCCAAGGTGGGCAAGAACGTGGAAGCCTCCACGGTGCTGCTGGTGCCCAGGATGACGACCATCGGCGACGGCGCGTTCCTGGCTGACGACACCATGGTGGCGTCCTACGAACTGGGCGGTGGTTGGATGAAAATCGCTCCGGCCAAGATCGGAAAGCGGTCATTCCTCGGTAACTCCGGCATGACGGCCGCCGGGCGGAATGTACCAAAGAATTCCCTCGTGGCCGTCCTGTCGGCCACCCCTGCCAAGGCGAAGTCGGGCACGTCGTGGCTGGGCAGTCCCCCGGTCAGGTTGCGCCGCACCGCCGTCGACGCCGACCAGACACGGACATTCCAGCCGCCCCTTAAGCTCAAAATCGCGCGTGCACTGTGGGAATTGTGCCGTTTGGTTCCTGTCATCCTGACTGTTGCCATCGCCGTCGGCGTCATGCTGGTCCTCGATTGGCTGGCCCGTGGATGGGGCTACTGGATCGCGGCGATCCTCGGCGGCGTCGTGATGTTGGCAGCCGGAGGCGTCGCAGCACTCAGCGCCATCGTCGCCAAGTGGGTCCTGGTGGGAACCATTCGCGCCGGCGAGCACCCCCTGTGGAGTTCGTTTATTTGGCGCAACGAGGTTGTGGATACGTTTATCGAAATGGTCAGTGCGCCGTGGTTCGCCAGGTCCGCTGCGGGCACGCCCGCCCTGGTGTGGTGGCTGCGCGGGCTCGGCGCCACGATCGGCCGCGGTACCTGGTGTGAAAGCTACTGGCTCCCCGAAGCCGACCTCGTGACACTTGGCGAGAACTCCACCGTCAACCGCGGCTGCGTGGTCCAGACACATCTGTTCCACGACCGCGTCATGAGCCTGGACACCGTGACGCTCGGGAACGGAGCCACCATGGGCCCCCACGGCGTCATCCTCCCTGCGGCCAGCATCGGCGACGGTGGAACCGTAGGTCCGGCGTCGTTGGTCATGCGTGGCGAAACTGTCCCAGCCGGGACGTACTGGATGGGCAACCCGGTGAGCCCATGGGTGGGTCCGTCTGCACAAGCGCCCCGTCTCAAGTAGATTGGGCAGATCATGACCGCACCCATCACCACCCCCATGACCGAAGCCGACCCCTACACCCTGGACCACGGCAGCACCAGCTACCGTGTGGACCGGTATGAGTTGGACCTCGACGTCAGGCTGGGCAGCAACAAGCTGATCGGCAAGGCGGTCCTGCGGTGCACGGCATTGGAACAGACAGCGCAGATAGTCCTGGACCTGGTGGGATTGCGGGCCACCAAGGTCCAGCTGGACGGCAAGAAACTCCAGAAATTCAGCCACAGGGCCCAGCACCTGGTCCTGGCCGCCCCGTCCGCGCTCAGGCCCGGCCAACAGTTCTCACTGGAGATCCGCTACGACGGCAATCCGCAACCGCGCCGTGGATTGTGGGGAGATGTTGGCTGGGAGGAATTGAACGACGGCGTACTGGTGGCCGGCCAGCCGAACGGCGCAGCATCCTGGTTCCCCTGCAACGACCACCCCCGCTACAAGTCGAGCTTCCTCATCTCGGTGACCACCGATGACAACTACCGTCCGGTATGCAATGGGCGGCTCGTATCGCACTCCCGGAAGTCCAGCAGGGAAACCTGGGTCTACGAGCAGTCCGAGCCGATGGCGACGTACCTGGCTACCGTGCAGATCGGCCGCTACACCAAGGTTCCCTTGCAGGCCGACGATACCCACCACCGGGTGCCCCAGTTCGTTGCCGTTACCCCCGAAATGGCAGCCGACGCCCTGCGGGGTCTGGAACGCCAGCCGGACATGATGCGGACTTTCGAGGATTGCTTCGGACCGTACCCATTCGCCGATTACACGTCCGTGGTCACCGAAGACGAGCTGGAAATCCCCTTGGAAGCCCAAACGGTCTCCATTTTCGGTCGCAACCATATGCGCGACGCCTGGGAATCCCAGCGGCTGATCGCCCACGAACTTTCCCACCAGTGGTTCGGGAACTCCCTCACCGTCGACAGCTGGAAAGACATCTGGCTGCACGAAGGCTTCGCTTGTTACGCCGAGTGGTTGTGGTCCGAGGAATCCGGGACCATGACTGTTGCAGCGCGGGCTACAGGGGCATGGAAGAGGCTCGACGCCGGGCCGCAGGACCTGCTGGTTGGCGACCCCGGCCCGGAGCTGATGTTCGATGACCGGGTCTACAAACGTGGGGCTTTGGCGGTTCACGCCATGCGAATGGCGGCCGGCGACGAGGCGTTCTTCGGTTTCCTCCATCATTGGACAGCCAAGAACCGGCATGGCTCAGTGTCCACGGAAGCCTTCATCGTAGCCGCGAACGCATTCATTCCGGGATTGGATGCCGCGGCCGTTCTCCGTCCGTGGCTGTACGAGGCAGCACTTCCCGCGCTGCCGCCACCGCGTTAGCCGATCGCCAAGGCGGCCACCAGTCCGTCCGGCAGCGCCCGGTCGCCGACAATGTCCAGGTCCTGCACACCGCGGCGCTCCAGCACATCCAACTCTGCCGGGTTGCGCCGCAGGCCTTCCCCAGTCATCTTCAGCCAAGCCTCTTTGCGCGCCCACAGCCGCGCGCGCTGACTATCTCGCTCCTGATCCGGGATGGTGGACAGGAAGCTTTTCTCGGTTGCGGTCAGCGCGACGTCGTCGAAGCCTTCGAAGGTTGCTTTGCCTGTCGATTCAAGATCCACTCCCAGCCGTAGTTCTTCGGGAGCATGGGCGACGCCGGCCAGCAGCACCCAGCCCGACGCCCGGGACGCGCTGAGCGCGATAGGTGCGGGGCCGCCGTCGAGCAGGAACCCGGGACGGCCGTGGTCCTGGCCTTGGCCGCACTGCGGGCAGTGATAGTTCGCCACGAGCTGCTGGGGTTCCACGTTGAGGAGCGTTGCAGCGAACAGCTGCAGCGAAATCCGGGCCGCAACGAATTCGTCCCGGTCCTTGGCGCTGGCAAACCTGGAGGCCCGACGCTTTGCCGGTTGTCCCGGGTCCGGTGCGTGCTCATCACAGGCCAGCTGGTCCTCGAGCCGGTGCACCTCGAAGACAAGGTTGTCGATCATACTTTTTCCCCGTCCATGATTGATTCCAGAAACAAGGGAAGCAACGGGTTGGTGCTCCCGCGAAGCCAGGCAATGCCAATGTCCCAGCTCGCGGACTCCAGATCGATCTTTACCAACTGCACGCCGTCGGGGATGATGGCCGAGGCGCTGGCGGGGATCACAGCAGGGCCCGCTCCGGCGGCTACGAGGGCCACGACCGTCAGAAGATCGGACGTTTCGTACACCGTGGTGGGGCTGCACCCCAAATCCATAAACAACTCGCTCGTTTGAGCGGCCAATCCCGGCCCGCGGGCGGGGACAAGGCGGACCAGGCCCTGGTCCTGGAGCCAAGCCCGCAGACCCTTTCGATCGGTCCCCGGAGCAGGCTCACCGGCAGGGATGGCGAGCGCCAGCTGATCCCGCCGGATCACCCGGGCGGCAATGTCCTGCGGCGCAGGCATGCGCACAAACCCCACGCTGAGCGTGCCGTCACGGAATGCGTCGAACTGCCTGGAGGAGGACATATCTTCGAGCTTGATGTCGATTCCGGGGTGCCGCGCACGGAAAGCCGCGACAGTCTGGGGCGCTACATCGATTGTCGACATCCCGAATCCGACATTGAGCACACCTTCAGCCCCCGCTGCCACCCGCTCCATGCGGCGGGCCAAGGCATCCGCCCGGCGCACCAGGTCGACCGCGTCGACGAGCAACGCCTCGCCGCCAGGCGTCAACGCTGCACCGTGGCGCCCCCGGGTGAACAGCGTGGTCCCTGCCTGCCGTTCCAGGACCTGGATCTGCTTGGTCAGGGCGGGCTGGGTTGTGGACAGCGCCTTGGCAGCGGCCCCGAAGTTTTGGTTCACGGCAACCGCGATAAACGACCGCAAAAGGCGTAGTTCCATTTCATAACACTATCGACAGGACCAGTCCCGCTCACATACTGCGATGCGGCACGCAGACACCCAACAAATCCATTCCAAAACAGAATGGATAAGGCCGAAGTTTTCATTAGACAGAATGGGTCATCGCAAGAAGCATGGGAGAGACAAACCCAAGGAGAACCCATGCCCGATAATTCACGGCCAACACTTCGCGCCTCGGCCGTTCAGTTCGAAGCAATCCCGGACCGTCCGGACCTCAACCTCGAGACCATTCGCCGGCTCGCCACCGCTGCAGCCATGGACGGATCGCAACTGGTCGTGTTCCCGGAAATGTGCTTGCTCGGCTACTGGCACCTCCGACGACACACGCCCCAACGCTTGCATCAACTTGCCGAGACGGAGGGCGGCCCCAGCATCCTCGCCGTCCAGAACCTCGCCCAAGAGCTGGGCGTAGGCATCGGCGTCGGATATCTCGAGGCAGACAGCGACGGAAGACTCTACAACTCATACGCGGTATGCCTCCCCGACGGAGCACGGCACACCCACCGGAAGATCCATGCCTTTGAACACGAGGCGATCGACAGCGGATCCCGGTTCACGGTCTTTGACACCCCCTGGGGCGTCAAAGCCGGAATCCTGATCTGCTGGGACAACAACCTGGTCGAAAACGTCCGGGCGACAGCACTACTGGGCGCGACAGTGCTCTTGGCCCCTCATCAAACCGGTGGCACCAACTCCCGGAGTCCCAGGGGAATGAAGCCCATTCCCAGCACCTTGTGGGAAAACCGTGCAGCAGATCCTGCAGCCATTGAAGCGGCCTTCCGTGGACCCCACGGGCGCGGGTGGCTCATGCGCTGGCTGCCTTCCCGCGCCCACGACAACGGCCTTTTCATCATCTTCAGCAACGGTGTCGGCCCGGATGATGACGAGATCCGCACGGGTAACGCCATGATCATCGACCCCTATGGGGCGATCATCGCAGAAACCTGGAGTGCAGGCGAAGCAATCGTTACGTCCGAGCTGGACCTCGGCCTGGTGCCTCTCTCAACCGGCCGGCGGTGGATACGGGGCCGCCGGCCGGAACTCTACGCCTCCCTCAGCCAGCCACAGGGCAATGAGCTCGACGCCCGAGCCGCGCGCTTCTCGCCCCACCCGGTCGAGCTCCCGTAGCTTCTCACTTCACCGAGGTCAGGTAATTCGCCAGGGTGGGCGTGATGCGGGTACCGGAGTTGGTGCTGCCACCGTTGGTGTGGATGGCGACAATGGTGTTGGAGTTGTTGTATACGGGTGCTCCACTCTGGCCGCCGAAGGTGTCCATCTTGTAGTAGACCTTTTCGGTTGCGGAACTGTCGATGGTGCCCGTCATGGACCACATGGTTCCAAATGCCTTGTCGCCCGGGTAGCCGCGCACTGTTGCGGTGGTTCCGTTCAGGCTGGCCGTCGTACCGGTGTAATTGAGCCACCCGGTGGTGTTGCCAATGGTGCAGTCGAGTTTAATGACGCCCCAGTCGGCGTTGGTGTTGGCTGAGTCGATCCAACGCTGGTCCGTGAGGAGTTGGGTAGCACCGCAGGTACCGTAAGGATCCGTCGATCCATTCCGGCCAGGGGCCACTTTGACGCCCCAGGAGTAATCCGCCGTGGAACCCGTGCCGCCCGTGTGGACACAGTGCCCGGCCGTCAGCACGGTGTCGTCGGAGATGAGGGAACCGGAACAGATGTAACCGCCATTGAATTCAATCTGCACGATGGAGCGGTTGGGTGCAGCCGTGGTGTTGGTGATACGGACCCGGCCATCAGCGCCGATGACTGAATCCGTGGAGGCGCCCCCATTCTTGGTGGGTGCGGCGATGGAATAACGGTCGGCCAACGGGGACGCGGCGGAGCCGGACGTCTGGGATTTATCCACGGTGTGGGACACGGGCTGGACCTCGGCGGACGCTGGTTGCGGCGTCGGCCCTGACGCCATGGCAGCTCCTCCAAGCGAGGACGTCAAAGCCATTACCGCAGCCCCGACAAGCACAGCAACGTTCTGCTTTTTCATGGGTACCTTTCAAGGGACGGCCCTTGGAGAGCCGTGCGAGGGATGTGATACACATGTTTCACATGTGCATGACAAAACTGTCATACATGTGTGAATAGTCTGTCAAGATGCTGGGAGTGGAATCTCGATAAAACGAAAATCCCCGGAACCGAGAAGGTTCCGGGGATTTAGCGTGCAAATGCGGGATCAGCGCTGGACAGCACCGAAGCGTTCAGCGGCGACTGCGACAGCCGAGGCCCGCGCTTCTGACGCTTCGTCGGCAGTCAGTGTGCGGTCGTTGGCACGGAAACGCAATCCGAAGGCCAGCGACTTCTTCCCCTCTTCGATGCCCGGACCCACGTAAACGTCGAACAAGGCGACATCCTCGAGGAGTTCACCTGCGCCTTCGCGCAGGGCAGCCAAAACCTGGTCTGCTGGTACATCCTGCGGAACCACCAGCGCAACGTCCTGCGTCGCAACAGGGAACCCGGAGATGTGCTTGGCAACAATCACGTCCGCAGCGGCTTCAAACAATGCCTCGACGTTGACTTCGATAGCCACAGATCGCGCAGGCATGTCGTGTGCTGCCAGGAGCTTCGGGTGGAGCTCTCCCGCGTAACCGACAACATCGCCGTTCCGCAGGGAAAGCTCAGCGGCACGCCCCGGGTGGAACGCCTGGTGGCTACCCTGGCTGACAACCAGTTCAACACCAAGAACGTCGGAAATGAGGCGGGCAACGTCCAAGGCGTCCGCCCAATCCCAGGCGCGGGGCTGGTGCGTCGCGGCAGCCGGCGAGTCGTGGCCGGTCAGGACGGCGGCGACGTGCAGCGGCTGGTGCGGGACGCCGTCGTACAACGCATCAAGCACCTCATCTGAAGGTTTGACGCCCAACGGCGGGATGGACTCCGTGCCAAGCTTGTCCCCCGGGAGGAAGACCGAACCTGCCTCGTACAGTGCCAGGTCGCGGAAACCGCGTGAGTGGTTGCGGCGTGCTACCTCAATGAGGCCGGGCAGGATGGATGTACGGAGGTAGCCGTTCTCCTCGCTGATCGGGTTTGCCAGCTTCAGCGCCGGACGTTCCGCGCCTTCCTCCGCAACACCGAAGGTGTCGTTGGCGGCTTTGGAAACGAACGGGTATGACAGCACCTCGGTGAGCCCTGCATCAGCCAAGGCCTGGACAACACGACGCTTCTGCTGCTGGCTGCGGGTCAAGCCACGGCCCGGAGGCGCTACCGGGAGGGTGGAGGGGATGTTGTCGTAGCCGACCAGCCGTGCGATTTCCTCAGAGAGGTCCTCCTTGGTTTCGAGGTCATTGCGCCAACTCGGAGCAGTCACCCGATAGCCGGCGGCAATCTTCTCCACCACGCCGCCCAGATCCTCAAGTGAAGTTGTGATCTGCTCGTCGGTGAAGTCGATACCGATCCGGGCAGCAGCGAACTCAGCAGGCAGCTCGATGGTGACAGGGTCAGGAGCGGTTCCGACGTCGGTCCCTGCCTCGTCTGCCGTACCGCCAGCCAGCTCTACCAAAAGGTCCACGACGCGCTGGGCGGCAATGTTGGCCACGTGCCAGTCCACCCCGCGCTCGAAGCGCTTGGACGCTTCGGACGGCAGCTTGTGGCGGCGACGCGACCGGGCAATTGATACCTCGTCGAAGTGTGCGGCTTCAACCAGGATGTTAGTGGTCGAGTCCGACACCTCAGTGTGGGCGCCACCCATCACGCCGGCAATGCCAATGGCGCCGGAGTCATCAGTGATCAGCAGGTCCTCGACGTCGAGCGTGCGCTCCTTGTCATCGAGGGTGGTGATCTTCTCCCCCGCAACAGCCCTGCGGACCACGATGTCGCCTGAGAGCTTATCGAGGTCGTAGCAGTGGTTGGGCTGGCCGAGTTCCAACATCACGTAGTTGGAAATATCCACCGGCAAGGAGATGCTGCGGACCCCGGCAAGGCGCAGGCGGGAAGACATCCACGGCGGGGTGGGACGCGAGGGGTCCACACCACGGACTGTCCTGGCCACGAAGCGATCGCAGCCCGGCTTGCCGTAGATCGGAGCGTCATCGTTGAGCTTGACGCCATAGCCGCCCTGAAGTGTCTCCGGAGCAGTGACCTTGGATGCGGGATCCACGAACGAGGTTCCCGTGGCGTGCGCGTACTCGCGGGCAACACCACGGATGGAGAACGCATAACCGCGGTCCGGGGTGACGTTGATTTCCGCTGCCTGGTCATAAAGGCCCAGCAGCTCCATGGCGTCCGTACCGATTTCGGGATCCAAGCCAATGCTGGACAGCACCAGGATGCCATCGTGGTCATCGCCAATGCCCAGTTCACGGACGGAAGCGATCATGCCGGCAGAGAGGTGGCCGTAGGTCTTGCGCGCGGAAATCTGGAAGTTCCCGGGCAGGACAGCACCGGGCAGGGTGACAACCACTTTGTCGCCCTCAACAAAGTTGTGCGCACCGCAGATGATGCCCTGCACGCCGGAAGGATCAATGCCCTTGCCGGTGAGGGTCTGCTCCTGTCCTTCGGGAACGACGCGGACCTGGCACCAGTTGATGGTCTTGCCGTTGGATTGCGGCTCCTTGACCAGGCTCAGGACCTGGCCTACGACGATCGGGCCGCTGAGTTCGTCCGTGGGACGGTGGACTGCTTCTTCTTCAAAGCCGACCTTGACCAGGTCAGCCATGACGTCTTCGGCCGTTGCATCGGCCGGGACCTGCGCGAATTCACGCAGCCAGGAAAGTGGGATACGCACTGTTAGATCTCCATCCCGAAGTGCTCGCTGAAACGTACGTCGCCTTCGATCATGTCGCGCATATCGCCGACCTCGTTGCGGAACATGAGCGTGCGCTCAATGCCCATACCGAAGGCAAAACCTGAATAGATGTCCGGATCGATGCCGGCCGCCCGGAGGACGTTGGGATTGACCATGCCGCAGCCACCCCATTCGATCCAACGTGGGCCGCCCTTTGCTCCGGGGTGCCAGATGTCCAACTCCGCGGACGGTTCCGTGAACGGGAAATAGTTGGGGCGCAGGCGGATGGACGCTTCGTCGCCGAACATCTGCCAGGCGAAGTGCTCCAACGTGCCGCGAAGGTCCGCCATGCTGAGGTCCTTGTCGATCGCAAGGCCCTCGAACTGGTGGAAGACAGGAGTGTGGGTAGCATCGAGTTCATCGGTGCGGAATACCTTGCCGGGGCACAGCACGTAGATGGGCACTTCGCGTTCCAGCATGGAGCGGACCTGCACCGGCGAGGTGTGGGTACGCATGAGCAGGTGCGCCTCGGGGGGTTCCACGAAGAACGTGTCCTGCATTTCGCGGGCGGGGTGGTCCGGTTTGAAGTTCAGGGCATCGAAGTTGAACCATTCCGACTCGACCTCGGGGCCTTCGGCGATTTCCCAACCCATGCCCACGAAGATGTCCGACACGCGATCCTGAAGCGTGGACAACGGGTGGCGTGCACCGGCACGGCGACGTCGCGGAGCGGCGGTGACATCCACAGTTTCCTCGACGAGGATCCGGGCATCGTTCTCTGCCTCCAGCACCTCGGTCCGGGCTGCGAGCGCCTGGTTGACCCGGCCGCGGGAGGACCCCATGAGCTTGCCTGCAGCAGCTTTGTGTTCCTTGGCCAAGCCGCCAATTTCACGGTTGGCTAGGCTCAGGGGCGACTTCTCGCCGGTGTGGGCGAGGCGGACAGCCTTGAGTTCTTCGAGGGAGGAAGCTGCCGCGATGGCTGCGAGCGCGTCCTCGACGGCGGCGGTGATGGCGGCTTCATCCAGCGGATTCGGGCTGGCAGCGCCTGGCAAAGTGTCAGTCATCTACTGTTCTTAGCTACGAGTAGGGAGCGGCCGGCAATGCTGGCCTGGAAAACGAAAAGGGCAGTGCTCGCCGCGGACGGCTGGCACTAACGTCCAGTCTAGTTGAACGTCATGGACCTGATTTAACGCCTGTCTCCCGTCCGGCCTCCGCAGGACCCACAGGTCTAGCATGGCTTCATGACTCCCGCGCAGCGCCTGAGGCAGATCGCAAATGTCATCAACCTGTCCACGCCGTTGGGACTTGGGGTGGCGGTGGCGTCGCGCTCCCGCCTGTCGCACGGTCCCCGCGGCCTGGTGATCGCTGCCGGGTACCGCTGGAAATTGCCCCATGCGGGAGCGTTCACCGTGGGGAATGTGATTCTTTACCGGGCACCCCATGGCCTGGCAGGCAGCAACGCCACCCTCCTGGGGCACGAGGAGCGGCACAGCACCCAGTATGCGTATTGCCTTGGCCTGCCCTTTTTCGCCTTCTACGGGATTGCCGCCGGGTGGTCACTGCTGCGCAGCGGAGACCCGGCGTCGATGAACTTCTTTGAGCGCCAGGCCGGCCTCGCCGCCGGCGGCTACGTTGACAACCACAAGCGTCGGCAGGGCGGACCAGCCGACCAACGAATCGAGGCTTGAGAATGAAGCGAACCATCACCGTCACCGGCACCGGCAGCGCCAAGGCCGCCCCCGACCTGGTCACGCTGACTCTCGGCGTGGAGACCCGCCGGGAGACTGCGGGAAAGGCATATGACGACGCCGGAAAGGCGGCTTCCGCTGTCGCTTCGGCTTTGCATGAAGCCGGCGTGGCCGGCGTTGACGTGCGAACGAGTGGCTTGAACCTCCGTGCCGACGTCGCATGGGTGGAAGGGCAGGGCCAAAAGGTGACCGCCTACGTCGCATCCACCACATTGCAGGTGGGCATCCGCACCCAGGCAGATGCCCCGGCTGCCATCGCTGCCGCAGTTGCCGCGGGTGGGGACGACATCAGAATCAACGGTATCGAGCAAGGCTTCGCGGATAGTGCTCCCATCAACGCAGAGGCACAGGAGGCGGCGTGGCAGGACGCCTTGGCCAGGGCGGAGCAGTACGCCGGTCTGGCAGGCGCGCGGCTTGGAGCCGTTCGATCCATTTCCCAACAACCAGTTCCAGGCTCCCCCATTCCCCTGGGCGGGCTGGTCAGGGCCTCCTTTTCCGCGGAAGCGCTCCCGGTGGAGGCCGGCGAATCGTCAGTCTCCGCTTCTGTCACGGTGGAGTGGGAACTCCTTTAATGGATTGCTCCTGCGGGCAGCTGTATGTCCGTTGTGGTTCCAAGCGCCGTGCGGACAACCGAGGTAACGCCTTCGGCCATCACTTCAAGGGGCATGGACGGAGTGGCAGAGGCAGGTGGCAATTGCTCCGGAAGGTAGGGGACGTGGATGAAGCCCCCGCGGACCCCGGGCCTGGTCGCCAGAGCGTGCATGAGCGCATAGAAGACGTGGTTGCAGACGTACGTGCCGGCTGATTGTGAGACTTCGCCCTTGATGCCGGCGATCTGGAGGTTCCGGAGTGCTGCTTTGATCGGCAGGCTGGAGAAGTAGGCAGCTGGTCCGCCCTTGACAACTTCCTGGTCTATGGGCCGTTGGCCGGCGTTGTCCGGAATCCTGGCGTCATCGCAATTGATGGCGACACGTTCCAGCGATACGCGCTCACGTCCGCCCGCCAGGCCCACGCAAACCACCACGTCAGGAACCAGGCGATCCATGGCGGCGTTCAGGGCGTCCGCCGACCCGCCAAAAACGCAAGGCAGTTCGAGTGCTTCCACCTCGTGGCCCTCGTTCCGGAGGATGTCCCTGGCGCGTTGCACGGCGAGCCATGACGGATTGACCGCGTCCTCGCCGAAGGGTTCGAAGCCAGTCAGGAGAATCATGGGGCAACCCTAGCAACCCCGCCATCCGCGTCTATGGCCTGCGCGCGGAAGCCTTGACATTTATTCGAACATACCTTCGAATAGAGACCATGAGATGGGACGCACAAGCACTTTCACCGGCACGTGGGTTGGCGTCCGATAACAGCGGCAACATGCCTTCCGGGCCTGCCCCGGCCATGGAGGCCCTGCTGCCGCTTGCCGGGCTTGTGCGTTCCGTCTCGACACCCGAATTCTCCGGAGTCACCTTCCATGAGGTCACCGCAAAGTCAGTGCTCAACAAGGTGCCTTCCGGTTCGGCCATGCCCTTTGAGTGGACGGTGAATCCCTATCGCGGCTGCAGCCACGCCTGCGTCTACTGCTTTGCCCGCAAGAGCCACACCTACCTGGAATTCGACGCCGGCCGGGACTTCGATTCGCAGGTGGTGGTTAAGATCAACGCTGCGGAGGTCCTGCGCAAGGAGTTGGCCAAGCCCTCCTGGCAGCGACACCAGGTTGCCCTCGGCACCAACACGGACCCCTACCAGAGGGCCGAAGGCCGGTATGCGCTCATGCCGGGAATCATCCGGGCACTGGCGGACTCCGGAACACCCTTCTCCATCCTGACCAAAGGCACATTGCTGGCCCGGGACATCCCCCTGCTCAAGCATGCGGCAACCCAGGTTCCCGTGGACCTCGGCATCTCGCTTGCCATGACCAACGAAGACCTCGCAGAGCTCATTGAGCCCGGGACACCCTCCCCCCGTGCGCGGTTGAAGCTCATAGCCCGACTCCGTGATGCCGGCCTGGGATGCGGGGTCATGGCAATGCCCATTCTGCCGTGGCTCACGGATTCCGATGCAGCCCTCGATGCCTTGTTCACCGAACTGGCCAATGCGGGTGCCACGGGAGTCAGCGCGGGGGCCCTGTACCTCAAACCCGGGACCAGGGAATGGTATATGAACTGGCTCGCCGCCCAGCATCCGGAATTAGTGGGCAAATACCGGCGACTGTACGGCCAGGGTTCCTATGCATCGAAGGAATACCGGAGCTGGTTGGCGGGCAGGATCAGTTTCTTCAAGGCCAAGCACGGCTTCACTGGAAGCTCCGGTTTCAGCCACCGCAATGCCCGCCCCACCGATGGTTCAGGAGCCCCTTCGGAGGCCAAAGCTGCCGCACCCTTGCCGGGACAAGAGCCGCTGTTCTGAGGCGCCCTGCGGGGCTGTGCACAGGTCGCCGGGGAGCTTACTCGTCGGCAGCCACCCGATCAAGCAGCGCCTGGACAATCGGCAGGTCCGCCGGAATCCATGCAAGTCCGAGAACGTCGTCAAGGCCGTCCAACGACATCCAGCGCAGTTCGTCGTGATCTTCCAGTGGGCGGGGCTCCCCTGCGGTCAGCTCCGCGAACCATACCCGCATGGATGCACGCTCGTTTAGGGTCCACCCGGCGCTCTTTCCGGATTCAAGCTCCTGGCCCAAACGAACCTCAACCCCCAGCTCTTCGGCGAGTTCCCGGTGCAGTGCGGCCTCTGCCGTTTCGCCCGTTTCCACCTTGCCACCGGGGAACTCCCACATCCCTGCGAACTGGGGAGGGGCTGTGCGGCGTGCAGCGAGAAGACGGGTGGGTGCTTCCAGGGAGTCCACGACAGCGGCGCCAACAACGTTAATGAGTCCAGTCACCGGAACAGTCTATGGCCGTTGCGTCCATGGGCATCGTCACATGCTGACGACACCTCGCCCGAGCGCGACTAAACTTGTTATCGGATTTTCTCCGCGTTTCCCGGCCGATCAGGCACCCCTCAAGAAGCAGGCTTATGACTACCACCGTGTCCCCGTCCGCCACAGCGAAAGCTACCAAGCGCCACCTTGGCATGGCCATCCTGGCCCTGGCAATGGGCGGGTTTGCCATCGGTACCACCGAGTTCGCCATGATGGGCCTCCTGAAGGAAATCGAGGAAGGGCTGCATATCAGCACCCCTGAGGCAGGCAGCCTCATCTCCGCCTACGCTCTGGGCGTCGTCATCGGCGCGCCGATCTTTGCAGCCTTCGGCGCGAAACTTCCCAAGAAGCACCTTGCCTTGGGCCTCATGCTTTTCCTGTCCGTGGCAAACCTGACCTCCTTTATCGCCCCGGACTACGGTTTCATGCTGCTCTCCCGTTTCGCCTCCGGGCTCCCCCACGGCGCGTTCTTCGGAGTGGCAGCTGTTATCGCGGCGGGCCTGGTAGCTCCCACGAAGCGCGGCTGGGCGATTTCCATGGTGATGGCCGGCCTGACGGTGTCCAACGTCATCGGCGTGCCGTTAGCCACCTGGGTGGGTCAAACTTTCGGTTGGCGGCTGCTGTTCATCATTGTCGGCGCCATCGGACTTCTCACCGTTGTCATGGTGTGGAAGTTCGTCCCGTTCGAAGCCGCCCACCCGGACGCCAGCATCCGGCGTGAGCTGGGAGCCCTCAAACGCCTTCAGGTGTGGCTGGCGCTGTTGATCGGCATCATCGGCTTCGGCGGCTTCTTTGCCGTCTACACCTACATCGCCCACACGATGACGTCCGTGGCCGGTATACCCGAGAGCCTTATCCCCGCCGTCGTGGCCCTTTATGGCCTCGGCATGGTGGCCGGCAACATCATTGGCGGACGAATCGCGGACAAGTCCGTCATGGGGACCATCTACTGGGTCATGCCCGGAATCGCCGTGGCCCTGGTGGTTTACGCTATCGCGGCGCACTGGGCATGGGCAGCCTTCATCATGGCCTTCGTCGTTGGCGGCGTGGGATCCATGCTCACCCCCGCCCTGCAGACACGCCTCCTGGATGCCGCTCCGGGCGCAGCTTCCCTTGCCTCCTCCTTGAACCACTCGGCCCTGAACATTGCCAACGCCCTGGGCGCTTTCCTCGGGGGCACAGTCATCGCGTGGGGTTGGGGTTATGTCGCTCCGGCACTCGTGGGTGCGGTCCTGGCCATCCTGGGCCTCGGCGTTGCTGTTGTGAGCGGCCTGCTGGAACGCAGGAAGCCGCTGGCAAGCTGACAGCCGCTGGCCAGCGGGTACAGCGCGCAGCCAGCCAACGAATGACCCCTAAACGACGAATGGCTCCGCCGGTGCGGAGCCATTCGTCGTTTAAGCTCTAGGCCTGCTGCGCCTGAACCCGCTCGATGTCCGGTTCGAGGTAGATGACCCGAGCGATCGGAACGGCCGCGCGGATCCGCTGCTCGGCGTCGTCGATGCCCTTGGCGATCTCCTGGCCAGTCTGGGAGGCACCCATGGAAATCTTGGCGGCCACCAGCAACTCCTCCGGCCCCAGGTGCATGGTCTTGAGGTGGATGATGCGGGTTCCGCCAGCCTCCAGGGCTTCGGTGATCCGCTGCACGTCCTCCTTGGTTGCAGACTCGCCCAAAAGAAGGGACTTGGTCTCCATGGCCAGCACGATGGCGATGGCTACCAGCAGCAAACCAATCATGGCTGTGCCGAAGGCGTCCCAGATACCGTCACCGGTAACCAGGGTCATGCTGACGCCAAAGAGGGCGAACACCAAGCCGAGCAGGGCACCGAAGTCCTCCAGGAGGATCACAGGCAGTTCAGGCTGTTTGGCGTTTCGGACGAACTTCACCCAGGTCTGCTTGCCGCGGATGTGGTTCGACTCGATGATGGCGGTCCGGAAGGAGAACCCCTCGGCGATGATGGCACCTACGAGGACGGCCAGCGGAACCCACCAGAAGTCGCCTTCGATGCCGTGCGGGTGCTGGAACTTCTCAAAAGCCTCGTAGAGGGCAAACAGGCCACCGACACTGAAGAGAACGATCGAGACGATGAAGGCGTAGATGTATCGCTCACGTCCGTAGCCGAACGGGTGTTCCGGGCTCGCAGCACGTTTGGCACGCTTGCCGCCCACCAGGAGCAGGAGCTGGTTGCCGGAGTCGGCAACGGAGTGTATTGCCTCCGCGAGCATTGACGATGACGCCGTCAGGAAGAACGCAATGAACTTCAATACAGCGATAGTCAGATTGGCGGCGAGAGCCGCCACGATCGCTTTGGTACCGCCACCTGCAGCCACGAAAGCTTCACCTCTTCGGGTTCGGGAAATGTTTGGAAAGGGTCAAGAAGAATCGTCATTGCCTGCCCCTGCAAGCATTACCGTACCCGGCGACGGGCTAATTATGCATTCCCCACCCTGACGCCCTGCTGGGAGCGTGCGCTGGCGTAAAGGCAGACGGTGGCCGCCGTACCAAGATTGAGGCTCTCCGCGGCCCCATAGACGGGCACAGCGACGCGATGATCAGCAAGGGCCAGTTCCGCGTCGGACAAGCCCTGGGCTTCGTTCCCGAACAACCACGCCGTCGGCCCCTCAAGGGCATACTCGGACGCTACGGTATCGTTGCCGAGCCTCCGCGCCGCGTTTTCGTCCTGGAGTTTATCCAGGTTGACGGTCCCATAGCCGTCCGCGGCCAGGACACCGATGCCCAACTCGCGGCACCGTGCGACCAGCTCCTCAACGTCCACCCCCAGAACCACGGGCAGATGGAACAACGAACCTGCGGTGGAACGCACTGCTTTGGGATTGTAGATGTCCACACTGGATTCGGTCAGGACCACGGCGTCCGCGCCGGCAGCATCAGCGGCACGCAGGACCGTACCGGCATTTCCGGGGTCACGTACCTGGCACATCACGGCAATGAGGCGGGGACCGGCGTCGAGAACTGACTCCAGGCTGACGTCGAGAAAACTGCAGACGGCCACAATCCCCTGCGGCTTGACGGTGTCCGCCATCGCTGCCAGGACTTCATCACTGGCGAGCCGGAGCTGGGTGCCCTGTGCGAGGTCGGCAAGTTCGGGAAGCCGCTCCAGGCACGCTTCACTGGCGAAAACTTCATGAACGACGGCGGCGCCACCTGCCGCTGTCCGGTCACGGTGCAGGCTTAGCGCCTCCCGTACGGCCTGCGGCCCCTCAGCCAGGAAGCGCCCGCGCTTTAAACGCGCCGGGCGCCCGGCAAGCTTGGCGACATCCCTCACCCGATCAGCTCGGGGGTTGGTCATCGAAAAGTCTTGCGGGCGCCCGGTTTCGTTCATATAAGAACTTTAGTGGCTGTTGCGACTAGTTCTTGATCTGCTGGCGGGCTTCGCCGCCGGCCGGCTCAAAGCCAGCAGCCTTTGCAGCCTCAACCGTGGAGAACCAGTATTCGGCAGCAGTGGTGTTGTACCAGGTGGAACCCGGCACGTGGTACTTCTTGGACTCGGCGTTGCCCTTGATGGCGTAGCCTTCCGGAGCTTCGTCGCCATCAGCAGCAACTGCGCCGTCGATGGCCGGCTTCTCGGAGACAACAGCCTTGACAGCCGTGGCCGTAGCGGCAGCCGGAGCAACCTTTGCAGCCTTGGGGGCAGCTTCGGCCTTTGCAGCCGGAGCAGACGTGTCAGCCGGCAGGGCAGCCTTGGCAACGTTCACCAGTGCAGCGAAAGCGTTGGCGTCGGAAACGGCCAGTTCGGCCAGCATGCGGCGGTCAACCTCAACCTCAGCGGCCTTCAGGCCCTGGATCAGACGGTTGTAGGTGAGGCCGTTGGCGCGGGATGCAGCGTTGATGCGCTGGATCCAGAGGCGACGGAAGTCACCCTTCTTCTTGCGGCGGTCACCGTAGCTGTACACAAACGAGTGCAGCAGCTGCTCTTTTGCCTTACGGTACAAGCGCGAACGCTGACCGCGGTAACCCTTGGCGCGTTCGAGGACAACCCGGCGCTTCTTGTGGGCGTTTACCGCCCGCTTCACACGTGCCACGTGCGTACTCCTTCAGAAATCTTTATCCCAAGCTGCTACTGCCGGAAGTCCGGCGGGCCTGAGAAGGCTTTTGGTGTAGTCGGTTCCTGCCGGTTGGCGGGACCCAGAGAACTTGGAACTTAGACGCCGAGCATCTTCTTGATGACCTTGGCATCGCCCTTGAAGACGATCTTGTCGCCGGCAAGGCGACGGGTCAACGTGGAGGACTTGTGCTCCAGGTAGTGGCGGCGGTTGGCCTGCTGACGCTTCAGCTTGCCGGTACCGGTCAGCTTGAAGCGCTTCTTAGCACCGCTGTGGGTCTTCATCTTCGGCATGGGAACCGATCTCCTTACGTATCCACGGACGAGTCCGCGATTCTTTCGCGCAGCCGGCCTACAGGGGCCAGCGTGCTGGTTGCTTGCCGATGGAGGACAGGCCTCCGCGGCGTTGAACTAGTTGGTCTTGCGTGCAGCAGGCTTCGGCGTGGCCTTGGGGGCCGCTGGCCGAGCTGCCGGCTTGGGAGCTGCCGGCTTGGCGACAGGCTTCGGAGCCGCAGGAACTGCCGGCTTCGGAGCTGCTGCGGGTACAGCCGGCTTCGGAGCTGCCGGAGCAGGTGCCGATTCCGTCTTGGCCGGTGCGGCCTTGGCTGCCGGGGCCTTCTCGGCCACAGCTTCCTTGGCTGCCGGAGCCTTTTCGGCCACGGCTTCCTTGGCTGCCGGCGCGGGAGCTTCCTGGGCTACGGGAGCTTCCTCAACAACGGGAGCTTCTTCAACAACCGCGGGCTCGCTGGCTGCCGCGGCTTCTTCAGCTGCGGGAGCCTCGACCTCGGGAGCTTCAACAGTTTCCTGCGTGGGCTCTGCTTCGCTTACCTGGAAGCCCTCGGGCAGAAGGTCAGCCAGGCTCTGCGTGAGCGGCGCCTGCTCCCCCGTGGTGTCCACGCGGCCTGCAGCCTTGGCCTCGTTCTGGGCCTTGGCTTCTGCACGCTGCGTAGCCCGGCGGGCTTCAGCCTTGGCTTCTGCCTTGTTCTTCAGCGGTCCGATCACCATGACCATGTTGCGGCCATCGATGCGCGGGCTGGACTCAATGATGCCAACCTCGGCAACATCTTCCGCGAAGCGCTGCAGCAGGCGGATGCCCATTTCGGGACGCTGCTGCTCACGGCCACGGAACTGGATCATGGCCTTGACCTTGTCGCCAGCGCCGAGGAAGCGAAGTGCGTGTCCGCGCTTGGTCTCGTAGTCGTGCTTGTCGATCTTGAGTCGGAAGCGGATTTCCTTCAGAACCGTGTTGGTCTGGTTCTTGCGCGCTTCACGTGCCTTGACGGCGGCCTCGTACTTGTACTTGCCGAAGTCCATCAGCTTGCAAACAGGGGGCTTGGCCTGCGGCGCAACTTCAACGAGATCGAGATCGGATTCGGCAGCAAGACGCAGGGCGTCCTCAATGCGGACAATTCCTACCTGTTCGCCGGCAGGGCCGACCAACCGCACCTCGGGGACGCGGATACGCTCATTGATTCTTGGCTCGCTAATGTTAAAGCTCCTGTGGTTGTGGTGATGTCACCGGCAAATAGAGAAGGCCCCCAATTGCTGGCGCAATCGAAGGCCTCGAAGATCGGGGGCACTCCCCTAAGGGAAGTACACACTTCAGGGTTCACACCCTCAAAGTGTCCGACCAGGTACCCGGCAACCTCTTGTCCTTTTACGGAATCCTGTCCCCTGGGGGAAACGGCTGACGCGGGTGGGAGAGATCTCCGCTTGCTAACTGAAAGACAATTCTACAGAAACATCCCGCCAAGCGCACATTGCGGGCGGCGGGATCGTTTGACTGCAAATAACGACTTCCAGTCGGTCTGTGACAAGCTTACCAGTATGAGCACTGAAGACAGCAATTCCCGCAACTCCTTTGGCGAAGACGCCGCCCCGGCCGCTGACGCCGGCGTCTCCCAGCAGATCCGCGACATCGCGGAAGTACCTGCCGTGGAGGTCATCACCACCGGCGCCGTCCACCTGATGAGTGCGGCTGCCGTAAAAGTCGGCCTCGCCGACGACCCCAATGCCGAGGACCTCAAGGACCTGGATGAGGCCCGCAAACTGATCACGGCCCTCGCCGGACTGGTATCCGCCGCCGCCCCGGAAATCGGCTCCCAGCACGCAGGACCCTTGCGCGACGGCCTTCGCTCGCTGCAACTGGCCTTCCGAGAGGCTTCACTTATCCCCGATGCCCCGGGCAAGGGCCCGGGCGAGAAGTTCACCGGACCGGTGAACTAGCCCCAACAGCCTCAAGAACCGACGACGGCGACCCCACCACATCCGGTGGGGTCGCCGTCGTCGTTTGAATCCTTATACGCGGGCGGATCTCCGACGCATCGACATCAGGGCCAGGCCGGCAAGGCACAGGACGACTCCCGCAGCACCGATGGCCGCGAAACCGGCCGACGGGCCGACGTTATCGATGAAGATGCCTGCCAGCGGCGCGCCGAGGGCAACACCGGCGGTGAGCGCAGAACCGTACCAGCCCATGGCCTCGCCACGGCGTTCCTCATCCACGAGGTCGGCCACCTTCTCCGACGATGCCGACAACACAGGAGCGCAGAGCAGTCCCGGAAGAATCGACAGGAAGGCGAGGGTCCACGTGTCGTGGGCGAAACCCATCGGAATGGTCAACGCGGCCATGCCCAACAGCAACAGCATCGGCGAAATCTGCCGCTTCATGGACCCGTAGATGAGCCCACCAACAACGGACGCTGCGCACCAGAAGAAGAACACGATGCCGATTTGGTTCTGGTGGCCACCCCTTTCCAGCAGGCCCACGATGCTCACATCCGAACCGCTAAGGACCATGCCCGATCCGGCCGCCACCGCAAAGAGCGCTGCAACCGAAACCGTAAACCAGCTGAAGTTCCGCGCCACCTTGCTGCGGATCGCCGCCGTACGGGACGTGGCGGGCGCCATCTCCGAGGCGGCCTCCTGGACGTGGGCCGGAGCCGACGCCACCATGGCAGCCTCGGCGGCTGCCAGGTCTGCTGCAGCCCGGTCGGCAGTCTCTTTGGGCGTACAGGCGACATCGCTGCGTGTTGGCGGGTTGAACCACATGAGGAAAAGCCCCGCGACCGAAACCGAGATCCCCACGGCGGTCAGGCCCACCGCCGAAAATCCGGCCGTGGCCACGACGGCGCCAACGGCCGGGCCGATCATGAAGACCAGTTCCGTCGCGATGGAATCCAAGGCAAAGGCCGAACGGCGCTGCTCACCGTCCACCATGACACCCAACGACTGGCGGACCACGCTGAAAATGGGCAGAGTGAAGAGGCCACCAACAAAAACCAAAGGCAGCAGCCACTCATAGGACACGTGCGGAACGATCGTCCAGATGACCGTTTCGGAAACAACGGAAGGAATCAGAGCCCGCCGCAGACCCACGGTATCCACCCGGCGACCACGCCAGGGTGCGCCCACGGCAATGCCGATCGTCATGACAGCGGCAGCAGCACCCGCCGCGGCATATCCCTGCCCCAGGGTCAGGACAATGTGCAACGTCAGGAGCACGCCGGCCGCCGAATGCGGGATACGGGCAATCATGCCCACCACCAACAGGCGCCGGACTGGGCGGATGGACAGCATCTCTTTGTAGAGAGCGAAATTCACTGGCAAATCCTCTTGTTCCCCCGGGGCAGCCCGGAGGGACCGGTACTGCCGTTAGTGCCGCCCAGGCTCCTGTGCTGCACGCTGCAATTTCACTTCAATGGAGTCAACACTTTCGGCAAAGGTTTCCATCCGTGCCCACGCTTCATGCAAGCCACCAACAAGCGCCTGGACGTCCGCGGCACCGAGTCCGTCCTCGAGGTAGAGCACCACCTGGAGTTCCGGGCCAGGACCTCCGCCGGCGACCGTGCTGCCATCCGCCGTCAGCGTGGACACACCGCCGCCGGGCCGTGTCTCAAGTCGGCGCACGGCCGGAAATTCCAGGGCCGCTGAAGCGAGAGCAGACTCCAGTTGATCATCAAGGTATGACGGCGTCCAGTCCCGCTGCTGGGCCAAAGCCCACATAGCCGGCCGCCGCACAACGAACGTGTACTCGGAACCGGGATCCAGCACCAACAGTTGGGCATCTTCCGAAACTGCGGACAGGGCCGCCCGCGCCGCATAGACAGCCACCGGACGGGCTTCAGAATGCCACGCCTCCAAAGCCGCCGCAGACGTGAAGACGGGCATCGCTGTTCTACCATCACGGGCCTTGAGTGTGATCAATGCCATATCGGCCTGCTTGTCCGCATGCAGGCCGTCGACGCCGTCCGCTTCCTCGGCGAGTTGCGCGACAACCGGGACAAAGACCCTGGCAGTGGCAAGAGCTTCCACGACGCCGGCCTCAGTCCCGGTACCAGCGATGAGTGCAGCGATGGCCGAGGCGTAGCCGGGATCAGCCGTACCGTCGTCGTCCTCGAAGTTGTGGATCCTGGCGTCGTCCCCGCTGAGGCTCCGACCAGCCCACGGGCGTCCCGCCGAATCAGTTGCTCCCCCGGCACCCTTCAAAGCGGCGGCGATGTGTCCTGGGAGCTGACGCCCTCCGTGGCCTTGTTCTTCGTGCTGGTGTCCAGCCTCGTGCGGCATCAGCGTCGACCGGCGACGTCCAGGGCCTCAGGCAACGTAAAGGCACCGGCATACAGGGCTTTGCCCACGATTGCGCCTTCGACGCCCAGCGGCACGAGTTCCCGCAGGACCCGGAGATCTTCGAGGCTTGAGATGCCGCCCGAGGCCACCACAGGCTTGCCCGTCTTCTCGACCATCTGGCGCAGCAACTCCACATTGGGACCCTGCAGCGTTCCGTCCTTGGTGACATCGGTGACCACGTAACGGGCGCACCCGGCGTCCTCGAGGCGTGCAAGGACCTCCCAGAGGTCGCCGCCTTCCTTGGTCCAGCCACGACCAGCCAGGGTGGTGCCGCGGACATCAAGTCCGACGGCGATTTGGTCGCCGAAGCGCTCAATGGCCCGACGGGTCCAGTCCGGGTTCTCCAGCGCGGCGGTGCCGAGGTTTACCCGTGCCACGCCCAGTTCCAGCGCCCGCTCCAACGACTCGTCATCCCGCAGGCCGCCGGACAACTCCACTTTGACGTTGAGCTGCGAGACGACCTCACTGATGAGCGCGGCGTTGTTCCCCCGGCCGAAGGCTGCGTCCAGGTCCACCATGTGCACCCACTCGGCGCCTGCGTCCTGCCAGTTCAAGGCAGCTTCGAGCGGTGTTCCATAGCTGGTTTCCGAACCCGCTTCACCCTGCAGGAGGCGAACCGCCTGGCCATCGACGATATCGACGGCGGGAAGGAGTTCCAGAACGGACTGGGTGGAGGTGGTCATGAGTGTCCTTGAAATCGTGGGGGCGCGGATTAGTTACCGGGCAGCGTCAGGAGGTAGGCGGCCAGCAGGGACATCCCTGCCAGCACGTAGAAAGAAACTGAAACCCAAGTGGGCTTCTTTTGCTGATGGAAGGAAATTCCGCCCCCCACCAGCACGCCGGCGAGGCCCATGAGGACAACCGACCACATCTAGGCGGCACCGCTTTCAGGGGTTTCCGCTGTTGACGCAGGCCTGCGCAGGCCATCCACCCAGTTGCGGAGGAGCCGGGCTCCGGCGTCACCGGACTTTTCGGGGTGGAATTGGGTAGCGCAGAGGGGCCCGTTCTCCACGGCGGCGATGAAGCGCGCGCCGTGCTCGGACCACGTCACCATGGGAGGCGCCATGCGAGGCTGGACGACGTCGAAGTTCCATTCCTGGACGCCGTAGGAGTGCACGAAGTAGAAGCGCTCCTGCTCGACTCCGGCGAAGAGCTTGGAGCCCTCCGGGACATCCACGGTGTTCCACCCCATGTGCGGCACAACGGCTGCGGGGAGCAACTCCACCTTGCCGGGCCATTCGGCCATGCCTTCGGACTCCGTACCGTGTTCGACACCTGCCTCGAAGAGGACCTGCAGTCCAACGCAGATAGCGAGCACGGGCCTGCCACCGGCCACCCGGCGGCCGATCATGCGGATGGCGTCGACGGCCTTGAGTTCCTTCATGACAGTCTCGTAAGCACCGACGCCGGGAACAACCAGGCCGTCGGCGTTGAGAACGTCCTCGGGCTTGGCACTCAACAACACGTGGGCACCGGCACGTTCCAGCGCGCGGACCGCCGAACGGACGTTGCCGGAGCCGTAGTCCAGCACCGTTACGGTGGGCTTGCCTTCCGGTGAGGACGGCTTGATGACGGCCACGGTATCGGTAACCGCACCGTCCTTGAGGACCTGGCTGCTCATAGCGCTCCCTTTGTTGAGGGGATTCCCTCGACCCTCGGGTCTGATTCAACTGCGGCACGAAGGGCCCGTGCGAACGCCTTGAACTGGGCTTCCACGATGTGGTGCGGGTCGCGCCCCGCGAGCACCCGCATGTGCAGGCAGATACCCGCGTGCAGGGTAATGGCTTCAAAAACGTGACGGGTCAGCGAGCCCGTGAAGTGTCCGCCAATGAGGTGGTATTCCTGGCCCGCAGGCTCACCGCCATGCACCAGGTAGGGCCGTCCCGAAACATCAACCACCGCGTGAGCGAGGGCTTCGTCCAAGGGAACGGTTGCCTCACCGAAGCGACGGATCCCGGCCTTGTTTCCCAGGGCAGTCCTCAGGACCTCGCCGAAGGTAATGGCTACATCCTCCACGGTGTGGTGGGCGTCGATGTGGGTATCACCCGTGGCCTTGACAGTCATGTCGATCAGGGAGTGCTTGCACAATGCCGTCAACATGTGGTCATAGAAGGGAACCGAGGTACTGATGTCCGAGACACCGGAGCCGTCCAGGTTGATCTCCACCAAAACGGAGGATTCGCTGGTGGTGCGCTCCATGCGCGCGGTGCGGGCAGCGGACGGCGTGGCGCCGGTTTCGCTCATTGGGACGTCCTTCTACACAAAAGTCGGATGGGGTCTATTGACAAGTTTAGGCGGGCCGTGATGCTTGGCTGTCCAAAAGGCCTTCCAGGGCAACAAGGAAGGCCGTGGTTTCCGGTTCGGTACCGGCTGTGACCCGCAAGTGGCCCGGGATCCCGACGTCGCGGATCAGCACTCCTGCATCGAGCAACCCCTGCCATACGGCGTGCGGGTCCTCCAGACCGCCGAAGAAAACATAATTGGAGTCCGATGCGGCAGGCTTGAGCCCCATCCGCAGCAACTCGGTGACAATGCGGTCGCGCTGGACTTTGATGTCCTCGACATCGGCCATCAGCGCTTCCCTGTGGCTCAGCGCAGCGAGGGCGGTTGCCTGGGTAATCGCCGAGAGGTGGTACGGAAGCCGGACCAGCCTGATCGCGTCCGTAACCTCCGGGGCAGCGGCCATGTAACCCAGCCGGGCGCCGGCCAAGGCAAAAGCCTTGCTCATGGTGCGCGAGACGATCAGCCGTTCCCGTCCTGGCAGCAGAGTCAGGGCGCTGGGCGTGCTGTCGTGCGCAAACTCGTGGTAGGCCTCGTCAACGATTACGATCGCCTGGCTCGCTTCGCCGGCTTCGTAGACCGCCTCAACGACGTCCAGCCCGAGCCCCGTCCCGGTGGGGTTGTTGGGAGAACACAGGAAAACGATGTTGGCGCCGGTCTCCCGGACCTGGTCAGCGGCCGATTGCGCGTCCAGTCCGTAGTCGTCGGCCCGGACTCCCCGGACATATTCCGTGTCCGTGCCGCTGGCGAGAAGCGGGTACATGGAATACGTGGGAGGAAAACCCAACGCCTTGCGACCAGGACCACCAAATGCCTGGAGTATCTGCTGGAGGACCTCGTTCGATCCATTGGCCGCCCAGATGTTGTCACGGGAAAGACCATGACCCAAGTACTCGGCCAGCGATTCGCGGAGCTCTGTGAACTCGCGGTCGGGGTAGCGGTTCAAACCAGTGGCAGCAGCGGCGACGGCCTCCGTAATGGCGGCCTGCACATCGGCCGGGACGCCATGGGTGTTCTCGTTGACGTTCAGCAAAATGGGGACATCAAGCTGCGGTGCGCCGTAGGGGCTCAGTCCACGCAGGTTGGTCCGGAGGGGAAGTCGGTCAAGTCGCTCAAGCTGCTCACTCACCCAGTCAGTTTAAGGGGCCGCTGCGTCCGCCAACTAACTGTGACGCCGGGCCACTCCCGTTTCGCACAGGGTCCGGCACTTAGTTGGCGGGCACGAAGAGCTGCTGACCGGGCTGGATGCGGCCGCCACGAAGGTCATTGAGCTGGATGATTTCCGTGATGACATCCCGGGGATCCCGCTCAGGAGCTGCCGCGCCTGCAATACCCCACAGGGACTGGCCCGGCTGGACAGTGACTGTAACGGCGACTGGTGGTCGAAGCTGAGACTGCGAGTCGGAGGCCTTTGCGGGCGCGGTGATGAAACCGGCAAGGCTCAGCAGCGCAGCCACCAGCAACATAGCGGGGATGCCGAAGAACACAATCCGCCCCCGACGGGTCAGGCGCAGGCGAGAGGGAGCCTGGGTGGTGCGGAAATCAGCGAACGTAGTGATTGCGGACATGAGCTGAGCCCTTCTGAGCTATTGCCAATGAGCCGGATGCCCGGCGCCTGGCTGCCAATTCTTGGTGTTCTCCTGTGCCGGCCCTTGCTTGTTCGAACACTTTCTTCGAACATCGGGGCTCAGCGTCAGGTTTATAGAACACATATTCGAACCTTGCTATGACATTTTTAGCACTTATCAACGAACGGTGTCGAGACTCGCTAGAACAAATGTTTGATAAACGCCGGTGGCTGCCCTACGTTTGAGTGAAGAAACAGCACTGTTTCAGTGGAACAGGAGGGTCTGACATTTTTGCGGGCCCGACATCCCCGGACACACACCGGGGACGGAATGGAAAGGCATTGGCGAACATGGCAGCGAAAGCCACGGGCGGCGCGGTACCCCTGCGGAGCCAACAGCCTCAAAAGAGCCCCAAGAGCCTGACCGTCCGTCAGAAGAAGATCCTGGAGACCATCCAGAGGTCCGTGAATGACAACGGATACCCGCCCAGCATGCGTGAGATCGGTGACACTGTCGGCCTTGCCAGCCTCTCCAGCGTCACCCACCAGCTGTCCCAATTGGAAAAGCTCGGGTACCTCCGCCGCGATCCGAAGCGTCCCCGGGCCATGGAAGTCCTGATGCCCTTGACCCTGGACGGCGGTCCTATCCCCGGCGTCGAAGCACCCACGGCGCTTCGCAGCACGGGCGGACTCGCTGTGACGGAACTGGCCAGCGCCAGCGATACAGCGATGGTTCCGCTGGTGGGCCGCATCGCCGCCGGTGGTCCCATCCTGGCCGACCAGACCGTGGAGGACGTACTCCCCCTCCCGCGGCAACTCGTAGGGCATGGCGAGCTGTTCATGCTCAAGGTCGCCGGAGATTCCATGATTGACGCGGCCATCTGCGACGGGGACTGGGTAGTGGTGCGACGCCAGAACGACGCCATCAACGGAGACATCGTCGCCGCACTCCTGGACGACGAAGCAACCGTGAAAACCTTCCGGCAGCGCGACGGACATACGTGGCTGCTCCCCCAGAACACCCAGTACGAGCCCATCCTTGGCGACCAAGCCACCATCATGGGCAAAGTCGTCTCTGTGCTGCGCTCCCTCTAGCCCTCACTCGGGTCCTGAGGAGCCCCTAGGAGCCCTTTGCCGACCCCAGCCGCTCCAGGACACCTCGGACTACTTTGCGGTCGGTTGTGGCCCAGAATGGCGGCAGGGCAGCCCGAAGAAACCCGCCGTAGCGTTCTGTGGAGAGCCTGGAATCAAGTACGGCCACCACACCCTTGTCACCGGTTGATCGGATCAGGCGTCCAGCTCCCTGGGCCAACCGAATGGCCGCGTGGGTGGCCGACACGGCCATGAAGCCGTTTCCGCCGGACTGCGCGACCGCCCGTGAACGGGCGGTCATCAGGGGGTCGTCCGGACGTGGGAAGGGAATGCGGTCTATGACCACCAGTCGGCAGGAGCCGCCCGGAACGTCCACCCCCTGCCACAGGGACATGGTGCCGAACAGGCAAGTATCCGGCTCATCAGCGAACTGCTTGACCAGCGCAGCCATGGTGGACTCACCCTGGCAAAGGATGCCGACGTCAAGGCGGAGCCGCATGGCATCGGCCGCTTCCTCGGCTGCCCTCCGTGAGGAGAACAGGCAGAGCGCTCCCCCACCCGAGGCCCTGATGAGGTCTTCCAACTCGTCAAGGGCTTCCGGCGATGTACCCCGACCAGGCTTGGGCAGGTGCTTGGCCACATAGAGCACACCCTGCTTGGGGTAGTCGAATGGCGACCCCACATCGATGCCCGTCCAGCTCGGGGCGCCGTCACCGATAAGGCCCAAGCCACCGGCGGCCGGTTCAAAAGCCGCGCCTATGGCCAGCGTGGCGGAGGTGAGGACCACCGTGTGGCCGGCAAAAAGCCCTTCACGCAAACAGCCTGCGACGCTTAACGGCGCAATGTTAATGAGGGCGGGTGCTGTTTCATCAGGCTGGGAGTAGCCCTGCTGGGGGTCGAAGTTGCTGTTTCGCGAGAACCACACCACTTCCCTGTTCTCCTTGGCGGCGAGCAAACGTTCGCACAATTCCAGGATGAGCATGAGCCGTGATCGCGCCAGTTGCCGACCGCCGTCGACCGCGTTTGAAGAGTCCGTCTTCGAATCCGAGAGTGCCGCGCGTGTGGCGTCGCGCAACTGGTCAAGGCAGTCGAGCTGTTCATCGTTGAGTCCGTTGGGCAACAAGCCATTGGGCACGCCTGCGATGGCCATATCCAGCCGGTCGGCCGCAGCGTTGAGGGCATCCACAGTAATGGCCGTGTGCTTGCGCGCACTGGACGCTGCAGCATGGACCATGGCCACGGACAACTGACCGGACACGGCTCCGGTCACGCGATCCTGAAGTTCGTGGGCCTCATCGACCACCACGACGTCGTACTCGGGGAGCACGGCCAGGCCCTCAAACGCACTCACGGCCAACATCGCGTGATTCGTGACGACGACATCCGCTTCCGCTGCGCGGGACCTTGCGAGTTCACTGAAGCATTCCTCGGCCATGGGGCATTTTTGCGCCCCGAGGCACTCCATGGATGTGACCGAAACCTGCCGCCATGCACGGTCGGTGACCCCCGGCATGAGTTCGTCGCGATCGCCGGTGGACGTCTTCCCGGCCCACTCACGAAGCCGGACCACTTCCTTGCCGAGCTGCGATTGCGGCCCGCCCATGGACGCAGCAAAGTGCGGAACGCTGGTGTCCTCGCCCAGTGAGAACAGTTGTCCCTCGGAGGGCTCCTCGCTGGGGAAACCCCCCTCAAGTTTCTGCAGGCAGACGTAGTTTGCCCGCCCCTTCACCAACGCCACATTGACGGGGCGCTTAAGAGCGGGGTTGATGCTTTCCAGCAGCCGGGGAAGGTCCCGGCCTACGATCTGGGTCTGCAGTGCCAAGGTGGCGGTGGACACGAGAGTTGGTTTATTGCTGTCCATCGAATGCGCGATCAACGGAATCAGGTACGCCAACGACTTACCTGTTCCGGTCCCCGCCTGGACCAGCAGATGCTCCCCGGTCTCGATTGCCCGGGCAACGTGTTTGGCCATCTCGTGCTGGCCGGCACGGCTTTGTCCGCCCATGCCGGCAACAGCCCGGTCCAACAATTCGAGGGTGGCCTGTTCGCCCACCGACTCGACGGCGTCCGCCGCCACCTTCTCAACCATTGCTGACGAATGACTCCAGTTCGGCTGCCAGTCCTTCGCGGACCATGACAACCACGCGCGTCCCGGATTCCTCGTGGTCAAGGCTCAGGATTTCCGAGTCGGAGCTGTGCAGCTTGCTGATCATGTCTCCGCGGTCGTAGGGAATCAACAGCTCAAGGCGTACCCCCGGCCGCGGAATGGACCGGCTGATATCCTCCAGCAGTTCCGCGATGCCCTCGCCCGTGCGGGTTGAAACCACCGCATGGCGGGGCTCCTTTTGCTTCAGTCGCTCAACGACGAAGGGATCGGCGACATCGACCTTGTTCAGGACAATGATTTCCGGGACCTTACGGGCATCGACTTCCGTGAACACGGACCGCACTGCGGCGATCTGTCCCTCGGGATCCGGGTGCGAAGCGTCGACGACATGCAGGATCAAGTCCGCATCCGCAACTTCCTCCAGCGTGGACCTGAAGGCTTCGATCAGCTGGGTAGGCAGCGAACGGACAAACCCCACGGTATCGGCAAGCGTGTACCCGATGCCGTCCGGGGTCTGGGCCTTGCGGACTGTGGGATCCAAGGTGGCGAACAAAGCGTTCTCCACCAGGACACCCGCGTCCGTCAGGCGGTTGAGCAGCGAGGACTTGCCTGCGTTGGTGTACCCGGCAATAGCGACGGACGGAACGGCATTGCGACGGCGGTTGGCACGTTTGGTCTCGCGCGCCGGCTTCATCGCGGCGATTTCACGCCGCAGCTTGGCCATGCGCGTGCGGATTCGACGGCGGTCCAGTTCGATCTTGGTTTCACCAGGACCACGCGAACCCATACCGGCTCCGGCTCCACCCACCTGGCCACCTGCCTGGCGGGACATGGAGTCGCCCCAACCACGAAGACGCGGCAGGAGGTATTCAAGCTGGGCCAGCTCAACCTGGGCCTTGCCCTCGCGGCTCTTGGCGTGCTGGGCGAAGATGTCGAGGATCAGTGTGGTGCGGTCCACCACCTTGACCTTGACGATGTCTTCGAGTCCACGTCGCTGCGAAGGTGCCAGTTCGGTGTCGACCACCACGGTGTCGGCACCCGTGGCTGCCACGATGTCCTTCAGCTCCTGGGCCTTACCTGATCCCAGGAAAGTCCCGGGGTCCGGCTTGGTACGGCGCTGGACCAAGCCATCCAGAACCTCCGAGCCGGCGGTCTCGGCCAAAGCAGCCAGCTCGCGCAGCGAGTTCTCTGCGTCTGCGAGCGTTCCCTCAGTCCACAGGCCGGCAAGGACGACGCGCTCAAGGCGCAACTGCCGGTATTCGACCTCGGTGACGTCTTCGAGTTCCGTGGAAAGCCCGGCCGTGCGACGCAGGGCCCGGCGTTCAGCCAGATCTTCCTGGTCGCCGTCGTAAATGCTGTGTTCCTGGTCCAGCGTCGAGATCGCCTGCGCCTTGCCGAACACACTGCCGGCCTCGTTGTCATTGGATGCCTGCGCAGGTACATCCTTGGAAAGAATCCGGTCGATGACGGCCTGGATTTGTTCAGGACTCATGTCCTGGGCGTCGGAATCGGATCCGGAGTGCTTCTGGGTGGTCATGGTCTCCTTAGACTGTTCGGCTATTCCAGAATAGTGCTGTTTGCTTGCTGATGGGGCGCTATTCGCGCTGGGCTGACGGGCTTGGGCCAAAGGGGCCTCCTGTGTGCTGCGCGGCCGTGCCTCCAAGGCAGGGAAGGCCGCTGCGATTCAAACGAAATAGGGTCCGCGCGGAGGTCCGGGGCAACCAAGGAATTTGACATCCGTTCTTCCTGGCAGCCGTCGTCAACGGTTACGCCAAGGCACTGGATGGTGTGATCTTCTTCAGTGTCAGTCAGCTGCGCCGTGCATTGGCTGACTTTGCCAGGTGGGACCTGCCGGGCGGAAAGGCCGTGCGCTTGGCTCGGGGCCAAGCGCACCTGCATCGCGGGCGGTGCCGTGTTTCGGCAGACTACTCAAAGATCAAGAACATGACTTCCACTTTAGCAGCCGCTGTCAACCCATCAGCGGGATGCGGCAGTTTCCCATGTCGCCGTCGGCCCACTAATCTGGCAAATTATGGAGTCTGCACACTATTTCACTGCCCAGCCAGCTGGACCCTTCACCCGCAAACTACTCACGGTGGAGCTAGCCGGCGCTACCCGCCACCTGCAGACCTCCTCGGGTATCTTCAGCCCCGACGGCGTGGACAAGGGCACTGCGATCCTCTTCTCGGAAGTTCCGCCCCCGGCACCGCAGGGCAACCTTCTGGATGTCGGTTGCGGATGGGGCCCCATAGCCCTGACCCTCGGATTGAAGGCTCCCCATGCACGGGTTTACGCCGTGGACGTCAATGAGCGATGCGTGACCCTGACCAACGAGAATGCTGCGGCGCTTGGCCTGGACAACGTAACGGCCAGCCTTCCCGACCAAGTGGATCCCGACCTGGAGTTCGACACCATTTGGTCGAACCCGCCCATCCGGATCGGCAAGGCGGAACTTCACACGCTGCTCTTGACCTGGCTCCCGCGCCTGGCACCGGGGGGCAACGCCTGGTTGGTGGTCCAGAAAAACCTGGGGTCGGACTCGCTCCAACGCTGGCTGGCCGAAGAACTAGACAGCACCTTCACGGTGTCCCGTGAAAGCACGTCCAAGTCCTTCAGGATCATCAGGGTCAGGAAAGCGTCCCAGTAGCTACGATCACGGCGGGACCGCTGAGCTCAACGTGCTCACGGCCGCCGGCACCCGGGAAGAACTTCACACCCACGACGCCGCCCGGTACCTTAACGTGCCAGTCGTTCGGGGCCGTACTGCCGGCCCAGTGACGGATGGCCACGGCTGCGGCGCAAGCGCCCGTGCCGCATGACTGCGTCTCCCCCACGCCACGTTCGTGGACACGCATGGTGATGGTTCCCACACCGTCTTCAACCAGCGGTTCGGCGGGAACGACGAATTCGACATTGGTTCCGTTGGCAGGTTTGGGATCCACGACAGGAGGCTTGAACAGCTGCGTGGCCGTCAGCTCGCTGAGCTCCGCCAGTGCGACCACTGTGTGGGGGTTTCCCATACTGACTGAGAGGCCCGGCCGGGCAACTTCGAGGCCGTCCGCGCTGACCAGGGCATCCATGGCTTTGCTGGTGGCTTCTTTGGGGAAAATGAATTCCCAAGGCCCCATGTCCACGGCATAACCCGTGGCGGTGCGCACTACCTTCTTGACGCCGCCACGGGTGCCAATGGTCAAAGTCTCGCCCGGACCCAGTTCCACCAGCTTTTCGGCGATGAGGAAATGGACGAAGACCCGAACTCCGTTGCCGCACATCTCCGACAGGGAACCGTCACCGTTGCGGTAGTCCATGAACCACTCAGCGGCAGGGTCCTGTTCAAGCAGGGCGCGGCCTTCGGGAAGGAACCTCGAGGGCACCGCACGGATCAGGCCATCTCCCCCAACGCCGAGGTGCCGGTCGCATAGCTGGGCGACCTGCTCCGGGGTGATCTCGTGGGCGTCGCCTGGGTCCGCAATGAGGACGAAGTCATTACCCGTTCCGTGGCCCTTGGAAAACGCCAGCCCGGACAGATTGGCAGCGGTTACGGAAGCGCCGGCAGCAGCGGGCTGCTCAGCGGAAAGGGAAGCGGTTTCGTCCATGGCACTAGGCTACCTGCCACGGCTCGCCGGTCCGAAATTCGTCAGGCCGCAGCTGCTGCCTTGGCCACGAGCCCGGGGTCTTGCCAGTCCAACCACGTGATCCGCGGATCCGCCCGGAACCACGTCAACTGACGCCGGGCGAACTGGCGCGTAGCAACGATGGTCTCTTCAGCGGCAGCGGGGACGTCAGCCCCGCCGTCGAGCACTTTGAGGAATTGGGCGTATCCCAAGGCCCGGGAGGCTGTCTTGCCGTTCCTCAAACCGGCGGCATCGAGGCGCTCCACTTCATCCTGAAGCCCGGCTGCAACCATCCGATGCACCCTTTGGGCGAGTCTTTCCCGGAGGACCTCACGGTCCACCGACAGGCCAATTTGTACAGCGGGCTGGAAATACTCACGCTGAGGCATGAAGGAGCTGAACGGACGGCCCGTTATCCGGTGGACCTCAAGTGCCCGGATCACGCGGCGGGCATCCCCTAACCGCGCTGCAGACACGGGATCGACCGCTTCCAGCCTGGTCCTCAGCGGCGCCAACCCATGTGCTTCGCATTCCTGCTCGAGTTCCTGCCGAACCGATGGATCGGTCCCCGGGAACTCCAGTACGTCCAGCGCCGCCCGGACGTAGAGCCCGGAACCTCCCACGAGGATGGCACGCTTGCCACGGGAATGGATCTCCTGGATGGCGGCGCGACACTCCGCCTGGAAGTCCGCGACACTGGCCTCCTCGGTGACATCCATGGTGTCAAGAAGGTGATGGGGAACGCCTTTGCGTTCTTCCACGGTGATCTTGGCCGTTCCGATGTCCATACCGCGGTAGAACTGCAGGGCATCCGCGTTGATCACTTCACCGTCCAAAGCCAGGGCAAGATCGACCCCGAGATCCGATTTGCCGGATCCGGTCGGTCCAACCACGGCAATGACGGGAGGCTGCGGTTCAGGGTGGGAGAACGACACGTCGCGCTGCCCGCCCTAGGAGCGGCGTACGGGCAGCGATGGCATGCCCAGGGACACGCCACCCTTTGCGGAGAGTGAGCCGGGTGCAGGAACACCGCAGGAATCTGCCTGTGCCCGGTCCCATGCGTCGCCCGCACGGGATCTCCGCAGCACGTAGTCCTCCGTGGTGGCAGGATCCGCCACAAGGTGGAATGCCGCGGCTTCGGTGATGGTCACCGTGACAAAATCACCCGGACGAGGCGTTTCAGCCCCCGCTGGGACGGAGAAGTGAACCAACCGCTGGTCCTTGGATCGGCCAGACAGCCGATGCGTTTCCTCGGCCTTGCGACCGGACTGGGCGGTCACCAGAACTTCCACCTGCCGGCCACGTTGGTTTGCATTCTCCTCGGCGGCGATGCGGTCCTGCAGGGCGGTGAGGCGCTCGAACCGTTCCTGGACAACGGCCTTGGGGAGCTGGTCCGGCAAATCGGCAGCAGGTGTGCCGGGACGCTTGGAGTATTGGAAGGTGAAGGCCGAGGAAAAGCGTGACTTTTCCACGACATCAAGCGTTGCCTGGAAGTCTTCTTCAGTCTCACCGGGGAAGCCAACAATAATGTCGGTGGTGATCGCGGCGTTGGGGATGCGCTCCCGGACCTTGTCCAGGATTCCCAGGAACTTGCTGGAGCGGTAGGAACGGCGCATGTCCTTAAGGACCTTGTCCGAGCCCGACTGCAGCGGCATGTGCAGCTGGGGCATGACATTGTGCGTCTCGGCCATGGCGTCAATGACGTCGTCGGTGAACGCAGCCGGGTGCGGACTCGTGAAACGCACGCGCTCCAGTCCTTCGATGTCCCCGCAGGCCCTGAGCAATTTGGAGAACGCCTGCCGGTCCCCGAACTCCACCCCGTATGAGTTCACGTTCTGCCCAAGCAACGTCACCTCGACTGCGCCATCATCCACCAGGGCCTGGATCTCTGCCAGGATCTCCCCGGGACGGCGGTCCCTTTCCTTGCCCCTCAGCGAGGGAACGATGCAGAACGTACAGGTGTTGTTGCAGCCGACAGAAATGGACACCCAGCCGGAGTACACCGAGTCCCTCTTGGTGGGGAGCGTTGACGGGAACACATCCAGCGATTCGAGGATCTCAAGCTGTGCCTCGTTGTTGTGACGAGCACGGTTCAGGAGGGCCGGAAGGGCACCAACGTTGTGGGTGCCGAAAACGGCGTCCACCCATGGCGCCTTCTTCACGATGGTCTCGCGGTCTTTCTGGGCCAGGCAGCCACCAACGGCAATCTGCATTCCGGGGTGCGCTTCCTTGACCTGCCGCAGCTGGCCCAGGTTGCCGTAGAGCTTGTTATCCGCATTTTCCCGAACAGCGCAGGTGTTGAAAACCACGACGTCGGCGATGTCACCGTCAGCCGGTACGTAGCCCGCGTCCTCGAGGAGTCCGGCCATCCGCTCGGAATCGTGGACATTCATCTGGCAGCCAAAGGTCCGGACCTGGTAAGTCCGGGGCGCGGCCGAAGGATTGGCGGAAGCTGCTGGGGAAGGAATGGTCAAACTCACTACTCAAGGGTACCGGCTTCTGCCAGCACCTCACCGACGATCCTGAAGGCCAAGGAGGGCGCGTAGCCCTTGCGTGCGAGCATCGAGGCAAGACGACGTGTGTACTTGTCCCGCTCCGCGCGATCGGCCAAGTCAATGCCAGGCCGCAGCTTGCGTTGAACGAGCTCACGCGCTGCCAGTTCCTCGTCCTGATCGCTGAGCTGGGAGAGCGCCTCTTCTGCGTCTTCCAGCTCAATGCCTTTGTCTGAAAGTTCGCGGCGAAGTGCGCCCTTGGCGAGCTTCTTGCTTTGCGACCGGCTACGGACCCACATCCTGGCGAACTCGGCGTCGTCGATCAGCTGAACCTCTTCGAACCGGTCCAGGACAGCCTCGGCCACGTCTTCAGGGACATTCCGCTCGGCCAGTTTCCGGGACAGCTGCAGCCGGCTCCGCGGCGCCATCGTCAATTGCCTCAGGACGATGGCACGCGCCACGGACTCGGGATCTGGTTCAGGATCAGCCGCAACTGAAGAGTCCGGGTCCGGACCTTTCCTAGCCGTCAACGGCCTTCAGCTTCGGCGAGTCTTCCTCAGGCTTGACACCTACGCCGAGCTTTTCCTTGATCAGACGCTCCAGCTCCTGAGCCAGTTCAGGGTTATCGCGCAGGAATCGACGCGAGTTCTCCATGCCCTGGCCAAGCTGGTCACCGTCATAGGTGAACCATGAGCCGGACTTCTTGATGATGCCGTGCTCGACACCCATGTCGATGATCCCGCCCTCGCGGGAAATGCCCTGCCCGTAGATGATGTCGAACTCGGCGATCTTGAACGGCGGAGCCATCTTGTTCTTGACGATCTTTGCCTTGGTGCGGTTACCCACGGAATCCGCACCTTCCTTCAGGGTTTGGATGCGCCGGACATCGATGCGCACGGAAGCGTAGAACTTCAGCGCCTTACCACCGGTGGTGGTTTCCGGGGAGCCGAAGAAGACACCGATCTTTTCACGCAACTGGTTGATGAAAATGGCGGTGGTCTTGGTCTGGCTCAAGCGGCCGGTGATCTTACGCAGGGCCTGGCTCATGAGGCGAGCCTGGAGGCCAACGTGGGAGTCACCCATTTCGCCTTCAATTTCGGCGCGCGGAACCAAAGCTGCAACGGAGTCGATGACGATGATGTCCAGCGAGCCGGAGCCCACCAGCATGTCCATGATTTCCAGGGCCTGCTCGCCGGTGTCCGGCTGCGAGACCAGGAGCGCGTCGGTGTCCACGCCCAGCTTTGCTGCGTAGTCTGGGTCGAGCGCGTGCTCGGCATCGATGAAGGCCGCAATACCGCCGGCGCGCTGCGCGTTGGCTACCGCGTGGAGGGCAACGGTGGTCTTACCCGAGGATTCCGGGCCATAGATCTCCACGACACGCCCGCGCGGCAGTCCGCCAATGCCCAGGGCTACGTCCAAGGCAATAGACCCGGTAGGAATGACCTCGATGGGCGCACGGGTGTCGTCACCCAGGCGCATGATAGAGCCTTTGCCGAACTGCTTGTCGATCTGGGCAAGCGCTGCTTCGAGCGCCTTCTCACGATCCGGGGCTGCCGCCATGGTTCACACCTCTGATGCTTTCTCGCTGTGGAGTGGCCCGAAGGGCCGCTTTCCTGTCATGACCGACGCTATTACGGTGCCCGGACATTTTTACAAGCCGACCCCTGCTATGTGGATAAACGGGACCGCTGGATGCCGTGGAATGCGTCTTTCAGGATCAATTTTCCTCTTCCGTGAGCATATCCCCATCCGAACAGATATTCGAACAATGGGTCGGCGTGTCACGCCGCGGAGACCTCAACGTACTTAGCTGGAGGCCGGCTTGATGTCCTTGCCCAACCTGCGTTCGAGGGGGACATCCTGGACGTCGCACAGGGCCAACCACACTTCGCGGGGCTGGTACCCGGCCGCCAGGGCCTCCACCGCAGTGCGTCCACCGACGCCGGCAAGCACCAGGGAGCTGGCCAGAACCCGGGAGTAGCCGGCCCCGAATTCGTCGTCCATCAATCGCCAAAAGTCACTTGCCCTCACGGATAGAGTCTCTCATGCCGCCGGACTCTAGAATGGTTGCCATGAGCAATCCTCTCCAGAGCGCGCCCGACACGGTCCCTGCAGGCGACGCCGTGGACGACGCCCTCCAGCAGGTGGAACACCAGCTGAGCCTGCTCTGGCGCCGCGCCCGTTCAATCTCCCACCAATTGTCCCGACAGGTCCATCCGGACATGGAGCCGGCTGCCTACGGACTCCTTACCGTCATACGGAGGGAAGGTCCCATCCGGCTCACCGAGCTCGCTACGTGCATCGGGGTGGGCAAGCCCTCTGTCAGCCGCCAAATCGCCTTCCTGGAAAGCATTGGCCTCGTATACAAGGAAGCCGATCCGCAGGACGGCCGCGCCCAGTCCATCCGACTGACGGAGAAGGGCGAAGAGAAGATGCACCAGGTCCAGGACGCGCGCCGGCAGGTGTTCCGGGAACGGCTCGGTGAGTGGCCGCTGGAGGACGTCCAGACACTGGCGGACTACATGGGCCGACTCAACGCCATCTACGGCGATGGCGTATTGAGGGATGTCACTCTCAAGGAAAACACTCCGGACGACCCAGCCTAGGTTGCGCCGGGGCCAGCGCTCCCCCATCAAGGAACCAAGCGCCCACAAGCACCGAATACAGCAAGGAAGGGCCCCCAGCCGACGGCTGGGGACCCTTCCTTCATTCCTGTGTAACGGTTACCGGGCTCCGGAGAGCATTCCCTGCGGGAAGTCGTCCGTGAGGTCCAGGTCGCGACCGTAACGCTGTGAAAATTCCTGCGGAACGGTGTCCGGCACGGACACGCCTTCAGCGACGGCTACGCGGTCGCTGACTTCGCGGAGCATGTGGGACAACGGAACATCCAGGGCTGTGCAGATCGAGGACAGGAGCTCGGAAGAAGCCTCCTTCTGGCCGCGTTCAACTTCACTCAAGTAACCGAGTGAGACACGGGCGCTGTGCGAAACCTCGCGGAGGGTACGGCCCTGACGCTGGCGGACATCGCGCAGTACATCACCGATCTCGTGGCGTAGTACAACCATTTTGCGCTCCTTCTGTTCGCTCTGTGTCTGATCAGCCAAGCCCACATCCTTCCAGCGGACAACGCCGTTCACGGATACGGGCTGCTTTACCATCTGTATCGCCTTGCTCCCTCGTTCATCCGGTTCGCTGGCTGGCGGACCGGGTTGGTTTCTACATCCTAGGCGCCCCGGCTCTTCCGAAGCGACACAATGACACAACTATTGGCAATCTGTTTTTGTTCCCGGCTACTTTACGAACGGTAACCAACGTCACTTAGCGCGGCAAGGAGACGCACCATTGCGGCCTCGCAGGCCTGCTCCCGGATGGCCTGCCGATCACCGGAAAACCGGTACTCGAACGCGGAAACCGACGTTGGCGTTGCCACACCTATAAAGACTGTTCCCACTGCTTTGCCGTCATGGGGCTCCGGTCCGGCTACTCCGGTGGTGGAAATCCCGACGTCGGACCCGCAGGCGCGTCGCGCGCCGTCGGCCATTGCCTCGGCGACACCGCCGTCGACGGACCCAACGGCAGCAAGCAAGTGGGCCGGGACCCCCAGGACATCGGCTTTGACTGAATTCTGGTAGGCCACCACGCCGCCCTGGAGCATCCCGGATGCTCCAGGCGTGTTGGCGAGGGTGGCAGCTACCAAACCGGCCGTGAGCGACTCGGCCGTAGCCACCGTCAGGTGCCGTTCGATTGCCGCCGCAACTGCCGCCGTCGCGGTTTGGGCGCCGCCGGACCCTGAGGCGTGAGTACTCACGCGCGGCGTCCGGCTGCCCGAAGCCGCATGGCCTGGACAACGTATTCGACGCCGGTCCACAGCGTGATGGCCAGGGCCACCATCATGACCCAGAAAGCAACGTCTCCCAGCCACGGCGCGATCGCCTTCAGCGGCAGGACGTACAGGAAAATGGCTACGGTCTGGATGACTGTCTTGAGTTTGCCGCCCCGGGAGGCAGGCATCACTCCGTAGCGGATCACAACGAATCGCAGGGCGGTGATGCCCCACTCCCGGACAAGGATCAGGATGGTGACCCACCAGGGCAGCTCCCCCAGTATGGACAGCAGCACCAGCGCGGAACCGATGAGGAGCTTGTCGGCTATGGGGTCGGCAATCTTGCCGAAGTTGGTAATGAGGCCCCGTGCCCTGGCGATGTCGCCGTCGAGCTTGTCCGTGTAGATGGCGACTGCGAAAGCAACCACCGCGGCCCAGCGCCAAATCCCGTTGTTGCCGTTGTCGGCCACAAGGAACCAGACGAAGAACGGCACCAGGACAATGCGGAGCATCGTGAGGATGTTGGGCAGGTTCCAGATGTCGGAGCTGCTGGACGTCGCGTTATCACCCTCGGCTGTAGTCACCCCTCTAGGCTACCGTCTCCGGCACCGTCGCCCGGAGCGTTACCGTCCCGTGAGGGACCAGGCGTCTTCGCCGCCTTCTTCGTCATCGGGACCGTCAGCACCGTCGTAGTACTCAATGGCCTGCGTCCGGTTGTCCAGGTCCGCCTGGACAAGGTCCTCCGCATAACCGCCGACGGCGATGTTCGAGTTCGCGTTGTCGCTCAGCGCCGCAGTGTGGGCATCGGGCGCAGCCGGTGACTCCTGCCCCTTCATCGCTGCCAGGACGGCGGCGAGGTCGTCGGGTTTGACCAGGACATCGCGGGCCTTCGAACCCTCTGAAGGGCCCACGACGCCGCGGGACTCCAGGAGGTCCATGAGGCGACCGGCTTTGGCGAAGCCCACCCGAAGCTTGCGCTGCAGCATGGAGGTCGAACCGAACTGCGTAGTCACCACAAGCTCGGTGGCCTGCAGCAGCACGTCGAGGTCGTCTCCGATGTCGTCGTCAATCTGCTTCTTCGGGGCCTCTGCGGCAACGTCGTCACGGTAGACGGCCTGCAATTGGCCCTTGACGTGCTCCACTACCTTATGGATCTCGGATTCGGTCACCCAAGCACCCTGGACGCGCATCGCCTTGGAGGCACCCATCGGCAGGAACAGCGCGTCACCTTGGCCGATGAGCTTCTCCGCGCCCGGCTGGTCCAGGACCACGCGGGAGTCCGTCACGGAGGACGTTGCGAACGCCATTCGGGATGGGACGTTTGCCTTGATCAGGCCGGTGACGACGTCCACTGACGGGCGCTGGGTAGCCAGGACCAGGTGGATACCGGCGGCACGGGCCAGCTGGGTGATCCTGACAATCGAGTCTTCAACATCACGTGGGGCCACCATCATGAGGTCGGCAAGCTCATCGACGATCACCAACAGGTACGGGTACGGCTTGATGACCCGCTTGGAGTCGACCGGGGGCACTACTTTGCCGGCCCGCACAGCCTTGTTGAAATCGTCAATGTGCTTGTAGCCGTAATTGGCGAGGTCGTCGTAGCGTGCGTCCATCTCCCGGACCACCCACTGCAACGCTTCCGCAGCCTTCTTGGGATTGGTGATGATGGGCGTGATCAGGTGCGGGACGCCCTCATAGGCCGTGAGTTCCACGCGCTTGGGGTCAACCATGACCATGCGCACTTCATCCGGCGTGGCCCGCATGAGGATGGAGGTGATCATCGAGTTCACGAAGCTGGACTTACCGGCACCGGTGGCACCGGCGACGAGCAAGTGCGGCATCTTTGCCAGGTTGGCCACCACGTAGCCGCCCTCGACGTCCTTGCCGACGCCCATGACCATGGGGTGGTCCGTGCGCCGCGCGTTCTGGCTCCGCAGCACGTCGCCCAAGGAGACGGTTTCGCGGTCCGTGTTGGGAATTTCGATGCCGATGGCTGACTTGCCCGGAATCGGGCTCAGGATCCGCACGTCGCTGGACGCCACGGCATAGGAAATGTTCTTCGACAGGGCGGTGACCCGCTCCACTTTGGTTCCTGGAGACAGCTCGATTTCATAGCGCGTCACGGTCGGACCGCGGCTGAAGCCTGTCACCGACGCATCGACGTTGAACTGCGTGAGGGTGTCAGTCAGGGCAGCGACGACGGCGTCGTTGGCTTCCGTGCGCTCCTTCGGGATGGAACCCGGGGTCAAGTAGTCCGAAGCCGGAAGCGTGTAAGTAACATCGCCCGCCAAGGACAACTGCTCCGTGCGCTGGGGAATGGGTGTTTGCGGAAGCGGTGCGCCTGCCGGTTTCGCGGGTACCTGGGCGATTGCAGGTGCAGGCGCCGTCATCTCCGGGGTCAGGACGGGAATGGCTTCGGTGGGGTTATCGATACCCGGCGTTGCGCCCGCGAGTCCCTGGGCGGCCTTGATTTTCCCGACGGCGATCTCGGCCTGGGTCGGACGCCGCACGCCCGGCGGTACGCGAGGTTCGGACGGACCCGGAGTTTCGTCGTCGTCCACTATGGCGTGCTCAAAGGCCTCGTCCCCGACGTAACCTTCCAGGCCGGCGTCGGTTTCCTCGTCCCTGCCGAAGAGGCGCACCCGCTTCTTCTTCCGCGGCTTGGGTGCTTCATTCTCGTACAGATAGCTGCGGTCGTGGTCGTCCTTGCCGGAACCGTCCATCAGGTCGACGCCCATGAGGTGGTTGTAGGCCCCGCGGATCCGGGACGGGATGGCACCGAACGGCGTCGCCGTCACGATCAGCACCGAGACGAAGGCCAGCAGGCTGTAAAGGAGCACAGGGATAGCTGGATGGATGGCGGCGAAGGGAGCGGCGGCCAGGAAGCCGAGCATGCCGCCCGCCCTGCGCAGGCCGTCGAAGCCGTCCGCCACGGAAGGCAAGCCACCAATAACGTGGGCCAGCGCCGATCCTGCGACGGTCATGATCATGAAGCCGATGCCCACGCGGTTGTTGCCGCGGCCGTCCTGTGGCTTCCGGAACAGGCGGAAGGCGCAGATGAAGAGCATGAACGGCAGGACCAGGGACATCCAGCCGAACGTTCCGTTCACCACGCTGTAGACGATGTCGGGCAGCCAACCGGTGAGTCCCCACCAGGCGAAAGTGGCAATCGCTATGCCCAACACCAGGTTGAACAATGCGGCACCGTCGCGACGGTCCTCGGGATCGAGGTCGCTGACGTCGTGGCCGATACGCCGGACACCGGCACCCACCACGTGTCCAATGCCCTGCCACGCGCCTGCCAGCAGCCGCAACGGGAGCGGAGCCTGGGGCTCGACGGCGGCAGCTTGCTTGGTGCGCGCAGTGCTGCCCCGGCCGCTTTTGGCCGCCGTTGCACCGCTTTTGGGGGCAGCCGCGCCTCGGCCTGTGCCGCCGGATTTACTGCTGGAGCTGCCTCGTGGCGTGGAGGTAGTACGGGTCGCCATAAGTGCCACGCTACCCCAAGGGGGCCTGAAATCCGCGGATTTCAGGCCCCCTTGGGCATGCATGTTGCTGGCTCTCGAAGCTTAAGCTTCCAGGACCACCGGGATGATCATGGGCCGGCGGCGAAGCTTACGGTTGACCCAGGTGCCGATAATCCTCCGCACCACTTGCTGCAACTGGTGGTTGGTGTGATCGGCGTTGTTCAACACGGCATCTTCCAGCGCGGCATTGATCTTGGGAATGATCTCGTCAAAGACGGAATCATCCTCGGCCACGCCGCGGGCATGGATCTCCGGACCCGAAACTATCTTGCCCGTGGTGCGGTTGATCACCGTGATGATGGAAATGAACCCCTCATCGCCCAGGATGCGTCGGTCCTTCAAATCAGCGTCGGTGATTTCGCCGACGCTGGAGCCGTCAACGTAGACGAACCCGACCTCCACCTGGCCAACGACGTCCGCCTTGTGGTCCTTGAGGTCGATGACGGTTCCGTTATCGCTCAGGATGATGCCTTCTGAGGGCACTCCGGACTCCAAGGCGATGTTGCCGTTGGCGATCAAGTGGCGGGTCTCGCCGTGCACCGGCATGGCATTGAGCGGCTCGAGGATGTTGTAGCAGTACAGCAGTTCGCCGGCGGCGGCGTGCCCCGAGACGTGGACCTTTGCCGTGCCCTTGTGGATGACGTCGGCCCCGAGCTTGAGGAGGCCGTTGATGATGCGGAAGACGGCGTTCTCGTTTCCCGGGATGAGGCTCGATGCCAGAATAACGGTGTCACCCTTGCCGACGATCACGCGGTGATCACCGTTGGCCATGCGGGAAAGTGCCGCCATGGGCTCACCCTGTGAACCTGTGGACATCAGGACCACGCGGTCATCGGGCATGTTATCGATGTTCTTGATGTCCACCAGGATGTTGTCCGGCACATCAAGGTACCCAAGCTTCGCGGCGATGGCCATGTTGCGGACCATGGACCTGCCAACGAACGCCACCTTGCGGCCATGCTTGGCCGCAGCATCGAGGACCTGCTGCACGCGGTGGACATGCGAGGAGAAGGAAGCCACGATGATGCGCTTCTTGGCCTGGCCGAACAGACGGTCAAGGGTGGGGCCGATTTCCTTCTCGGCCGTCGTGAACCCAGGAACGTCCGCGTTGGTGGAATCGGCCATGAACAGATCCACGCCTTCTTCGCCCAGGCGCGCGAAGTGCCTGAGGTCAGTGATGCGGCCGTCCAGCGGTAACTGGTCCATTTTGAAGTCACCGGTGTGGAGGACGTTGCCGCCCGCGGTTCGGATGAAAACTGCAAGGGCATCCGGGATGGAGTGGTTGACGGCCACGAATTCACACTCGAAGGGACCGAACTGCTCCACCTGGCCCTCGGTGACGGTGAGGGTGTACGGCTTGATCCGGTGTTCCTGGAGCTTCGCTTCCACCAGGGCAAGCGTCAGCTGGGAACCGATCAGCGGGATGTCTGCTTTAAGGCGCAGCAGATAGGGAACGGCACCAATGTGGTCCTCGTGTCCGTGGGTCAGCACGACACCCACGACGTCCTGGAGCCGGTCCTCAATGTAAGAGAAATCGGGCAGGATCAAATCGACGCCGGGCTGGGTCTCCTCGGGGAAGAGCACGCCGCAGTCAACGACCAGCAGCTTGCCGTCGATTTCGAAGACGGCCATGTTGCGGCCGATCTCTCCCAGTCCACCGAGCGGAACAATCCGCAGCGTGCCCTTGGGCAATTTCGGCGGAGTAACCAGTCCGGGAAGGGCGGTTTGGGTCATATTTTGCTACTTTCCGGCGGAACCGTCCTGGACGTCGAAGTCCATTCCGGCTTCCGCCAAATCCCCGCGGATGATGTCGATCTCGGCCGCGTCCGGCTCCACGAGGGGCAAACGGACAACCGAGTTGGGCAGGACTCCCTGCCACTTGAGAATCTGCTTGGCGGCTACTGCGCCTTGGACCCGCGTCATGGTTCCACGAACCACGGGTTCCAGTTCAAAGTTGATGGCCCTTGCCGTGGCGAGGTCGTTGGCATTGACGGCGTCGATCAATTCGCGGAAGCGGCGCGTGGCCACATGCGTGGTGACACCCACCAGCCCAACGGCGCCGAGCGCCATCCACTGCAGGGTCAGTCCGTCGTCGCCCGAGTAGAAGACCAGGTCTGTTTCTGCCATGACGCGCGTCGCTGCAGCAAAATCGGCCTTGGCGTCCTTGACGGCCACGATGTTCTGGTGCTTCGCGAGGCCGATCATGGTCTCGGGGGCGATCGCGATGGAGGAGCGGCCCGGGATGTCATAGAGCATGACGGGCAGGTCCGTGGAGGAGGCAATCGTCTCGAAGTGGGCGCGGACGCCCGCCTGGCTGGGCTTGTTGTAGTAAGGGGTGACGATCAGCAGGCCGTCAACGCCTACCTCTGCTGCACGCTGTGAAAGGTGCACGGAGTGGGCGGTGTCGTTGGTGCCGGTCCCGGCAATGATGGCTGCCTTGCCACCGACGGCTTCTTTGACGGCACGGAACATGCCAAGGTTTTCATCGTCGGTGAGGGTGGAGGTCTCGCCAGTGGTGCCGGTGACGACGAGGCCGTCGCAACCGTCCTGGACGAGCTTCTCTGCCAGCGCCGCGGCTTGGTCGTAGTCAACCTTGCCGTCCTCGGTGAACGGGGTGACCATGGCGGTCAGCAGGGTACCAAGGGCGGGATTGTGGGCGCGCAAGTCAGACATAAGAAAAACGTTACCCTGTCAGCGGCTTGTTACAAGAATGGGTTCCGCGTGATGGTCCTCATGCGCCAGGGCCAGACCTGTAGCCATGCAAGCTGGAGCGGGCCGGGAGCCCAGGTGCAGTCCCAGGCGCAATTCCTCGCCGGATACGTACAGGGCTGACACTGCGTAGACGTCGGCCCCTGACTCTGCGGCAACCGCGGCGTGGGACGGTTGGGCGGCGTCGGCGCATACGGCAAGAGCCACCCGCCACCCGTCTACTTCCAGGATTTCGGGGCCGTTCCCGGCGACGAACAGCTCATGCTCCGCGCCATGCAGATGGGTCTTGAAGGCCGGTCGCAGGGAGTCATCCGGCCCGATGATGAGTGATGCCAACCGTGGAGTGCCGTCAGCTTCCCGCCAGCCTGCACCGATCACTGCCGTGGTCCCGGTATGGGCACAGGCGTCCCGAAGCGGCTGGAGCCTTGTATCGCCGTCAGTCAGCCAGGCCGAAGGCTCACCCGCATGCTCCGGGGCATCGAATGAGTCCAACTCATAGCCCGTCAAGGAGAGCTCTGGAAACAGCACCAGCCGTGCGCCGTCAGCGTGGGCCTTTTCGATAAGCTCCACGTGGGCGGCGACGTTCCGGGCGACAGCCGCTCCCCCACTGCCCGTTCCCAGCGCTTCGTACTGAACGACGGCGGCCAGCAGCGTTGCTGACGCTGGCGCAGGCCCGGCGGGTCGCGGCATGGTCGATGGGGACGGTGATTGGGGGTGCGCTTGGGTCACCGGGCCATCCTATTCCGGCGAACAGCCGCACCGGCAGCCTAGGCGGACCGGCAACGTCAGGCGGATCCGGGCGTCCGGGCCGGCTGCTCCGAACAATACTGCGCCACAGCCCGCTCCTTGAGTTGCTCCGCCCAGGCCACCAGCCTCTGGGAGGCCCGCACGTACTCGAAGAGTTCAATGGGCGTGAGCGAATCAAGATCCGTATCCGCCAGCCGGCGGGCGAGCTCAGCTCCCGGCATCTGCTCGGCCAGGACCGTCCCTTCGCTCCGCCACTGGGTGTCCTCCGGTGGTTCGCCGGTGACAAGCTGCCTGAACAGGAAGTCGACCACACCGGGGCTCATTGCCTTCATGGGTCCACACAGGCGGTCCTGCGGCTTTGGAACATCGTTCATGCCGTAATGCTATTCGAACATATATTCGAAGACAAGGGCCGCTCTTCGCCAGCTGCTCCGTGCCGGGTTGCCGCCCAGCAGCCTATGAGACGATCGCTGCATGACTTCGCACGGGACGGCGCCACGACAGGAGGCCCACGGGGCCAGCCCGGCGTCCGCCCGGCTCCAGGGGATCGATGCCGCCCGGGGTACGGCATTGCTGGGGATGATGTCCACCCATCTGATCCCGACGTACGGTCCTTCTCCCCAGTGGGACCCGACTTTCGTGGGATTGGTCTTTTCAGGTCGGTCCTCGGCCCTTTTCGCTGTGCTGGCCGGCGTCGGATTGGCCCTCAGCACGGGCAAGCAGCAGCCGCCCAGCGGCGCTGGGCTGTGGTCGGCGAGAGGCGGAGTGGCCATGCGCGCCTTGGTGATTGCCGTCGTCGGATTCGTCCTGGGTGGGCTTGATGTCAACATCGCGGTGATCCTGGTCCACTACGCTGTCTTGTTCCTCTGCGTCCTGCCGTTCCTGGGCCTGCGCCTGAAAGCCCTCTGCTTCCTGGCGTTGGGCTGGATCCTGGCCTCGCCGGTCCTGGCGTACCTGGTCCGCCCCCTGCTGCTGGACACGACCCCTCCCCTCCAGTTGGGCCACAACCCAAAGGTTGAGGACCTGGAGACACCGGGACGGCTTCTGGCCGATCTCTTCTTTACCGGCTACTACCCCGTTTTCCAGTGGATGTCGTACCTGCTGCTGGGGCTTGCCATAGGCCGCATGGCGCTCACGACGGCGAAGGTACAGGTCCTGCTGTTGGCCGGCGGAAGCGCTGTAGTCGTCCTTGCGAAAGCGGTGGGCTTCCTGGCCATGGAATCGTGGGGTGGAAGGTCCGCCTTGGAGGCGCTCCCCGGTACCCGCGGGTACCCGTTGGAGAGCATGCTGCAGGTCAACCTGACGGGCCTTCAGCAAGTGGATTCGTGGTGGTGGCTGGCCACCGCCTCCCCGCACGCGGGCACCACCTTGGACCTCCTGCACACCGGGGGCACGGCTGCCGCTGTCGTGGGATTGTTCCTGCTGCTGGGCACAGTGGCTGAGCGGGCAAAGGTCAACGTCCTGGTCCTGCTCAGCGGTCCGGGAGCCATGACGTTGAGCCTCTACTCAGCGCATGTGTGGGTGGTCTCCGGATTCACCGACAGGCCACTGCCGGCCGGCTGGACCCCTGAAGGGATGTACTGGACCCAGGCGATCACCGCGATCATCATCGGCAGCTGCTTCGCCCTGCTCCGACGGCGGGGGCCACTTGAGTGGGTGGCCCACCAAGCGTCCAGGCTGGGCAGCTACCGTCCGGCGGCAGTCGGCTGAGAACGGAAGAGCTTCACCGCGTCCCGCATGGACGCGCGGGCCCGCTTGCGGTCACCGGAGGCGTCGTAGGCGCAGCTCAACCGGAACCAGGAGCGCCAATCTTCCGGGGCGGCCTCGGCTTCCGCCCGGTACTTTTCGAACTCTGCGTCCGCTGCCGACCGGACAATCCTGCCGCCGGGCGTTCGGGGAAGCGTGTCCTCCGGCAACCCGCCTTCGGCTTCCAGGACCTTGGCCATCTGCTCAGTGCGGGCACCAAAAAGCAGTTCCCGGATGAGCGCCCACGCACCCACCACGGGCAGGACCAGATAGGCGGCTCCTATGCCCTTGGCCACCAGGTTGGGATCGCCAAGCAGGAGGAAGGAGCGTTGGACGGACACCACCAGGTACAGCACCAGCAACAAGGTGATGGCACCTACCCAGATCTTGGTGCGGTTCTTCTTCAGTGCTGTCCAGAAATTTCCCATGTCCTAGAGCCCCAGATCCAGGTAGCCGTCCAAGCCGACCGTGAGGCCGGGGTTGGCTGCCACCTTCCGCAGTCCAAGAAGGACGCCGGGCATGAAAGAGGCCCGGTCGAAGGAATCGTGGCGCAACGTTAGCTGTTCGCCGGGACCGCCAAAGAGGACCTCCTGGTGGGCAACAAGGCCGCGAAGGCGGACACTGTGCACCCGTACCCCGTCCACGTCGCAGCCACGCGCACCGTCCAATGCCGTCTCGGTGGCGTCCGGGCTGGCCGGCACGCCTGCTTCCTGGCGGGCTTCGGCGATCAGCTGGGCCGTGCGCACAGCCGTGCCGGAAGGAGCATCCACCTTGTTGGGGTGGTGCAACTCAATGATTTCAACAGATTCGAAGTACTGCGAGGCCTTGGCAGCAAAGGCGGATGCCAGCACCGAGCCAAGGGCGAAGTTTGGGGCAATCAGCACGCCTGTTTCCGGTTTCGACTCCAGCAGTCCGCGGAGGGATTCCAACCTGTCTGCGTTCCAGCCTGTGGTGCCCACGACGGCGTGGATGCCGTGCTCGACGGCGAACCGGACGTTGGTCTCGGTGATGTCCGGGACGGTGAGATCAACAACATACTGCGCACCGGCGTCGAGCAGTTTGTCCAGGGAATCGCCGCGGCCCAAAGCGGCCACCAGCTTCATGTCTTCGGCTGCTTCAACAGCCTTAACGGCTTCAATTCCCATACGCCCGTTGGCGCCCAGCACTGCAACAGCAAGTTGTTCGGTCATGCGTTTAACCCTACCGCCGGGCCGGGCACGGGCGGGAACCGTTACCTTGCGCCTACTCCCCTGCGCCGACCCATTCCACAGTGCCATCACTGAAGAACTGCTCTTTCCAAATGGGAACCTGCTCCTTGACCCGGTCCACCAGTTCCGAGCAGACGGCGAACGCCTGGCCCCGGTGGGCAGCCGCAACTGCACACACCAACGCGGGATCACCGATCTCCAGCATGCCGATCCGGTGCGCGGCCCAGATGCGCACGGGTTGATTGGCTTCGCCGGAGTGCTCCGCGACCAACTGAGCCACCACGTCCGACATGACCTGGTGGGCCGTGGGGTGCGCGCTGTAGCTCAGTCGATCAACAGCTTTGCCGCCGTCGTGGTTACGCACGACGCCGCTGAAACTGACCACCGCACCCGCAGTTTCCGATTCCACTGCCCTGATGGCTTGGTCCACGGAAATCGGCTCGGCGCTGAGGACAGCGCTGACAACCTCGAAGTCTGTTTCAGTGCCCATGGTTTCCTTCCAACTGCTCACAGAGATGCCCGATCACGGGGTCCAGGACCGCCAGCCCATCCATGACCCCTTTGGGGGAACCGGGAAGATTGATGATGAACGATTTTCCCGCCGCACCCGCATGGCCCCGGCTCAGCATGGCCATGGGCGTCTTCGCAGCACCTGCGCGCCGGATGCCTTCCATGATGCCCGGTATTTCGCGGTCAAGGAGTGGCAGCGTCATCTCCGGCGTGCGGTCGTCCGGGCTGAGGCCCGTGCCGCCGCTGGTGATGACAACTGCCGGTTCCTGCGTCAGCAGGGCACGCAGGGCAGCACCTACAGGTTCACCGTCCGGCACCACCATGGTGGGAAAAGTGTCGAATCCGTGCTCGTTCAGCCAGTCCAGGATGATCGGCCCGGTCTCGTCCGTGTAGATTCCTGCGGCGGCACGGGTGGACGCGATCACGACGCCGGCCTTCCGCGGTCCGTGCGCGTTGGGCTCGCAGGCGCTCATGCTCCGGCCTCCCCGTGCCGTGGTTCGGAGGAGACGTCCCAGTCGCCGCTCTTTCCGCCACTCTTCGCGAGGACCCGGATATCGTCCAGGACGGCATGTTTGTCGACGGCCTTGATCATGTCGTAGACGCTGAGCGCCGCAACCGACGCGGCGGTCAGGGCTTCCATTTCGACCCCGGTGACGCCCCTTGTCTTGACCGTTGCCAGGACTTCCACCGATTCCGCGCCCAGCTCAAAGTCCACGGTGACCTTGGAGATCGGCAAGGGATGGCACAGCGGAATCAGTTCGGGGGTCTTCTTTGCCGCCATGATGCCCGCTACCCTCGCCACGGCGAGCGCGTCGCCCTTGGGAAGTTCGCCGGCGCCCAACAAGGCGAGGACTTCGGCGGTGCTGCGGACAGTGGCCGTGGCGGTGGCCTCACGCGTGGTGACGGCTTTCCCGGAGACGTCCACCATCTGCGCGGTGCCGTCCTGCCTGAGATGCGTCAGGCCCGCGGGGCCGTCTGGGTTATCGGGAGTGTGGTTCACAGCATCCATACTTCCACTTCGTCACCCTTGGCGAGTTCCGTGACGTGGGCGGGGATCTGGACCAGGGCATTGGCACGGGCCAGTGCGTGGACAAGGTGGGAGCCTGCCCCGCCTTCCATGCGCACTGTGCCATCGGGGTCCACGCTTCCGCGCCGGACCTGGTGTTTACCGTCGGGCGAGGTCAGTGGTTCGGCGAGGCGGGCCGTCTGCACGGGCCGGGGCGCAGGTGTTCCCTGGACCTGGGAAAGTGCGGGCCTGAGGAACATCTCGAAGGACACGAGGCAGCTGACGGGGTTTCCGGGGAAGCCCAGGAAGGGTGTCCCCTCGAAGGTTCCCAGGCCTTGTGGACCGCCCGGCTGCATAGCGACCGGCAGGAAATCCACTGGCTGGCCGGACATCGCTTGGCGGACTACCTCGTAGGCGCCTTTGCTCACGCCACCGGTGGTGACGATGATGTCCACCGGGTTCCGGGGATCCTGGGTGTAGCGGTGGAGGACTGACAGGAGGGTTTCGGGGTTGTCGTCGGAGATGCCCGTCCGCGTCACGTCCATGCCGGCTTGGCGCATGGAGGCTTCAAGGAGCGTTCCGTTGGAATCGTAGATCTTGCCGGGTGCCAGTTCCTGCCCGGGTTCCACCACTTCGTCGCCAGTGGTGACCAACAGCGCGCGGAATGGTTCACGGACCTCCACGGTGTCCAGGCCCAGGGCTGCAAGCAAGCCAAGTTGGGCGGGGCCCAGGAGCGTCCCGGCCGCCAGTGCCAAGCCGCCTGCTTCGATGTCGCTGCCACTGTTACGCACATAGGTTCCGTGAGCCACCGGCGGGAGCCGGACGGTAGCGTCTTCGGCGGCTGGCTCGGGAAAGACGTTCGGCGTTGCCTTTTCAATGGGCACGACGGCGTCGGCCCCTTCCGGGATCATGGCCCCGGTCATGATGGGGGCGGCGAAGCCGGCCTTCAATGGCGCTGGCGAGGCACCTGCCGGGACGGGCGCCGCGACCCGGAGCTCCGCACCGCCGTCGGGAATCCCTGCTGAATGAACGGCGAATCCGTCCATTTGGGAGTTGGGGAACGGCGGCAGTGAGAGGGGTGCGTAGACGTCACCGGCGAGCGCTTGCCCCAGTGCTTGGAGCAAGGGCAGGCGGAGGTTGCCCTTGGCAGCCCTCGCAGTGGTCAGCAGTTCCACTACGGCCTGCCGATGGGCTGCAACAGATCGGGGCACGGACATCCTCCTGTGTGGCTACTTTGACGTGCGGGAATTACCCGGACGTACCCAGACTAGGTCCTCAGGCCACCTTGACGCTGATTGTGTGGTAGCCGGTGGCACCATCCGGAGCTACGGGAGCCTTGTCTTCTGTCTGGGGTTCACCGGTGGAATCCGTGGCCCGCACCTGGACTTCGTAGTCGCCGGCTGTGAGGTCGATGCCGAGCTGCCACTGGTACCAGGTGTCGGTGGAGATACCGTTTCCCAGGGTGGCTTGTTGCCACGGACCCCGGTTAACGCGCAGCTCCACCCGTTTGACGCCCCGATGCTGGGCCCAAGCCACTCCGCCGAACTGCACCTTGCCTGCCTTAACTGTCCGGCCGTTGCGGGGTACGTCGATTCGCGATTGGGTTTTGATGGGTCCGTGGTCACTCCAGCCGCGGGGGGTCCAATACCCGATGTCGTCAGCGAACCGGGTGACTTTCAGTTCGGTCAGCCATTTGGTGGCGGACACATATCCGTAGAGTCCGGGCACGATCATGCGTACGGGGAAGCCGTGCTCCAGCGGCAATGGTTCACCGTTCATGCCAATGGCCAGCAGTGCATCCCTGCCGTCCGTGAGTGCCTCCAGGGGCGTACCGGCAGTCCAGCCGTCGTTGCTGGTGGACAGCACCATGTCCGCGCCGGCTTTGGGACCCGCCATGGCGAGGAGTTCGCGGACCGGCCAGCCCAGCCAGAGTGCGTTGCCGATGAGGTCTCCGCCGACGTTGTTGGACACGCAGGCGATGGTGATGTGCCGCTCCGTCATGGGCTTGGTGAGGAGGGTCGCGAAATCCAGTTCGATTTCCCGCTCCACCATTCCAGTGACCTTCAACTTCCACGAGGGTGGGTCGATGGCAGGAACCGTCAGGGCGGTGTCAATCCTGTAGAAGTCGGCATTGGGCGTCACCAGGGGGCTGATCCCGTCCACGGCCAGTGCCGCGCCGTTGGGGATGGCTTGGCGGGGTGTCGTGGGCTGTGGGAGCTTCAAAGTACTGCGGAAACCAGATGCGGCCGCTGTGGCACGCGTCAGGACAGCGGTCACCGTTCCGGCCACGACGGCCGCGATGGACGTCCCGGCGAGCGCGTTGAGGAAGCTGCGCCGGGCCAAGGGCGCGGGATCCGCCTCGTCCTGCCCGGGTGTCCCCCGCGAGGGGGCCCAGGTGGTCAATCTACGGATCAGGGTGCGCAACAGCAGCATGGTGACCACAGCCGCGACGATGGGCGCGAGGGCAGCCTGCGGTCCTGCTTGCGCGCGGGTAACGACGGCGGTCAGCCCCGCCGCGCCTGCCAGCCCTGCCAGTGCCAGGCCCCATCCGGTCCTGCGGTGCTCCAGGACTCCGGCCAGAGCGGCAAGGATCCCGGCGACCAGTCCGATGGAGGCGATGAGCACGATCTTGTCGGCCGTGCCGAACAATTCCACGGCCATGTCCTTGACGCCCGGTGGCACGGCATCGATGACAGCGCCACCCAGGGCGGTCACTGGAGAGACCAGGGGGCTTGCCAGGCCCGCAGTGAGTTCCCCCGCTGCTATCCCGGCTGCCCCTGCGGCCACACCGGCCGCCGCAGCCCACAGGCGGGGGCGCATACGGCCTCGTCGCGGCAGGGACGTTACGGGATCCGGTGGGTCCACGTGCGGGCTGGGTTTGTTCATGCTGCTGGGCATGCCCATCATGCGCCTCCTGGGCGATTGTCAACTGAAGTAAGGGTGGAGGCCGACGGGCTACCATCGCGGGTGGATCCGACGGGGAGTGACAGCGCAAAGCGGCAGCCGCCGTCGAGGTTGGTGACGCCCACCGTTCCTCCGTGGGCCTTGACGATTCCGGCCACCATGCTCAGGCCAATGCCGGCACCGCTGTAGCTCCCCTGCAACTCCGCGGTGGTTCCGCGCGCCGGGTTCTTCTGCCAGCCGGTTTCAAACAGGTGGGGAAGGTCGGCATCGGGGATACCGCCGCACTGGTCCTGTACTGCGACCACGGCATTCCCGTTGTCCCGCCCGACGCTCACATGCACGTCGCTGTCCGGACGGCTGTAGATGATGGCGTTCAAAAGGATGTTCCGTATGGCCCGCGCCAGGCTTGGCCCGTCGGCGACGGCCATGCACTCACGGTCCCCACCGCCGTCGAGCTTGATGCCCCGCTTCGCTGCCAACGGGGCCAGGTCCGAGAGGGCATCGCTGACGAGGTCGTAGAGGTCCAGTGGTTCGGCGCGAAGCTGCAGGCTGCCCGCCTGGATCTTGGACAATTCCAGGAGGTCATTGACCATGGCCGTCATTTGTTCGGTTTGCCCGATGATCTTCCGGTAGTAGCCGGGGACATCGGCCGCCATGCCGTCCTCCAAGGCTTCGGTCATTGCGCGCATGCTGGCCAGCGGTGTGCGGAGGTCGTGCGAAATCCAGGACACGAGTTCGCGCCTGGCCGTTTCGATGGCGGCCTCGCGTTCCCTGGACTCGGCAAGGCTACGGCTGCTTGCTTCCAGTTCCTGCGCAAGTTCGGCGAGCTCGGAGGTCACGGCGGGAGCCCTCCCCCGGCGGGCCTCCATGGTGTTGTCCAGGGTTTCGCCCCGCCCCAGCCGGCGGGCCGCATCCACCAACCGTGCCGCGTTACGGGACACCCCCGCGCCGAGCATCAGGGAGAGTGCAACGGCAACAGCCGAGGCGGTGGCAAGGATGTACCACATCACCTCAAGGTCCCTGGCGGAAATGAACATGGCGTTGAAGGCGCTGACCATCCCGGCCACCAGTACAGCTACGGTTGCCAGCACCACCAGGAAGATCTGAGTGAGCACCGAGGCGCGGCGGAGCAACCGGAGGAGCACCAATGTGGTGGCACCGATGAGGACGGCCCACAACAGGACCCAGGCGAGGATGGTCCACAGTTCACTGCCTCCCATGCCCACCTCCTGTGTCATCGAAACGGTAACCAACGCCCCAGACCGTCTTGATTAGTTCGGGCGTGGTGGGATTTCCTTCGATCTTTTCCCGCAAGCGCCGGACATGCACCGTGACGGTGGAGAGGTCTCCGAAGTCCCAACCCCAGACGGCTTTGATCAGTTCCTCGCGGCTGAACACCTGGTTTGGCCTGCGCATCAGGAACGCCAGGAGGTCGAATTCACGGACCGTCAGCGCCAACGGGTTGCCGTTGTGGGTGACCGTCCTGGACGCGGGATCGAGTTCGAGTCCCGCGGCCTCCACCGATGGTTCCGGGGCAAACTCCTTGACGCTGCGGCGGAGGACCGACTTGACCCGAAGAACCAGTTCCCTGGGCGAAAAGGGCTTGGTGACGTAGTCGTCCGCGCCCATCTCCAAGCCGAGGATCCGGTCATCTTCGGTTCCCAGGGCCGTGACCATGATGACGGGTACGCTCATGGTCTGGCGCAGCCGCCTGCAGACCTCAACACCGTCCAGTCCGGGCAGCATGCGGTCCAGGATCACCAGGTCCGGCTGCCGGGACGCAGCAACCTTGAGAGCCGTGAAGCCATCCGCAGCCATGTCCACCTGGAAGCCTGCCTTCAGCAGGTAGTCGCGGACAACATCGGCGATGGTCTGTTCGTCCTCTACCAGGAGGACCCGGCGGTTTCCCGGGTCCATTGCTGATGCCGTATTTGTGGTCACGCTTTCAGCATAGGTTTGCCGGCGGCACCCGGCACCCGATCGTGGCGTCGGCGGGGGAAGCGTATTGAATCCGTAAGAACTCTGTGACTGTAACTGGTGTCACTGATCCGGCCGGGGTGGCGTAGCCTGAATTCATGACTGTTCAGCTGGGCATGCCGGTGCCCCCGTCGGGTGCCGCCACAGGCAGCACGGAAAGTGGCGTGGGGGTTCCGCCGCTGCGTCCCGCGGGCACGCCCGCAGGGTTGTGGGACCGTTACGGGCGGCGCGCCACGGACATGCGCCTGTCACTGACGGACAAGTGCAACCTGCGCTGTACCTACTGCATGCCCGCCGAGGGCCTGGAGTGGTTGTCCAAGCAGGCCGTAATGACCAAGGATGAAATCATCCGTATTGTGCGCGTCGGGGTCACGGCCCTGGGTGTGCGGGAACTCCGCCTTACCGGCGGTGAGCCCTTGGTGCGCGCCGACCTGGTGGACATTATCTCCGGCATTCGAAGCAATCATCCCGACCTCCCCATCTCCATGACCACCAACGGCGTCGGACTGGACAAGAAAGCCGCAGCGTTGAAGGCCGCAGGGCTCACCCGGATCAACGTCTCGCTGGATTCCCTTCACGAAGAAACGTTCACCAAGCTCACCCGCCGTCCATTCCTGGATCGCGTCCTGGCCGGCGTCGATGCTGCCTGGGCGGCCGGCCTGGGCCCCGTGAAACTGAACGCCGTGCTGATGCGCGGCATCAACGACGCCGAATCGCCGGACCTCCTGGCCTGGGCGTTGGGCCGCGGTTACGAACTTCGCTTCATCGAGCAGATGCCCTTGGATGCCGATCACGGCTGGACCCGGCGCAACATGATCACGGCTGCCGAGATCCGCACGCTGCTGTCACGCGACTACGTCCTGGACCACGACCCCCGTGAACGGGACGGCGCCCCCGCGGAACGCTTTGAAGTACGACGCCGGGATACGGCTTCCGGTCTTGCCACCGGTCCGGTCCTCGGTACCGTGGGCATCATCGCCTCGGTCACGGAGCCGTTCTGCTCCGACTGCCGGCGGACGCGCATCACCGCCGAAGGCAAGATCATGAGCTGTCTCTTCTCCCGCGAGGAGTTCGACCTCCTGGGCCTCCTTCGTGGAGGAGCCACCGACGAGGAACTTGCGCAACGGTGGCAGGACGCCATGTGGGTCAAGCCCAAGGCGCACGGAATGGACCACACCGGTCTCGGCGCAGCGGACTTCGTCCAGCCGGACCGCAGCATGAGTGCAATCGGAGGCTGAAACCTTGCTTGTCCGCTACTTCGCTGCCGCACGCTCGGCCGCAGGAGTCGAAGAAGAAGTCCACCACCTGCCGGAAGGCACCAGCCTGGAGGCGCTGCTGGAAGCCGCCCTCGCCGTCGAACGTCCCGTGCCCCCGGACGGCACGCCGACCCTCGCGCGCATCGTTGCACGCAGCAGCTTCCTCCGCAACGAAGTGGCTGTGCGCGACCGTTCGGCCCCGCTGAGCCCGCACGACGTCATCGACGTCCTGCCGCCTTTTGCCGGGGGCTAGGCGCCGGGCGTTGACACCCTGCGGAAGACGCTTTTCAGCAACGGACTGAAGCCCGATGTTCCCTCGAGCCTCAGATCGGCTGTGTGCACCAGTACCCCGTCCTCGACGCGGAACGTGTGCCTGGCCACGCCGTCGGCCGTGCGCCGGTCCAGCGTCAGAATGCCTGCGTTCCACGAACCCCTGACGGGACTGGACGGCGGCCGGCCCATGCTGTCCACGTAGTACCAAAGCGTTTCACCGTGTTCGCGGTCCACAGTGAACATGCCATGCCCTTCGAAGTGTGTCCCATCCGCTTCACGGTGCCGGTAACTCTGCACGACGGCGTAGCCGCTGGCGGCCCTGCTGAACACCACCTCGGCCTCGGCAGTCCGCGCACTCCCCCACGGTGATGGGGCGATCTCCGTGACTCCACGCCAATGGCCAAGGAAATCCTGCAGCATCTCCGCGGCGTGGCCGCGTGGGGGCAGTTCCATCACATCTCCAACGTCAACAGGGCAGCATCATCACTGTGTGATCATGCTGCCCTGCCGGGAGTGTGCGAGTCCAGAGTCGGGATCTGTCTTGAGTCAGAGACCGAACGTTTCGGTTTCCTCAAACGGACCCACAACCGTGATGGTGCGCGGAGCTGCTGCGAGTTCGCGGGCGAGCTCCTGGACGTCGTCCACGGTGACGGCCTGGATCCGCGCCAGGGTCTCGTCGATGTCCTGGAACTCTCCGGAGACCAATTCCGCCCGGCCCAGCCGGGACATCCGCGAACCTGTGTCCTCGAGGGCCAACACGATGCCACCGCTGAGCTGGCCCACGGCCTTCCTGAGCTCTTCTTCGGTAATGCCTTCCTTGGCGAGCTTGTCCAGCTCCACGCCCAGGAGTTCCAGCACCTGGCGGACCTTGGACGGGGTGCACCCGGCATACATGCCAAAGTACCCAGCGTCCGCGTAAGCGGCGGTGAATGAGTACGTGGAGTACACCAGGCCCCGCTTCTCGCGGATCTCCTGGAAGAGCCTGGAGGACATGCCACCACCCAGGACTGCGTTAAGCACGCTCATGACGAAGCGGCGATCATCGGTGGCGACGATCGTGGGGCAACCCATGATGATGTTCGCCTGCTCCACGGGACGCTTCACGACGTGGAGGCCGGCGGTGCCTGTAATGACGGCACGCTCCGTCCCACGGCGTTCCACGGGCGCTGCACCGGAATCCAGCTGCCAACCGGCAGCTTTCAACGCATCAAGGACAAGTTCACAGACGACGTCGTGGTCCAGGCCGCCCGCTGCGGTGATGACCAGTTCCTCGGGGCGGTAGTAGCGCTGGTAGTGCTCCCACACCGAGTCCCTTGCCACAGCCTTGATCGCATCCGGTGTTCCGCCGATCGGCCGGGCCAGCGGGTGGCTGCCGAGCACTGCTGCCACGAATTTCTCGTGCGCCACATCGGTGGGGTCGTCGCTGTCCATGGCGATTTCCTCGAGGATGACGTCGCGTTCCTGCTCCAGTTCGGCAGGGTCAAGGACAGCGCCGGTGATCATATCGGCAATGACATCAATGGCCATGGGAAGATCCGTATCGAGGACCCGTGCGAAGTAGCAGGTGCTTTCCTTGGCGGTGGCTGCGTTGGATTCGCCGCCTACCTCGTCGAACGCAGACGCTATCTCCAGCGCTGTGCGCCTCTTGGTGCCCTTGAACAGCAGGTGTTCAAGGAAGTGTGTGGAACCATGCTGGCCGTCCGCTTCGTCGCGCGAACCCACTGCCACCCAGAAACCTATGGTGGCCGAACGCTGCCCGGGCATCGCCTCGGTCAGGACGCGCACGCCGCCGGGAAGCACGGAGCGCCGCACGACGGAACCGCCCTGTGCACCATGGATCAGTTCGCCGCCGGGAAGGGTTTGCTCCAGCGGCAAGGGTACGACAGTCATTAAGGCCTTTCAGGGTTAAGGCCGGAAGGGCCGGTGGAGCTTTTTCAAGCCCACCGGCCCCGCCGGGTGTACTGCTTACAGACTACTCTGCAGACTCTTCAACGACCTCGGCCGGAGCGTCCTCGGAAGCTGCGCCTTCTTCGTCGGCAACAACCGGCGAGAGGGAGAGCTTTCCACGGTCGTCGATCTTGGTGATCTCGACCTGTACCTTCTGGCCCACGGAGACGACGTCATCAACGTTATCCACGCGCTTGCCGTTGGCCAGCTTGCGGAGCTCGGAGATGTGCAGCAGGCCGTCCTTGCCCGGCGTCAGGGAGACGAAGGCGCCGAAGGTGGTGGTCTTGACGACCGTACCCAGGTAGCGCTCACCGATTTCCGGAACCTGCGGGTTGGCGATGGCGTTGATGGCGGAACGTGCTGCGTCGGCAGACGGGCCGTTGGTGGCGCCAATGTAGACCGTGCCGTCATCTTCGATGGAGATGTCCGCGCCCGTGTCTTCCTGGATCTGGTTGATCATCTTGCCCTTGGGGCCGATGACCTCGCCGATCTTGTCCACGGGGATCTTGACGGCGATGACGCGCGGTGCGAACTCGGAGAGCTCATCCGGGGTGTCGATCGCTGCGTTGATGACCTCGAGGATGTGGAGGCGGGCTTCGCGGGCCTGCTTCAGTGCTGCTGCCAGCACGGAAGCGGGGATGCCGTCGAGCTTGGTGTCCAGCTGGATGGCCGTGACGAACTCGGACGTACCGGCAACCTTGAAGTCCATGTCGCCGAAAGCGTCTTCGGCGCCGAGGATGTCAGTCAGTGCTGCGTAACGGGTCTGGCCGTCAACCTGGTCGGAAACCAGGCCCATGGCGATACCGGCAACAGCTGCCTTCAGCGGCACACCGGCGTTGAGCATGGAGAGCGTCGAGGCACACACCGAACCCATGGACGTCGAACCGTTGGAACCGAGGGCCTCGGATACCTGGCGGATGGCGTACGGGAATTCTTCACGGCTGGGCAGAACCGGAACCAGGGCGCGCTCTGCGAGGGCACCGTGGCCGATTTCGCGGCGCTTCGGGGATCCGACGCGGCCGGTCTCACCGGTGGAGTACGGCGGGAAGTTGTAGTTGTGCATGTAGCGCTTGCGCGTTACCGGCGACAACGAGTCGATCTGCTGCTCCATCTTGAGCATGTTCAGCGTGGTGACACCCATGATCTGGGTCTCGCCGCGCTCGAAGATGGCCGAACCGTGAACGCGGGGCAGAACCTCTACCTCTGCGGTCAGCTGGCGGATGTCCGTCAGGCCACGGCCGTCGATGCGGACCTGGTCCTTGAGGATGCGCTGGCGCACGACGTGCTTGGTGACCGAGCGGAACGCTGCTGAGAGTTCCTTCTCGCGGCCCTCGAACTCGCCCGCAAGTGAGCCCAGGACTTCGTCCTTGAGTTCGTCGGAAGCGGCGTCGCGCTCCTGCTTGTCAGCGATCTGGAAGACCTTGGCCAGCTTGTCAGCGGCAGCGGCTTCAACAGCTGCGTAGACGTCGTCCTGGTAGTCAAGGAAGACCGGGAACTCGACGGTCGGCTTGGCGGCGCGTGCCGCCAGGTCTGCCTGTGCTTCGCAGAGTGCCTTGATGAACGGCTTGGCAGCCTCGAGGCCCTCGGAAACAACCTCTTCGGTAGGAGCTGTTGCGCCCTGTTCCTTGATGAGGTTCCAGGAGTTGTCGGTGGCTTCGGCTTCCACCATCATGATGGCGACGTCGTCACCGGCAATGCGGCCGGCAACAACCATGTTGAAGACGGCGTTCTCAAGCTGGGAGTGCTTGGGGAAAGCGACCCACTGCGAACCGTGTTCGTCGGCGATGAGGGCGACGCGGACGCCACCGATCGGGCCGGAGAACGGGAGGCCGGAAAGCTGCGTGGACATCGAGGACGCGTTGATGGCGACGACGTCGTAGAGCTCGTCCGGGTTGATCGCCAGGACAGTAACGACGATCTGGACTTCGTTGCGCAGGCCCTTGACGAACGCGGGGCGCAGCGGACGGTCCATGAGGCGGCAGGCCAGGATGGCTTCCGTGGACGGGCGGCCTTCGCGGCGGAAGAACGATCCCGGGATACGGCCGGCTGCGTACATGCGCTCTTCAACGTCAACCGTCAGGGGGAAGAAGTCGAAACCTTCGCGCGGCTGCTTGCCGGCGGTGGTTGCGGAGAGCAGTGCGGTGTCTTCGTCGATGTAGACCATCGAGGCACCGGCTGCCTGCTTGGCAAGGCGGCCGGTTTCGAAGCGAATGACGCGCTTGCCAAAACGGCCGTTGTCGATAATGGCTTCGGAGAACTGGATTTCGGGACCCTCCATAGAGAGTCACCTCCGTTTCTGTTAGCGGAAGTCCGCCGCATCAACCCAGGCCTCTTCTTTTTTCCTGGCCTGTACGACACCCGGTCATCGATCGAGATCCACGGGCCTCATCACCACAGATGAGCTTCCCGGGAATCACTACCGAGGACCGCGAATGCGCGATGCGGTTGATTCCTGTTTTTAGTTGTTGGTGAAGAAGGCGGCCCGTTCCGGAAAGGAGCGGGCCGCCCCTAAAGGGAGACTAGCGGCGCAGGCCGAGGCGCTCGATGAGCGAACGGTAGCGGGCGATGTCAGTGTTCTTCAGGTAGGAAAGCATGCGCTTGCGACGACCAACCATGGCCAGCAAACCGCGCTGGGTGTGGAAGTCGTGCTTGTGCTCCTTCATGTGCTCAGTCAGATCCTTGATCCGCTGGGTCAGAACTGCAACCTGGACCTCGGGCGAACCGGTGTCGCCTTCAGAGGTTGCGTATTCCTTGATGATGGACTGCTTTACAGCGGCGTCAAGTGCCACGTGAACTCCTAGAGTTGTGCCGTGCGTCCCGGTGCAGCGCCTCGCTGACGGGTTGCCTTTGGTGCGTTGCCGCACACAAAAACAGGTCCAGCTGCCACGGACTGCGGCCGGATCCATTCACCAGTTTACCGGCAGGTCAGCAGTGTTGTCGAAATTCGCCTAGCGCCGGGTCAGCAGCTCGTGCGCCTGGGCTACGTCCAGGCACATTTGCTCCACCAGGGCCTCAGGTCCACGGTAGGCAACCATGCCGCGCAGGCGCTGCGTGAATTCGACAGCAACGGTCTGCCCGTAGAGGTCGAAGTCCTCCACTTTTTCCTCGGGACGATCGATCACGTGGGCCTCCACCTGGCGGCTCACGCCGTCGAAGGTGGGGTTGGAACCAACGGAAATAGCGGCAGGCCACCGTGTCCCGGACTGGTCGATCAACCAACCCGCGTAGATGCCGTCCGCGGGAACGTACCCTGTGGAATCGTGGGCAAGGTTGGCTGTGGGGAAACCGAGATCCCGTCCGCGGGCAGCGCCGTGCACTACCTCGCCGCGCATGCGGTGCGGGCGGCCAAGCACAGCGGCGGCGGTCACGACGTCGCCTTCGGACAGGGCTTCCCGCACCCAAGTGGAGGAACAGCGGCGGTCAGCATCGCCGTCGTCGTGTACCGGAGAGCCTCCGGCTCCGTACTCGTTGACCACCTGCACGCCGAACCCAAGCTCCTCGCCCAGTTGCTGCATGGTGACCACATCCCCCACGTTCCCGGCACCAAAGCGGAGGTCGTGGCCTACGACGACGTGCGCGGCGTGAAGTCCGTCAAGGATGACATCGCGGACGAACTCGACCGGTGTCATCGCCGCCAGGTCCAGGGTGTACTTCATGACCAGCACGGCATCGACGCCGGTGTCCCCGAGGGCGTCGAGCTTGTCCTGGAGGCCCATGATCAGCTCGGGAGCGGAATCGGGCCTGTGGACCTGGGCCGGATGCGGATCAAAAGTCACTGCAACCGACGGAATGTTGTGCCGCTTGGCGGTGCCCGTCAGCTGCGACAGGACATGCTGGTGCCCGCGATGGACGCCGTCAAAGTTCCCAATGGTAACGACAGTAGGTCCGAAGTCCTTGGGGACTTCGGTGGGATCGTTCCAGATGTGGACCATCAACCTCGCCTTTTACTGCAGATGTTCGGTGCGCCCGGCAACCTCCCGGCGCCGGAACATTCTAAGGTTACCCGCAAGGGCGGTTGGCTCAGGACGGGCGGCGCTTGTTCAGCCACAGGAGGCCAAGGATGGGCAGGACAAGCGGGACGAAACCGTAACCGCGGCCGAACAGCGACCACACGGTATCGTGCGGGAACGCCACGGGGTCGAAGAGGCTGATGGCGCCCACCACCAGCACGCCGATGAGCTCCGTCAGCACGGCGGCCACTGAGACCTTGAACCACGTGCGGCCCGGCTTGGCCAGCGAGATGGTCGCCACAATATAGACGACGGCGGCAAAGGCCGAGAGGATATGCGCCAGCGGTGCTTCGGCGAACTTCGTAGCGATCTGATAGCCGGCACGCGCGGTCGCGGAGAGGGCGAAAACGGCGTACACCGCGATCAGGAGGCGGCCAGGACCGGTGTTCCGGGTATCCTTCTTCGGCTGCGGGGTTGCCGGATTGGTCTCAGTTCCAGTCACGATGGGTTCTTCTTTCAAGGTCAGTACCAAATCTGGTTCATGCGTGCGCCCATGACGAGGACCGTGACGCCTACCGCAGCGAGGACGAAGTTGCTCCAGCGGGTGCGTTCGAGGATGGCCCAGTACACCGCACCCAGCGGGATCATGAGCGCCGTGATCAGGTAGCCCCAGAATTCCCAGGCTTCCCCGGCAATCTGCTCGCCCAGGGCAACCCGGATGATTGAACCCACCAGGTACACCACCAGGACCAGTTCAACGGCGAGTACCGAGTAGATGGTGGGATCATTCGGGGCCTTTTTCATCAGCCCGGCCACCACGCACATGATGGTCGAAACCAGTCCGATAATCAGGAGGGCATAGAAATATCCGTCCATGGCTACTTCGCCTCCCCCGACCCGGTTCCCGGGGCGAACACCAACACGGGCTTGGCAAAGCTCCCGGTGTCAGCCAGCAACGCCACCAATTCCCCCGATGGTGCGAAGGCAGCTGCGGGATTTTCTGCCGTGGCAGCCTCCTCGGTGCCTGCTCCCGGCCCCGCGGCGATGCGGCGGCCGAACGAGATCTCCGTTGTTTCGTCCTCGCTGAGCTCGCGGTTTGGCATCAAGGAGCGGGCAGCGAGGGACATGTCCAGCACCTTGAGCTCTTCGGCCAGTTCCTCCAGGGTCCTTGCCTGCTCGAGCGTATACGGCCCCACCTGCGTCCGACGCAGGGCCGTGAGGTGGCCGCCGACGCCCAAACCGTTTCCAAGGTCGCGGGCCAGGGCCCGGATGTATGTCCCGGAAGAACACTCCACGGTGACGTCCACGTCAACTACCCTGCCGCCGTCGAGCCTGTTGATCGCGTGCACCTCGAAGCGGTGGATCGTCACGGGGCGCGCTGCGAGGTTCACTTCCTCCCCGGAGCGGACCCGGGCGTAGGAGCGTTCGCCGTTGACCTTGATGGCACTCACGCTGCTGGGCACCTGCTGGATAGGGCCCGTGAGCGCGGCAACCCCGGCCGCGATGGCGTCATCGGTGACGTCCACGGCACTCCGGGCCTCCGTGATGTCGCCCTCGGCGTCGTCCGTGATGGTGGTCTCGCCGAGCCTGATGGTGGCGGTGTAAGTCTTGGAGGTGCCCACGATGTACGTCAGCAGGCGCGTCGCCTTATTGATGCCAAGCACCAGGACGCCGGTGGCCATGGGATCGAGCGTCCCCGCATGCCCCACTTTCCGGGTACCAGCCAGCCGCCGCATCCGGCCAACCACATCGTGGCTGGTCCATCCCTGCGGTTTGTCAACGATTACCAGTCCAGAAAGCACGCTTACCAGTATATGGGTGGCTAGGATGGCTCCCATGCCTGAGCTTGCCTTGCACGTCCGTGACGTCCCCGTGAACCAGATCCGCGAAATCACCGAGGCCGCGTGGGCCACCCCCGGGGCGATCGTCCTGAGCATCGGCGAACCGGGGTTTGCGCTGCCACGGCACGTCCTCGACGCCGGCATTGCTTGCCTGGACCGGGATGAGACCAACTACACACCCAACGCGGGGATGCCCGCTCTCCGGGAAGCGTTCGCCGCCCGCTTCCGCGAACAGCAGGGCGTAGGGATCGGTGCTGAACGGGTTTATGTGGTGGACGGCGCCCAGCAAGGCCTGCACTTCGCCATGAGCCTTCTCCTCTCCCCCGGCGACGAGATCCTCATCCCGAACCCCGGCTACCCCACGTTTGCCATGACCAGCCGGCTGCTTCACGCCGTGCCCGTACAGTATCCGCTGTATCCCAAGAACGACTTCCAGCCGCATATCGAGGACATCGAAGCACTCATCACGCCGCGGACCCGTGTCCTCGTGCTGAATTCGCCGTCCAACCCGTTGGGGGCGGTCATCAGTGAAGAAGCCACCCGGGAATTGGTGGAACTGGCCGTCCGGCACGACCTCTGGATCATCTCGGACGAATGCTACGAAGCCTTCACCTTCGATGTCCCGCACGTCAGCCCAGCGCGCTTCGACAGCAACGTCCCAGGGGAAGCCCGCGTGTTCACCTCGTTGACGCTGTCCAAGACGTACGGACTGACAGGCCTGCGCATCGGGGCGTTGATCTGCCCTCCTGGGATTGAGCAGAAGATGAACAACGTCATGGAATCGATCGTCTCCTGCGTCGCGTCACCCTCGCAGTACGCTGCGCTGGCCGCATTGACCGGGCCCCAGGACTACGTTTACCAGGCCCGCGATCATTACCGGAACAACCGCGACGCGGCCTCGGCCGTGCTGGAAGCCAAGGGTATTCCGTTCCTCGGGGCACAGGGCGCGTTCTATCTCTGGGCCGACGTCTCGCACGTAAGCGGCGGGGACGTCCGCACGTGGGTGCGCAAGTTCCTGGCGGAATCGGGAGTCTCGTTCGCGCCGGGCACGGCGTTCGGGTCGATCGGCGAGGGCTGGATCAGGATCGCCCTTTGTGGCGGTCACCAAGACCTGCTCGACGGCGTCAATCGCCTTCCAGCGAAGGTTTAGCTGCCGCCGGACCTAGTACGACGTCCGGCGCGTATGGTGCTTCCAGGCCTCGAACGGGTCCTCCGCCGCTGCCAACTGGGCGTGCTCCACGGGGAGAAGTTCCGGCCTGCTGCCGGCGAAGTACTCATAGAACACTGCGTCGTCGAAGCCGGCCCGCGCCGCGCCGTGCCTGTCCGCGGCAAAGTAGACGCGTCCGATCCTGGCCCAAAGCGTCGCCGACAGGCACAACGGACAAGGCTCACAGCTTGCGTAGAGAACGGAACCGGTGAGGTCGAACTTCCTCAGCTCGGCAGCCGCACGACGAATGGCCACCACTTCCGCGTGCGCCGTGGGATCGTGGTCGCGTGTAACCCGGTTGACCCCCTCATGGACAGTTCCGTCCGCGGTGACCACGACGGCGCCGAAAGGACCGCCGCCGTTGGAAACGTTTTGGACCGCCAAGCGAATGGCCCGGTTCAAATATTCATCCCGCTGCTGAGCATCGTGCGCCGACATGCTCCGATCCTAACCAGTTTGTAAACAGATAATGCCCCTAAGAGCGTCTCTTAGAGGCATTATCTGAACAAAAACTTTGAGGTCTTAGCGATTGGCGTCTTCGTCGAGTTCGTCGTCGCCGGAGAGGTCGATGTCCTCTTCGTCGAAGTCGTCTTCGTCGATGTCAGCCGGAGTGTCGCTCTTGTACGGGTCGGCATCGCCAGCCGGCTTGGCACCGGCAGCCAAAGCAGCTACCTCGGCGTCGCGGCGCTTGGCCTCGCGCAGCAGTTCCTCAAGGTTCGAGGCATTGACCGGAATCTGGTCCGCGACGAACTCAAGAGTCGGGGTCAGCCGGACGGTGATGTTGCGGCCAACTTCCTGGCGCAGCACCCCCTTGGCCTTCTCCAGCGCCTTGGCGGCGTCGGTGTGGGCCACTTCATCGCCAAAGACGGTGTAATAGATGGTTGCGTGCTGAAGGTCGTTGGTGACGCGGGCGTCGGTGACCGTAATGGACTCGACGCGCGGATCCTTGACCCGGCGACCGAGGGCCTCAGCGACGACGACCTTTATCCGCTGTGCCAATTTGGCGGCGCGTGCGGGATCAGCCATGACTTCCTCCTGGAAAGTAGAAACGGGTACGGAACGGGTCCGCCGGGGCTACCCGACGGACCCGCTCCACATGGAACCTAGACGCGCGGCTTTTCGCGCATCTCGAAGGTCTCGATGATGTCGCCTTCGCTGATGTCGTTGAAGGAACCAAGACCGATACCACACTCGAAGTCGGTGCGGACTTCGGTGGCGTCATCCTTGAAGCGCTTGAGCGTCTCAACGGTGAGGTTGTCACCGATGACCTTGCCGTCGCGGCTGACACGTGCCTTGGAGTTACGGCGGATGATGCCCGTGCGGACGATCGAACCTGCGATGTTGCCGAACTTGGAGGAACGGAAGACTTCGCGGACCTCGGCGGTACCGAGCTGGACTTCCTCGTACTCCGGCTTGAGCATGCCCTTGAGAGCCATCTCAATGTCATCGATTGCTGCGTAGATGACCGAGTAGAAGCGCATGTCCACGCCTTCACGGTCAGCAAGTTCAGCAACGCGCTCCGCTGGCTTGACGTTGAAGCCGATGATGATGGCGTTGTCCACCGTGGCCAGGTTGACGTCGTTCTGCGTGATGGCACCCACACCGCGGTGGATGACACGGAGCTGAACGTCGTCGTCTCCGACGTCGATCTTGAGCAAGGCGTCTTCGAGGGCTTCCACGGCACCGGACACGTCACCCTTGAGGATGAGGTTGAGGGTGTCGATCTTGCCTTCGGCAACGGCTTGGTCGAAGTCTTCCAGGCTGATGCGCTTGCGACGCTTGGCCAGTGCAGCGTTGCGGTCGGCAGCTTCACGCTTTTCGGCGATCTGGCGGGCCGTACGCTCGTCAGGGGTCACCAGGAAGGTGTCACCTGCACGCGGCACGTTGGACAGGCCAAGGACCTGGACCGGACGGGACGGCAGTGCGACATCGAGTGCCTCGCCGTTCTCGTCGAACATGGCGCGGACGCGGCCGTGAGCCGTTCCGGCCACGATCGTGTCACCCACGGCCAAGGTACCGGACTGGACCAGGACGGTAGCAACAGCACCGCGGCCCTTGTCCAGGTTCGCTTCGATGGCAATGCCTCGAGCGTCCTTGTCCGGGTTGGCTCGCAGGTCCAGGGCAGCATCGGCCGTGAGCAGGACAGCGTCGATCAGTTCGTCGATGTTGAGGTTCTGGCGGGCAGAGACCTCAACGAACATGGTGTCGCCACCGTATTCCTCGGGAACCAGGCCGTACTCGGTCAGCTGGCCCTTGACCTTGTCAGGGTTGGCGCCTTCCTTGTCGATCTTGTTCACTGCGACGACGATCGGCACGTTGGCTGCCTGTGCGTGGTTGAGTGCTTCCACTGTCTGCGGCATGACGCCGTCATCAGCTGCGACAACCAGGATCGCGATGTCAGTGACCTTGGCACCACGTGCACGCATGGCCGTGAAGGCCTCGTGACCGGGGGTGTCAATGAAGGTGATGTCGCGGGCGTTGCCCTCGTGGACGTGGCTGATCTGGTAAGCACCGATGTGCTGGGTGATTCCACCGTGCTCGCCGGCCACAACGTTGGAGTTGCGGATGGCGTCAAGCAGGCGGGTCTTACCGTGGTCAACGTGACCCATGACGGTGACAACCGGTGCGCGGGGCTCAAGGACGTCGTCGCCTTCGGCGTCGAGTTCGTCCTGGATGTTGATGTCGAACTGGTCGAGGAGCTCGCGCTCTTCGTCTTCCGGCGAAACAACCTGGAGCTTGTAGCCAAGTTCGGCGCCAAGCAGGCCAAAGGTGTCTTCGTCGAGGGACTGCGTAGCCGTAGCCATTTCACCGAGGTGGAACAGAACGGTGACCAGCGACGCGGGGTTCGCATCGATCTTCTCGGCGAAGTCCGTGATGGACGAGCCACGACGCAAGCGGATGATGGTCTCGCCATCGCCGCGGGGTACCGATACGCCACCCAGCGACGGAGCACTCATCTGCTCCAGTTCCTGGCGCTTTGCCCGCTTCGACTTGCGCTGCTTGCCACGACCGGCGCCGCCCTTGCCGAAGGCACCCTGGGTACCACCGCGACCGCGGCCACCCTTGCCAAAGCCACCGCCGGCGGGAGCTCCGCCACCGGTGCCTGCACCTGGTGCGCCACCGGGACGACCCGGTCCGCCACCAGGACGGCCTGCGCCACCGGGACGGCCAGCGCCACCCGGAGCCGGACGCTCAGTGCGGTTGGGCATCATGCCCGGAGTAGGACGGTTTCCGCCACCGGGACCACCGGCGGGACGCGGAGCGCCCGGACGGGGTGCACCCGGACGCGGGGCGCCCGGACGGGGACCACCCGTACCTGCTGCGGGACGGGGACCACCGGCACCAGCTGCGGGACGGGGACCACCGGGACGTTCGCCGTCGTTGCGACGCTCGCCACGGGGCATGCCCTGCGACGGAGCAAACGGGTTGTTACCCGGACGCGGCGGACGGTCTCCATCGCCACCACGGCCACGGGGCATGCCCTGGGACGTAGCAAACGGGTTGTTGCCCGGGCGGGGACCGCCGGGACGAGGAGCCTGGCCGCCTTGGCGTGCCGGAGCCGGGGTCTCTGCCTTGGGAGCAGGACGGGCACCGGGCTTGGCCGAAACCGGGTTGGAAGCAGCAGGCGCTGCCGGGGCTGCCGGAGCAGGTGCCGCGGGAGCCGGAGCGGCCGGTGCCGGGGTTGCTGACGACGGGGTTGCCGACGATGGAGCTGAAGGCGCCGGGGCTGGAGCCTTCGGTGCTGCCGGGCCCGGTGCCGGAGCAGCCGGGCGGGATGCTGCCGGACGGGTTGCCGCGGGAGCGGCTGCGGGGGCGGCGGACTTTGCAGCGCCGGCACCCGGGTAGGCGTCGCGAAGCTTCTTCACGACGGGGGCCTCAATGGTGGAAGAGGCGGAGCGAACGAATTCGCCCAATTCCTGCAGTTTTGTCACTGCATCTTTGGAAGTAATACCGAGCTCTTTGGCGAGCTCATGTACGCGGACCTTGGCCACATTTCTCCTGTCTCGGTCCGCACCGAGCCAGGCACGAACCGTCTACTTCTTTATGCGGGCCTCAGCCGTTTGCACGGCGGAAAGGCCCATTGCAGAGCGCAACAAAGTTGTCATCGTTACGCACTCATCGCTGGGAACTCATCGGGTTTCCATCAGTTTTCTGACCCGCTTTCAGGTTTGGACGGTTTGCCAGTGGAAGCGTGGGCCTCCACGAGTGGCGCGCCCGGCATCAGGTAGCGTTCGACGGCGGTTGTCTCGGTAGCGCCCGCAAGGGCCCTTCCGAAGGCGCGCCGCTTGATCGCCAATGCCAAGCACTTTTCGCTGGGGTGCAGCCACGCACCCCTGCCGGCCATCCGGCGTCGTTCGTCCACCACGACGGTGGACGAACTGGCGCCTTGGGCGACCAGCCGGACAAGCTCGGACCGGGAGCCTTGCTTCCGGCATCCGATACACGTGCGAACAGGCCCATGGCCGTGCTCAAGCAGTTCAGCCACGATGTGTCCAACCTGCCTTACGCTACTGGCACCCGACGGGCCCCGGTCCTGCGAATGCAGCTGAGGCACGCCAAGGCGCGCGGATACCGGACGTAAGCCCGGTTCCATCTAGTCTAGCCCCCGGCTCCGGACTCCCGAAACCGGGCACACCGCCAGCGCGGCGTTAAGCCGACCCCGACTGGGACGCTATTCGGCCTTGGCCGGTGCTGCGTCGGAGACGATGTCGATCCGCCAACCAGTCAGCTTGGCTGCAAGGCGTGCGTTCTGGCCTTCCTTGCCGATCGCCAGGGAAAGCTGGTAATCCGGTACCACTACGCGCGCCGAGCGGGTCGACTCGTCGGTGATAGTGACGGAATTCACTCGCGACGGCGACAGCGAGTTGGCAATGAACGTCGCGGGGTCGTCGCTGAAGTCGACGATGTCGATCTTTTCGTCGTTCAGTTCGGTCATGACAGCACGGACACGCGAACCCATTTCACCGATGCAGGCACCCTTGGCATTGACGCCGGGGATGTTTGCCTTGACGGCAATCTTGGTACGGTGGCCGGCTTCGCGGGCAAGCGCGACGATCTCCACGGAGTGGTCCGCGATCTCCGGAACTTCCATTTCGAAGAGTTTACGGACCAGGCCCGGGTGCGAACGGGACAGCGTGATGGACGGGCCCTTGGCGCCACGGTGGACGTCCACCACGAAGGCACGCAGGCGGCTGCCGTGCAGGTACTTCTCACCGGGAACCTGCTCGGGCGGCGGCAGCAGGGCCTCAACAGCTCCAAGGTTGACCTGGATCATGTGGGGGTTGTTTCCCTGCTGGATCATGCCGGCGACAAGTTCGCCTTCACGGCCCTTGAATTCGCCCAGCACGTTGTCATCCTCGACGTCGCGAAGGCGCTGCAGGATGATCTGCCGTGCCGTGCTCGCGGCGATACGGCCGAAACCGGCAGGGGTGTCTTCGAACTCGCCGATCGGCTCGCCGTCGTCGTCGATTTCCGTGGCCCAGATGGTGACGTGGCCGCTCTTGCGATCCAGCTCAGCGCGGGCCTTTTCAAAAGCGCCGGGCGTCTTGTGGTACGCCACCAGCAAAGCCTGCTCGATGGTGGGAATCAGGAGATCCAGCGGGATTTCACGCTCACGCTCCAGGAGTCTCAGTGCGCTCATGTCAATATCCATTAGGCCTCCTCGGAAGGTCCATTGTGTTCGTCTTCCAGCGCAGCCTCGTGGAGGTGGCTGAATTCAATCTCGACTTTTCCTTGGCGGATCCTGTCGAAAGGAATAGTGATGGGGTCGCCCTGCTTGGGCTTCATGCCCTTCTTGACCTCGTGCTCCGGGATCAGCGTCACGGCGTCATCGCCCACTGATGCGATCCGGCCCAGGAGGTTGTCGCCCTGGATGACGTTGATCCTGACCATGCGGCCCCGGGCGCGGTGCCAATGCCGCGGTTCCGTCAGGGGACGTCCAACCCCGGGCGAGGAGACCTCGAGGTCATACGGGCGGCCGTCGTCCTGGGGATCGTTGTCCAGAATATCGGACAGTCCGCGCGAGACGTCGGCTATGGCGTCAAGACTGACGCCTCCGGTTTCCTCCTGCGGCAGGTCCACGACGACGTGGACCGTCCGGTGTGAGCCGGCCACGTGGATGGAAACATCCTCGAGGTAGAGCCTGCTGGCAAGGACGGCCGGTTCGAGCAGCGCTTTAAGCCTGCTCTCTTCCGGGTTGTGGATGGTGGCCGTTGAGTTCGATTCAGAACGGTCCGGTGAAGTCGTGGCTTCCGAGTCACTCACGTTGCCCGCCGCCTCCCGATAGATGTTGTTGTGACTACTAGCCTAACGATTTTCGCGGGAACTTGCGTGCACGGACTTCGCCGCCCACATGACACCATGGTCTGTTGTGGACGAGCAGAGAACCAAAAAGCGACGAGTACCAGCATGGGGCCGGCTCGTGCTCGTTTCCGTGGTGGCCCTGCTGGTAGTTGGCACCGGCATGGTGCTTATTCCGCGTGATTCCGGGACTCCCCCACCACGTTCCTTCTCCGAAAATGCCCGCCTTGCGGCGTTGGAAGACACCCTGCTGCTCCGTGATTCGGCCGTTGCGCTGGCTGACGCCCCTGGGCCGGATGCCGGAAAACCTGGCGCCGACGACGCTGTGACTTTGCTGACAACCCATGCCCGCGCCCTGCTGGACCCCGCCGGCCGGCTCCCCACGTCCCCGGCCGCTGCGTCACCAACCGCCACTGCTTCGTCCCCGAAAGCGACGCCGTCCGCATTCGTCACGGAGCTGTCCCGGAGCGGACAGCAGCGCCTCACCGACGCCCGCGGGTCCGACGGCGGCATGGCACGCCTGCTCGCCGCCGTCGGATCCGCCCAGCTGCTGTCCGCCGAGAAGCTGGCCGCCGCGTGGAAACTGCCTGCCCCAACACTGCCCACCACCAGCAGGGTTCCCGCCACTGCGCCGGCCGCCGGATCCTGCCCTTCGGCCAGCCCGAGCCCGGACGCGGATGCCGCAACCACCGACACTGCCTTGGCGTCGTTGGTCCGCGCCCAGCACGAGGCGGTCTATGTCTACCAGGTAGCGGTCAAAAAGCTCGGCGCTTCCAGCGTCCCTGCAGCTGCCCGTGACCTCGAAGTGCACGAGGTGCTGCTCCGGCAGGCCGAGGACCTGACCGGCGTGAACTGCGGGGATGTCCCGGCAGGCGAGGCGGGGTACAGGCTCCCGGCGAAGTTCGCCAAAGACCCTGCCGCCGCATTGGCGGACCTCGAAGCGTCATCCTTGCCGCGGTTCGGCGACCTCGTGGCGTTGTCCACCGGTGGGACCCGTGATTGGGCCATCGATGGCCTGCTTGCCGCTGGCCGGCGCAGTTCCGCCTGGGGCGCCGCTTTGCCGGCACTCCCGGGCTTTGAGCTCGACGCCGGTGACTTGCCTGCCCTTCCGACGCCCAGCGACACCGCCTCCCCCACCGCAAGCATCAGATAGGGCAGGCTAGCCATGCTGGCCAAGCCCGGGCTGCGGTGCTTGGCTTAATCCATGGCTTCCACAGAAACTGCGACCACGCATGAAAACGAACCCCACCGGGACGACCTGGCGCACCGCCTGAACTGGCTTCGGGCCGGAGTCCTGGGCGCCAACGACGGCATCGTCTCCGTCGCGGCGATCGTGGTGGGCGTGGCGGGAGCCACCACCAACTCCGGGAGCATCCTCGCCGCGGGCATGGCCGGCCTGGTGGGCGGTGCCATCTCCATGGCGTTGGGCGAGTACGTCTCCGTGAGCAGCCAGAGCGACACCCAGCGGGCCTTGATCGAAAAGGAACGTCGCGAGCTTGCCGAGGAACCCGAGGAAGAGCTCAACGAGCTGACGGCTATCTATGAGTCAAAAGGCCTCAGCCCCGAGACTGCCCGGACAGTGGCAGAAGAACTGACGGAGCACGACGCACTGGCCGCACACCTTTCTGCCGAGCTCAACATCCACGAAGACGACATCGTCAGCCCGTGGAATGCAGCATTGGCCTCGGCGGTTGCCTTCACGCTGGGCGCGGTACTGCCCATGCTGGCCATCCTGCTTCCACCACCCGAAATGCGGGTGCCGCTCACCTTTGCGGCGGTCTTGCTGGCCCTGGCGATTACCGGCGCAGTGGGGGCCTGGATCGGCGGCGCTCCCCGGTTCCGTGCCGCAGCACGGGTGGTTGTTGGCGGCGCACTTGCCTTGGCGGCAACGTTCTCCATTGGAACGCTCTTGGGTGCCAGCGGCGTTTTCTAGATAGCTGGCGCGGCAGCGGCGTTAGGCTGATCGCGTGACCCTTCACGCGATGATTCCGATGCCAGGCGACCTCCACGCCCGGTATAACCGTGACTCTGCGGGCCGGGACTGGTTGGCCAGCCTCCCCGGCCTCATTTCCGATGCACTGGACCGTTGGGAGCTCGCAGTAGACCTCGCTCCTGGCGCCGAGCCTTGGAACGGCCACGGAGCCTTGGTGGTGCCCGTGGTGCGGCACGGTCAGCCCGCAGCATTGAAGATCGCGTTTCCCCATGACGAAGCCCGGGTGGAGCGCCACGCACTCACGCTGTGGGGAGGCCGCGGCGCGGTCCGGCTCCTTGCCGCAGATGCGCCGAGTTGCTCCATGCTGCTGGAACGGCTGGACGCTGCCCGCTGGCTCCAGGACGCACCGCTGGCGGAAGCACGGGATGTATGGGGAACCATCATGCGTGAACTGTCCATCGCGCCGGACGACAGGCCTGAATGGCGGGATTTGGACCATATTGCCGCCACGGCTGAACGGTGGAGCGACGAACTGCCAGCTGAATGGGAACGGCTGGACCGCCCGTTCCCCAGGTGGCTGCTGGAGGCTGCACTGGAGGTGTGCCAAACACGGGGTGCCGTGGGCCGTCGCGCCGGAAAAGACGTCCTGGTCCACACAGACCTGCATTTCATGAACATCCTGGCCACCCTGGATGCAAACGAGGCCGGACGCGACGCCTACCTGGCCATCGATCCGCAGCCCCAGATCGGTGAGGCCGAATTCGCCGTCGCACCCATCCTGTGGAACCGCATTGGCGACCTTTCACGGACTGACCCGGAGGCTGCGTTGCGCGACCGCTGCCACGAATTCAGCCTCGCCGCCCGGCTCGATCCCGAGGCCGCCCGGCAATGGAGTATCGCCCGTGAGGTGGAGAATGCTTTGTGGTACGCCGGAAAACCCGCGCACGGCGGGGACCTGGCCCGTTCCCTCTGGGTTGCCAGCACCTTGGCCGGCCGGACATTGGATGGCCTTCCGGCCGCGCACGACCTTCCCGGTCCAGGGGAATCGGCTTAGGCAGAAGCTAGCCCGCGAAGTTGTCGTTCCAAACGTCCATACCAAGCTTGATGATGAGGGCGGCCACAACAACCAGGAAGACCACGCGTACAAAGCCGCTCCCCTTGGCTACCGCCGTACGGGCGCCCAAGTAGCCGCCGGCCATATTCGCAAGGCCGAGGACAAGCCCTACGCCCCAGAGCAGGGATCCATGCGGTAGGAAGAAGATCAAGGCTCCGGCATTGGTGGCCATGTTGACGATCTTTGCCTTGGCACTGGCTTCGAGGAAGGCATAGCCCATGGCCGAGACCAGGGCGATGATCAGGAACGACCCCGTGCCAGGGCCGATCAAACCATCGTAGAAGCCGATCACCCCGCCGATCAGGCAGGCAACGACGTAGTGCTTGTGGCCATCGTGGCGGAGCGCTGTAAGCTCCCCTGCGCTGGGACGCAGGGCGGTGAAAATTGCGACGGCGATCAGGGCAGCCACAATGATGGGCTTGAAAACACTGGCTGGAAGCGACGCCGCCAGGATCGCCCCGCCAAAACTCCCGGCCAAGGCGATGACAGCCATGGGTACCGCCGTTTTCAGGTCAGGACGCACCCGGCGATAGTACGTGACCGCACTGGTGGTGGTCCCGAAGATGGAACCCATTTTGTTGGTCGCCAAGGCCTGGACAGGCGTGATGCCGGGCACCAGCAGCAGGGCGGGGAGCTGGATCAGTCCCCCGCCCCCAACCACTGCGTCCACCCAGCCGGCCGCGAAACCAGCCACCACAACCAGGATGAGGGTGGTGAGCTGGATCGATTCGAAGCCGGAGATCACCGGTTTCGTACGGCGTTGACCACGTAATCCACGGCTTTGTCCACCGGGACGTTCTCGGCTTCGCCGCTCCGGCGGTCCTTGACTTCCACGACACCGTCCACGAGTCCGCGGCCAACGGCGAGGATGGTGGGTACGCCTACGAGTTCGGCGTCGCCGAACTTGACGCCGGGAGAGACCTTCGGGCGGTCATCGAGGATGACGTCCAGGCCGGCGGCCTCCAGCTCAGCGGAAAGCTTCTCGGCGGCCTCGAAAATCTCGTCACCACGGCCAACAGCGACCACGTGGACGTCGGCGGGAGCAACGGAACGTGGCCAGACAAGGCCGCGGTCGTCATGGTTCGCTTCGGCCAGGGCTGCCACGGCGCGTGTAACACCGACACCGTAGGAGCCCATGGTGACTACTACCTGCTTGCCGTTCTGGTCCAGCACCTTAAGGTCCAAGGCAGCGGCGTACTTGCGGCCGAGCTGGAAGATGTGTCCCATTTCGATGCCGCGCGCCGTTTCCAGCGGGCCGGATCCGTCAGGAGCGGGATCGCCGGCACGCACTTCGGTGCTTTCGATGACGCCGTCCCAGGTGAAGTCGCGTCCGGCGACCAGCCCAAAGACGTGCTTGCCCTCGGCGTTGGCACCGGTGACCCAGCTCGTACCCGAAACAACGCGGGGGTCCACCAGGAAGAGGACCTTGGACGATCCCTCGAGCCCCAGGACGGGCTCATCAAGTGACAGGCCTGGGCCAATGTAACCCTTGACCAGCCACGGCAGCTTCTTGAGGTCGTCCTCGTTGGCGGCCTCGAGCCCGATTTCGCCGGCGATCGGCAGGAACGCGCCGATGTTCGCTTCAACGCGCTTGAGGTCGACTGCACGGTCGCCGGGTACGCCGATCACCACGATCTGGCGTTCACCGGTGGGCAGCGTCACGGCGAGGACCACGTTCTTGAGCGTGTCAGCGGCAGCCCATGTGCCGCCGTCGGACTCGCTGCGGGGTGCCAGCTGGTTGGCTGCGTCCACCAAAGTATCGATAGTGGGAGTGTTGGGCGTGTCCAGGACCCGGGCAGCGGGTGCGTTGGTGAAGTCGATGTCGTCCGGAACTACGGTGGTGACAGCTTCGACGTTGGCGTAGTACCCACCTGCCGAACGCACGAAGGTGTCCTCGCCAATCTCGGTGGGGAAGAGGAACTCTTCACTCTTCGAGCCGCCCATGGCACCGGCGGTCGCGGCAACGGGAATGACTTCCAGTCCGAGACGGGCAAAGATCTTCAGGTACGCGGCGCGGTGGGCAGCGTAGCTGGCATCCAAGCCGGCGTCGTCGACGTCGAAGGAGTAGGAATCCTTCATGATGAACTCGCGGCCGCGGAGGAGGCCTGCCCGGGGACGGGCTTCGTCGCGGTACTTGTTCTGGATCTGGTAGAGGCTCAACGGCAGGTCTTTGTACGAGGAGTACAGGTCCTTGACCAGAAGGGTGAACATTTCCTCATGCGTCGGCGCAAGGAGGTAGTCCGCACCCTTGCGGTCCTGGAGCCGGAACAGGCCCTCGCCGTACTCGGTCCAACGGTTCGTGGCCTCGTAGGGTTCACGCGGCAGCAGCGCCGGGAAATGGACTTCCTGGGCTCCGATCGCGGACATTTCCTGGCGGATGATCTCCTCGACCTTGCGCAGGACGCTCAGGCCAAGCGGAAGCCACGTGTAGATACCGGGTGCCGCGCGGCGAATGTAGCCGGCACGCACCAACAGCTTGTGGCTGGCGACCTCGGCGTCGACGGGATCTTCACGCAGGGTGCGCAGGAACAACTGGGAAAGGCGAAGGACCACGGGTACGTATCCGTTTCTATGGCAGATGTGGCAAAAACAACTGCCTACCAATCTACCGGCTCAGCGGGCCGCGCCCGGAACAAGCGGGGCTGTCACCCCGGCGGACACAGAAGAGCCACGCCGTCGCGTGGTGGAAGCCCCTGGCCGCGGTGGGCTGGTCATCCTGCGATGGCGTGGCTCAGCGGCCGGTGGCCGCAGACTCTGTCCTGGGACTAGTTCCCCGTTCCCTCCAGCGGAGCGGGACTGCCTGCGGCTGGGACGTATTGGTCATTGCCGAACACACGGATGATGCGGGCGCACAGGGCACCCTTCAAGGTCATTGTCACGATTCCCCCTCAATCACCCGTACCCCAACGACACGGCTTGGGAAGAACCTATGTGATAGCCGACACATTTTCAAGGACTTGAGTCCCTTGACCTTTCGTTTCACCCCTTGACCCAGCGAGCGGACAGTTCTATTTTAATTTCATCAATTGATGAATTATTAGCATTGCCGGAGGCCACCATGTCCCCTGCTCCAGCGGCCATCGAGGCCACGGAACTGCACGTCTCCAGAGGGCGGACACACATTCTCCGCGGCCTGGACTTCACGGTCGGTCCCGGCCGGATTACCGGACTCCTGGGTCCCTCCGGCAGCGGCAAGACGACACTCATGCGTGCCATCATGGGCGTCCAGCGGGTTACCCGCGGAACCGTCACCGTCATGGGCATCCCTGCGGGCAGCGCCTCGCTAAGGCACGACGTCGGATATGTCACCCAGGGCGCCAGCGTGTACGGGGACCTCAGCGTCGAAGCGAACGTCAGGTACTTCGGAGCCATGCACGGCGCGACGGCGGCTGACGTCACCGAGGCGATTGACGCCGTCGGACTCGCCCCGCTGGCACGGCAGAAAGCCGCCGACCTTTCCGGCGGACAATTCAGCAGGGTTTCGCTGGCCTGCGCGCTGGTGGCCCACCCTAAACTGCTCATCCTGGACGAACCAACCGTTGGCCTGGACCCGGTACTCCGCGCCGAACTATGGGAGCGCTTTGCGGCGATGGCCGCGTCGGGCACGACGCTGCTGGTGTCCAGCCACGTCATGGAAGAAGCGTCCCACTGCTCCTCGCTCCTGCTGCTGCGTGAAGGGCTCCTGCTGGCACAACTCACTCCGGCGGAGCTCGCGCTTCGGGGAGGCAGCGATGACCTGGAGCGGGCGTTCCTGACCATCATCAAGGCCGCCGACCGCGGCCAGGCAGCAAGCGAGGTGGCATCATGAACGTCCGCATGACCATCGCCACAACCCGGCGCGTCCTTGAGCAACTGCGACACGACCACCGCAGCGTTGCACTGATCCTGGTGGTCCCCGCCCTGTTGCTGGCAGCGGTCTATTTCCTGTATGAAAACGAGACGCTTCCACCCGGATTCCCGCGGACCTTCGACCGTGTTGGCCTCATGATGCTGGCCATCTTTCCCTTCGTGGTGATGTTCCTGGTCACCTCCATCACCATGCTGCGCGAACGGACTTCAGGTACCCTGGAGCGGCTCCTGACGACACCCATCCACAAAGCCGACCTGCTGTTCGGATATGCACTGGCCTTCTCCATCATGGCCTCCCTGCAATCCCTGGTGGCCACGGCCGTTGCGTACTGGGTCTTTGGCCTCGACATCAAGGGAAGCCCCGGCTTCGTAGTGATGATCGCCGTCATCAACGCCGTCCTGGGTGTCGCCTTGGGGCTGCTGTGTTCCGCGTTTGCCCGCACCGAGTTCCAGGCCGTGCAGTTCATGCCCGTCGTGGTGGTGCCGCAGATCCTGCTGTGCGGCCTCTTCGTGGCCCGGGACGACATGAACCAGGTCCTCGAGGCCATCTCAGGCGTCCTGCCACTGACGTTCTCCGTGGATGCACTTAAGGAAATCGCGGGAAACGCCGACGCCACAGCGGCACTGTGGCAAGACACATTGATCATGGGCGGAATCGTGGTGGGCGTCCTTGTCCTGGCATCGCTGACCCTGCGGAGGCAGAGCCGGTGAGCCTCCCCCAAGTGCGGCGGGGCCGCCGAAACGCCGGCGACCATTCACGCGAAGCCATCCTCGCAGCAGCCCGCCACCTCTTTGCTGAACGCGGCTTCGAGGGGACAAGCCTCCGCCAAGTCGCCAGGGACGCGGGCGTGGACCCGGCCATGGTCCACCATTTCTTCCGCGGCAAGGACGAACTCTTTGCTGCGAGCGTTGAACTGCCCGCAGATCCTGCGGAAGTGTTGGCCGGCGTCGAAGACCTGGACCCGGCGGCGCGGGCGGAGGCGATCGTCCGTGCTGTACTTCGCCTGTGGGAAGGTCCGGCGCAGCACGGCCTGGTGGCTTTTGTCCGGGGAACCATCGGCTCCAAAGCCAAGACGGCGCTGATGCGGGAAATGGTGAACCGCACCATCCTCTCCAGGATCATGGCCGGCGTTCCCGGAACCGCCGAGGAGGTCCGGATGCGGGGCAACCTGGTGGCGACCCAAGTGGTGGGATTGATGCTGGTCCGTTACGTGATCCGGCTTGAGCCCCTGGCTTCCGCCGGCCGGGACGAAGTTGTCCGGCTGACTGCGCCGAACATCCAGCGCTACCTCACTGGGGACCTTGACGCCTCCGGCTGAGCAGCGGATAGGCCTAGAAAAGAACAGTCGCGAACGTGCCCACTTGCTCGAAGCCCACCCGCTCGTAGGTGGCACGGGCTTTGGCGTTGTAGTCGTTCACGTACAGGCTGGTCACCGGAGCGAAGGTGCGGGAAAGATTAACGACGGCGGCCATGTACCCGGCGCTCTGGCCGCGCCCACGCAGTTCCGGATTCATCCACACACCCTGGACCTGGGTAACGTCCGGGGTCACGGCACCCAGCTCGGCCTTGAAGACCACCGTGCCCGTGGCATCAATGTGCACCAGCGAATGGCCCTGTCGGATGAGCCCCGCAACCCGCCTGCTGTAGAACTCCTGGCCGCCCAGGAAGGGCGAATAGCCAACTTCTTCCTCGAACATCGCCGCGCAGGCAGGCAGGATGCGATCGAAGTCTTCCATCCTGCCGAAAGTCAGCGAAGGATTGGGGCTTGTGGTCGGTTTGCCGGAAATTGTCAGGAGCGGCTGCTGGGAGCGGACTTCATGGGCGGAGTGCCCCAATTGCTCGAAACGGGAGTACAGCGCGAGCACTGTGTCGGCCGGGCCAAAGATGGACGCGTAACGTCGACCCGTCTGGTGGGCAGCGTTGGCTACGTACCCAGCCAGTCCGGGATCGAGTTGCACGGGGACCAGGTTTGCTCCCGCCCAACAGGCCCCCAGGAGGGTCGTATCGTCGAACACTCCGAAGATACTGGCACCGCCGCTGGTGGGCGCCGCCGTACCCGTACTGTCCAAGTGCGAGAGTATGAAGACGTTGGCTACAACGTCTTCGCTTGCAAGCTCGCGAAGGGCCAGGGTGTCGGCACTGCCGAGCACCCTGACTCCCAAGCCGGTCCCGTTACGAGACGCTAACCACGGGGCTACCCTTGACAGCATCTTCGCCATCGGCCTCCCCCATCTCTTCGGCGATGCGCATGGCCTCTTCGATCAGTGTCTCAACAATTTGGCTCTCAGGCACAGTCTTGATGACCTCGCCCTTGACGAAAATCTGGCCCTTGCCGTTACCGGAAGCCACACCAAGGTCCGCTTCGCGTGCCTCGCCGGGTCCGTTGACGACGCAGCCCATGACGGCGACGCGCAGCGGGATCTCCATGCCCTCAAGGCCGGCGGTGACCTGTTCGGCCAGTGTGTAGACGTCAACCTGGGCGCGGCCACACGATGGGCAGGACACGATCTCGAGCTTGCGGGGGCGCAGGTTCAAGGACTGCAGGATCTGGTTTCCAACCTTGATCTCTTCCACCGGCGGGGCAGACAGGGAGACCCGGATGGTGTCGCCGATACCGCGCGACAGGAGCGCACCGAAGGCCGTGGCCGACTTGATGGTGCCTTGGAAGGCAGGTCCGGCCTCGGTCACACCGAGGTGCAGGGGCCAGTCGCCCTTCTCGGCGAGCATCTCGTAGGCGGCCACCATGATGACGGGGTCGTTGTGCTTGACCGAGATCTTGAAGTCGTGGAATCCGTGCTCTTCGAAGAGGGAGGCTTCCCAGACAGCGGACTCAACAAGGGCTTCCGGGGTGGCCTTGCCGTACTTCTTCAGGATGCCGGGCTCGAGGGAGCCTGCGTTGACGCCGATCCGGATGGACGTGCCGTGATCGCGGGCAGCCGCAGCGATTTCCTTGACCTGGTCATCGAACTTACGGATATTTCCGGGGTTTACACGGACCGCTGCGCAGCCGGCCTCAATGGCCGCAAAGACGTACTTCGGCTGGAAGTGGATGTCGGCGATCACCGGGATCTGCGACTTGCGGGCAATGATGGGCAACGCTTCGGCATCATCGGCGGACGGGCAGGCGACGCGGACAATGTCACAGCCTGATGCTGTGAGCTCCGCGATTTGCTGCAGCGTGGCGTTGATGTCCGTGGTGGGCGTGGTGGTCATCGACTGAACGCTGATGGGCGAATCAGAACCAACGCCCACTGAACCAACTTTGATCTGCCGCGTCTTACGTCGCGGGGCAAGAACGGGTGGTGGGGCTGCTGGCATTCCCAGGCTGACCGAGGTCACGTGGACTCCTTGGGTTGGGGTGGGGCGATGTAGTGGAGGACGGCCGTGTCAGGACGTGTGAGAGGCAAGGACACCGATGACCGGGGACCATTCCGTGGTTCGGATTCCGGCGATAACGCCGGCTGCAGCGAACGGATCCTCCTTGAGGAGGTCGTTGAGCTGGGTTTCATCCGCAGACTTGAAGATCAACAGTGCACCAGCGCCGTCACCGTACGGGCCGCTGGCAAGCAACGTGCTTTCCTCGGCCAGTCCGCCGAGCCAGGCACGGTGCGCCGGCCGGGTTTCATCGCGAAGGGCTTCGGAATCGGCGGCGTATACGTACTCAACAGCGAAAACAGTCATGGAGCTAGCCTATCCCGCCTGCCCCGCCGAGAATATTCACAGCTCAGCCAAAGATGTTCACGGGCTTGACGATGTCTGCGTAGATCAAGAGCGCACCCATGGCCATGAGCAACGCGGCCACAACGTAGGTAGCAGGCAGCAGTTTGGCGATGTCGAAGGCCCCGGGGTCCGGTTTTCCCCTCAACCTGGCCACTTGGCGGCGTGCGCCCTCGTACAGGGCGCCAGCAACGTGGCCGCCGTCCAAGGGCAGGAGCGGTATCAGGTTGAAGATCGCCAGCGCAAAGTTGAGCCCGGCCAACAAGCCCACCAAGGTTCCAATACGCGCCTGCATGGGCACCTGTTCCATGGCGGCGACTTCGCCGGCCACCCGGCCGACGCCCACTACGCTGATGGGACCGTTGGGGTCCCGGGGTTCCTCACTGAAGGCCGCTTTCGCGACGCCCACCACCCTGGCGGGCAGGTTGAAGATCACACCGGCGATCTGCTTGATGTTCTCCCCTGCCATGGGAAGGACAGCCGACGCCGGTTGGGGTACCAGCGCGCTCTGGGCGCCAATTCCCAGGAATCCGACTTCCTGGTATTTCAGGACACCGTTGGCGTCCTGCTCCGCGCGTCCGTCCGGTCCGACCACTGGCCGGGAGGAGAGTACCGGCGTCACAGTGGTCTCCACCGACGTGCCGTTGCGCTGCACGGTTATGGGGACATCCTTGCCCGCAGATGCCCGGATCCAGCTGGTCAGCTCGTCCCAGCTGGTCACTTCCTTGCCGTCGAAGGAGGTGATGGTGTCATTCGGCTGGAGCCCGGCAGCTGCGGCAGGGGTGAGCTTGCAGTCCGCGGAATCAGGGTCCACGGTCTGGCCCGCAGCGACTTGGCACTTGGAAACGTCGGCGATTGTGGTGGTTGATTGGGCCACGCCGAATCCCATCAGCAGCACCGCCAGCAGGATCAGGCCGATGATCATGTTCATGGCGGGACCGCCGAGCATGATGATGATCTTCTTCCAGACCGGCAACTTGTAGAACACGCGCTTCTCGTCGCCCGGACCCACTTCCTCGTGCGCCATCGAACGCGCTTCGGTGGCCAGTGTCTGGAACATTCCTGTACTGGAAGGGCGGACGGCGCCGTCGTCCTTGTTGGGCGGGTACATGCCGATCATGGCCACATAACCACCCAGCGGCAGGGCCTTGAAGCCGTACTCCGTTTCGCCCTTTTTCCGGGACCACAATGTGGGCCCGAAGCCGATCATGTACTTGGTGACTCGGACCTTGAAGAGCTTCGCGGGCACCAGGTGGCCTACCTCGTGCAACGCGATGGAGACCGCTACGCCAATGGCGACGAAGACGACTCCGAGAATGAAGAGAAGGACGGGACTCATACCGGTGGGACTGCTTCCATAAGGGTTTGTAGGCTACAGGGCGCTGCTGCTGGCTAAACGATCGTGGGTTCGGGCGCGTGCCCACTTCTCAGCATCCAGCACGGACTCCACCGTAAGCTCCGAGGAGCCTGAATGTTCGCTGAGGACGGACTCCACCGTGTCCACGATGTCGGTGAACCTGATGCGCCCGGCATGGAAAGCTGCGACCGCTTCTTCATTGGCAGCGTTGAACACGGCCGGGAACGTACTGCCCTGCTTCGCGGCGTCCTTGGCGAGATCCACGGCGGGGAAAGCCACGGTATCAAGTGGCTCGAACGTCCAACTGGTGGCTTGGCTCCAATCGCAGGCCTGAGCGGCGCGCGGAACACGGTCAGGCCACCCCAACCCCAAGGCGATGGGCAACCTCATATCCGGCGGCGACGCCTGGGCGATGATGGAGCCGTCCACGAACTGGACCATCGAGTGAACCACCGATTGGGGGTGGACCACCACGTCAATCCTGTCCAGCGGAACATCGAAGAGCAGGTGGGCCTCGATCACTTCCAAACCCTTGTTGACCAGGCTGGCCGAATTGGTGGTGACCATCAGGCCCATGTCCCAGGTGGGGTGGGCAAGGGCCTCCTGCGGTGTGACGTCATGAAGCTGTTCACGCGTGCGGCCACGGAACGGGCCACCCGAAGCGGTGAGGATCAGCTTTTCGACTTCCGGCTCAGTGCCTGAGCGCAAGCACTGCGCTATGGCCGAATGCTCGGAGTCCACGGGGACGATCTGGCCAGGGCGGGCTGCAGCCTTGACCAGCGCGCCGCCGACGATCAGTGATTCCTTGTTGGCCAGGGCCAGCGTTGCTCCCGTGCCGAGCGCGGCCAACGTCGGGGCCAACCCTATGGAGCCTGTGATGCCGTTCAGGACAACGTCGCACGCAATGGCTGCGATCCGGGTGGAGGCATCCGGGCCGACGAAGATTTCCGGAGTGAATCCTCCGATGCCTTCGGAGGCGGCAGCGGCATCGATCATCTGCCGTAGCGTCGCAGGGTCCCCGTGGGCGATCCCCACCGCTTGGGCACGCGTATGGACGGCCTGCTGCGCAATGAGTCCAAGGTTTCCGCCGCCCGCACTGAGCGCCACCACCTCGAAGCGGTGAGGCGCGCCATCGACGACGTCTAGCGCCTGTGTGCCGATGGAACCGGTGGACCCGAGGATGACGATCTTGCGCGGCTGCATTCCTTAAGTATCCCAGCCACCGGGGAAGGCAGCGACCGGACCTGGAGCTTTGTGGAGAACCGCCGGCCGGGCGTACCGTGGAACCGTGGAGTGGCTGTCCTGGCTTGATGCCTGGGATTACGAGTTCGCGCGGCAGGTGCTGCAGCGTGGCACGGCCGGGCTGTACTTCGTTGCTTTTCTCTCCACGCTGAATCAATTTCCTGCCCTTCTGGGCGAGCATGGATTGCTTCCCGTGCCGGAGTTCATGGAAGTGGCCCGCCGCCTGGCACGGCCCACCCTCTTTCGGTGGCGCTACTCGGACGGCCTCCTCCGGATCGTCTGCGTGGCGGGCATGGCCGTTGCGGCCCTGCTGGTTTTGGGGCTCCCCCAGGCCGGGCCGCCGTGGCTCCCGCTGCTGGCATTCCTCGTCCTGTGGCTGCTCTACATGTCGATTGTCAACGTCGGCCAGACGTTCTACGGTTTCGGCTGGGAGATCCTGCTCCTCGAGGCCGGGTTCATCGTGGCTTTCCTGGGTTCGGACCAGACACCGCCGCCCACCCCTGTCCTGGTCATGATCATCTGGCTGGTCTTCCGGCTTGAGTTCGGCGCCGGGATGATCAAGATCCGCGGGGGTCGTGAATGGCGGGACATGACCGCGATGTTCTACCACCATGAGACCCAACCGATGCCTGGCCCGCTCAGCAGGCAGGCACACCTGATGCCGCGGCCCCTCCACAGGCTCGAGGTGCTGGGCAACCATTTTGCGCAGCTCGTGGTCCCGTTCTTCCTGTTCGCTCCGCAGCCCCTGGCCAGCGTTGCGGCGGGCATCATCATCGTGACCCAGCTCTGGCTGGTGGCGAGCGGGAATTTCGCGTGGCTGAACTGGGTGGCGATCGTCTTGGCCTTCGCCGCCGTGAGCGATCCTGTGGCACACTCCGTCTTTCCGTCCATCCCGCTGGAGTGGCACCCAGGTGCCGAAACCCCGTTGTGGTGGCTCGCCGTCGTCGTGCTTGTTACGGCGCTGCTGCTGGTGCTGAGCTACCGCCCACTGCTCAACTTGTTCTCCCGCCACCAACTGATGAATGCCAGCTTCAACCGCTGGCGGCTGGTCAACGCCTATGGCGCGTTCGGGACGGTCACGAAGCAGCGGATCGAGATCGTGGTGGAAGGCACCATGGCTGAGGAGCCGGACGCACCTGACGAGAACTGGCTGGAGTACGGTTTCAAGGGCAAGCCCGGGGAACTCCGGCGGCTCCCGCGGCAATGGGCCCCGTACCACCTTCGCTTGGACTGGCTCATGTGGTTCCTGCCGCTGCGGACCGTCCATGAGGACTGGTTCTACGCTTTCCTGGACAGGCTACTGGAGGCCGACAAGCCCACCCTCAACCTGCTTCGACGGGATCCGTTCGACGGCGGCCGCCCGCGGTGGGTCCGGGCGCGAAGCTACCTTTACCGCTTCGCCAGTCGCGCGGAGTTCCGCGAAACCGGGGACCGTTGGGTGCGGGTGCTGCTGTATGAGGCCATCCCGCCACTGCAGCTGAACCCACGACGACGGGACCTAGCGTAGCGCTGTTGCGCGCGGCGGCGCAGTGGACTCGCGAACAACGAGGTGGGTTGCCAGTTCCACCCTTCTGGAGTCGATTTCTTCCCCCTGCATTTGGCGGAGGATGAAGTTCAAGGCTGATCGGCCTATTTCCTGCAGCGGCTGGCTCACCGACGTCAAGGGTGGGATGGACTCCTCCGCCTGGTAGGTCCCATCGAAGCCCACCAGGCTCATCTCCTCCGGAATCCGCACGTCCTGACGCCGCGCCTCAGCCAAGACGCCCAAAGCGATACTGTCGCTGCCGGCGAAGATCGCGGTGGGCGGATCCTCCAAAGCCAGCAGCGCCTTGAAGGCGGCGGCACCGTTCTCCGGCCGGAACTTCCCGGCCGAGACATACTCGTGTTCCACAGTGATGCCTTCGGCCATGAGGGCAGCCATGTAGCCATGGAGGCGGGCCTGACTGCACTCGGCGGTGTCGGGACCGCCGATGAACGCGATCCGGCGGTGCCCGAGTTCGAGGAGGTGCATGGCGGCTGCTTTGCCGCCTGCCCAGTTGCTGGCGCCCACGCTGAACAGGTTCGACGGTGGCGGGTTGAGGGGGTCGATCACCACGATCGGGATCTGGCGGCGTTGGAATGCTTCGAGCTGCGTTGCCCCGAAGGCCGAGGTGACCACGATCATTCCGCTGCGTCCTTCGTCAATCATGCGCTGCGCCCGCTCCTCGGGCCCCAGGGACGGCGGAGCCTGCAGGCCCGTCACCGAGAGCACCACTTCCATGCCGGAGACGTTGGCCTGCTCCATGACGCCGTTGAGGATCTCCATGTTGTAGGCGGAATTCAACGAGTCGAAGACTGCTTCCACTGTTCGTTGCACGGGTTTGCCTTTGCGTTGGAGCGGCGTCTTATAGCCAGTCCGCTGGAGCGCCTCCAGGACCCGCGTGCGGGTTCCCTGGGCCACGTCGGCCCGTCCGTTTACCACTTTGGAGACCGTGGGGACCGACACTCCAACCTCTTGGGCCACAGCGGAAAGCGTCATTTTTGACGGTTGGTCTTCGGGGGCCATAAAAGTCTGCTTTCGAAAAGTTTCGGTGTTGCTTTAGTGTGCAGCAGCATCGGCCTCGGCGTCAATCGTGAAGCTATGGCGGGAAAGATTCTTGACGGACACCCTTGACGGTGACATAGCTCACGGCTAAATTTGGTGGGCACTTTCGAAAGAACTTCCGAAACATTTCGAAAAGCTTTCAGGGTAACTGGCGATCGAAGTTGATCCCTCCCCGCAGAGTGCGGCTTTTTATACGAGCAGCCGGGCCATCAGCGTCGAGCCCGTAGGACGAATGGAAACAGCACATGAATAATCTGAAGTTGCGCACCGCCGGAATGGCGGTCTCGGCAGCCGTCTTGTCGATCTCGCTCGCAGCCTGCGGCTCCTCAGGCCCCGCCGGAACGGGAGCTTCCGCGGGTTCTGCCACCATGTGGGGCCTGACGGGCGGTGACCAACCGGTCTTCCAGGCCTCCGTGGACTCCTGGAACAAGGCGCACCCCGATTCCTCCATCAAGCTCGACTTCTTCGCCAACGATGCCTACAAGACCAAGGTCCGTACGGCCGTAGGCGCGGGACAGGGCCCCACACTGGTGTATGGCTGGGGAGGCGGTGTCCTTAAGTCCTACGTCGACGCCGGCCAGGTGGATGACCTGACAGGATTCCTCAAAGAGAACCCCGACGTCCAGAGCCGCTATCTCCCGTCGATCCTGGAAAGTGGCGTCATCGATGGCAAGACCTACGCGCTGCCCAACAACAAAGTGCAGCCGGTGGTCCTCTATTACAACAAGGAAGTCTTCGACAAGATCGGCGCCGAAGCGCCCAAGACCTGGGATGAACTCATGGCCCTGGTGCCCAAGTTCAAAGCCGCGGGCGTAGCTCCGTTCTCGCTGGGCGGGCAGTCGAAATGGCCGGACCTCATGTGGCTCGAATACCTCGTGGACCGTATCGGTGGACCCGAAGTCTTCGCCAAGATCGCAGCCAACAAGCCTGATGCATGGTCCGACCCTGCCGTCATTGAAGCGTTGACCAGGATCCAGGAACTGGTGGATGCCGGTGGCTTCATCAACGGCTTCTCCTCCATTGCAGCTGACAGCAACGCCGACCAGGCCCTTCTTTACACCGGCAAGGCAGCCCTGATCCTGCAGGGCAGCTGGATCTACCAGGGCATGAAGAAAGACGCCGCCGATTTCGTCAAGAGCGGCAAGCTCGGTTACACCCCCTTCCCCACCATCGACGGCGGTAAGGGAAACCCGGCAAACGTCGTGGGAAACCCTTCCAACTTCTGGTCGGTTTCCTCAAAGGCAACCGAGGAACAAAAGAAGACAGCGCTGAGCTACGTCAAGGACGGAATGTTCAATGACGACAACGTCAAGGCCCTGATCGACTCCGGCGCCGTTCCTGTGGTCACGGGCATCGAAGACAAGCTTGCTGCGTCGCCGGACAAGGACTTCCTGACGTACGTCTACGGCATGGCCAAGGACGCCCCTGATTTCACGCTGTCCTGGGACCAGGCACTCAGCCCGGCGCAGGGCGATGCGATGCTGGCGAACCTTGACCAGATTTTCCTGAAGAAGATCACGCCCGAGCAGTTCGCCTCAGCCATGAACGCGACGATCGGGAAGTAATCCGGTGTCAACCACTACTGCTGCTACCCGGGAGCAGACCTCCCGGCGGACCCTCGAAAAGGGTCCGTCGGGGTGGCTGGCAGTCCCGGCCCTCGCTTTCTTCACGCTGTTCGCGATTCTTCCCCTCCTGGGCGTCCTTTTCCTGAGCTTCACCCGCTGGGACGGGCTTGGCGAAATCAAGCTCGACGGACTCTCCAGCTGGCAAACAGTCCTGAGCGACCCTGTTACAGGAAATGCCCTGCTGGTGACGGCCAAGATCATGTTCTTCTCGTTCGTCGTCCAGGCCCCCATCAGCCTCCTGCTGGGCGTCTTCACCGCTGCCAGCCAGAAGTACCGCGCCGCGTTGGCAGTGCTCTACTTTGTGCCGCTCCTCCTTTCCTCCGCGGCTGTCGCCATCGCCTTCAAAGCGCTCCTGGATCCGAACTTCGGCCTGGGCCCTGGCTTGGGCCTGCCGTTCCTGGCCCAGGACTGGCTGGGCAACTCGGACCTGGTGCTGTTCGTGGTGGTCTTCGTGATCGCCTGGCAATTCGTGCCGTTCCACACCCTGATCTACCAAGGCGGCGTCAGGCAGATACCCACGTCGCTGTACGAAGCGGCGCAGATCGATGGTGCCGGGAGGGTCCAGCAGTTCTTCAACATCACCCTCCCCCAGTTGAAGTACACGATCATCACCTCGTCCACCCTGATGGTGGTTGGTTCCCTGGCTTACTTCGACCTGGTCTTCGTCCTCACTGCCGGCGGCCCGGGCTATTCCACCCGGTTGCTTCCGCTGCACATGTACCTCACCGGCTTCAAAGCCAATGACATGGGAGCGGCGAGCGCCCTGGGAGTGATCCTCGTGGTCATCGGCCTGGCGTTGGCGCTGTTCCTCCAACGACTCGGCGGCAAGAACCGCAATGCCAGCCAATTGGAAGGTGCGTAATGGCTTCCACCACACAGCTCCCCACGTCACCGGCAGCACCGCCGAAGCCGGCCGCTACCCGCCGTCGGACTCCACAGACCGGCAGGTCGCGGCCCAACATCCTGGGCGGACTGGGCGGCTGGGCCTGGCTGGCCATGATCATTGTGCCGGTCTACTACGTGGTCATCACCAGCTTGAAGAACCAAGCAGGCTTCTTTACGTCCAACCCGATGCTGCCGCCCTCCGAACCGACCCTGGACAATTACAAACTGGTACTGGAAAACGACTTCGCCAAGTACTTCGCCAACAGCCTGATCGTCACGCTGGGCAGTGTTATTCCGGCTCTGTTGGTTTCCTTCATGGCGGCGTACGCAATCGTCCGGGGCAGGGGTAAATTCCTCGGCCTGACCAACAACATCTTCCTGCTGGGCCTGGCCATCCCGCTTCACGCCACGATCATCCCCATCTATTGGATGATCACCAAAGCCCACATGTACGACACTTTGTTGGCCTTGATCCTGCCGTCCATTGCCTTCGCGATTCCGATCTCCGTGCTGATCCTTTCCAACTTCCTGCGGGACGTACCCAACGAGTTGTTCGAGTCGATGCGCCTGGATGGCTGCTCTGACTGGGCCATGCTGTGGCGGCTCGCTTTGCCGATGACCAAGCCCGCCGTCATCACCGTCGGGATTTACAACGCGCTCAACGTATGGAATGGATTCCTGTTTCCGCTGATCCTCACGCAGAGCCCTGATACCCGGGTCCTGCCCCTGTCGCTGTGGACGTTCCAGGGCGAGTTCAGCGTCAACATTCCTGCGGTACTCGCATCCGTCGTCCTCGCTACCCTGCCGTTGCTTGTGGTCTATGTGGTGGCACGCCGCCAACTGCTCAGCGGCCTGACCGCAGGCTTCAGCAAGTGACTGGCGTCTGCCAGCAGAAAGGATCCCGTCATGACTGAAACGAAACCACTGCGGGTGGGCATGGTCGGCTATGCATTCATGGGTGCAGCGCACTCCCACGCCTGGCGTACGGCACCGCGGTTCTTCGACTTGCCCCTGGTCCCTGAACTCACGGCAGTGGCCGGCAGGAATGCCGACGGCGTCCGCGTAGCCGCCCACAAATACGGTTGGAACAGCGTGGAGACCGATTGGCGCCGGCTGATCGAACGGGACGACATCGACCTCATCGATATCTGCACACCGGGCAACACCCACGCCGAGATCGCCATCGCCGCCCTTGAGGCCGGCAAGCACGTCCTCTGCGAAAAGCCCCTTGCCAACACCGTGGAAGAGGCCGAGAAGATGACCGCCGTGGCCCAGGCCGCAGCCGAGCGGGGCGTGCTGTCCATGTGCGGCTTCAGCTACCGCCGGACCCCTGCACTGGCCCTGGCAAAGCGGATGGTGGATGACGGGCGCCTGGGCGACATCCGGCATGTGCGAGCGCAGTATCTGCAGGATTGGCTCAGCGACGCGGACGCGCCGTTGACCTGGCGGCTGGACAAGTCAAAGTCGGGGTCCGGTTCGCTGGGGGACATCGGTGCGCACAGCATCGACGCCGCCCAGTGGATCACCGGCCTGAATGTCACCGGCGTCTCTGCGCTCCTGGAAACGTTCGTGAAAGAACGGCCCGTGGGCGGAGACTTCGTGGGTCTTGGCGGCCGTGGCGGTTCCGACAGCCCGCGTGGTCCGGTCACCGTGGACGACGCAGCGCTGTTCACCGCCCGTTTCGAGTCAAAGCACGACGGCGGTGCTGCCGCCGGCCCTATCGGCATCTTCGAGGCCACCCGGTTCGCTTTGGGACGCAAGAACGCAATGCGCCTGGAGCTCAACGGCACCAAGGGTTCGGTGGCCTTCGATTTCGAGGACATGAACTCCCTGCACTTCTACGATGCTGCCCTGGAACCCGATGCGGGTTTCCGGAAGATCATGGTCACCGAGCCCTCCCATCCCTACACCGCCAACTGGTGGCCAACCGGCCACGGTCTGGGTTACGAGCACGGGTTTACACACCAGGTAGTGGACCTCGTGACGGCCATCGGCGCGGGCGAGCAGCCGTCGCCGTCGTTCGCTGATGCTTTGCAGGTACAAAAGGTGCTTGCCGCAGTCGAGGCGAGCGCGGACAACTCAAGCCGCTGGCAGAACGTCTGAAAGGAACATGATGAACCGACCCATCACCCTCTTCACCGGACAGTGGGCCGACCTGCCTTTCGAGGACGTGGCGAGGCTGGCTGGAGAGTGGGGCTTTGACGGTTTGGAGATCGCTTGTTGGGGCGACCATCTGGATCCACAGCGCATTGTCGAGGATGATGCCTACCTGCAGGCAAAACTGGACGTCCTGGATAAGCACCACCTCACCGTGCACGCCATCGCCAACCACCTGGCCGGACAAGCAGTGTGCGACGACCCCATCGACGAGCGGCACAGGGACATCCTTGCGCCGGCGGTTTGGGGCGACGGCGAGGCGGAAGGCGTGCGGCAACGTGCGGCCGAAACCATGAAGACCACAGCACGCGCCGCGGCAAGGCTGGGGGTCAAAACGGTCACGGGGTTCACGGGCTCGTCCATCTGGAAATGCGTGGCGATGTTTCCCCCGGCCTCTGAGGCCATGATTGAACGCGGCTACCAGGACTTCGCCGACCGCTGGAATCCCATCATGGATGTGTTCGATGAGGTTGGCGTCCGTTTCGCGTTGGAAGTCCACCCTTCCGAGATTGCCTATGACTACTGGACTGCGAAGCGCGCACTCGACGCGATCGGACACAGGGAAGGATTTGGACTGAACTTCGATCCCTCCCACTTCCTGTGGCAGGACCTGGACCCCGTGATGTTCCTCCAGGACTTTGCGGACAAGATCTTCCATGTCCATGTCAAGGAATCCGTCCGGCAACTCAACGGGCGCAACGGGCGCCTTGGATCCCACCTGCCGTGGGCTGATCCACGGCGCGGATGGGACTTCGTCACTGCCGGGCACGGGGACGTTAACTGGGAGCCGATCTTCCGGACGCTCAATGCCATTGGCTACGAAGGACCCACCAGCATCGAATGGGAGGACGCCGGAATGGACCGGCTGATCGGCGCTCCCCAGGCGCTGGACATGGTTCGTCGGCTGGCCGCCATACGGCCCCCGGCGGCAGCTTTCGATGCTGCGTTTGCTACGCGCTGACAGCACCACACCCGACTCAACGACACAACGCCCCGAAATCGAAGGAAACCATGACAAGCAACAACAAGACAGCGCTGGTGGTTCGCGGCGGCTGGGACGGACACCAGCCGGTGGAAGCCACAGAGCTGTTCATTCCCTACCTGCGGGAGAACGGCTACGACGTCCGGGTGGAGGAATCCCCCAAGATCTATGCTGATCCCGACTACATGGCGGGCGTCGACCTGATCGTCCAGTGCATGACCATGACCACCATTGAGAAGGATGAGTTCGAGGGGCTCCGCACGGCCGTCGAGAACGGCACGGGACTCGCGGGCTGGCACGGAGGCATCGCCGATTCCTACCGCAACAACTCGGATTACCTGCACCTGATCGGCGGCCAGTTTGCCTGCCACCCGGGTAAGCATCCTGACGAGCTGTCGGGCGAACAGTCCGACAACTACGTCCCCTACACGGTGAACATGCTTCCAGCGGCCGCCGAACACCCCATCACCAAGGGCATCGGGGATTTCGATCTCGTCACGGAGCAGTACTGGGTCCTGTCCGACGACTACATCGACGTCCTTGCTACCACCACCCAGAAAGTGCGGGAGTGGGATCCGTGGAACCGTGAAGTAACTTCGCCGGCAATCTGGACCCGTCAATGGGGCAAGGGCAGGATCTTTGTCTGCACCCCCGGCCACCGCGTGGAAATCCTCCAGGACAGCAACGTCCGCACCATTATTGAAAGGGGCATGCTGTGGGCAAGCCGCTAAACGTCGGAATCATTGGCTGCGGCGCCATCATCGCGCAGTACCTGAGCAACTTCCGCCGGCTCGACACCATCAATCTGGTAGCCGTTGCCGACCTCGATCCCGCCCGGGCGCAGGCCGTGGCAGACTCCTACGACGGCGTCAGGGCCCTCACTGTGGACGAGCTCCTGGCCGCCAATGACGTTGAGCTCGTCCTCAACCTGACCATTCCCGCTGCACACGCCGACATTGCGTTGAAGGCCATCGCCGCCGGCAAGTCCGTCTACGGCGAAAAGCCGTTGGCAGCCACCACCACGGAGGCCCGGGAAGTACTCGACGCGGCAGCCGCTGCCGGGGTGGTGCTTGGTTGCGCACCGGACACCGTGTTGGGCACTGGCATCCAGACTGCCCGCAAGGCGATCGACGACGGGCTGATCGGCGCACCCATCTCAGCCACGGCGACCATGGCGACTCCCGGGCACGAGCGGTGGCATCCCAACCCCGATTTCTATTACCAGCCCGGCGGTGGGCCCCTCCTTGACATGGGCCCGTACTACGTCTCGGCGCTGGTCACGCTGCTCGGACCCGTGGTTTCGGTGGTGGGCGCGGCCAGCCATACCCGCGACGAACGGACCATCGGCTCAGGGCCGCGTGAAGGCCAAAAAGTACCCGTAGCCATTGACTCGCACGTCACGGGTGTCCTGGTCCATGCGTCAGGGGCCCTTTCCACGCTGTTCATGAGCTTCGACGCGGTCAAGACCAAGAGCCCCAACATCGAAATCCACGGCGAAAAAGGTTCGTTGGTTGTGCCCGACCCCAACTACTTCGACGGCGACGTACAGCTTTTCGCGCTTGGCGCCGAGGACTGGGAGACGCTCCCGGTATCGGCAGGCTATGTGGACTCGGGACGGGGCTTTGGCATTGCCGACCTCGCGGCCACACCGGCGGGACAGGAACCACGTGCCGGTGGACAGTTGGCCTTCCATGCCTTGGAAGTCATGGAGTCGGTGCTGGAATCTGCCCGCAGTGGGCAGGCAGTAGCCATCAAGAGCACGGCCGCACGGCCCGCCACGGTGGAACTGGAGGAACTCTCGACGCCGGTACGCGCCTAGCGCGCTGCGGCGCCCTGCGATTCCGGTCCCCGGGAACGCGGAGCGCCCACGATTCCGGCCCTTGTTTGCTGTCCCCGCCGTTTAACGGTGTGTGCAGCGAACAAGGGCCGGACCCGTCGTTAGCGACCAGCCCTGCGAAGCGTCGCTTCGGCATGCTTGAGGATGGGACCGTCGATCATCTTCCCTTTGAACTGGAACACCCCTGTACCGGCTGCTGCGGCTGCGTCGAGCAACTCAGTGGCCGCCTCCACTGCTTCGGGTGCGGGGGCATACGCTTCCCGGACCACGGCGACCTGGTTCGGGTGGATGCAGGCCTTCGCACCGAACCCGCTGGCCACCGCATCCCGGGACTCCACGCCCAGGCCATCAAGGTCCGGGATGTTCACGTACACGGAGTCGATGGCTTCCTTGCCCGCAGCCTTGGCGGCAAGCAGCACAGCGGAACGGGAGTGCAGCGCGACAGCCCGGTACCCGCCGTCGTCGTTCCTGCTGGACAGGCCGCCCAGGGAGGCGAGCAGGTCTTCGGCACCCCACATCAAGCCGACGACGTTCGGTTGCGCCGCGATCGCGGCAGCGTTGACGATTCCGGCGGCCGTTTCACACAGCGCTATGACCTGGTAACCCGCCAACGCCGCGAGCTGCCCGGCGCTTTCCGCCTTGGCCAGCATCACAGTGCGGTACGGCGTTGCGGCCAAGGCTTCAAGGTCTGCCTCAAACTCGGGCGTGCCCACAGGGTTGACGCGGACGATGGTTCTGGCCGGATCCAGGCGCTCCCCGTCCGGCTGCCTGATGATCGCGTTGCGGGCGCCGGGCTTGTCGGCCGGAGCTACCGCGTCCTCCAGGTCCAGGATCACGGCATCGGACCTGTCGGCTGCCTTCCCGAAACGCTCGGGCCGGTCAGCCGGGCAGAACAAAAGGGCCGGGCCCATGGTGAAGGGAGAAGACATGCATTACCTCGCTGCTGGGGTGTGGGGGCGGTGGTGTCAAGCGGAGGTCAGGACTGTGCGGCGTGCGCTTCCTTGGTCCACATGAGGCAGGTACGGGTGGCCGATGCCACCACGGTCCCGTCCTGGTTGCGGCCGGTGTGCTGCATGGTCACCACGCCCTGTCCGGGGCGGGAGGACGACAACCTTTTTCCGAGGATCACCGTCTCCGTGTACAGCGTATCCCCGTGGTACAGCGGGTGCGGAAAGGTGACGTCGGTCAGCCCCAACTGCGCAATGATGGTGCCCTGCGTCAGCTGCGTGACGGACTGCCCCACCATGGTGGACAGCGTGAACATGGAATTCATGAGCCGCTGTCCGAAGGGCTGCCCTGCGCTCCACGCGGCGTCCAAATGCAGTGCCTGCGTGTTCATGGTCATGGTGGTGAAGAGGACATTGTCCGTTTCGGTGACCGTACGCCCGGGCTTATGCGCGTAGACAACTTCCTCTTCAAGCTCATCGAAGTAGAGCCCACGCTGCTCGACGATCCGCGTCATACGGTCAGCTCCTGGTCTTCCTCAAACAGCTCGGCCCCGGTAGCGGCAACGACGTCGTCGAGACTGACGTTCGGGGCCAGTTCGCGCAGCACCAAACGCGGATCGCCTTCGTCCTTGACGACGTCAATCACCGCGAGGTCCGTAATGATGCGGTCCACGCAGCCTTTGCCCGTCAGCGGAAGGGTGCAGCTTTGGACGATCTTCGGCCTGCCGCTCCGGTCCACGTGCTCCATCATCACGATGACCTTCTTGGCACCGAACACCAGGTCCATGGCGCCGCCCATCCCTTTAACCATCTTGCCCGGGACCATCCAGTTGGCGAGGTCGCCGTTCGCTGCCACTTCCATGGCGCCCAGGACAGCAACGTCCACATGCCCGCCGCGGATCATGCCGAAGGACGACGCCGAATCGAAAAACGCCGCGCCCGCGTTGGTGGTGACGGTCTCCTTGCCGGCGTTGATGAGGTCCGGGTCCACCCTGTCCTCTGCAGGGTAGGGACCGACACCGAGGATGCCGTTCTCCGAATGAAGGATGACTTCCACGCCGTCGGGGATGTAGTTGGGGATCAGGGTTGGCATCCCGATTCCCAGGTTCACGTATTGGCCGTTGACCAGTTCCTTGGCCACGCGGGCGGCCAGTTCGTTGCGGGTCCAGCCTTTGGCTTCGTGATGTTCGACGTCGGCCCGCCGGTACTCGTGACGCACGGCTTCGGGACGGGGCGGGATGTCCTGGAGACTGTTCGATTCCATGGCTAGGCTCCTGCCTGTTCTCTCGTGCCGTCGGACGCTGGTGCCCCCAAGGCGACAGTCCGCTTCTCGATCCGCTTTTCGGTAGACGGCGCCACCACCACGCGCTGCACGAAGATACCTGGCGTGTGGATGTGTTCCGGGTCCAGTTCACCGGGTTCGACGAGTTCCTCCACCTCGGCAATGGTGGTCCTGGCCGCCATCGCGCACAGGGGATTGAAGTTCATTGCCGTCGCGTGGAACACCAGATTGCCGTGCCGGTCGCCCTTCCAGGCATGGACAAGGCCGAAATCCGGGGTCAGCGATTCTTCCAGGACGTAATCGGCTCCATTGAAGGTGCGCACCTCCTTTGGCGAGGAAGCGATCGCAACGTTCCCGTCGGCGTCGTACTTTTGCGGAAGTCCGCCTTCGGACACCTGGGTTCCCACACCGGCTTTGGTGAAGAACGCCGGGATACCGGCACCGCCGGCGCGAAGCTTCTCAGCCAGCGTGCCCTGCGGGGTGAGGATTACCTCCAACTCCCCTGCCAGGTATTGCCGGGCGAACTCTTTGTTCTCGCCAACATATGAGCTGATGGTGCGTCGGATGCGGCCGTCCTTGAGGAGGATGCCCAAACCCCAGTCATCCACCCCGCAGTTGTTGCTCACGGTCTCCAGGGCCTTAGTGCCTTGGCTGTGGAGCGCATCGATCAAAGCCACGGGAATACCGCACAGGCCAAAACCGCCGACGGCGAGCGAGGCGCCGTCGGGGATGTCCCGCACCGCTTCAGCGGCGCTGGCAACAACCTTGTCAATCATCCTTGATCCTTCCCGTACGGTTACAGACCCAGCTCGCGGGCGATCAGCATCAACTGGACCTCGGTGGTGCCTTCCCCGATTTCAAGGATCTTGGAATCGCGGTAATGGCGTGCCACCGTGAATTCGTTGATGAAGCCATAGCCGCCGAACACCTGCGTGGCGTCCCGCGCGTTGTCCATGGCTGCCTCGCCTGCGACCATCTTAGCTATGGCCGCTTCGGTCTTGAACGGCTTGCCTGCCAGCATGCGTGAGGCCGCGTCGTAATACGCCAGGCGGGCTGTGTGGGCCCTGGCCTGCATCCGCGCGATCTTGAACTGGATGGCCTGGTACTTCCCGATGTTTTGCCCAAAAGCGCTGCGTTCTTTGGCATATTTCACGGACAGGTCCACGCAACCCTGGGCTGCGCCGGTGGCGAGGGCAGCAATGGCGATGCGTCCCTCGTCCAGGATGGAGAGGAAGTTCGCGTAGCCGCGGCCGCGCTCGCCCAGCAGGTTCGCTTCCGGGACGCGGACATTGTCCAGGGTGAGCGGGTGCGTGTCGGACGCGTTCCAGCCCACCTTGTTGTACGGCTTTTCGGCGGTGAAACCTGGCGTGTCGGTGGGCACAAGGATGGTGGAGATTTCCTTCTTGGTGCTGCCGTCCGCGTTCTCTTTTTGGCCGGTGACGGCGGTGACCGTGACCAGAGTGGTGATGTCCGTACCGGAGTTGGTGATGAACTCCTTGTTGCCGTTGATAACCCACTCGCCGTTCTCCGTGTGCGCGTGGGTTTTGGTGCCCCCGGCATCAGAACCAGCCTCGCGCTCCGTCAAGCCAAAACCAGCCAAGGAGCGCCCGGAAGCCAGCTCCGGGAGCCACTGTTCCTTTTGCGCATCCGTGCCGAAGCGGTAGACGGGCATGGCCCCTAAGGAAACACCCGCTTCGAGGGTGATGGCGACGGATTGGTCCACTCGGCCCAGCTGCTCCAAAGCCAGCGCCAGGGCGAAGTAGTCTCCGCCCATGCCACCGAACTCTTCCGGGAACGGCAGCCCGAAGAGCCCCATCTCCCCCATCTGCTTGACTACCTCATAGGGAAAGCTGTGCTCTTCGTCGTGCTTTGCCGAGACAGGGGCTACCACCTCGTCGGCGAACTCTCGGACGGAGTCGCTCAGGTCCTGGTATTCCTCGTTGAGTTCAAAGGTGCTCATGGCTGGACTTCCTTGTCTGTGCTGGTCTGGTCTGTGCCGGCCTCATCTGTGCCAGCAGCTATATGAATGGTGGCGAGCACCTGGTCTGCTTTGACCAAGTCCCCGGGCTTGCTGCCCAGATGCACGGTTCCGGCGACCGAGGCCACCAGTTGGTGTTCCATCTTCATGGCTTCGACGGCCAGGAGCACTTGGCCCTCTTCCACGGTGTCGCCGTCAGCCACGGACACGGACACCACGGTTCCGGGCATCGGCGAGCGCACCTCCGGGTCCGCGGCACCCTCTTCGCGCTGGATGCCGGCGAGTACCCGACGCAGCCGTTCGGCACGGTTAAGGACCTCAAAGCGGCAAGACCAGCCGTCGTTTCCCATGAAAAGCTCCGGGACGGCGCCCGGCGCCACGCCCACCGCGTAGGTGAGGACACCGCCGTCGAGCTCCAGGACGATGCTGTCGCCGCTGCGTTCCACCACCATCGCGTTGACGGGGTCGCCGCCGTCGATCCTTGCCGTGAGGGCACCGTCGTCCTCGGTGATGGACACCGTCGCCATGGCACCTCCCGAAACACCCAACGTCGCCGTCCAGGCGGCAGGGGCGCCTACCCGCCAAGCGTCAGGAACCTTCCAGGCGTTGCCTGCGAGCGCCGGCCCGGTGCGATCCAGCCACAGCGTGAGCGCGGCAGCGATCAGTTCGCTCGGCCCAGCGTGCCGGAACGCCATGGACGGGAGTTTCCGCTCGATCAGCCCCGTATCCAAATGCCCGGCGTGGACCTCGGAATCATTGATGAGCAGCCGCAGGTACTCGACGTTAGTATCCACACCCAGCAGCGTGTAACGCTCCAGGGCCGCATCGAGGGTGGCCAGCGCCGCCGCGCGGTCTTCGCCCCAGGCAATGACTTTGGCAAGCATGGGGTCGTAGTCGCCGGTGATCTCCAAGCCCTCACGCATGGCAGAGTCGATCCGGACGTTGGCATGCCCGTACTGCACTCCTGACACTGATGAATCGACCGCACCCTGCTCGGCCAGCGCCACGACACGCCCCATCGACGGCATGAAGTTCCGCTCGGGCACCTCGGCGTAGACACGCGCCTCAACGGCGTGGCCGTTAAGCACGACGTCGGATTGCGCGACGGTTAGCACCTCGCCGGCGGCGATCCGCACCTGCCATTCAACGAGGTCGACGCCGGTGACCATTTCCGTGACGGGGTGCTCCACTTGCAGCCGGGTGTTCATTTCCATGAAGAAAAACTCGTCCGGGTGCTCATCCGAGACCAGGAACTCCACCGTGCCTGCGCCGCTGTAGTTGACACTCCGCGCCGCCTGGCAGGCAGCCTCACCGATCCGCTCCCGCTGCGCCTGGCCGTCAGGCAGTGCGTCGAAAAGCGCCGACGGGGCTTCCTCGATGACCTTTTGATGCCGGCGTTGCAGCGAGCATTCGCGCTCGCCGAGGTGGATGACGTTGCCATGGTTGTCCGCCAGGACCTGCACTTCAATGTGCCTGGGAGCCCGGATGAGGCGTTCGAGGAAGAGGGTGTCGTCCCCAAAGGCAGCTGCAGCCACGCGCCTCGCCGTGAGGAGGGTGGCGGGCATGTCCTCCAACCGCTCCACCACGTGCATGCCCTTGCCGCCACCGCCCGCTGACGGCTTGATCAGGAGGGGAAACCCCACTTCCGGAGCAGCATTAATGAGTTCCTGGTCCGTGAGTCCGGGTTTGGCGATCCCGGGCACGCACGGGACGTCGTAGGCCATCACATGGTTCTTTGAGCGGATCTTGTCACCCATTACCTCGATGGCACCGATCCCCGGGCCGATGAACGTGATGCCCGCGGCGTCCAGCGCTTTGGCGAACTCCACGTTCTCTGACAGGAAGCCGTAACCAGGGTGGACGGCATCGGCCCCACTGCGACGGCACGCCTCGATGATGGCGTCGATCCGGAGGTAGCTCTCTGCGGGAGCCGTGCCGCCGATGGCGACGGCAGTGTCGGCGAGCGTGACGTGCTTTGCCTCTTTGTCGGCGTCCGAATACACGGCGACGGAGCGGATGCCCATCTCCTTCAGCGTACGGATGACCCGGCAGGCAATCTCGCCCCGGTTGGCGACCAAGACGGTATTGAAGGTGCGGGGTGCGGTTGGACTTGTGGTCGGGGCTTTGGTTGGCGTCGGGAAGGTCATGTTCACATCCTGAAGAGGCCGAAGGAGGTCTCGGGCAGTTGTTGGCGGGAGACGACGTCAAGCGCCAGGCCCAGGACCCGGCGTGTATCGGCGGGATCGATAATGCCGTCATCCCATAGCCGGGCGGTGGAGTAGTACGGACTCCCCTGGTCTTCGTATTGTTGCTTGATGGGCGCCTTGAACGCCTCTTCGTCTTCCGCGGACCATTCCTGGCCGGCAGCCTCATACTGGTCCCTCTTGACCGTCGCCAGGACGCTGGATGCCTGATTGCCGCCCATGACGGAGATACGGGCGGCGGGCCACATCCAGAGGAACCGCGGCGAGTACGCCCGGCCGCACATGGAGTAGTTGCCGGCACCAAAGGAACCGCCTATAACCACGGTCAGTTTTGGTACGCGGGCCGTTGCCACCGCCGTGACCATTTTGGCGCCATTCTTGGCGATGCCACCTTGCTCATAGTCCTTGCCCACCATGAAACCGGAGAGGTTCTGCAGGAAGATCAGTGGGATTCCCCGCTGGTCGCAGAGCTCAATGAAGTGGGCGCCCTTGAGTGAGGACTCGCTGAACAGGACACCATTGTTGGCGACGATGCCCACCGGATGCCCATGTAGATGCGCGAACCCGGTGACCAGGGTGGTCCCGTAGTTCTTCTTGAATTCATGGAACTCGGAGCCATCCACCAGCCGGGCAATGACTTCGCGGACGTCGTACTGGGCGTTGACGTCTGTGGGAACCACACCGTAAAGCTCCGCCTGTTCGGCCAAAGGCGGCAGGACGACGTCGAGCACGTCCCACGCCGGCTGTGCCGGCTTCGGCAACGTCGCCACGATGTCCCGGACGATTTCAAGTGCGTGCTGGTCGTTCTCCGCCAGGTGGTCCGTCACCCCGGAAATCCGGGAATGCACCTCACCGCCGCCCAGTTCTTCCGCCGTGACGATCTCGCCGATGGCTGCCTTAACCAAGGGCGGGCCGCCAAGGAAGATGGTCCCCTGGTTGCGGACAATCACGGTCTCGTCACTCATCGCCGGGACGTAGGCCCCACCCGCGGTGCACGAACCCATCACGGAGGCGATCTGTGGGATCTTGGCCGCGGACATCCGGGCCTGGTTGTAGAAGATCCGGCCGAAATGCTCCTTGTCGGGGAAGACCTCATCCTGCTTGGGCAGGAACGCCCCGCCTGAATCCACCAGGTAGATACACGGGAGCTTGTTCTCCAGCGCGATCTCCTGGGCCCGGAGATGCTTTTTCACAGTCATCGGGTAGTAGGTCCCGCCCTTGACCGTCGCGTCGTTGGAAATGACCAGGACGTGGCGGCCATGAACGAGTCCAATGCCTGCAATGACACCGGCTCCGGGCGAATCGTCGTTGTACATCCCGTTTGCGGCCAAGGGTGCGATCTCCAGGAATGGGCTTCCCTCGTCCAACAAGTAGTCGATGCGTTCCCTGGGGAGAAGCTTGCCCCTCTTGATATGGCGTTCGCGGGACGCTGCGGGCCCGCCCAATGCCGCTGTTGCCAAGCGGTTCTTCAACTCCTCAACCAGGGCGCGCTGCGCCTCGTGGTTGGCCTCGAAGGTGCCGCTGGCGGTTCCCGTCAAGCTGGCGATTGTCTCCATCGACCCCTGTTCCATTCCCGGCCACAGGCCATTTCGGTTAGTGCCACGTAACTGAAATTTAGGTTAGTCTTTATTAACTGTGATGTCCAGCACAGCAACGCCCGCTCTGCCGGCGTGGGCGCCAAGGAGGAGAACGTGACCGTAGGCCCGGAAACAAGCACCGACGGTAGCCGCACTGCCATGACGCAACGCAGCCACGCAAAGGAGCTACGCAGGTTGGCTTTGCTGTCCGCCGCCGCAGGGCTGTTCGCGGAAAACGGCTTCAGCCGGGTGTCCCTTGAGGACCTCGGCGCAGCAGCAGGCGTCAGTGGACCCGCCGTGTACCGCCATTTTCCCGGCAAACAGGCCGTGCTTGGCGAACTGCTCCTCAGCGTTAGCCGGGACCTCCTGGACGGCGGACTGCGAGTGGTCTCGGACGCTGGAACTCCCACGGAAGCCCTGCAGGGATTGATCCGGTTCCAAGTGGACTTTGCCCTGAGCAACCCCGACGTCATCCGTGTACAGGACCGGGATTTCAGCAGCCTCGGTGATGCCGACCAGGCCGAAGTACGGCAGTTGCAGCGCTCCTACGTTGAAACCTGGGTTGGAGTCCTCGCCCGCATTCACACGGATGCAGATGTTCCCGGCCTACGGGTGCGGGCCCACGCGGCCTTCGGCTTGATCAACTCCACCCCACATTCAGTGCGCCACCACGGGAGGAAGATCGCCGCGAAATCAGCCCGACCAATCCTGGAACAGATGGCATATGCCGCGCTAACAACGTAGGGAGGCGCCCTCACGCGAACCGCTGGGCACGGCGTTGGTTACGCCGGCACGTGGTTTTCCACATAGGCCGGTTGGGGGCTGATCTGTAGGGGGTTCGGGGTGACAGGGTTTTCCTATGGACAGCGACGGGCAGGTGATGGAGCGGCGGACGGATTCGTCGGGCGCCGATACGCTGCTTGTTGCCCCCGATGACGTCCCTGCAACGATGCGGCTCGAAGGTCGGCCCGGAAGAGCCACAGCCTCCCCTGGCAAAGGGATGTCTGACAGGCCAGGCACCATCGCTCCGCTTGGCTGCCTTCCAGAAGCGTTGGAGAACGGCGCCACGGCTTTGGAAGAGCTACGCGGCTCCGCGATGGCCGAGGCCGGGCTGCTGGGTTTCCAGGCGGCTGCGGATTTTGCTGGTCGGGTGGAGGAGCTTTCGCGGTCGTTGGAGTATTTGCAGGTGGTCGCGGCCCAGGCTGTGGAACGGACCCGGAATGAAGCTCGAGGCGCCCAGTCATCAGCCGCCCCCGGCTGGTCCACGGGATGGACCGAGACCTCGCCAGGCACCCAGGAGCACGCTGTTCCCAGCCAGGCCGGTGAGGCCAGCGACGCTCACGCGGTCATCCGGACCAGCGACGCGGCCCTGCTCGATGACGGGTACCGGAACGCCGCACAGTTCCTCCGCGCCCGGTTGCGGATCAGTATCAGCGAAGCCCGCCGCAGACTCGCCCTCGCCGCCGAGGTCCTCCCCCAGCCCGGAATAGCCGGACAACCCCTCCCCGCCCGACGGGAAACGCTCGCCGACGCGCTCGGATCAGCCCAAATACCCTCCCGCTCCGCCACGATCATCAGCACCGCCCTGGATAAAGTCCGGCACCTCACCGACGCCGAAACCACCACCCGCATGGAACACGCACTGACCAGAACCGCAACCGAAAGCGACCCCGACTTCCTCACCAAAATGGCCCAACGCTGGACCGACAGGATCGACCAAGACGGAACCGAACCCTCCGAAGAAGCCCTCCGCCAACTCCAAGGCACCTTCCTCCGCCGCCGACACCGCTACGGACTGCACCACCTCGAAATCTTCGCCACCACCGAACAATACGAAACCCTCACCACCGCCATGAACACCGCCACCAACCCCCGACACACCACCCAACCCACCGGACCGGACCTGGACCGGCGCTCCCGGCCACAAAAACTCCTCGACGGCCTCGTCGGCGCCTGCAACCTCGCGATGACCACCGGCAAACTCCCCACCAACGGCGGACTCCGACCCCAACTCACCGTCACCATCAGCCACCAAGACCTCCTGGACCAACTCACCCACAGCAACACACCCACCAACCCAGACACCAAGACCACCACCAGCACCAGCACCGGCACTGGCACTGGCACCGCGACGTTCACCGGCCCCCTCCACCCCACCACCATCCGCAAAATCGCCTGCGACGCCGACATCATCCCCGTCCTGCTCGGCACCGACTCCCGCGTCCTGGACATCGGCCGCACCACCCGGATCTTCCCACCCCACATCCGCAAAGCCATCACCGCCCGCGACGGCGGCTGCGCCTTCCCCGACTGCACCATGCCCGCACCCTGGTGCGAAGCCCACCACATCACCTACTGGTCCCACGGCGGAACCACAGGAACAGAAAACGGAACCCTCCTCTGCTCCCACCACCACCACCTCATCCACAAAGAACAATGGACCATCAACATCACAACCGGAGTCCCCTGGTTCATCCCCCCACCCCACATCGACCCCACACAAACACCCCGACGCAACCACCACCACACACCACTCAGAACCTGACGGATCCACTCAAACATGAGGGATCCGGTGTGCGGGGGGCAGCCGAGGACAGGTACTTCCGCGCGCCGAGCCACATGCCTTGGGTCGTACCGGCCTTCCTAGGACTCCCAGGACCTGCCTGAGGGGCTGTGTTCGGCCGTCATTCCACCTACGCTGAAAACCGAACCGCTACCGAACAAAGCAGATTTAGCCACTAAGAAGGAGCAGACCATGAAGATTGCCGTCACGGGCGGAAGCGGAAAGCTGGGCAGGAGCGTGGTCCGGCGGCTGACGCAGGATGGTCACGAAGTCCTTAATATGGACAGAGTTGGCGCTCGTGGCCGCGGCTATGTCAACGTAGACCTCCGCAATTATGGACAGGTCGTTGACGTCATCATGGGCTTGGACGATCAACACAGCGGCTTGGACGCAATCGTCCACTTGGCCGCTATCCCGGCACCGGGTTTGGCACCGGACGCCGCGATATTCGAGAACAACATGGTCTCGACGTACAACGTCTTCCAAGCCGCTCGGAGAGCTGGAATCAAGAAGGTGGTCTACGCCTCAAGCGAGACGGTACTTGGCCTGCCCTTTGACGTCGACCCACCCTACATTCCGGTCGATGAAGAGTATGCGGCGCGCCCCGAAAGCACGTACTCCTTGGTCAAGCACCTCGAGGAGCAAATGGCCATCCAGCTCACACGCTGGGACCCCGACTTGAGCATTACGGCCCTGCGCTTTTCGAACGTCATGGACCCGGAAGACTACGAGGCGTTCCCGTCTTTCGACTCCGATGCAACTCTGCGTAAATGGAACCTCTGGGGATACATCGATGCCCGGGATGGTGCCCTTGCCGTGGTCCGGGCCTTGGAACATGCGCAACCGGGTTTTGAGACCTTCATCATCGCCGCCTCAGACACTGTGATGAGCCGGAGCAGCGCTGAGCTTGCGGCGGAGGTCTTTCCCGGCGTCGAGGTTGTGAAGGAACTTGGCGAGCACGAGACGATGCTCTCCATCGACAAGGCCCGCAGACTGTTGGGATTCGAACCCGTGCACAGTTGGCGTGACGTGCACTCAAACCGGACCACACCCACCGAGGACTGAGGCGTCCCAGGACCGGACGCGCGACGGCCCACCCCTTGGCTGCAGTTTCCTGCAAGCACTCGTCAAGGGATGGGCCGGCGCAGCTTCAGGGGCTTTAGATCATGGTCATGACCATGGCCGGGTCGGACAGGATGGCACCGAGATCGGCAAGGAACCGTGAACCCTGTTCACCATCCACCAGACGATGGTCGAAGGAGAGGCTGAGCGACATGACTTGGCGGACCGCAAGTTCGTCGTTCACAACCCACGGAGCCTTCCGCACAGCGCCGAGGGCGACGATGGCGGCCTCACCTGGATTCAGAATGGGTGTTCCGGCATCGATCCCGAACACACCTATGTTGGTGATGGAAATAGTCCCTCCGGAGAGATCCGACGGAGACGTCTTGCCGGCTCGCGCAGTGTCCGTCAGTTCAGTCAGCGCAGTGGAGAGCTCACGCAGTGTCAACCGGTCTGCGTCCTTGATGTTCGGGACAGTCAGGCCGCGGGGTGTCGCGGCGGCGATCCCCAAGTTCACGTAGTTGAACTGCACAATCTCCTGGCTGGCCTCATCCCAGCGCGAGTTCAGCGTGGGATTGTTCCGGAGCGCCACAAGCACGGCCTTGGCAGCGATGGTCAGCGGCGTCAGCTTGTAGCCCTCGAACGCTCTGTTGCCCTTGAGCCGTGCCAGCAGGTCCATGGTCGCCGTGACATCAACCGTGAGGAACTCGGTCACATGCGGCGCGGTGAAGGCGCTTTGCACCATCGCAGCGGCAGTGAACTTGCGAACCCCCTTGATGGGCGTCCGGGTTTCCCGCTCGCCCTGTGCTGCGTGGGCGGGGATTGCTGCATTTCCGGCGATCTCTTGGGCCGTGCCAACAGCGCTGGTGACGTCACTGGTGAAGGCGTGGACATCGTCCCGCGTAATGAGTCCGCCCGGCCCCGTCCCGCTAACCGCCGACAAGTCCACTCCGAGGTCCCGCGCAAGCTTGCGGACAGGAGGAGTGGAGCGCGGACGTTCGCCAACCCCAGTGGCGGGGGCGGCTGGTGCTGGCGACGCCGTTGGGCTGGCTTGGGCCGCGCCGCGGGCGCGCCGGGTGGGGCGGCCCGTGTGTTCGACGACGGCTCCGTAACCCACCAGGTTCGGCTCGCGTTTCGCAGGGGCCGCCTCCGTGCCGGGAGTTTCCGTCGCGCTGCCATTACCGCTGGTGGCGCCGCCACCGTTGGAGGATCCGGCGTCGTCCACCTCGAAAGACACGATCGGCTTGCCGACTTCCACTACGGTGCCGGGCTGCTCGTGGAGGGCAGCCACGGTTCCAGCGAAGGGCGAAGGCAGCTCAACCACAGCCTTGGCGGTTTCCACCTCCGCGATGACCTGGTTGAGCGTGACCGTGTCCCCCACGGCCACCTTCCAGCTCAGGATTTCCGATTCGGTCAGGCCTTCGCCCAAGTCCGGCAGCTTGAATTCCTTGATCATTGTGGCGGTCATCCTTCCAGTCCGCTCAGGGAGTTGGGGCGGCCCAGGGCCCGGTCTACACCGTCGAGGATCCTGTCGAGGTCGGGCAAGTGGTGCATTTCGAGCTTCGAGTACGGGTACGGCACATCGAAACCGGTGATCCTCACCGGAGCTGACTCCAGGTAATGGAAGCAGCGCTCGGTGATGCTCGCAGCAATCTCTGCGCCGAGGCCACCGGACTGGCCGGCTTCATGCGTGATGACCAGGCGGCCCGTCTTGCGGACCGATGCCTCCACCACGGGATAGTCCACGGGAGCCAGGGAACGGAGGTCGATGACTTCCACGGAGATACCGTCGTCCGCGGCAGCCATGGCAGCGTCCTTGGCCGTCTTGACCAGAGGACCGTAAGCCACCAAGGTCACGTCCGATCCCGCGTTCACCACAGCCGCCTTGTCCAGGGGAAGCGCAGTGGAAAGGTCGATGGCCTCGTCCACGTCGCCCTTGTCGTGGTAGCGCCGCTTGGGCTCGAAGTAAAGGACTGGATCGTCCGAAGCGATGGCCTGCTGGATCATCGTGTAGGCGTCCTGCGGGTTGGACACTGCCACCACGCGCAGCCCGGAGGTGTGGGTGAAGTACGCCTCGGGCGATTCGGAGTGATGCTCCGGCGAGCCGATGCCACCGCCAAAGGGAACACGGATGGTGATGGGCATTTTCACCCGCCCCTGCGTGCGGTAGTGCATCTTTGCTACCTGGCTGACGATCTGGTCGAACGCGGGGTAGATGAAGCCGTCGAACTGGATCTCGCACACCGGGCGGTAGCCGCGGTAGGCCAAGCCAACCGCGGTGCCGATAATGCCTGACTCGGCTAGTGGGGAATCGATGACCCGGTGCTTTCCGAAGTCCTTCTGGAGCCCGTCGGTGACGCGGAAGACGCCACCAAGTGAGCCTATGTCCTCACCCATGAGGACCACTTTGGGGTCGTTTTCGAGTGACTTCCGGAGGCCGGCGTTGATGGCACGGGCAAAAGTGAGCTTGGACATCAGAGTGCACCTTCCTCGACGGACTCGTTGAAACTGTTCAGGTACCGCGAGTAGTGGTCTTTCTGGCGTTCTATCCAGGGATTGGGAGTGCTGTAGACGTGGTTGAAGACGTCCAGTGGTTGCGGATCGGCCATGCCGATGCAGCTGGAGCGAAGTTCCGCAGCTACAGCGTCAGCCTTCGCCTTGACGCGGGCCTCCACATCCTCGGTCAGCAGGCCCTTGGCTTCAAGGAGCTTTCGCAACCTGAGGATGGGGTCCTTGGCGGCCCAGTCCTCCAACTCGATGGGGTCGCGATAGCGGGTAGGGTCATCGGCCGTGGTGTGCGGCCCCATACGGTACGTCACTGCCTCGATGAAGGTGGGGCCGCCGCCCGAACGCGCCCTGTCCAAAGCGACGCGTGTTGCGGCCATGACAGCGAGGACGTCGTTGCCGTCGACCCGGATGCTCGGGATTCCGAACCCCGTGGGCCTGTCAGCCAACTGAACGTGCGACTGGAGCCGGACCGGCTCTGAAATGGCCCAGTGGTTGTTCTGGCAGAAGAACACCACGGGGGCTTGGTAGCTGGCAGCGAAGACCATGGCTTCGTTGACGTCGCCTTCGCTGGTGGCACCATCGCCGAAGTAGGCAAGGACGGCCGTGTTGGCCCCGTCCAGTTGGACTCCCATGGCGTAACCAGTGGCGTGCAGGCTCTGCGAACCGATGATGATCTGGGGTGTCGCCAGGTTGATGCGCTGGGGGTCCCACCCGTAGGAGGCGTTGCCCCGCCATACCCTGGCGATTTCGGAGAGGTGGGCTCCGCGCACGTAGGCCACACCGCTTTCACGGTAGCTCGGAAAAACGAAGTCGTCGTCGCGCAACGATCGGCTCGAACCTATCTGGGACGCTTCCTGCCCGAGGAGCGGGGGCCACAGTGCGAGCTCTCCTTGTCGCTGGAGCGCGGTTGCCTCGGCATCTATGCGGCGGATGACTGTCATGTCCTCATACAAGGAGCACAAAGCCTCATCACCAACGTCCTTGACCCAGACATCGAATTCCGGATGGCTGATCCGCTCGCCGTCCGGAGAAACCAGCTGGAGCAGATTGCCGCCAGTCCTCAGGGGATTTTGTGCACTTTGTCCCGGGCCTGGAGTGTCGTTGTGCACTCCCTTGCCCGCCTGATCCGTCAACACAGGTGATCGCAACCTTCCGGCTCGTTTTTGTCGGCGCTGGCTGGACTTGTGGTCCTGCCGCAGACCGGCCCTCCGGCACCTTCGCCGGAGTTAATTGTGACCCTACTCACAAGTTACAAGGGGTACAACTACCCTCGCAGAAATTGAGCAATGTGCTCTGTTTGGGCTTTCCTGCCCGTGCTAATCTTGCGCATTATGCACCCTTTGGATGGCACTGATACCCGGCTCCTTTCCGCCATGGCGAAAGATCCCCGCGGGACCGTGGTGGCCCTGGCACAGAAGTTGGGGCTCTCCCGAAACACGGTCCAGGCCCGCATGGCCCAGCTGGAGAAGAAGCATGCGTTCCTCTCCTTCGAGAGGCGCATCAATCCGGTCGCGCTCGGCTACCCATTGACGGCGTTCATCACCGTCCATGTGCAACAGCAGAAGCTCGCGTCCCTTGCCCAGGACCTTGCCGACATCCCGGAAATCCTTGAAGGCTTCGGCCTGACGGGATCAGCAGACCTCCTGCTTCGGGTCGTCGCCTTGGACGCGGAAGACCTCTACCGCATCAACGGCAAGATCCTTGGTTGCGACGGAGTGGACCGGACAGATACTGCGCTGGCGATGCGAGAGATGATCCCCTACCGCGTTCAACCATTACTCGGGCGCCGTTCCGAGTCCTGACGGGCGGGTTGGCTGTACACCAAGTGCCGGATGCGCTTTGATTCAAGTGGACGAACCGGGGGCCGTCCAGAGGTCCCCGGTCAGGTGGTGGCGTTGAAGAGGCTGCCGAAAGGGGCACTACCGTGAGCAACCCGCAAGAACCGAACCCGAACCAGCCTGGCCCCGCGCAGCCGCCGGTTCCCCCGAACCCGGGCTACCCACCGCAGACCGGCGCTTCGCCGCAGTGGCAACAGCCGCCGTCGTCCGCCCAACCGCCGCAGTGGCAACAACCGCAGTCCTCAAGCCAGCCGCCGCAGTGGCAACAGCCGCCGTCGTCCGCCCAGCCGCCGTCGTCCGCCCAACCGCCAGGCAGCGTCCCACCGTACGCAGCGCCCGGCCAACAGTATGGCCAAAACCCGTACCCACCGTACGCAGCACCCGGCCAGAACCATGGCCCGGTCCCGCCCGGTCAGTACCCCGGCCAATACCCCGGCGGCCCATACGGCCAGTTGCCGCCCAAAAAGAGCCGAAAGGTCCTGTGGATCGTCCTTGGCATCGTCGCCGGCGTCATCGTCCTGGCCGTTGCTGGCATCCTGGTTCTCGTCAACCTAGTGGGCGACTCTACGTCCAAGGCACGGTCCCTCGCGGACGAGTTCACCACTCTCGTTGTGTCCGGCCAAACGGAGCAGGCCTACGACAACTACCTCAGCCAACCGCTGAAGGACGAGCTGGACAAGCAATCCTTCATTGACGGAATTGAAGGCCTGCGGTTGGACAGTTCCTGCAAGCCGGTCTACAACTCCGTTAACGTGAAATCCAACAACGGCAACAACACCGCCGACCTCGCAGGCAAGCTGCAATGCGACGGGAAGACCATCGACCTCCAGTACGTTTTCGAGGGCACCAAAGACCTCAAAATGAGCAGTATCCGGCTACGCCCTTAACTGCACAAAGTTTTTTCTTCCCGCCACCCATCCGACGCTGCGCATGGTCCGAATCACTGCTTGAGAACCCCACTTGGGATTCAGCAGGACGGCCGGAGTTCTCCGGCCATCATCGGAAGGTTCGGACCAATGCGTACTTCGCCCAATCGCTTGATCGCCACCATCTTCGGAGCCGTCTACCTCCTGGTAGGCGTGCTCGGATTCTTTGTCACCTCGGGAATCGGCTTCTTCGCCACCGAGGGTGCCAACCTGATCATCTTCGCCGTGAACCCGCTTCACAACATCATCCACCTGGCCATCGGTGCCGCCCTGCTTTACTCAGGCATGAACAGTGTCACCCTGTCCAAGACGGTCAACACCACGGTTGGTGGGGTCTACCTGCTGGTAGGTATCGTCGGGCTCTTCCTCGTCGGCAGCTCGCTGAACATCATCGCCCTCAACGGCGCTGACAACGTGCTGCACCTCGCGAGCGCCGTGGTCCTGCTCGGCGTTGCCCTCTCGCAGGACAAGGCCGTCGTAGCCTCCGCCCGCGCCTAAGCACAGCGCCACGTCACCCACGGGCTGATGACCGAACAGTTGATCACCGACTCCGGACAGCGAGGAGCTACGACCATGGAGAACAAAAACCACCCCACGCTAAGCGCAGCGACGTTGTTGTTCGTTTATTTCGCCGCCATGGCAGCGGGAATGGTCGAGCTCTCCGTGGCCGCCGGCTATATCGCCGGAGCTGGAGCCACGGCACCGGGACTCATGGTCCCGGGCGCCGTGACCCTGCTGGCCGGACTTGCCTTCCTCGCGTGGTCGCTGTGGGGACTGCACCGCAACTCCCTGGTCTTCGCCCGCTATGCGCTTCCGGCCTTGGCCGTAGCCGGTGTAGCCCACCTCGCCGTCGTGGCGAGCGGAATCAGCATCCAACGCTCGTTGGATGTGAGCCACTTTGCCGCCCTCGGCCTGACCCTGATGGCGCTCGCCGGAGCGGGCTGGCTGAGGCGGCAGCGCAAGACCAACGACGGCGGCGCCCACGGCCAGCCAAGGACCGGGCGGCTTCTGGCAGCCGCGTTCGGAGCCGCCGTCGTTGTTGCAACAGTTGCAACTCCGGGACTGGCGGCGTCGATGGCGGGACAGCACGCCGTGCCACACGGAGAGCACAGCCAGGGCTCCAATCCCGCCCTGGAGCAGGGTCACCACCACTAGGTAGTGACCGGACCGGCGCACCATCGACACTGCCCACTGTTGATGGTGCGCTTGGTTCGTGGATCATGGAGCCATGGATCCCATCGAGGCGCTCGACGAAATTTCCTTTTGGCTCGAACGCAGCCAAGCACCCACCTTCAAGGTCCAGGCCTTCCGTAAAGCGGCCGACGCCGTCCGGCAGCTGGCGCCCGACGACCTCGCAAAGCTGGTCGGTGTCGGCAGGATCACCAGCCTCAAGGGCGTCGGCAACCGGAGCGCGGAAGTCATAACCCAGGCGCTGGAGGACAGGGTGCCGGAGTATTTGGCCGACCTGCGGGAGCGTGGCACCGAAGCCCTGGCCGCCGGCGGCGAAACACTTCGGGCCGCGTTGCGCGGCGATCTTCACAGTCACAGCAACTGGTCCGACGGCGGATCTCCCATCGAAGCCATGGTGGCGGCAGCACGCACTCTCGGCCGCGAATACCTGGCACTCACGGACCACTCCCCCAACCTCACCATTGCCAACGGCCTGAGCATCGAACGTCTCGAGGACCAGTTGGGCCTGGTGGAAGACATCAATGACTCACAGGACGGATTCTGCTTACTCAAGGGCATTGAGGTGGACATCCTGGAGGACGGAACCCTGGACCAGGCACCGCACATGCTGGACCGGCTGGACGTGGTGGTGGCAAGCGTCCATTCAAAGCTTCGCTCAGACAAGAAGACCATGACCGAAAGGATGCTTGGCGGCATCAGCGACCCGCACACCAATGTGCTGGGCCACTGCACGGGACGGCTCGTCCAGGGATCCCGCGGCACCCGGCCCGAGTCCGAGTTCGATGCCGCCAAGGTATTCAGCGAGTGTGCAGAGTGGGGCGTCGCAGTGGAAATCAATTCCCGCCCCGAACGGCAGGACCCACCGGACAACCTCATCAAAATGGCCCTCGACGCCGGATGCCTGTTCAGCATCGACAGCGACGCGCACGCTCCCGGCCAGCTCGACTTCCTGCAGTATGGGGCCGCGCGAGCGGAAGCCCTGGGTGTACCGAAGGAACGGATCGTCACCACATGGCCGTTGGAACAACTGACTGAATGGCTCAGCCTCAAGAAGTGACCCAGCACGAAAGGGCCCCTCCTGTTACGCCAGGAGGGGCCCTTCATGGTTACCGCGGGAATGGACTTAGTGGTCCACCGCCTTCTCGGCTCCGATTCCGGTCAGCGAGCGCACCTCCATCTCTGCCTGCTTGGCTGGGTCTTCGCGCCGCTTGTCCAGGACCGTTCCGAGCCAGCCCAGGAAGAAGGCCAACGGGATGGAGACGATGCCCGGGTTGCTGAGCGGGAAAATCGCAAAGTTGGCGCCCTGGATCATGGAGGTCTTGGCACCCGAAACCACGGGTGAGAACGCGATGAGCAGGATCGCCGCGGCGAGCCCGCCATACATGCTCCATACCGCGCCTTGGGTGGTGAACTTCTTCCAGAACAGCGAGTAGACAATGGTGGGGAGGTTGGCCGATGCCGCGACCGCGAAGGCCAGTGCCACCAGGAAGGCCACGTTCTGGCCGTTGGCGAAGATGCCACCGAGGATGGCGAGGACGCCGATCACCACAACTGTGCGCCGGGCAACCTTCACCTCTGCAGTAGCGTCGGCTTTGCCCTTCGAGATGACGTTCGCGTAGATGTCGTGGGCGAAGGACGCAGCTGCGGTGATGGTCAGGCCGGCGACGACGGCGAGGATCGTGGCGAACGCGACAGCTGAGATGAAGCCCAGAAGCAGCGGACCGCCCAGGTGGAAGGCCAGCAGCGGTGCTGCGGAGTTGACGCCGCCGGGTGCCGACTTGATGGTTTCCGCGCCCACCAGGGCTGCTGCTCCGTAACCCAGCACCAGGGTGAAGAGGTAGAACAGGCCGATCAGCCAGATGGCCCACACCACGGACTTGCGGGCTTCTTTTGCGGTGGGAACCGTGTAGAAACGCATGAGGACGTGCGGCAGGGCTGCCGTTCCGAGGACCAAAGCCAGCCCCAATGACATGAAGTCCAACTTGGACGTTTCGGTCTTGCCGTACTGCAGGCCGGGGTTGAGGACGGCCGGGTTGTTGGCGGCCTCTGCGGCCGATCCCAGCAGGCTGGAGAGGTTGAATCCGTAGATCGCCAGCACCATGGCTGTCATGACTGCGGCGCCGGCGATCAGCAGGATCGCCTTGATGATCTGCACCCAGGTGGTGCCCTTCATGCCGCCGATGAGCACATACATGATCATCAACGCGCCGACGACGATAATCACCAGCGCTTGCCCGCCCCAGTCGCTGATCCCCAGCAGGAGCGATATCAGGCTGCCCGCGCCGGCCATTTGGGCCAGGAGGTAGAAGAAGCAGACCGCGAGGGTGGATAGCGCAGCCGCGATCCGGACAGGACGTTGACGCAACCGGAAGGAAAGGACATCTGCCATGGTGAACTTGCCCGTGTTTCGGAGCAGTTCGGCCACCAGCAGCAGGGCCACGAGCCAAGCGACCAGGAAGCCGATGGAGTACAGGAAGCCGTCGTACCCGTTGATGGCGATTGCGCCGGTGATGCCAAGGAACGACGCCGCCGACAGGTAGTCGCCTGCGATGGCCGTTCCGTTTTGCGAGCCCGTGAACGAGCGGCCCGCAGCGTAGTAGTCGGCGGCCGTCTTGTTGTTCCGGCTCGCCCGGAACACGATGACCATGGTGACCGCGACGAACAAGGCAAAGATTCCCATGTTCAACAGCGTGGTGTCTTTCAGGGCAGCGACCTCGACTGCCGGGACCATGGTGGCGTTCACTTGGCCTCCCCTTGGATCATGTTTCCATCATTATCGAAGTGGTGGCCTTCGATCCCGGTGCGGATCTCCGCAGCGATCGGGTCGAGCTTCCTGTTGGAGTAGCTCACGTACCAGGCCGTGATGCCGAACGTGGTGACGAACTGGAGCAGCCCCAGAATCAGGCCGATGTTGATGTTGCCCCAGACCTTTGTGGACATGAACTCGACGGCGTAGGCGGCCAGCAGGACATACGCGAAGTACCACAGCAGGAATATGACGGCCATGGGGAAGACAAAGCTGCGATGCCGCTTGCGCAGTGTCCTGAACTGTTCCGTTTGTTGGACTTCCTGGAAGTCCACGGACGCCGCAGCGTCGTGGGGGTGGGCCTCATTACCCATTGGTTCCTCCTGGTTGTGATGTGCCCACATCAGCTTCACCCTCGGCGCTGATGTGACTGCAATCACTATCGAATGCGGCATGTGGTCTATTCCAGTGGTGTGCCCTGCGGCGTCGCTCAACGGTCGCGCCGCTGCGCCGAACGGCAGGATGCTGGCAAATTCATTGACTACGCTGGCTGTATGCCCGACTCTCCGCTTTTCAGCCTCGCTGCCATCGCCGTGATCGTGCTGGCCGTCGCCGTCGTCGTGGGTGTTGGCTTGAAAGTGATCCGATCGTTCCGCGACCTTGGCACCGACGCCGAGCGTGCCACGTACAACACGCTGCACGCCGCATCGAGGGCCGGGCAGCACCTTCGGGGCGGCCTCCAACCCGCCGGGGCAGCCAAGGCCAGCAAGCAATTGCGGGTACTGCTGGGTTGCGATGCCCTGGCCATCACGGATACTGACTCCGTCCTTGCCTGGGACGGTGCCGGGGAAGAGCTCCGGCCGTCGCTGATGCGCCTCGCGGCTGACGTGCTGAGCACGGGCAGAACGGTGGTGGTCCCCCACGCACGCGATGCCGGCATTGAAAAACCGGGGCAGGACTTCAGCGCTGTCATTGCGCCTATCCGGGCCGGGTCCAGGGTGGTCGGAGCGGTGGCCGCCCTGGCACCCGCCGCAGGAGCAGGGCTGGTCCGCGCCACGAGCGAAGTGGCTGATTGGATTGCCGCCCAACTGGAACTCGCGGAACTCGAAGCGTCCCGGACCCTCCTTATGGAAGCAGAGGTCAGGGCGTTGAGGGCACAGATCAGCCCACACTTCATCTACAACTCACTGAACGCCATTGCCTCGTTCATCAATACCGATCCCGCCAGGGCCAGGGAGTTGGTGGTGGAGTTCGCCGACTTCACCCGGTATTCGTTCCGGCGGCACGGCGATTTCACCACGGTAGCGGAGGAACTGCGCTGCATCGACCGCTACTTGCTCCTGGAAAGGGCCCGGTTCGGCGAGCGAGTCCAGGTCAGCCTGCGGATTGCGCCGGAGGTACTGAGCACGGTCATCCCGTTCCTCAGCCTGCAACCCCTGGTGGAAAATGCAGTGCGGCATGGCTTGGAAGCAAAGGAGGGCCCAGGCCACATCACCATCTGCGCCAATGACTCCGGAGCATTCGCCGAAGTTACCATCGAGGACGACGGCGTTGGCATGGACCCCGAACACCTCAGGTCGGTACTGGCCGGGCACGCGGATGGCGATCACGTGGGTTTGCGCAACGTGGACGCCCGGCTTCGGCAGGTTTACGGGGACGAGCACGGCCTGGTGATCGAGACAGCACCCGGCGAAGGGACCCTGATCACCCTGCGTGTGCCCAAGTCGCAACCCGGGCACGACGCCTGAACCACGGACTAATCTAGAAGGATGATCAACGTGCTCGTCGCCGACGACGAACTGCCCGCCGTCGAAGAACTCGCCTTCCTCCTGGGACGGGACGAGCGGATTGGGGTTATCCACCGGGCGTCATCGGGGGCCGAGGCCCTGAGGGCTCTTGAAACGGAACTCGTTGACGCAGTTTTCCTCGACATCCATATGCCCGCCTTGTCGGGCCTGGACATCGCGCGGGCCATTTCGCGCACCAGTAACCCGCCCGCCGTCGTGTTCGTCACCGCGGACGAGGATTGTGCCCTTGAGGCCTTCGACCTGGCCGCCGTCGACTACCTGCTGAAGCCGTTGCGGGCCGAAAGGCTGACCCGATCCGTGGACCGGATCAGCGAGCTCATCAAGGACGGCACACCGGCGCCGGAAATGATCACGGTGGATCTTGGCAGCACCACACGCATGATCCGGCGCGACGACGTTACCTACGTCCAGGCCCAAGGCGACTACGCCCGGCTGCACACCACCGAGGCAAGCTACCTCATCCGGGTGCCCCTGAGCGACCTGGAGCAGAAATGGGCGGAAGCCGGCTTCATCCGCATCCATCGTTCGTACCTCATCGCCCTCAGCCACGTACAGCACTTGAGGCTTTCGGCCACCGGCCCCAGTGTGGCTGTGTCCGGCGCGGAGCTGCCCATCAGCCGGCGCCACCTTCCCGCTGTCAGGGACAAACTGCACTCCACACGTATCCGGCCGCAAGGATGACCAGGGTCCGCGTCACGGCGCCGCGGCAGTCCGCTCCCCTGGCTCCCGGCCGGGTGACGAGTCCCCGTGAAATAGCGGAGGACTCCGACTCCGGCCGCCTGTTTGTCCGCTCGCTGATCCGCTCGCAGCTGCGCCTCGCGTTGGTGGTGGCCTGTGGGTTCCTGGTCATCCTGGCCGTGTTCGCATTGATCCTTGTGTACGGTCCGGGCGTGGCTGAAACCCGGATTGCGGGAGTTCCCCTGGATTGGCTGGCCCTCGGAGTGGGCGTCTACCCGGTGATTGGACTCAGTGCGTGGCTCTATAACCGCGCCGCGGCCCGGAACGAGGCCCGCTACCGGGACCTTGTGGAGGACAAGTGAACCCCGTTGTCAGCCTCGTCGCATTCCTCGCCGTTTCCCTCACGACGGCGGTCATCGGCTTCTACGGTTTACGCATCTCCCGGACGACAGGCGACTTCTACGTCGCCTCGCGCACTGTCCCACCATGGTGGAACGCGTCGGCGATCGGGGGCGAGTATCTCTCCGCGGCAAGCTTTTTGGGAGTTGCCGGACTGATCCTGCTCTCAGGCACCGACGCACTGTGGTTCCCCGTGGGGTACACGGCCGGCTACCTGATGCTGTTGCTCTTCGTGGCCGCTCCCCTACGGCGTTCCGGCGCCTACACCATTCCGGACTTCACCCAAGCCCGGCTGGACTCGGCGCTGGTCCGGCGCGTGACGAGCCTGGTGGTGGTTGCCGTCGGGTGGTTGTACATCGTCCCGCAACTCCACGGGGCTGCCCTCACCATCAGGATCACCACGGGCCTGCCGTCGTGGGTTGGTTCGACGGCGGTGGTTGTGGTGGTGTGCCTGACGGTGGTGGCAGGCGGGATGCGCTCCATCACCTTTGTCCAGGCGTTCCAGTATTGGCTGAAGCTAACGGCCCTGGCCGTGCCGGTCGTGTTCGTCCTCTTGGTACTGGCCGGTAATGGGTCGGCTCCACAAGCACCCCTCACAGTCAACCCGACCAGCCAGGCTGCCGCAGGCGCCTACCAACACATCTCCCTGCTGGTCGCCCTGCTCTTCGGGACCCTCGGGTTACCGCACGTGCTGGTCAGGTTCTATACCAACCCGGACGGCCAGTCAGCGCGGCGGACCACGTTGATCGTGCTGGGACTACTCTCCGTTTTCTATCTGTTCCCTACGCTGTCCGGCGCACTCGGGCGAATGTTCGCGCCCGAGCTGGCACAGTCCGGGCAAGCTGACGCCCTGGTCCTGCTGCTCCCAGGCAGGCTGATCGGTGGAACGGCGGGTGATGTCCTCTCGGCCCTGGTCGTCGCAGGAGCCTTCGCCGCCTTCCTGTCCACGACGTCGGGCCTGGTGGTTTCCTTGTCCGGCGTCATCAGCCAGGACCTCTTCGGTGGAAGCGTCAAAGGGTTCCGGCTCGCGGCAGTACTCGCCGCCGTCGTGCCTTTGGGTTTTGCCTTCACGACCGACAGCCTTGCCCTGGCCGGAAGCGTTGGCCTGGTGTTTGCCTTCACGGCCTCCACCATTTGTCCGGTGCTTTTGCTGGGAATCTGGTGGCGTGGCCTCACCGATGCCGGGGCTATCGCGGGCATGCTGACCGGCGCGCTGCTCTGCGGCGGCGCCATGGTGGCCGGCACGTTGATGGGCGGTGGAAGCGCTCCGGCCTGGCTGGCCCAACCGGCAGCATGGACTGTCCCGGCGGCCTTCGCCGTGACCGTGGCTGTGTCCGTCATGACCAAGGGCCGTGTTCCGTCCTCGGTAGACCGCATCATGTCACGGCTGCACGTGCCCGAACGCCCGGTCGTGACTGAGCGGTAAGGCGGCATCACCCTGTTGTTCGAGGATCGTTCAAGGTGGACAATGACGCCATGTCCGAGGAACCACGGCCGGTCAGCTACGATCCACCGGCTACAGCGACCGAGTTTCCGCCCGCTGTCCGGGCGCAGTTGTTGGCCACCGAGCATTGGAGCCTGCTCGCTTCCAGGAGCACCACCCAAGGCGAGGTCCTCACCCGCATCAGCATGTTCCTCACCTTCACCTCAGCCAGCCTGCTCAGCGTGGCGCTGGTGGGAAACGCCACCCAGTTTTCGGATGCGTTCAGGGCCTTTGCGCTGACCATACTCAGCATCGACGTAGTGGTTGGACTGCTCACGCACGTACGCGTGATGAGCGTGGGCATGGAAGACCTGATGTACGTCATCGCCATGAATCGGCTCCGCGCCGCTTACGTGGACCTGGATCCCGGCGTTGCGCCGTACCTCATGGCCAGCTTTCACGACGACGAAGAAGGGGCCAAGCGGACCTACTACTTTTTTGGCGGCCGCCGTGACTTCAGCCAAGTGGCCGGGAGCAGCATGGTGTTCATGGGGACGGTCAACTCCGCCCTCATCGCACTGCTGCTGGGGTCCGCGATGTTGGTGGGAGGCTTGCCCGTGGCCCTGTCCGTTGGCATTGCAGTAGTAGCCGCCCTGGCCTTCTTCGTGACTTCACTGGCCAGGGGACATCGCAGGTACCTTGAGGTCTGGAAAAACAACCCGCCGGTCTCGCGATCTACCGAAAAAAGGGCCTAGTCGATCGCAGCCATAAGTTCAACGACGCGTGCCAGGAACGCGTCGACCTGGGCTTCTTCGTAGCCTTCGTCGCCCTTGGCTGCACGGAAGACAGCCCGGCGGACAGTGTCCACGCTGAGGGTCTGGTCGTGCTCGAGGTAACCGATGAGTTCCGCGCACAGGGCGTCGACGTCCTGGACGTTGTAGCTGCGGACACGCTTTTTGGACGGGCGGCGGAACCGCTCGCCGTCAGGCCGGTGCAGCCTGCCCCGGAGGATGCCGGAGAGCTTGCCGATCTGGCGGAGCCACGCTTCCTCGCCCTGCTGGTTGATGAGGTCGTCACGCTCGCGGCGAGCGAAAGCGTCCTCCAGGCGATCCAGCGCGGCGTCGACGCTGTGCGCGTCGTATCCGCCCTTGACGGGGTCGAAAGCCACATCACGGACGTCGCCACTGGCTATCTGGTCAGCAGCTCCTACAGGACTCTCGAACGACTTCTTGGCGCGCTGGAGGAACTCATCCACCTGCTTGGCGTTGTAGCCGTACTTGCTGCGCTCCACACGGTCGAACGTGGCGGGAATCTGGCGTCGAATATCCACTGACACTACTTTTCCTTCATTGGTTTGTCAGACGCCGCTCAGCAGCGCGAACAGAACATAGGCTACAGGGGCCGCGAACACGATGGAGTCCAAACGGTCCATAACGCCGCCGTGGCCGGGCAGGATGCTGCTCATATCCTTGACGCCAAGCTCACGCTTGACCATGGACTCGGCGAGGTCTCCGGCGGTGGCTGCGGCCACCATGCCGAGAGCCAGGATGAGCCCCATCCACCACGGCCTGTCAAGGATGAAGATGCAGGCCAGGACACCGATCACCATGGCCCCACCAACCGATCCGGCGAAACCCTCCCAGGATTTCTTTGGGCTGATTTTCGGGGCCATGGGGTGCTTGCCGAAGGATGCCCCAACGATGTAACCGAAGGTGTCGTTGGAAACGACCAAAAGCAGCATCGAAGCGATCTGCCACGCCCCGTCCGGGATGCCGTTGGGCCAGAAACCCACCGGAGTTGCCCCGCCTGTTGCGTGCAACGGCAACGCAGCGAAGCTGATCAGGAACGGAATCCAGGCGAGGGTGAAAACTCCAGCGAACACGCTGCGCGGCGCCCCCGCTGCGCTTTCGATGGAACGCCACAACAGGACGGCCACGGAGCTCGCCGTCATGGTGAACAGCAGCCCTTCAAGGCCACCGAAATAAGCAGAGACCGGCATCACCAGGCTGCCGACCATCACTGGGATGATCGGCATCCGGGTGCCCTGTGCTTCGAGCGCCCGGAAAACTTCCCAGACACCCAGGACCGCAAACGCCGTGGTCAGGAGGACGAACCCCAGCGGAAGGAACAGCAGGCCGCCCAGGACGGCCAACAGCATGGCAAGCCCGACGCCGATGGCCGCCGGAAGGTTGCGTCCCGCCTTGGGGGTGGGATTTGCCCGTATACGCCTGGCGCGTTTGGGGGTGTCGCGTGTCGGGACCCGCTCAGCGGGCGCCGGCTCTGCCTGGTTCATCAGACCTCGAGCAGCTCGGCTTCCTTGCGCTTGAGCAGTTCGTCGATGCTGTCGACGTGCTGCTTGGTCAGGGCGTCGAGCTCCTTCTCAGCGCGGGCGCCCTCGTCTTCGCCGGCTTCGCCGTCCTTGACGAGCTTGTCCAGGCTGTCCTTCGCCTTGCGGCGGATGCTGCGGATGGAGACCTTGGCGTCCTCACCCTTGCCCTTGACGATCTTCACGTATTCCTTGCGGCGCTCCTTGGTGAGCTCCGGGATGGTCACGCGGATAACGTTGCCGTCGTTGGAGGGGTTGGCGCCCACCTCGGAGTCGCTCAGTGCCTTTTCGATGTCCCGCAGTGCGGTCTTGTCGTAGGGCGTGATGAGGATGGTGCGGGCGTCGGGCACACCGAAGGAAGCCAACTGCTGGAGCGGAGTGGGTGTGCCGTAGTACTCGACGATCACCTTGTTGTACAGGCCGGGGTTGGCCCGGCCCGTGCGGATCGTGGCGAAATCGTCCTTGGCTACCTCAACCGCCTTGTCCATCTTCTCGCCGGCTTCGAGCAAGGTCTCTTCGATCACGGGTTTCTCCTCAGAAAGTAGTTGCTGCCCAACGTCAGGCGGCACTGCACGGTAAAGAAATGCATAGTAAAGATCCGCCACGTGGGGCGGACGGTCCTAGAAATATCCTAGCCCTTGCTAGGGAGTAACCAGGGTTCCCAGCGTTTCGCCGAGGATGGCACGGGTAACGTTGCCTTCGCCTTCCATGCCGAAGACCACCATGGAGAGCTGGTTGTCCTTGCACATGGTCATGGCTGTCTGGTCCATGACCCGGATGTCGCGGCGCAGGGCATCGTCATAGCTGAGGACGTCAAGCTTTTCTGCTGTCGGGTCCTTCTTGGGGTCGGCGGTGTAGACGCCGTCCACGCCGCTCTTGGCCATGAGGACCACGTCTGCGTGAACCTCCAGGGCACGCTGGGCAGCGACTGTATCAGTGGAGAAGTACGGCAGGCCTGCGCCGGCACCGAAGATGACCACACGACCCTTTTCCATGTGTCGGATGGCCCGGCGCGGGATGTAGGCCTCCGCTACCTGGCCCATGGTGATGGCGCTCTGGACGCGGGTCTCCACGCCGGCCTGTTCCAGGAAGTCCTGGAGGGCGAGGCAGTTCATGACCGTGCCCAGCATGCCCATGTAGTCGGCGCGGGAACGGTCCATGCCGCTCTGGGACAGTTCGGCGCCCCGGAAGAAGTTGCCACCGCCCACGACGATCGCAACTTCGACGTCGGATACGGCTGCCGCGATCTGCTTGGCGATAGCCCGGACGGTTTCAGGATCGACGCCGAGCTTGCCTCCGCCGATGACCTCGCCGGAAAGCTTCAGAAGTACACGTCGGCGGGTCTTCTCGGGCTGGATTGCAGTGTTGACGGTTTCCATGGTGCCTTCCCGTTGGTGGACTCTGGCTAGATTATCGTGCTGTGGGTCCGCGCAGATACTACCCGGACGGGTGCATGAAAAAGGGGCGGCCACCGAAGTGACCACCCCTTTTCATGAATTACTAGTTTCCTACGCGGAAACGGGTTACTGCGGTTGCCTTGACGCCGGCTTCTTCGAGGACCTGCGCAACGGTCTTCTTGGAATCCTTGGCGAATGCCTGGTCAACCAGAACTTCACCCTTGTAGAAGCCCGTCACGCGACCTTCAACGATCTTCGAAAGAGCAGCTTCGGGCTTGCCTTCAGCCTTTGCGGTCTCTTCGGCGATACGGCGCTCGGACTCGACCAGTTCGGCCGGGACGTCTTCGCGGGTCAGGTAGTTCGGAGCCATGGCTGCAACGTGGACAGCGATGTCGTGTGCTGCGGTTGCAGCGGCTTCGCCTTCACCGTCAACAGCGAACAGGACGCCGACCTGGGCTGGGAGGTCCTTGGAGGTCTTGTGCAGGTAGGCGTCAACCGTGGTTCCCTCAACGCGGGAGATGCGGCGGACAACAACCTTTTCGCCGAGGACAGCGCCCTCTTCGACGACAACCTCGGACAACGGCTTGCCGTCGACCTCGGTGGCCAGCAGGGTTTCGAGGTCGGCTGCGCCGGACTCGACTGCAACGTTGAGGACCTTGTCGGCCAGCTGGATGAACTTGTCAGACTTGGCTACGAAGTCGGTCTCGCAGTTGACCTCGATCATTACGCCAACGCCACCGTTGACCTTGGCAGCAACCAGGCCTTCAGCGGTGGAGCGGCCTTCGCGCTTGGTAGCGCCCTTGAGGCCCTTGATGCGGATGATCTCGATGGCCTTTTCGGCGTCACCGTTGGCTTCGTCAAGAGCCTTCTTGACGTCCATCATGCCGGCGCCGGTGCGCTCGCGCAGGGCCTTGATGTCAGCAGCAGTGTAGTTCGCCATGTGAACCCCTCTGTCTAGAAATTTGTGTGTTTACGGACTGACAGGACGGCAGCCCACCGCGTGAGCTGCCATCCTGTCAGTTGCCCCCGAGGCTGTTTCCAACATCAGGGAAGGTCCAGATTTACTTGGCTGCTTCGGCTTCGCCGTCTGCAGCTTCAGTTGCTGCGGGAGCCTCGGCTGCCGGAGCTTCTTCAGCGGGAGCCTCTGCTGCTGCGGCTTCTTCGGCCTTGCTGCCTTCGAGGAGCTCGCGCTCCCACTCGGCCAGCGGCTCTTCCGGAGCTTCGGTGGTGCCCGTTGCGCGCTGGTTACGGGCGATGAGGCCCTCAGCTACGGCATCGGCAACAACGCGGGTGAGCAAGTTGACGGAGCGGATGGCGTCGTCGTTACCCGGGATCGGGAAGTCGACTTCGTCGGGATCGCAGTTGGTGTCCAGGATGGCAACAACGGGGATGTTCAGCTTCTTGGCTTCGTCAACAGCAAGGTGTTCCTTCTTGGTGTCAACAACCCACAGGACCGAGGGAGCCTTGGTCAGGTTGCGGATACCGCCGAGGTTGGACTCGAGCTTGGTGAGTTCACGCTTGAGGAGCAGGAGCTCCTTCTTGGTGTAGGCCGAGCCTGCGACGTCGTCGAAGTTAATCTCTTCGAGTTCCTTCATGCGCTGGATACGCTTGGCGACGGTCTGGAAGTTGGTGAGCATACCGCCCAACCAACGCTGGTTGACGTACGGCTGGCCAACACGGGTAGCCTGCTCGGCAATTGCTTCCTGAGCCTGCTTCTTGGTGCCGACGAACAGGACGGTGCCGCCGTGGGCGACAGTAGCCTTGACGAACTCGTAGGCGCGGTCGATGTAGGACAGCGACTGCTGGAGGTCAATGATGTAGATGCCGTTGCGCTCCGTGAAGATGAAGCGCTTCATCTTCGGGTTCCAACGACGGGTCTGGTGTCCAAAGTGGACGCCGCTGTCAAGCAGCTGGCGCATGGTTACGACGGGCATGCCGACGCTCCTTCCGGCAGGTCATTCATGAGAGAGCCCATGGGGCTGCTCTTACCCTGCCAATAGTTGACGGTTGTTTAGCCTGTGGCCCGGACGGGCCTGGCTCCTGGCATCCATTGCACTTCTCATCCGACTCAAGCCGACAGGCTTCAGCGGACCGCAAGAGGCACAATCCTCCACAGACTAAAGCCGAACGGCTTCGCTGGTGGTGGGCTGGATACGCGTAGTCAGCCTGGGACCCCCACATATCTGAATGAGACATGCTCCTGAACAAGCTTGAGGGCACAGCAAACTGCTCCACCAAGTGTACTACAGGGACCCCGCAACTTTGACCGCGGATCACATCGCTTGTCCACATAGGCCACCCCGGGGATCGACCCGCCCACGTCGCCACGGAAGGCTTGATCCATGACCCTTTTGAAGCTCGCACTGTCCGCAATCCTGGCTATCGCCCTTTCGGGCGGAACCAGCGCCGCCGCACCCACGGTCAAGGGACAGTGGAGTTGGCCACTCTCCCCCAAGCCGTCCGTCCTGCGGACGTTCGACCCGCCTGACAAACCATGGATGAGCGGGCACCGTGGCGTTGATTTGGGCCCAGCGCCCGACGGCGGCAACGTCACCGCGCCGGCGGACGGCGTGGTGACCTTTGCCGGCACCGTGGTCGACAGGCCCGTCCTGACGATCGATCACGGCGACGGATTGCGGAGCAGCTTCGAGCCACTGACCAGCGGACTGAAACCTGGCGATGCCGTGCGCAAGGGGCAGGCCCTTGGCGCCGTTGAGCCGGGCCATTGCGGCAGCGTCACTTGCCTGCACTGGGGAGTGCGGCGCGGCGAGGACTACGTCAATCCGCTGGACTTCGTGCAGGACATGCGGCCATCCGTCCTGCTGCCACTGGAATGAGCCCCCGCCGCATCGTCGGGGTCGCTAGACGATGGCCGATACTCCGGTGATTGCCCTGCCGGTCACCAGGGTGTTGATTTCGTGAGTGCCCTCGTAGGAGTAGATGGCCTCCGCGTCAGAGAAGATCTTGGCCATGCCGTAGTCAGTGACGATGCCGTTGCCGCCCAGGATGCTCCGCCCCAAAGCAACGCTTTCGCGCATGCGTGCGGTGGCGAAGGCCTTGGCCAAAGCGGATTGTTCATCCTTGGCCGCCCCGGCGTCCTCAAGCTGCGCCAGGCGAACCATCATGCCCATGGAGGCCACGGTGTTGCCGAGAATTTGGACCAGTTGATTCTGCACAAGCTGGAACGCAGCCAACGGGCGTCCGAACTGCTGGCGCTCCACGGCGTAGCTGCGCGCGACATCGAATGCTGCCATCTGGAGTCCCACTGCCTGCCACGCGACAGCCAACCGGGTGACCTTCAGGACCTTGTTGGTGTCGCGGAAGCTGTTGCCGTTGGCCAGCTTGAAGAAGTCCGGAACCACAACGTTGTCCAGGGTGATATCCGCATTCTGCACAGTGCGGAGGGAGATTTTGTTCTCGATCTTGCTGGCTGAGTAGCCGGGCAGGGTGGTGTCCACCAGGAAAGCCTTGACCTGGTTGTCTGCCACATCCTTGGCGTAGATGACCACCCAATCAGAGAATGTGGCGTTGCCAATCCAGCGCTTGGCACCGTTGAGGATCCAGTGATCACCGTCGCGCCGGGCGGTGGTGCGGGTGCCACCGGCCACATCCGAACCACCCAGGGGCTCAGTCAGCCCGAAGGCGCCGATCTTCTTCAGGGAGTAGATATCCGGCAGCCAAGCGTCTTTCTGCTCCTGCGAGGCCAGCGCCTCGATGGACCCGGTGAAGAGCCCGTCGTGGACACCCATGAACGTGGCAATGGAGGCGTCGGCACGAGTCACTTCAGCATGGAGCATGCCGGCGAACAGGTTGGAGTAGCCCTGGCGTCGAACCGGGCTCACCAAGTCGAGCTCACCAAGCTTCGGAATCAGGTCCATGGGGAATTCACCGCGGTTCCAGCAGTCAACCGCGATGGGCTTGACCTCGCGGGCCAGGAAATCGCGGACCTCAGCGAGACGGTCCTGCTCCTTGCCGGTCAGCATCTGCTCAAAGGCGTAGAAGTCACCATCGGCATACGGAAGGGTGGTGGCGTCGAATGCAGCGTTGGACATGTGCGCTCCTTCAAGGTGGTCACCTGCGACCACGTCTGGATTCCGGCGAGGCCGTGGGCTCCAGAGCCAGGCTGGGCGGCCATGTTACCGGCGGGTAATAAGTTACTGATCAGTAACTTACCCCACGGACCTGGATATCTGCAACGGCCGCCAGTCACGCCAACGCCAAGGAGGGCGTTAAAAAGCCGTGGCCCACAATCCAGGATTGTGGGCCACGGCTTCAGTGCAAATGTAGGGCTACTCGGACTTGAACCGAGGACCTTAGGATTATGAGTCCCGCGCTCTAACCAGCTGAGCTATAGCCCCGTGAAACCCGGAGAGCCCGTCAATAAACGGCCGTTCCGGGCAAAGCACTCCAGCAATTCTAATAGGTGCCAGGGTGTGCTTTGGTCACACCACCATGTCCTCGTACGAAGCACCCCGGTAGAGGTCCTCGAAGGTCTGGAGGGTGCCGTTGATGCTGTGGGGCTCCACCATCTCGCGGCTGAGCTTGCCCATGGCCTTCAGTTGGTCCTCGGGCAGTTGCAGGAGCTTGGTGATCTTGGCTGCGAGTTCACCGCTGTCGTTGGGCGTGAACAGGTACCCGTTTTCGCCGTCGCGGACCAGGTGCGGCAGCGCCATGGCGTTGGCCAGCAGCACAGGCGTGGATGCGGACATTGCCTCGAGCGTCACCAGCGACTGGAGTTCGGCCGTTCCCGGCATGCAGAAGATGTCGGCCTTGATGTAGGCCTCGCGCAGGTCTTCGTCGCTGGCCAGCCCGAGGAACTTCACCCGGTCCCCCAGCCCAAGCCTGGCCACCTGCGCTTCGAGCGCCGGACGGACCTCACCGCCGCCGACGATCTCCAAGTGCACATTGAGCTCACGGGGCGTCTTTGCTACGGCGTCAATCAGTACATCAACGTGCTTTTCCTCAGCCAGTCGACCCGCGAAAAGGACCGTGGGGTAGCTGTTCGGTTCAATCGATTCGCCCGGCTGGAGTTCGTAGGCGGCCGAGTCAATGCCGTTGGACAGGGGCAGGACCTTGCGCAGGAAGGCGTGCTGGTGCATGGCCTTGGCAGCAAGCGGCGTGGGCGTGGTGACGACATCGGCCTGGCCCATGACCTTGCCCATGTCCTTCCAGGAAATGCGGCCCACGATGTCCTTGAACCACTGCGGGAACGGCAGGAAAGGGTTCAGGTTTTCGGGCATGAAGTGGTTGGTTGCCACGATGCGGATGCCACGCTTCACGGCCTCGTACAGGACGTGCTCGCCAATCATGTAGTGGCTTTGGATGTGGACCACGTCCGGCTGCACCTTATCGAACAGCAGGCTGATTTCCTTCTTGATTTCCCACGGGAAGCAGATACGGAAGTACTCGTGGGTGAAGACGCCGTGGGAGCGAAGCCGGTGCACCGTTGCCTCATCACGGAACTCCGTGAAGCTCTTGCCCTTGTCCTGCCGGCAGGCCAGCACGTGTACGTTGTGTCCTCGTGCCGTCATACCCTTGGCCAGGCGGTAGCCGAATTGGGCGGCGCCGTTGACGTGCGGCGGATAGGTGTCTGCCGCGATCAAGATCGTAAGGGGTTTGCTGGTGTCGGGAATGGTCACGTGGAGAACTCCTGATGGTCACGGTGCGGACAGCTTTGCTTGTGGCAATGCTGCGGTGTCGCCGGGTTGCCGCCCGCAAAAGCGGTGGCGCAAGGGTAAGACGTTGCCCTAAGCCTTCCGGTTGCCAGCCGCCTTCGCGTCCTTCTTGCGTTTGGTGACTTCCGGATGGTGCCTGCTCAGGGCAATAACCCCAACGATAGCAAGCGTTGCCGCTGCAGCCATGGCTATCGCCATTACGGCGTGCACATCGGGACGAAGCTCACCAAGGATCACAATGCCAATGGCGATGCCCACCATGGGGTCAATGACAGTCAGCCCTGCGATCACCAGGTCCGGCGGTCCTCCGGAGTATGCGCTTTGGACGAACCATGAGCCCAGGCCACCGGCCGCAGCGATAGCGATCAGCGTGTACCACTGGACGTTGAGCAGGAAGAGTCCGTTCGGATCCAGCAGGTGCTTGCCGATGATGCGGGTCAGCACGGCCACGAACCCGAAGAGCACACCGGCGCCCAGGATGTAGACGAAGGCGTTCATACGGTGCCTGAACAGCACGGCGAGCGTTCCGAAGATGCCCACAGCCAGGGCAAGCAGCAAGACGATGGTGAGCTCGTCCTCGGAGTTCACGTGATGGTTTTCCTGGGTGACGTTAACCGCAAGCAACACGAAGAGGGCGGAACCGGTGACGCATGCGCTGATGGCAACCACCGTGGCCCGGTTGATGGAGAGGCCCTGGTCTTTCGCATTGACCACCGTGGTAATGACCAGCGCGATGGCACCGATCGGCTGGACCACCGTCAGCGGCGCGGATACCAGCGCTATCGCATTCATCACCATGCCCAAGGCAAGGAACAGCAGGCCCAGAATCCAGCGCGGGTTTCGCAGGAGCCTCAGGAAGCCGTTGGAACTAAGGGCCAAGCCGCCAGTATCGGCCTTGACCGCGCTGCCCTGCCTCTGGGCACCAATGGCCAGGAAGAATGCGCCGAGTACCGCCAGGAAAACGGCAAGCCACACCATCAGCCGTGTCCGCCGTCGTTGGTTTTCAGTTCTTTACCCTTACGCAAGATGGCCCAAAAGTAGTTGTAAGCAGCAATCCAGTGACCTGCCAGTCCGAGGCCCAGGAACGTCCACGCCCCCACGAGGTAGACCTCCGTGTACGGGACAGGCAGCTTGGACAGGACCAGCAGCGGCGTTCCAACCAACAACAGTGCCGTTCGGATCTTCCCGATGATGCTGACTGGCAGGTCGGGGTGGCTGCGGAAATAGATCAGCGACACAGTAGCCAATATCGCGTCGGGAATCAGCAACGCCGCGAGGTACCACCACTGCACGACGCCCGCGATTACCAAAGTCAAAGCGACGGCCAGGAGCGCGGCCCGGTCCGCCATGGGATCGAGGATCCTGCCCAGCTTTGACGTTTGGTCGAAGCGCCGGGCAATGTAGCCGTCCACCCAGTCCGTGCTGCCCATGATCACCAGCACGAGGACAGCGAAGCCGTATTCCTGTTCGGAGAGGACAAGCCACACGAACAGGGGCACACCCATGAAACGCAGGACAGTGACGATGTTGGGGACGGTGAGGATGGAATCGTGGTCGACCTGGGGTCGATCCGGGTGCGAGCCAGCACCGATCAATTTCATCCTGTCCCCCTTTCCTCATGTCCAGTGTTCAGCGCTGCCGGCTGCTGCTATTTCTGCCGCAACTTTCGCAGTGCAACGACGAACACCACGGCAGCCGCTGCGAACGCTGCGAGGTCCTTCCAGCGTGCGGCGAACCGTTCGCCCAGGCTCTCCGGTACTGAGGCGTTGATGTCCGCGAACTTGGCAGCAGCGAATTCTCTGCCCTCCTGGAATTTGCCGTTGGCACTTTCCAGCAAGGCTTGAGCCTGCTTCTTGACGTCCAACTGCTCGCCCAGCTCGTCGCGTACACCCGTCAGGTGCTGACGGCGCTTGTTCAGGCGGGAACGAAGTTCGGCCTCCGTGGGAGCCTTGACGGCGTCGGCTTCCTTGGCAGCTTCCTTGGCCGCCTTTTCTGCCTTGGCCTTCTGCGCGGCGGCTTCCTTCTCGGCCTTGGCAGCCTTTGCTGCCGGGGAGTTCGGGTCCAGGATGGACTCGTCGAAATCCGAGCCCTCCTTGGCGATACCGAGATCATGCTTGATGCCGCGGATGGTGTCTTCAGGCACCAACGGCATGGCCTTCTTGAACTTGGCGATGCCGATCAAGGATGCAATGGCAATGACCACCAGGAAGAACGCAGCGACGATCAGGGCGGCGAGCCAACCGGGCATGATGGTGGCCAGGCCCAGAATGGCAGCGACCACCAGCGCGATCACCAACAGGGCCAGGAAAACCAGCGCTACACCAAAGAAGGCACCTGCGACGCCGACCTGCGTGGCCTTGCGCTTGAGTTCCACCTTGGCCAAGGCAATTTCGTCGTTTATTTGCCGTGGGGCCAACCGCGCAACGAGCTTGAGGGTCTTCGGCAAAGTACGAATGGCTGGTCCTTGACTGGTCCGGCCGGTGTGACGTCCACTCATGGGTTCCGCCTAACTGCTTCCTCTGGGCATCGTGAGGGCGAACGCGGCCGGATAAGGATCGCCGCGCGCACCTGTCCACAAAACTATCATTCAGGTTCCTGCTCAACTTTCGGAGCACGCTACGGCGCGCCTGGGATAGGCCCAATAAATATGATCTTGGCCATAGGATTGATGATCGTGACCCCTCCAACAGCTCCGGGCGATTCTCTGAGCCGACGCGAAAAACTCGTCTACATTCTCCTGCTGGGTGCCCTGACCGCCTTGGGCCCTTTTACGATCGATCTCTATCTCCCGGCTTTCCCCGCCCTCGAAAAGAGCTTTGACGTCTCAGCAGCTGCCATCCAGCTCACCCTGACCGGAACCACTGTGGGTTTTGGCCTTGGCCAGTTGGTGGTGGGCCCTTTCAGCGACAAGGTGGGACGCCGCCTGCCGCTGATCCTGGCAACGGCCGTCCATATTGGTTCATCCCTGGGTGCTGCCTTGTCGACGGACATCGGGATGCTGTCACTGTTCCGCGTCCTGATGGGTATAGGTGCCGCCGGCGGTGGCGTCGTGGCCATGGCCATGGTCCGCGACCTTTTCCACGGCTATTCAATGGTGAAGATGTTTTCGCGGATGTCCCTGGTCAACGGATTGGCCCCCATCCTCGCGCCCGTTATCGGCTCCCAGCTGTTGTTGGCATTTCCGTGGCCGGGGATTTTCTATTTCCTGGCGTGTTACGGCCTCCTGGTGATCCTGGCATCGATCTTCTTCATCCGTGAGACTCTCCCGGCAGAGCAGCGGGGTAAGTCCAGCACCACCGTGGTCCAGCGCTACAAATCGGTCCTGGGCGACAGGATCTTCGTGGGCATGGTGATGGTGGGAAGCCTGAACTTCGGTGGCCTCTTTGCGTACCTTTCGGCCTCCACGTTCCTGTTCCAGGATATCTACGGCTTTTCCCCGCAGGAGTATGGCCTGCTGTTTGGCATCAACTCCTTGGGCATCGTTGCAGGTGTCCAGATCAGCTCGCGCCTCATTCGACGGGTGGCTCCGCAGTGGATTGTGGCCGGAGCAACCCTCTTCATGGTGTTGATGGCCGGCGTGATCATCGTCCTTGACCTGTCCCACGTCGGTCTGTGGGGCATCCTGATACCGCTGTGGTTCTATATCTGCGCAACTGGCTTCATGTTCCCCTGCGTCCAGGTGCTCTCCTTGGCCAACCACGGCGCACGGGCCGGAACGGCAGCTTCGCTCCTGGGGGCCTCCCAGTTCATGATGGCGGGAATTGTCCCACCCATTGTCGGCTGGCTCGGTGTGGGCTCCGCTGTGCCCATGGGATCGGTGATGGCGGTGTGCCTCAGCGGATCCACTGCCGCCCTGTGGCTTGTGGTCCGTCCCCGCACGGTCCCCTCCATTCACTAACAACAAGCCGTCCACTAACAACAAGCCATCCACTGGCAATGAGACCGTAGGCTGTGAGCATGACCAAGAAACCGCACCGTAACGGCCGTGGCCTTTTCCTCGGCGCGATGCTTGGCGCAGTCGCTGGTGCGTTCCTCGGGCGCGCCGCCGGTAGCCCGCTGTTCGGGGCGATCCTCGGGGCAGTCATCGGCGCTGCCGTGCTGTACCGCGTCAACCCGGGCCCGTGGAAGCGTGACTAAGCCCGATAACCACCAGCCGCGACGCCCCGCCCTCTCCCCCTGCGCCTTCGCGCAAGGCAGAATGGTGGCGAACCGGGCTTAACCGGTGCCTGACCGGTGAAGGGGACACTACATGAGCACGGCTGGGGCATTCAGGGGTAGCCTTCGCGGCGTGACCGCTGTGCGCAGGTTGCCACTGACGTTGGCTCTCGCAGCCTTGCCCTGGCTTGTGGGTATCGCTACTGGGAGCCTGCTCAACGGGCCCAGTGTTGACCTCCTGAATCAGGTGGGTCTCGGATTGGCCGTGGAGCCCGGTCCCTGGTGGTCCGTGTTTACGTCCGGGTTCTTTGCCTCATCCCTGCTTGATTACGTTGCCTGCACAGCCGCGATCCTGCTGGGCGTAGGAATCGCCGAGCGCGTCATGGGACCGTGGCTCGCCCTTGCAGCGTTCGTTGCGGGTTCGGCCCTCAGCGCTTTGGTGCTGGTGGGGCTGGTGACCTTCGGTACCAACTCCAGCGACCAGTGGCTGAGCTTCCTCGGCGGTGAATACGCGGTTGGCGCCTATGGCGGGGCTGCCGCTGCCTTGGGATGTTCGACGGCGGCCCTGGGCTCCCTGTGGCGTCGGCGGCTGCGGACGTGGTTGCTGGCCGCCACGTTGATGTTCGCGCTTTTTGTTGGCGTCGCCCAGACCCTCCAGGCCCTTGCAGGTGCCGTGATTGGCGTTCTGGCAGGCTGGGCCATCCAGTCCCTGGTGCTCCGCCGGAGGGAAGGATCGTTTCATTCGTCCAGCCTTCGGGAAACGAGGTTCCTGGTCGGCACTGTGGTGGGGGTCTTCGCCGTCGGGCCTTTACTGACGCAACTGACCGGTACCTGGGAGGTCGGGCCGCTCTCAGTGGTCGCAGAAGTCATGCTTCAGGCAAGCCCGGACGCGGACGAAGTCCAGGAAGCCTGCGGGAACGATCCGAACTGTGTGACCCTCCAGGGAATCGTGGGGGTCCGAAGCTTCGGCGCAGCCATCCTGACGGTGATCCCGGTCCTGCTTCTGCTGGTCTGCGCTGAAGGGCTCAGGCGTGGCCGTCGGCTCGCCTACCGACTGACGTTGGTCATCCAGGCGTACCTGGCCGCTGTCACCGTCCTGTCGATTCTTCAATACGTGACCGATCCCGATGTCACGCTGGGCGATGAGGACTTCGGCTACCTGCTGCTGTACGCAGTACCGGCAGTTCTGGCCCCGGTCATCGTCCTGACGCTGCTCGTGGGAAACCGGCACAAGTTCCGGGTGGAGTCCAGCGATGCCGGATACCGCACCCTGGGGCGGACCTCGCTGGCCCTGGCGGTCGCCGCCGTCGTGCTGTACGTGGTTTTTTGGTTCCTGGAGGGCAACGCTGGCCGTTCCACCCTGCTGGACCTGGCCGGGCAACTGACCCATATCCTGGTTCCGTTTCCCGTGCCCTTCGTTGTTGACTTGCCCCAGGGACTGCTGAGCACCGTACTTTACGGCTTGGGCGGAGTCATCATTTGGCTGTGCATCCTGGTGCTGGTCCTGAACAACTTCCGGCGGTTCCGGGACATAGCCACTGATCCTTCCGCGGACCTGGGCCATGCCCGTGAGCTGTTGCATGCCGGTGGCGGGACCCTGTCGTGGATGACCCTGTGGGACAACAACCAGTACTGGTTCACTCCTGATCGGCGCGCAGGAGTGGCCTATCAGGTCCATAACGGCGTCGCCCTGACGGTAGCCGGTCCGATCGGAGCCCCGGAACATCATGTGGAGGCAGCCTCGGGATTCCTGGGCCATTGCTCCAGGCTGGGGCTGATCCCCTGCTTCTACTCGGCAACGGATGAACTGGATGCAGCGCTTATGCCGCAGGGCTTCAAAAAACTGGACGTGGCGGAGGAGACGCTGCTCAACGTGCAGGCCATGACCTTCAAAGGCAAAGAGTGGCAGAACGTCCGCACGGCACTGAACCGTGCGGACAAGCTGTCCATCAAGGATTACTGGTACCACTACCGCGACATGCCTCCCGGGATCAGGGCACAACTGGCAGAGATCTCCGAGGAATGGGTCGCCGACAAAGCCCTCCCCGAGATGGGGTTCACCCTTGGCGGCCTGAACGAACTCAAGGATCCGGAGGTCCTTTGTTGCGTGGCGGTGGACGACGACGGACTGGTCCATGGAGTGACCAGCTGGCTGCCTGTCTTCAGCAACGGCTCCATCTCCGGGTGGACCCTGGACTTCATGCGGCGCCGCACCACGGGGTTCAAGGGAGTCATGGAGTTCCTCATCGCCTCTGCAGTTACCCATTTCAAGGAGAACGTCCCCAGCATTTCGCTGTCCGGGTCGCCCCTCGCCAACAGCGGCGCGGGCACGGACGACGGCGACCACAGCGCGCTGGACCGGGTTCTGGCGCTGCTGGGAAATGCACTGGAACCCATGTACGGCTTCAAGTCGTTGGCCGCTTTCAAGTCCAGGTTCCAGCCCCACCACCGCACTTTGTATATGTACTACCCGGACACGCTGGCTCTGCCGGCCATCGGCATCGCCGTCGGCTCGGCTTACCTCCCGGGACTTTCCCCCACCCAAAGCGCGGGTCTTCTCCGCCAAATGGTGGCAAGGGAGCCAGTAGCATGACGTTGAGGCAGGCAGCACGAACATGAATACCATCCTGAAGATCGACATCAGCGGTCCTGTCGTGATGACAACGGCTGCACTGATCGGCTTTGCCTTTTTCCTGGTACTTTTCCTCAAGCCATCGGCCCGGTGGGCCCTCACTGCCGTGCTCGCTGTCGCCGTCGCCGTCCTGGTGGGCTGGTTGACGGTCTGGATCGTGGAAGACGTCATGGATGTTTTCCACGTTGGACTCACGCCACGGGTATGGTTCTGGGCCCTGGCTTGCTTCGGCGGGCTGGGTCTGGCCGCCGTGAGCTTCCGTCATAGCCGGCCCTGGCGCAAGGCGGTGGCAGCTGTATCCATCCCCGTGTTCGCCTTGGTGGCGGCGCTGGGCATCAATACCGAGTTCGGCCTGAACAAGACGTTGGGTTCGGCGCTGGGTATTTCCACCGAAGGCGCGATCCACCTGAGCAAACCCGACCCGGACGCCTCCAATCCGGCCGGTCCCCTGTGGCAAAACTGGAAACCGCCGGCAGACATGCCCGCCCAGGGCAAAGTCGGCACTGAGGTCATCCCCGCCACGGCGTCGGGGTTCAACGCACGTCCGGCGGGGATCTACCTGCCTCCTGCAGCTTTGACAAAGAATCCGCCCAAGCTGCCCCTGTTTGTCCTGATGATGGGCCAACCGGGGCTCCCTGATCCGCAATACGTCGCTGGGGCCTTGGAAGAGTTCGCGGCACAGAACAACGGCCTGGCTCCGATCGCCATCGTTGCCGACCAAATCGGCCCGGATCAGGATGACACGCTCTGCCTGGATACCGCCAAGTACGGGAACGTGCAGAAGTACATCAACGAGGACGTCGTCAATTGGGCCAAGGCCAACCTGAACATCCTTACCGACCGCGACCATTGGACCATTGCCGGGTACTCCAACGGAGGCCAGTGCGCGATCTCGTTCGCACTCAAGTACCCCGGCATGTGGGGCAACGTCGTGGACATTTCGGGCGAAGAGTTTCCCGGGGCTGAGGACCCTGCCGGCAACCTGGCTGAGATCTTCGGCGGTAACCAGGCCGACTATGAGGCACAGAAGCCCATCAACATCATGAACGGCAAGAAATTTCCGGATACGACAGCCGTCTTCACGGCCGGCTCCGATGACCTGAACTATGTGGCGGCGGCCAAGGCCGTCTCCGCTGCGGCCCAGGCTTCCGGGATGTCTGTCACCTACTACGAGGTGCCTAATGGCGGACACGTGGGAATAGCCCTGAACGAGGGCCTCGCCAAGGGCTTCGAAGTCCTCTATCCCCGACTCGGGCTGTCCCGTTAGCCCTTTTCCGGGCACCTCCCGGACGATAAAATTGAGATGTGCCACATTGGCAAGAACTGCAGCCGCTTCCGGCACCATGGCAGCGGCGGGATGACCGCATCCTGCCCCTGTGGTGGGATCGGCTGTGTTCAGTGACCAGTCCGCAGTCGGCAGCCCTTTACGCTGCGGGACTCTTCACGGACGATCGCCGGAGACCCATTGCCCAGTGGTACAACCCGGAAACCGACGCCGCGTTGCTCGTTGCCCCTGAAACCTCGCCTGAGTGGCCTGTCCAAAGGTTCGGCATCTTCTATGCGCCTTCTGGAGGGGGCTTCACCCGGGTCTATTCCGCTCCACACGAATGGCATCCCCGCGAACCCAGGACCCCGCCCACCGAGCAGGAATCTTTTGTGGCGGCGGTGGCTGAAGCTGCCCGCTTCCTGCAGGTGGAAATGGATTTCGTCTGAAAAAAGGCGGACCCCGCACCAGCTTTAAGCCGGCACGGGGTCCTGATGCTCCTCCGACTGGACTTGAACCAGTAACCCTTCGATTAACAGTCGAATGCTCTGCCAATTGAGCTACGGAGGAATGAAGCGCCTATGACTTTAGCAAAGGTTTTACCCAATGCGAAATCGGCGCAAGATACCCACCCGGGGTATAAAAAATACCCCCGTACCGGCTGACCGGAACGGGGGTATTGCGCGCTCCTCCGACTGGACTTGAACCAGTAACCCTTCGATTAACAGTCGAATGCTCTGCCAATTGAGCTACGGAGGAATGAAGCGGTTACTAGCTTAACAGGGCCTCGCTGGAAAACGAAATCGAGCCCTCAGCCGTCCGCCCGGAGCGCCCTGCGCTCCATCTCCAGCTGCATCAGCTCCCGGTTCAGGCGCTGGAACTCCTCGGGGTTGGACGCGGCATCGAGCCGCTGGAGCTGGCCCATCTTGTCCGCTTTGATCCGGGTGATCTGGAGTTCAAAGAGCCGCGCCAGGATGTCCCGGCAATACCGCTGCATGGCCTCCGGAGTGCTGGCCGGCAACGGTGTTACTGCAAGTTCCGAGACCAACGACCGCAGCGGCTCGGGAACTTCCTGGCGGATCTGCTCCACCCACGCCACAGGATCCCCTGCGTGCGCCAGGCCCGTGGCCCTGATGGCCGCATGGACCGCACCATACGCAGGGGTGGAGAAGTGCGAGGCCTCGAAACGTTCCCACGCTCCGCCGCCCAGTACGGCGGGATCCTGGAGGACGACCTCCAAAGCTTGGCGCTCCATGCCCGCAACGGGGTCCCGCGGGTCGGGACGCTGGAAAACAGGACCGGACGACGGCGGGGCTGCCGCCGTCGTCGGCTGTTCGTTGCCGCCTGGCGCGCCACTGACAGGTCCACCGCGCTTGATGGCGGCACCAACGTACCGGCTGACCTCCTCGATGGGCATCCCGAGCCAGCCCGCAAGTTCGCGGGTGTAGCCGGGCCTCGTGGCCGAGTCGCGGATCTGCGCGACCACCGGAGCAGCCTCCCGCAGTGCTGCCACGCGGCCCTCCACGGTGTCGAGGTTGTGCCGGCGCAGGGATGCCTTGATGGCGAATTCGAACAGTGGCTTGCGGCTGAGGATCAAATCCCTGACAGCGGCGTCGCCTTTGAGCTGGCGGAGGTCGCAGGGGTCGGCGCCGCTGGGTTCAACGGCAACGTAAGTTTGTGCCTGGAACCGCTGGTCCTCTTCGAAGGCCCGCAGGGCCGCTTTTTGGCCGGCCGCGTCGCCGTCGAAGGTGAACACCACTTCCCCACCGGTCCCGTCGTCTGAAATCAGGCGACGTGCGATCTTGATGTGCTCGGTACCGAAAGCAGTACCGCAGGTGGCCACCGCCGTCGTTACTCCCGACAGGTGGCAGGCCATGACGTCCGTGTAGCCTTCCACCACCACCAGTTGCCGTTCCTTGGCGACATTCTTCTTGGCGATGTCGATGCCGTACAGGACCTGGGACTTCTTGTAGAGCGCGGTTTCGGGGGTGTTCAGGTACTTGGGACCCTGGTCGTCTTCGTAGAGCTTGCGCGCACCAAAGCCGATGGTGTCCCCCGCGATATCGCGGATTGGCCAGATCAGCCGCCCGCGGAAGCGGTCATAAATACCGCGGTTGCCCTCGGAAAACATGCCGGTGAGTTTCAGCTCCGCGTCGGTGAAGCCCCGACCACGCAAATGTTTCAGCAGCGCGTCCCAACCCTGAGGGGCGTACCCGACGCCAAAGTGCTCAGCAGCGGCGCGGTCAAAGCCGCGACCGTCCAGGAAATTGCGGCCCTCGGCCGCCCCGGGCGTCAACAGTTGGGCACGGAAGAACTCGTCAGCGATCTTGTGGGCGTCCAGCAACCGTTGCCGCTTGCCGACTTCCTCGCGGCTTGGCCCTGTTCCGCCGTCTTCGTAGCGAAGCTCGTACCCGATCCTGGCAGCGAGTTTCTCAACAGCTTCATGGAACGAGCTGTGGTCCATCTTCTGGATGAAGGAGATGGCGTCGCCGTCCTCGCCGCAGCCGAAGCAGTGGTACCGGCCCACTTGCGGTCGGACGGTAAAGGAGGGCGAACGTTCGTCGTGGAAGGGGCACAGTCCCTTGAAACTGCCCAGCCCGGCGCCCTTCAAGGTGACGTAACCGTCAACGACTTCCTTGATATCCGTGCGCTGGCGTACTTCGTCGATATCTTCACGTTTGATCAGGCCAGCCACGTCACCATCCTAGTCGCTCGGCCGTGGGCTCCCGGCTTCACCAGAGTGACGGCAGGCTGCCCACCAGGCGCTCGTACATGGCCAAGGCAGAGGCATCGGTCAGTGAGGCCACCTGGTCGATCACCACACGAAGCCGGGCGCCGTCGTCGACGGCGTCACGCCAGTCGGACGCGAACATCGGCTCCAGGTGCCGGTCGCCTGTAGCGTTCAGGACGCCCACCAGCGCGTGGAGAACCTCGCGTTGACGCTCGTACACCGGCTGGCGGTGGTCCGTGGAAATCACGAAAGTGGTGGCCAGGCCCTTGAGGACAGCGATCTCCGCCACCGTTTCATCCGGGACCATGAGTTCGGCGTCGTACCGGGTCAGGTTGGCGGGCCCGAAATGTCCGCGGGTTGTCTCCATGGCGCTCTGGCAGAACCGGCCAATCAGCTGGCTGGTCATGTCCTTCAGCGCCGCCATCGACTTCCGGCTGCCGTCGGCTTCACGGACCCACACCTTGGTGGCTTCGAGCCGGGCCAGGGCAGCGTCGATCTCCGCGGGATCGTGGTGCGGCAGGTACCACTGCTTGGTGTATCCCACCACCCGTGCACGGTGGTCGGGGTTCTCCATCCACTTCAACTGGAAGTGGCCGGCAACGATCGCGTCCTCCACGTCGTGGACCGAGTAGGAGATATCGTCTGCGAGGTCCATGACCTGCGCTTCGATGCAGGAACGGTTTCCGGGCGCACCCTCACGGAGCCATTCGAACACAGGAAGGTCGTCCTCGTAGGCGCCAAACTTACTGGTGCGGTGCCCGTGGATGACGGGGGCGTCCACGGCTGACCACGGGTATTTGGACGCCGCGTCCAGGCTTGCGCGGGTGAGGTTCAGGCCCGCTGGGCGGCCGTCCTCGGCCAGCACCTTGGGTTCTAACCGGGTCAGTAACCGCAGAGTCTGCGCATTGCCTTCGAACCCGCCGATGGTGTGCGCCACTTCGTTGAGCGCGGACTCGCCGTTGTGGCCGAAGGGCGGGTGGCCGAGGTCGTGGCTGAGGCACGCGGTGTCCACGACGTCGGGGTCGCACCCCAGGGAGCGCCCCAGCTCGCGGCCCACCTGTGCCACTTCGAGGCTGTGGGTCAGTCTGGTGCGCACAAAGTCGTCGGTGTCAGGAGCCACGACCTGGGTCTTGGCGCCGAGCCTGCGCAGGGCCGAGGAATGCAGGACCCTGGCCCGGTCCCGTTCGAAGTCCGAGCGGTAATTGCTCTTGCGGGGTTCTTCGACCCAACGCGCGGAATCGGCGTCGACGTAGCCGGGAATTGCCTGCACGTAATCGTGTGCGGTTCCGTTATGGCCAATCATCGCTTCGGTTCCCATGGGTATCTGCCTCCTTCAAGCGCCTGTTGTGGTGCTTCTTGAGCCAGTCTTACACGTGTGAGGCTAGCCGCCCGACACGTCCAGCTCCGCGGCCGAGATATCGGCGCTCTGTTCCGCGTTCAGCTGACGGCTTTCCAGCCAATCCTTGGGGAGGGCAGGCTTCTTGGGCGAGCCCGCCCGGCCTCGGGGGCCCTCGGAATCGACGCCAGGATAAGGCGAGTCCATGTCCAGTTCGTCGAGGTATCCGCGGAGGACTTCAAGGGTGGGGACGGTGGCGAGTTTGGTGCGCAGTTCGCTGCCCACCACATATCCCTTGAAGTACCAGGCCATGTGCTTGCGGATCTCGCGCAGGGCTTTGTATTCGTCGTTGCCGAACGTCTCAACCATCAGTTCCGCGTGCCGGTAGACACCCTCGGCAACTTCACGCAGTCCAGGGCGGTGCCGCTCTTCGCTGCCTTCAAAGGCTGCCTGCAGATCGCCGAAGAGCCAGGGCCGGCCCTGGCAACCACGGCCCACCACCACGCCGTCCACACCGGTTTCACGGACCATGCGGACGGCGTCTTCCGCTGACCAGATGTCGCCGTTGCCCAGGACCGGGATGTCGGGAAGTGCTTCGCGGAGCCGGGCGATGGCTGACCAGTCGGCCTGTCCGGAGTAGAACTGGGCGGCGGTGCGCCCGTGCAGGGCAACGGCAGCCACGCCGGAATCGCGGGCGATGCGGCCGGCGTCTAGGTACGTCAGGTGGTCATCATCGATGCCCTTGCGCATCTTGATGGTGAGCGGAATATCTCCCTTTGACGCTTCCCGGACCGCCGTCTGGACGATGGACGTGAAGAGATCAATTTTCCAGGGCAGGGCGGAACCGCCGCCTCGCCGGGTGACCTTGGGAACCGGGCAGCCAAAATTGAGGTCGATGTGGTCGGCGCGGTCTTCCTCTACCAGCATCCGGACTGCCGCGCCCACTGTCACAGGATCCACCCCGTACAGCTGCACGGAGCGGACCTTCTCGTCATCATCGTGGGAAATGATGCGCAACGATTCCGGTGTCCGTTCCACCAGGGCACGGGAGGTCACCATCTCTGCCACATACAGGCCGCCGCCGTATTCACGGCAGAGCCTGCGGAAGGCTGAGTTGGTGATCCCGGCCATCGGGGCAAGGATCACCGGGGTGTCCACGGTGATCCCGCCGAGCTTCAAAGGCGGGAGCTCGAGCTTCGGTGCGGGGGGCGTTGCTACTACAGTCACCCATCCATTGTTGCAAACGCGGGCAAATCGGGGAGGCGGGCCCTTAGAGAAGCCACCCGTTCTCATGGGCCAACCGCACGGCTTCGGCCCGCGTCCGCCCACCGGTCTTGGCCATGGCCGCCGAGAGATAGTTCCGGACCGTGCCTTCGGAAAGCATCGCGGCCTTGGAGATATCGGCCACCGTACCGCCGTCGGACGCCGCCTTCAGCACCTCCGCCTCGCGTTCGGTCAACGGACTGTCTCCCGACATCAACGACTCGGCTGCAAGCGAAGGGTCCACCACCCGCAGCCCTTGGTGCACCCGCCGAACCGCCTCGGCCAGCTGACGCGCCGGGGTGTCCTTGACCACGAACCCGGATGCTCCGGCCTGCATGGCCCTCCTGAGATATCCCGGCCTGCCGAACGTCGTGACCATCAGGACGTGGCACGACGGTGCCGCACGGCGAACGGCGGCCGCTGCGGAAATACCGTCCAGGCCCGGCATTTCGACATCCAGCATGGCCACGTCAGCCGCATGCTCCACCACGGCCGCAACCACACCGGTCCCATCCCCCAGCTCAGCCACTACTTCGATGTCCGCTTCAAGGCCCAACAAGGCAGCGAGGGCACCCCGGACCAAGGCTTGGTCGTCCGCGATCACCAATCGAATGCTCATACGTCAACGGCCAATCTGAACCCTCCCAGGTCGCTCGCACCAATACTTACCGTTCCGCCGGCCGTGGCGGCACGCTCCCGGATCCCTGCCAACCCGCTGCCGGGGACGCCCGGCCCCGGCCCCACGCCGTCGTCCTCCACCAGGACGGTCGACGCCGTCAACCGGACCCGGCACTGGACGGCGCCTGAATGCCGCACAACGTTCGTGACGCCTTCCCGCAGCACCCAGCCGAACAGTTCCCGATACTTGGCCGGCACCTGCTCCACTGTCCGGGGAAGGTCGGCTTGGATGCCGGCCGATTCCAAGGCGGTCCTCGCCGCCGCAAGTTCGGCAAGGACGTTGACCCCGCGGTATCCGGCCACCGTGGCCCGGACGTCGGCGAGCGCACCACGGGCAAGCTCCTGGACTTCGCCGATTTCCCCTACTGCCCTGTCCTTTGCCGGGCTGTCAGAGGTTGCTTCCATCAGGCGGCCCGCCAACTCCGCCTTGACGGCTATGACGGTCAGGGAATGCCCAAGGATGTCGTGCATGTCCCGGGCAACCCGGCTGCGTTCGGCGGCCACCGCGGCGTCTGCGAGTTCTGTCTGGGCGGCCCGCAGCGCTGTTGTCTGGCGGATCAGGCGCGCGAACGAGGACATCATGAAGCCGAGGGACAGGATCAGCGCCGGCTGGAAGAATGCCTGCTCCGGGCTGCCCTCTGCCAGTTCGGAGGCCAGGGAAATACCGGACAGTGCCATGATCAAGGCGAAGTCGACGCGGGGCGGCAGCGTGGTCATTCCAATGGCGCACGCAAGGAAGGGCCAGGTCCACAGTGCTTCCTTGCCCACCAGCAGGATGACGAGTCCATTCAGGGCCAGGAGGATCGTGACGCAGGCCAAACCCGTGCGGGCGTTCCGTCCCCGGCTCATCATGGGCAAGAGTGCGTAAGCCGCAAAGAAGGCCACCAACGACGCCGAGGCGAGAACCTTCCAGCTCACGGGCTCGTCCACGGACCATACGAGGTTCCAGGTGGGCCAGGCCCACAACACGATGGAGAACGCTGCGCCGATGAACCATTTTCGGGGACCTGGACCCCGGAGTGTTTCCCACAAGGACGGGCTGCTCATGGATCCCACCTTAGTCACGGCCCAGCGGCTCAGACACGGTTGGTGTCGCGACGGAAGGCCATGGCTGCCCCGCCCACGAATATCGCCAGCCAGACCAGGACGTTCACGATCCACAGGGCATCGAACTCCCCGGTGATGGGGCTTCGTGCCAGCTGTCCGATCCCGTAGGCGGGGGTGAATTTGGCGATGGCACCAAAGGTATCGCCCATGATCTCAATCGGCATGAAGAGCCCTCCGAGCATGGCCAGGATGGCCAGGGCCGGGCCCAGGATCTGCATGACGTTCTGGCTTGGCATGAGGTAACCCACGAAGAGACCGAGTGCGGCGAATACCAAGGAACCCACCCAGGCCACCAGGCCGGCGGTCAGCCATGTCTGGGCGTCCATGGTCACCCCGGCGAGGGCACCGATCACGAACTGGGCGATCACTGCAACCAAGGAGAGGGTCAGCGCGGCCGCGGCCTTGACGGCTATGTATGCACCGGGCAACAGGGGTGTGAGGCGCAACTGCCTGCTCCAGCCCTGGGCACGTTCCACGGCCACCTGGCTGCCCGCACCCGTGGCTGCGGTCATGGCCGCATAGACGGTGAGGCTGATCAGGATGTACTGCCCGTAGCTGTGTCCATTGGGCAGTTGCTGGTTCTTGTTGGACAAGCCGAAGATGAAAAAGAAGATCGCCGGCATGAGCACCGTGAACATGATGGTCCGCCGGTTGCGGAGCATGCGTTTAATCTCAATCCAGAGGAATGTGGCGTTGACGCCGCCCGCGGAGGGCTTGCGGTCCTGAATTGCTGTTCCCTGGCTCATATCCGGTCCCCTTCCATGGCCGTGGGGGCCGTGGCCGGCCCGGCCTCGTCTGCGGTGAGGGCAACGAAGGCTTCCTCAAGGTTGTTCGCGACGACCTCAAGGTCATGGGCGCCGGTATTGGTGAGCAGGAAACGGACCACGGAATCCGAGTCGGCAGAGCGGACGGTGACCCGACCGCCGTCGAACTCAACCTGATCGGCCGCAGGCATGCCTGCCAGCAGGACTCGGTCATCGGCGGGAAGTGACGCCCGGACGGTTCTTCCGGAAGCCAGGTTCTTGATCTGGGCTGCGGTGCCGTCGGCAACCACTTTCCCTTGGCGCACCAGCACGATCCGGTCAGCGTAGGCGTCTGCTTCTTCGAGGTAGTGGGTAGCAAAAATGACTGTTCGCCCCCTCGAAGCGTCGGCGCGGATGGCTGACCAGAAGTCGCGGCGTCCGGCGACGTCCATTCCGGTGGTTGGCTCATCCAGGATCAGAAGCCCGGGGTCCGAGACCAGCGCCATGGCGAAACGCAGCCGTTGCTGTTGGCCGCCGGAGCACTTTTCAACCCGGCGATCGGCAATATCCAGAATTCCTGCGCGGGTCAGGACCTCGTCCACAGGCCGGGCCGAATCGAACATGGCCGCCGTTAGCTGCACTGTTTCCCTGACGCTGATGTCCCGCAGCAGGCCTCCGGTCTGCATGACGGCCGCTACTTGCCCACGGGCTATGGCTCCCCGGGGCGCGTGCCCGAAGATGGACACCGCCCCGGCGTCCGGAGCGCTGAGGCCCAGGATCATGTCGATGGTGGTGGTCTTACCAGCACCGTTCGGGCCCAGGAAAGCCACCACTTCGCCTTGCTCCACGGTCAGGTCCAGGCCGCGCACCGCCTGGACCTTGCCAAAACTCTTATGCAGTCCGGCGGCGCGAACGGCCGGCACTCCCGGTGTTGTCATTGCTCTCCCTGGAATAGGTCTTGTACACCCATTCAAGCCGGGGAACCTTCCGCGCACCCGTAGCGGGTGTCATCGGTTCGGCATGACAAATGTCATCCGGTCAATCGCTGCTTCGGCGCTCCGCTTCGCGCTGCGCCCGACGACTCCCTGGCCGGGCGGTCCTGGCCACGGCAGCCGGTTCGGGGGTGGCGCCTTGCCGGACACCGGCGTCGTTCGTTTCGTCCTGCCCGGAACCGACGACGACGGCGGCCGCGGCCAGCGCGCCGGTATCCTCAAGGCCGTCGGCACTTACGGCCGGTCCCCCGGCAGCGGCAAGGCGCTTCATGCCGGTGGCTTTGACCACCAGGACACCGATGAGGGTAGTGACCGGAATCGCGAGGACCAGCCCGATGGAGCCCACCAGGGTGCGGATGACTTCCTCGGACAATTCCGCGCTGGTGAGAGCCTCTGCCAGTGGGCGGTCGTACAGCATCACAATGATCAGAATGGGAAGTGCCGCACCGGCGTAGGCAAACGCGATGGTGTAGACCGTCGAGGCGATGTGGTCCCGCCCAATCCTCATGGCAGAAGTAAACAACTTCCGGGCGCTGGTGTTGGGTGCGAGCTCGTACAGCTCCCACACCGCCGACGATTGGGTGATGGTGACGTCGTTGAGGACGCCCAGGCCGGAAATGATGAGGCCGCAGAGGATGATTCCGGAAATGGAAATCTGGGGTGACATGTTGACCAGCGTGGAAGCATCGTGGTTGCCCACACCGGCCAGGTTGGCTGCGTCAGTGGCCCACGCCGCCAGGAGCGCCGTGATCGCCAGCCCGAAAATGGTTCCGAGCAAGGCCGTGGACGTCCTTGCCGAGAACCCATGGGCAAAGTACAGAACCCCGATCATGATCACAGTGGATCCCACCAACGCCAACAAGAGCGGCGGCTTGCCCTCCACCAGACCGGGCAGGATGAAGCTGACCAGGACAAAGTAGGCTCCCACCAGGCCCAGGAGCGCACGGAAACCGCGCCAACGGGCCACCGCGATCACCACCACGGCATACAGCACAGCCAGGGCCGCTATGGGGATGTTGCGCACGAAGTCGACGAAAACGTAGGACGGCGCGCCACTGCCCGCCGTGTTGCCTTGCACGCCCGAAAGATTCAGGTACCGGATGGAGTCACCAACGTCCACGCCGTGGGACATCGCGACATCGGGGTTGATGACCACTTTGACCGCCTCGCCGCCCTTGTCCGGCACAGTGAAGGCAAAGGTGCACTGGGAGCCGCCGGCCTGGTTCTGGCCTGTGGTGGGCTGACCCGTTGTGGGCTGGCCCGTGTCTGACTGCCCCGTCTGGGTACAGCTTTCCACCACGACGCTTTGTATCTTGCCGGTGTCGAACGTGACCCCCGGGGCCGCCTGGTAGGGACTTGAAAAGTTGATCCCTTCCCGGCTGCCCGAGGGCCACATAAGCACCATCGCCACAAGGGTGAGCACGCCCAAGGGAACCAGGACTGCCGCCAGCAGCAAGTTGGCCCTTTTACGGGAAGCGACCGCCTGCGGGGTTGGTTCCGAACCCTCAGGATGACCGTGGGAGTGACTGTGGCCCATCAGCTGCAAAACCTCATGGGCTTAAGCCTACGTGGATCCGGTGGACTCCCGGCTCAGCGTGGCGGGATGTTCTGGTTGACGCGGAAGAGGTTGTCGGGGTCGTATTTGGCTTTGACCGATACCAACTTCTCCCAGTTGGGTCCGTAGTTGTCCGCGACCCGGTTCTGGTCCTCCGAGTCCATGAAGTTGATGTATCCACCAGCCTCCGAGTGCGGTGCCAATGCGGCCGCGTACGCGCGGGCCCAGGCGATGTTGGCTTCGTTATCTGCAGGATCGGGCCACTGGGTCGCAATGACCGGAGAGAACTTCATGTCCCGGTGGGCAAAGGCAGTGTCCTCTACAGCTACCCGCGATACGGCGCCATCGATGGGATAGACGTGGACGGCGGTGTTCATGCTGGTCACGGTGGCCCCAAATTGGGCGTGGGCAGCGATGGCCCCGTCGTTGAGTTCGCGCAGGAAGTTGGCCTTCCAATAGCCCTGCATGCCCTTTGGGTTGAGTCCGTCAAAGGCGACGTTCAGCGCCGGGTACGGCATGGGTCCCACCATGGATCCCGCCACTGGGGCGGCCTCCAGGAATGGCTGCCAGCGTGCATCCCCTTCAGCGGGGTCTCCCGTCCACATTCCCACCACCACGCACACTGCCTTGCCGTGCCACTCTTCGGGGAGGAAAGGCACAGGAGGCCCTTGATGGAAGCCCAGGAATGCCCCGAGCTCTTCGGGTGCGGAAGCTATGTAGTCACGGTAGAACCTGGCCACTGCGGGAATGTTCTCCGCGCCGTAAATGATGATGCCCGCATGGACCATATCCACCGGATGGAGTGCGAACTCAAGGGATGTCACCACCCCGAAGTTGCCTCCGCCACCCCGGATCGCCCAGAACAGGTCTTCATTCTGTTCCTCGCTGGCGATCAGGAACTTGCCGTCTGCCGTCACGACATCTGCCGAGACAAGGTTGTCGCAGGAGAGCCCGTACTTCCTGGCGAGGTACCCGATCCCGCCGCCCAAGGTCAGGCCCGCCACACCCGTGGATCCAACGATTCCACCGGTGGTCGCAAGCCCGAAAGCGTGCGTGGCGTGGTTGAAGTCGGCCCAGGTCGTACCGCCTTCGCCCGGGCCCGGGAATTTTGGGGATCCACCCGAACCCCGGTGCGATTAACGAAGTCCAACACGAGGGCGTCGTCCCACGTCCCGAAACCAGGAGCGCTGTGCCCGCCGCCCCTGATGGCCAGCGGCATGGAGTTCTCGCGGGCAAAGTTCACACCGGCGATGACGTCGGAGACCTGCGCTACACGGATGACCCCGGCAGGACGTTTGTCCACCATCGCGTTGAAAACGGCGCGTCCTGCGTCGTAGTCAGGATCTTCAGGAGTGACGAGTTGCCCACGCAACAGTTCCCGCAGCCCGTCGAGGGCGATCTTGTTCATAGTGCATACCATCGATTCAGACGTGAGACCGGACTTTCCACACGCCTCTCCCCCCGGATGTGACGGCGTGGGGGCTTACGTCGATAGACCTACTCCTGAGCCTCGGCCGCGTCAGGAACCTCTGATAAGGACCAGAAAACAACGAATCCTGCCTGACCCTGGAAACAGGGCCAGACAGGATTCGCAGTGCTCCAAAGTCGTACGTGGATTCCGGTCAGTCGCTCACGATCAACGTATCTGCACCACGAACGTGGGCTTTCCCGGACTCGAACAGTGGTCCCAGGACCGAGCGCAACGCGGTCATCGATTCGTCGACTTCCAGCAGCACAGGGTGCTGGTAGGCGATCAGAGCCAGGAGGTCACGCACTGCCGCTTCCGCGTCCCCATCGGAAAGACTGGGATCGTGTCCCAGGAAGACATCCGATGGTTCATCCGAGTTGCCCTGGGCGTAGCTGATGGCAAACGCCTGGATTTTGCCCTTGCGGCTCGCCGGAACGCCCTGGCCAAAAGCACTGGCTTTCGGCGCCCGCAGGACGATCGCACCATGGGCGCCCGTGAGGTCATGCAAGAACAAACGCTGGACCGTCGCGATGCTAAGCTCCCCCGGGCTGTCCCAGTGGTGGACGTGAGAGTAGTACTTACCCACCACGTCGCTGAGCTCCACCGAACCTGTTGCCAGGTCCTCCACGCGCTCCGACGCCGCTTCCTCGGAACCATCCCCGAAACGGGGTAGCTTCAGCGGCTCGGGTTCCACCACAACCAGTTGCGAACGCTGGATGGGGGCAAGTCCCGCTGCAGCGGCAAATGCCGCGCCGGCAGTATCCGGTTCCACTTTGCTGCGTAGCTTGGAAACGCCCGACGGCGAGTCCCCGGCTTCTCGGCGCAGCATCGCCAGGAGGGTGGAACCAACGCCGCTGCGCCGATGGTCCTTGGCAACCTCGATGTACGCCCAAAGGCGTTCCGGGTGCAGCGAAGCTTCATGGACGACGCCGGCGGCAACGGGAATGCGCCCACCGTCCACGACGTCTTCGGCCACGATGCAACGCCGCCATGGCTGATTGCTGGACGGGGCCAAGGCCGCACGGAACTGCTCAGCGGGCAGGGTTTCCGGACCACCCCAGATCTCCAGGAGGGCGAGGTCGTCGCCCTCCTTCCATTCGCGGTACTCCAAAGCCACGATCAGGCGCCGATCAGGCGTGCGGCCAGGTAGCCCTCAACCTTGTCCAGGGACACACGTTCCTGGCTCATGGTGTCGCGCTCGCGGATGGTGACGGCCTGGTCTTCGAGGGTGTCGAAGTCCACGGTGATGCAGAACGGGGTACCGATTTCGTCCTGGCGACGGTAACGGCGGCCGATGGCGCCGGCGTCGTCGAAGTCGATGTTCCAGTTCTGGCGCAGCTGCGCGCCCAAGGCCTTGGCCTTCGGGGAAAGGTCCTCGTTGCGGCTCAGCGGCAGGACTGCAGCCTTGACCGGCGCGAGGCGGGGGTCGAGCTTCAGCACGGTGCGCACGTCCACGCCGCCCTTGGCGTTGGGAGCCTCGTCCTCGGTGTAGGCATCGATCAGGAAGGCCATGAAGGAACGGGTCAAACCAGCGGCCGGCTCAATAACGTACGGGGTGTACCGCTCATTGGTGGCCTGGTTGAAGTAGCTCAGGTCCGTGCCGGAAGCCTTGGCGTGAGTGGAGAGGTCAAAGTCGGTGCGGTTGGCGATGCCCTCAAGCTCGCCCCACTCCGAGCCCTGGAAACCGAAGCGGTATTCGATGTCCGTGGTGCCCTTGGAGTAGTGGCTGAGCTTCTCCAGCGGGTGCTCGAAGAAACGCAGGTTCTCCTCACGGATGCCCAGGTTGGTGTACCAGGACATACGCTCCTTCATCCAGTACTGGTGCCAGTCTTCATCCGTGCCTGGCTCGACGAAGAATTCCATTTCCATCTGCTCGAACTCGCGGGTACGGAAAATGAAGTTGCCCGGGGTGATCTCGTTGCGGAAGGACTTGCCGATCTGGCCGATGCCGAACGGCGGCTTCTTCCGGGAAGTGGTCAGCACGTTGTTGAAGTTCACGAAAATACCCTGCGCGGTCTCCGGACGCAGGTAGTGCATGCCTTCCTCGCTGGCCACCGGGCCCAGGAAGGTCTTCAGCAGGCCGGAGAATTCCTGGGGTTCGGTCCACTGGCCGCGGGTGCCGCAGTTGGCGCAGACGATGTCCGCGAGGCCGTTCTCGGCGGGGCGGCCCTTCTTTTCCTCGAACTCTTCAAGGAGGTGGTCGGCGCGGTAGCGCTTGTGGCAGGACAGGCATTCCACCAGCGGATCCGAAAAGACCTCAACGTGGCCGGAGGCTTCCCACACCTGGCGGGGCAGGATGACCGAGGAGTCCAGGCCCACTACGTCTTCACGGCCGCGGACCATGCTCTGCCACCACTGGCGCTTGATGTTTTCCTTCAGCTCCGCACCCAAGGGGCCGTAATCCCACGCGGAACGGGAGCCACCATAGATTTCACCGGCCTGGAAGACAAAGCCCCTCCGCTTGGAGAGGGAAATGACCTGGTCAAGGACGGATTTTGCTGCCATGGGTAACTCCATTTGTTCTACAGGGCCGCTGGGTGCGGTCCGCGGTGGTTAGCCCCGGATTCCGGACGTGGTTGCCCGGCGGGGAGGTTGGGGAAATTGCTGTCTCCTACCCTACCGGCCTTTGGCCGCACCCCTTCGTGCGAAAGCTCCCCTGGGCCAGGGCAGGGTGGCCACGATGATCGCGGCAAGCGTCAGTACGGTTCCCAACACCGTGGGCAAGGCGACCACCGCGCCGGGACTGGGGATCACGACGTCGAGCACCAGAGAGCCCACCAGCTGGCCCGCAATCATGCCCAGCCCGGTGATCAGTACCCCGAGGCTGCGGACCAGCAGCGCTGCCAGGCCAATGAAAAGGCAGCCCATGGGACCACCGAGGTAGTACCACCACTCCGACGGAAGCGGATTTCCAGGACCGGCGACTGCCAGTTTGATGAGCCAGGCGATCCAAAGAATCGCGGAGCCCGCGATGAAGTTGACCAACGTGGCGGCGACGGGCGTCCCGTAGTGGACGGTTGCGGTTCCGTTCATGGCCTGCTGGAAGCTCATCAGGAAACCGGCGGCCAGCGGAAGCAGCACGGGCAACAGCAGCGAGGCAACATCCGCGTCAGCCCCGAACCGCGGCGAAACAGCCCACGCGACGGCGGCAACGGTCAGGACACTGCCCAGGACACGGACGCCGGTAATGGCGCGTTTCCCGCCGGGCCCGATGCCCATGCGGTCCACGAGCAGTCCGCTGAGGGTCTGCCCCGTCACTGCGGCGACAGTAAACAGTGCCACGCCGAGCAGTGCCACCGTGAAGGATTGGGCAAAAACGAACAGCGCACCGATAGCGCCTGCCATCACGTAAAAACGGGGAAAGCTGCGGTTCCGGACCGCTGGGACGATGCGCTGAAGACCGGCCCTGCCTTTGGGGGTCGCCAACGAAATCGCGCTGATGAGAATCAGGCCTGTGGTGAAGCTCACCACAGCAGCTGCTATGCCGTCGTTCAGTGTGGCGCCAAGGGCACCATTGATCCTTCCTTGAAGCGGAATGACCAGGCCCGTTGCTACTGCAATCGGGAGCCCAAGGGCAAGCGGAAAGGCGGAACGGGAAGAAGGCTGCGGCACTGTCACCACACTACTTCAGGCATCATTGCTGTATGAGCAACCCGGAAATCGAAGAGATCCCCATCCGCGACGACATGATCCGCCTTGGCCAGCTGCTGAAGCTTGCCAGCCTGGTGGAGGACGGCGTCGAGGCCGCGGAGCTCATCAAGAACGGCCTGGTCAAGGTCAACGGTGAGATCGACGAACGCCGCGGCCGCCAACTCCACCCCGGCGACACCGTGACGGTCAACGGTCAGACTGTGAAGATCACCGCCGCCTGACCTCGGAGCTCAATCGGTGAGCACTTTGTGGGTGAGGAACTCTCCCACATGCCCGATCTCCTGCTGGTTGATGCCGTGCCACATCCCGGTGTAGAGGACCTTGGTGAGGTCCACGTGCTTGCGCACCCAGCCCATGGTGTATTCGATCTTGTCCGGGGTGATGACGGGATCCTGCTGGTCACGACCCCAGAACATCGGCAGGGTACCGTCCAGTTCGTCGTCACGGAAGGCTGCGTCAGCGCCGGCGTCGATCACGAAACCGGAAAGCCCGACGACGGCCGCGAAGTCCGCGGGCCGGTACCGGAGCATCGTGGTGGCCATGGCCATGCCCATTGAGAACCCCAGGAGCGTCACTGAGGAATGGTTGGCCTTGACGGAGTCGAGCCACTCCAATGCGTAATCGGCAGCAAGCTTGACGGCGTCGATGGAGTAATCGATGGACGCCGTGAGCGGGAACCAGGTATAGCCGGGCCCCGTCGGCATGGGAGCGCGGAGGGCAGCCACCACGAAACCGTCCGGCAGCATCCCGGCAAGGCTGAAGAGGTCTTCCTCGTTGGAGCCGTAGCCATGCAGCAGGACCAGCAAAGGCTTTCCGGCACGTTCGGCTTCGTCGTGGGACCACAGGACAACGGGTGCGGGGAATGCGGGAGCTTCTGTCATGGGTCTATTCTTGCAGTTGCCCACAGGTAACAACTTACGGTCGCGTAGGGTCGCAGACACGAGGCAGGATATGAGCGTGAGTGACAATAATCCTTTGCTGAAGCCGGGAGTCCCGGTACAAAAACACCCCTGGAGCCGGTATGTGGCCCTGGGTGATTCCTTCACCGAGGGCATCGGCGATCCCGAGCCCCGCAACCCCGGAGGCTACCGCGGCTGGGCCGACCGTGTGGCCGAAGAGCTGGGCCGTGGGCACGACGACTTCGCCTACGCCAACCTCGCCATCAGGGGCCGTCTGCTGCAGCAGATCGTCGACGAACAAGTGGGCCCCTGCCTTGAGCTCCAGCCCGATCTCGTCTCGATCTCCGCTGGCGGCAACGACCTCATCCGGCCGGGCGGCGACCCCGACCTGCTGGCCGAAAAGCTTGACGCCGCCGTGGCTCAGCTCGGTTCAGGCGGTGCCACGGTGGTCCTCTTCAACGGCCCCGACACTGCCTCGTCTGTCTTGGGGCGCATCCGCGGAAAGGTGGCCATCTACAACGAGAACCTCCGGACAGTGGCCGCACGGCACGACGCCGTCATCGCGGACATGTGGTCCCTTCGGCAGTTGTCGGATTCCCAGATGTGGGACGTTGACCGGCTGCACTTTTCTCCTTTGGGACATCACACTATCGCCATGATGGTCCTGGATGCCCTTAACGTCGAGCACACCCTTGAGCCTTTGATGCCCAAGGCCCTTCCGCCGCGGACGTGGCGGGAAGCCCGCTCTTCGGACCTCGTCTGGGCGCGCGAGTACTTTGTCCCCTGGGTCCTGCGGCGGCTTCGTCACCAGTCCTCTGGCGACGGAATTACGCCAAAGCGCCCGACGCCGGGTCCCGTCTTCGGCGCCGACGGCACCTTGCTGCCGCGCAACTAACGTGCGGCTCGCGTCCGGGGAGGACCCCAATGTCGGATGACGGTTCTCCCCTGACGGGAAAGGTCCGGCAATTGCGAATGAGGCGCCAGCAGCTGCGTGCTCCCCACGCCGGTTCGCCGGCCGAAACCCTCCGCAACCTGCTGGCAGTCCAGTCACAGGAATTTCCTTACGCGCGGTGGACGCTCGCCCAAAGGTGCCAACCCCACGCCGGGGTCACCGCAGCCGATGTCGAGCAGGCGGTGGCGGACGGCGCCATCCTGCGCACCCACATCCTCCGTCCCACCTGGCATTTTGTTCACCGGGACGATCTCGGCTGGCTGATGGGGTTGTCCGCCGATCGGCTCCATCAGGGAAACAAGGGGATGTACCGGCAAACCGGCCTCGACCAGGAAGTCGCAGCCCGGAGCGGGAATGTCCTGGCGCGGGCGGTGGAAGGCGGGGCCCACAAGACCCGCGAAGAGCTCGCCGCGATCCTTGGTGCCGCTGGTTTACCCAGCAAGGGGCTGCCCTTCATCTATCAACTCATGCACGCGGAAATCAGCCGGATACTGGTCAGCGGCGCCCCCGTCCGATCCTCGGGTGGTGCGCTGAAACAGACCTATGCCCTGTTCGACGAACGGATCACGGGTTCCACGGGCGGGCCACTGACCGGCACGGACCGTGAACAGGCCCTCGGGCAGCTGGCCCTGCGGTACTTCGCCAGCCGCGGACCTGCCACCGTGAAGGACTGCGCAGCCTGGTCCGGGCTCACCATGAAGGACGTAAAGCTGGGGCTCGAAGTTGCCCGTGAGCTCGCTCCCGGAACGCTCGGGTCGGCCACTTTCGATGGGCTGGAATTTCACCTCGCCTCCGAAGAAGTCGAGGGGCTTTCCGGGCCGCCCCACGAGGCGGCACTCCCACGCGTTGACCTCATCCAGTGCTATGACGAGTACGTGATGGGGTACTCCCAGTCACGGCATTACCTCGGCGGAACGGCACCGTACCTTTCCACGGACAACAGCCCCCTGCACGTTGTGCTGGTGGACGGACGATTGGCAGGGTGGTGGCGGCACGGATTCATCAACGGCGTCTGCGAACTCGACATCAGGATGGACCGGCCCACGACGCCGGATGAAGACATCGCACTGGACGCCGAGGTGGCCCGCTATGGAAGTTTCCTGGGCCTCCCGACCAAAAGGGCATGAGACGTCAAGGCTAAGCTGGGAAGTCACTGCTTTAGGACTGGGAAAAGAAGGCCTGGTGGAGTTGCGCGGACAGTTGGCCGATTTCGGTCAGGAAGCCGTCGTGGCCAATGGGGGCTTCGATGACGTGGACCGGTACGTTCCCGGGAAGCCCGGCCGCCAATTCCCGCGATTGTGCGGGGAAGTAAAGCCTGTCACTGTCCACCGCCGCAACGAAGAACTGCGCAGTGGTCCGGGACAGTGCGTCTTGGAGTGAGCCACGCCCCCTGGTCACGTCGTGGGACATCAGGGCTTCGGTGATGGCAACGTAGCTGTTCGCGTCAAAGCGGCGGACAAGCTTGTTCCCTTGGTGGTCCAGGTAGCTCTCCACCTGGTATCGGCCCCGCTCCGCGAGGACGGCGGCAGCAAGCGGCGTTTCCTGGGGCTGCGGCTGACGTCCAAACCGGTAATCCAGTTCCAGGGCCGAGCGGTAGGTGATGTGCGCAATCCGGCGTGCCAACGCCAGGCCCTCTTCGGGGGCTGGGCCGCCGTAGTAGTCGCCGTTGTTGAAGTTCGGGTCCTGCCGGATGGCAAGGGTCTGGGCCTGCGCGAACGCAATCTGCTCGGCCGTGCTGTAGGCGCCGACCGAGATCACAGCGCACCGTTCAACCCGTTCGGGAAATGTCACGGCCCATTCCAGGGCCCTGGCACCTCCCATGGATCCGCCCAGTACGGCATGCCAGGCCTTGATCCCCAAGGTGTCCGCGAGTCGCGCTTCAGCCTCCGTGCTGTCGCGCAGCGTGATCAGGGGGAACCGGGATCCCCAGGGCTGGCCGTCCGGCGCTTCGGAGGACGGGCCCGTGCTTCCATAACAGCCGCCCACGATGTTGATGGAGACCACGAAGTACTTGGTGGTATCGATGGTGGCGCCAGGTCCGACGAGTTGTTCCCACCATCCTTCCTCGTCGGTTGCTCCGCGAGCCACATGCGTGCTGCCCGTGAGCGCATGCTCGATGAGCACGGCATTGGAGGCATCCGCATTGAGCCGGCCCCACGTTTCATAGGCCAGGACAACGTCCGGAAGGAAACCACCGGCCTCGAGCTCGAGCGAACCGATGCTGGCGTACTTAACCGTGCCGTCCGCTTCTTCGGCTGTGGGTATGGCTGTTGCAGTGATGGTCATTCCTTTGACACCTATCCTCGCGCTTGCCCGTCGCCTTGCGCGCGAACGGGCCAGGTCTTCACCCGGGGCACCCCACCGCGGAGGAGGGTTGCCGGCCAGCAAGCCGGGGCTACATGCTGGCACTCGTGACCTATAGAAAGAGTGTAGGAAAAACCGGGCCACTCTGGCGAAGAATGTGACAACACTGTGACGGTTTCGGGTCACATCGTTCGCGAATGGGCGCTGTGGAGCGCCGCCCTTCGAATATTCGACGGCGCGGGGCGGCGCTGCACAGAAGGTGTTCGTTACTGGATCAGGCGGGCCACTAAGCTCCCTTGGCCGCCCTGAAGCCTGCTTCGAGGTCGGCGATGATGTCGTCCACGTGCTCGATGCCAACAGACAGGCGCACCAGGCCTGGTTTGACGCCGGCGATCTCCTGCTGCTCTGCGGTCAACTGGCTGTGCGTGGTGGAGGCCGGGTGGATGACCAGCGAACGCACATCGCCGATGTTTGCCACGTGTGAGTGAAGCTCCAGCCCGTCCACGAAGCGCTTGCCGGCTTCGACGCCGCCCTTGATGTTGAACGCGACGATGGCGCCGGTGCCGTTGGGGCCATACTTCTTGCCGCGCTGGTACCACGGGCTGGACGGCAGACCCGCGTAGGCGACCGATTCGACGTCGTCGTGCGCTTCAAGCCACTCCGCCACTTTGGTGGCGTTGGCGACGTGGCGTTCCACGCGAAGGCTCAAGGTTTCCAGCCCCTGGGCGATCAGGAAGGCATTGAATGGCGCGACGGCGGAGCCCAGGTCCCGGAGCAACTGGACGCGGGCCTTGAGGATGTAGGAGAGGTTTGCGCCGAGCGCCCCGTCCTTGCCGAGGTCGCGGGCATAGACCAGGCCGTTGTAGCTGGGATCGGGGGTGTTGAAGCCCGGGAACCGCTCGGGGTCCTTGCCGAAGTCGAAGTTCCCCGAATCCACGATCACGCCGGCAATTGCCGAGCCGTGTCCGCCGAGGTATTTGGTGGCGGAGTGCACCACGATGTCGGCGCCCCATTCGATGGGACGGATCAGGTAGGGAGTGGACAGGGTGTTGTCGACAATGAGCGGCACCCCGGCCTGGTGCGCGACCCCTGCGATACCTTCGATGTCCAGGACGTCCTGGCGCGGATTGGACACCACTTCGCCGAAGAAGAGTTTGGTGTTCGGCTGCACGGCGTCACGCCACTGGTCCAGGTTGTCCGGGTCTGCGACGAAGGTAACCGAAATACCGAACTTCTTCAGGGTATGCGCGAGCAGGTTGTAGGTCCCGCCGTAGAGGCTGGGGCTGGCCACAACGTGGTCACCTGCCTCGGCGATGTTCAGGATGGCGAAGGTCTCCGCCGCTTGTCCGGAGCTGAGCAGGAGCGCGCCGAGGCCCCCTTCAAGGCTGGCGATCCGCTGTTCAACGGCATCCTGGGTGGGGTTTCCGATGCGGGTGTAGATCGGCGCGAGCTCGGCCAGTGCGAAGCGGTTGGCTGCGCTTTCGGCGCTGGGGAACACGAAGGACGTGGTCTGGTAGATCGGCAGCGAACGAGCACCGGTGGCAGCGTCGGGCTCTTGGCCTGCATGGATCTGGCGGGTTTCGAAAGACCATCCGTGGGACATGGAGTTCTCCTGTTCGTGGCACATGGTTTCAACGGAATTGATGGAGTGGTGTGAACTGGGGCCAGTCTAGGAACACCCTGCGGGCCTTGGACAGCTTTGTGACGCCGGTGGAATGATTCGGTCCCCCGGCGTAGGTTTGTGACACTGTTGCACCCTTGTGCAATAACATCCCATGTTGGTAAGGCTTGGCTTAGCTGAGACGCCGATCACAAAGTGCCAAGATGATGCCATGCGCATGGATCACGTCTCTTACGCCTGTGAACGAGATGGCCTTTTGGCCACTACCGAACGAATTTCCGCGGCATTGGGAGTGGACGCAGTCCGGGGCGGAGTGCACCCGCGCTTCGGAACCCGGAACATGATCATTCCCCTCGCGGATAACAAGTACCTGGAAGTCGTGGAGGTCCTGGACCACCCGGCTTCCGACAAGGCCCCCTTTGGCCAGGCAGTGCGTGCACGCTCGGCTGCCGGTGGCGGCTGGATGGGCTGGTGCGTCGCCGTTGACGACCTCGCCCCCTTCGAGGAGCGCCTCGGCCGTGCCGCCGTACCCGGGAACCGCAAGTTCCCTGACGGCCGCGAGCTGGTGTGGCAGCAGATCGGCATCCTTGGCCTGATCGCCGATCCCCAGGTCCCCTACCTCCTCAAGTGGGAGGGCGACCCCACCCTGCATCCTTCAAAGGTCTACGAAAGTGACGTGAAGATGTCCAGCCTCACCATTGCGGGCTCGGCGGAACGTGTGACCGAGTGGTTAGGCGAACCCGTGGAAAAGCCGCTGGAGGACGTAGCCGTCCAGTGGATCGCACCGCGGGGTACTCCGGGCATCATGGCTGTGACCTTCGAAACAGCCTCCGGGGCCGTTACCATCTGACCGTTCCACAAAAGCTTCGGCCGCCATCAGCGGGTGCCAATGACGTCACCCACCGATGGCGGCCGGATATTTTTAACGGCCGCCTACCCCAGCCCCACTGCCTTCCCGAAGAGGCTGAACCCAACGAACGCTACGATGTCCAGCAACGCGTGGGCGATGACCAAGGGCATCACCCGCTTGGTCTTCGTGTAGATCCAGGCGAAGACCAGGCCCATCACGACGTTGCCAATGAAGGGCCCAAAGCCCTGGTAAAGGTGGTAACTCCCCCGCAGGACTGCGCTGACAGCGATGGCCACCGGCGTGCTCCACCCGAATTTACCGAAGCGGTCCATCAGGTAACCGACCACGATCACTTCCTCCACGATCCCGTGCCGGATCGCGGACAGGATCAGCACAGGCACCGTCCACCAGTACGCGTCCAGGCCACTTGGCACAATCGCCGTGGTGATGCCCAGTGCCCTTCCTGCCGCGTAAAGGCCCAACGAAGGAATACCGATGGCTGCTGCCAGTCCCAGGCCGTGGAGCAGGTCCTTGCCGGGCCGGGCGAAATTGAACCCCAGCCGGGCGAACGCTGATCCGTTGTCGCCATTCCGGTTTGCCTGGACATGCGTGGACAGGAAGTAGAACACCAGAGCCACAGGCACCAAGGCAAACACGATGTCCAGCAACTGGTACGTGAGGTCGAAGTATTCGCGGGTGCTTTGGGACCTGTTCAAGGTCGAGGTCGCATCCGCCAACGGCGCCCGGGTCATCTTGTCCAGCAGCTGCACCACCGAATAGACGGCCGACTGCCCCAGGGAAAGACCAAGCACAATCAGCACTTCGGCGCGCAGCCGGCGTTGGGAGGCAAGGAACATGTACCTATCTTGCCTGCAGTTCCTGCCACTTTGCCGGGAACCGCCGCCCTATGCTTGGTGGGATGGGTGCCCCTGGGAGAATTTTCATGATTCGGCACGGCCAGTCCGCCGCGAATGCCGACACGTCCATCTACAACCGTGTGCCGGACTATCGGATCCCCCTGACGGACCAAGGTCTGCAGGAGGCACGGATCGCCGGTGAGGACCTTCGCCGGAAGCTCGACGGCGAGCAGGTCTGCGTCTACGTTTCACCGTACCTGCGGGCGTATCAGACTCTTGAAGCCATGAACCTTGGCCCGCTGGTGGAGCGGGTGGTCGAGGAGCCCCGGCTGCGGGAACAGGACTGGGCCAACTTCCAGATAGCCGGAGACATCGAGGACCAAAAGGAGCTCCGCAACCTCTACGGCCATTTCTTCTATCGCTTCCGCGAGGGTGAGTCAGGCTCGGACGTGTACGACCGCGTGTCCTCGTTCATGGAAACGCTGTACCGCCACTGGCAAAAGCCCACCTATGCACCGAACACGCTGCTCGTGACGCACGGCCTGACAATGCGCCTGTTTTGCATGCGCTGGTTCCACTGGACGGTGGAGTACTTCGAGTCGCTGAACAACCCGGAGAACGCCGAGTTACGCACGCTGATCAAGAACGACGGCGACCAGTACAGTTTGGACCTGCCGTTCACCCAGTGGGTGCCCAGGGACGTGGACGACTCTGTGCTGCACGCGCCAAGGATGCGGTTCTAGCAGCAGACCCTAGCCGGCAGGGGCAACGATGACCTCGGTGCCCTTGGCCTCAAACGCGGCTTTGTCCTCGGCGCTGATGCCCGAGTCGGTGATGAGGTGCCGGAAGTCGTAGCCGGACATGGCCGCGAAAGAGCGCCGGCCCACTTTGGAGGAGTCCGCCACGACGTAAGACTCCGTGGCCCGGCGTGCCATCACTGTGTTGACCATGGCTTCGCCTTCATCGGTGATGGTGGGGCCGAGGTCCGGATCCACGCCATTGACGCCGATGAAGGCGATGTCCAGCGCCACCTTCTGCATGATGACATCCGTGTAGGGGCCCACGAGTTCGTAGGAGCGGGGATTCAGGATCCCGCCGGTCACCATGATTTTGATATTGGGCCGGACTGCCAGTTGGGAGGCGATGTTGATGGCGTTGGTCACGACGGTCAACGTAGGCCTGTTTGACGGCGCGTTGAGGTCCTCACGGGTGGAGAGAAGCTGGGCCAGGGCCGTGTTGGTGGTTCCACCGCTGAGGCCGATCACGGCGCCGGGGCGGATCAACGACGACGCAGCCAACGCGATTTCCTGCTTGGCTTCGGCATGATCGTCCCGGTTGTACCGCCCGGGGAGGTCGTAGGCAACGGACCCGGTGGTGGCGCCTCCCCTGGTTCGGCTGAGCAGCCGCTGCTTGGCGAGGCTGTCGAGATCCCGCCGGGCCGTTGCAGGCGACACGCCCAAACGCGTCACGATGTCCTCGACTTCCACATGGCCGGACTCGGCCAGGAGATCGAGGATGGCGGTCAGCCGATCGGTGCGGGTCATGACGAGCCTTTCGCGGGTTCCTTGCTATTTCGCTTTGGCGAACAGCGTCAGCATACGTGCGGACTCCAGCACCAGGGCATCCCGGCCGGCCTTGATGTACTTCCGGGAATCCACCACTGCAGGGTTGGCATCGAGGTACTCACGGACGGCGCGGGTAAAGAACCCGTTCAAATGTGTGGATACGTTGATTTTAGTCATACCCGCGGCGATAGCAGCTACGAGCACCTCGTCTGTGACGCCGGAGGAGCCATGGAGGACCAATGGCTTGCCTACCGCTGACTTCAACCGGGAGATCAGGTGCAGGTCCAAGGCGGCGCTGCGTTCGGTCATGGCATGGGACGAGCCGACAGCCACTGCCAGGGCATCCACACCAGTAGCTTCAACGAATGCATGGGCTTCGGCAGGGTCGGTCCGGACGCCTGGCGCGTGGGCTCCGTCCTTGCCCCCGACTTTCCCGAGCTCGGCCTCAACGTAGACGCCCTTTGCGTGGGCGTATTTGGCAACGCGCTGGGTAACTTCGACATTCCACTCATACGGAAGGTGCGCGCCGTCGTACATCACCGAACCGAAGCCAAGATCGACCGCGGCGAGCGCGAGGTCCTCGGACTCGGCATGGTCCAGGTGGAGGGCGACGGGAACGGCAGCAGAACGGGCGATTGCAAGGGCCGCTGTCGCGATGGGTTCCAGGCCGCCGTGATACTTCGCGCAGTTTTCGGAAATCTGCAGGATGAGCGGGACCCCCGCCGCCTCCGCGCCGGCGACCAGGCCCTCGGCTGTCTCGATGTGGATGATGTTGAATGCGCCTTGGCCCGTGCTGCTGGCTGCGGCTGAGTCCATCAGCTCCCGTGTGTTGACCAGGGTCACTGGGTCTCCTTCCATGTCACGATCAGTTGGTCTTGAAGTTCCTGGTAGCGCGGCGAAATTTCGCCCGCTGCGGGCATGAGAACCGCCGCGGCGGACCAGGCTGTGGCCCGGCGAAGGATTTCGCGTGGTTCAGCGACGCCTTCGGCGAGTGCGACGGCGGCCGCCGCCACACCGGCGTCGCCCGCCCCTGTGGGGTTGCCGCTGAGCGCCTCAGGCAAGCGGGCGCTCCAGTAGCCGCCCGGGGCCGCATGGTCGAAGGCGAGCATGCCGTCCGCGCCGGCGCTGACCAGCACCGTGCGGGCACCCATGGCAATCAGCGACAAGGCAGCCGCTTCAAGGCTGGACTCGCCGGTCGCCTCGGCAAGTTCGTGGTGATTCGGCTTCAGGATGTCGGCACCGGCTTTGGCGGCAGCGATGATCCCGGGACCGGAGGTGTCGATGATGGCCGGTATACCGGCGTCGTGGGCCAACCGCACCAACTCCGGGTAGAAATCAGCAGGCGCGCCCGGCGGCAGGCTGCCCGAGCCGACCAGCACCGAGGCGGGAAGGTTTCGGTTGCCACTCACGGCTTCCACCACCGCAATCCGGAGCGAGCGCCAATCGTCGGGCAGCAGCGCTTGGCCCTCCTCATTGAAGATCGAGGTTTCCCCGGCGACGGTGTCCACCAGTGCGATGCTTCGCCGCGTCTCGGCGGCAACTCCCACAAGGGTGTGCGGAACCCCGCTGGTCCAGAGTTCAGCGGCGAGGGTTTGCCCCGCCGCGCCACCGGTCGGGGCGATCGCGAGGACCGGATATCCGAGCTGGTGGGTCACGCGGGCCACGTTGATGCCTTTGCCTCCTGCCCTGCTCAAGGGGGTCGGGACGCGATGGCTGGCCCCCTCGGTGATGCCCTGCACGGTGTAGGTCATGTCGATGGCCGGGTTGGGCGTGACGGCTATGATGCGGTTCACGGTGGCGCGGTTCACTGTTTGCCTCCCAAGAGAGCCCTGGCGTTCAAGGCCGCACCCAACAGGCCGGCGTCCTGTCCCAATTGGGCTCGGATCAGTTGTGGACGTCGCTGGAAATCGAGGATGTGGTCCACACGGGCGCGGAGGGGCTCCAGCAGCTCCTCGCCCGCTTCGGCGAGCCCACCGCCGATCACGACGGCCTCGGTTCCGATGATGTTGACGCATTGGCAGATGGTGAAGGCAAGGGCGTCCACGGCGTCGGCCCAGATACGGGCCGCCAGCTGGTCGCCGTCGTTTGCGCGGAGCAGCACACCGCGTGCTCCGTTCACCCTGTTTCCCGAGGCGCGGTGGTAGCGCTTGGCGATGGCTCCGGCCGAGCCGACGGCTTCGAGGATCGTAGAACCCGCGGTCCCGGGGGAAGCATCAGGGTCCGGGACCTGGGCGTGGCCCAGCTCCCCTGCGAACCCGCCCGCTGTCACCGGCTTGCCGCCAGAGAAGACAGCGGCGGCGATGCCGGTTCCCACCACCATCACCACAACGTCGTTGAACTCCCTGGACCCACCCAGGCTGTGTTCCACGGCAGCGGCGGATCGGACATCGTGATCGAAAGCGACGGGGATGCCCAGCCGCTTCTCGGCTTCGGCAGTGAAGGGGAAGTCGCGCCAGCCAAGGTTGGCGGAGTAGACACCAACACCGGCCGCCGAGTCGACAATGCCTGGAACAATGATTCCGGCTGCCCGGGCGGGTGATCCCGGGAACTCGGCAGCCAACTCGGCAGCAAGCTCAGCGAGCCGGTCCAGCACCGCCTCGCCCGGTCGGGAGGAGTCCAGCGGCGTCGGGACCCGGCGCATCCCAAGGACTTCACCCCGTGCATCCACCAAACCAGCTTTGATGTCGGTCCCGCCAACGTCGAAGGACAAGACGGGTGATTCCGCGGCTCCGAGAACCATGCCGGGTACCTAGGCTGAGGCGTCGAGAATGACGGAGCGTGTCAGGTTCCTGGGCAGATCCGGATTGAGTCCGCGGACGCGTGCGCGTTCCAGGGTGACTTTGTGCACGCGGGCCAATTCGGCCAGGGGGTGCTTGTCCGTGTGGACGTACAGGGCTCCGGTTACTGCCATGTCGTGGTCAAGGCCTTCGGGCTGGGCACCGAACAACCAGGTGACACGACCGGGGGCAGCGATGGAGATGGGGCCGTGGCGGTACTCCATGGCGGGGTACGACTCAGTCCATCCCTGGACTGCCTCGCGCATTTTCAAACCGGCCTCGTGGGCCAGGCCGACTGTCCAGCCAGTGCCAAGGAAGGTGAACTGCTCCGCGTCCAACAGTTCCTGGGAGACAGGAGCGCTGACGGCGTCACGGGCGTCCTCGATGGCCTGCTGCACGTCGATCCCGAGGCTGCTGAGCAGGTAGACCAAAGCCGTGGTGGCGAACCGGGTCTGGACCACGGAACGCTCATCGGCGTACTGCAGGCCAATCACAGTGTCTGCCAAGTCAATGATCGGAGACGTCCTGTCACCAATGATCGCGACGGTGGGAACGATCCCCTTCAAATCGGCCAGGATCTCAAGTACCTCAGTGGTGGTGCCGGAGCGCGTAATGGCCACAACGGCGTCGTACTGGCGATCGGCGCTGTTGTGGTTCAGGAAAGCCTCGGAGGCAGCGAACGCATCGGTCACACCCTTGCCGGCAGATTCGCGGGCAGCCGCGTAGCTCTGGGCCATGAACCAGGATGTTCCACAGCCGATGACGGCGATGCGCTGGCCGTCGGCGGGGAGCAGTTGCTCCGATCCCGCCTGTTCAACGGCCCGCTGCCAAACGTCGGGCTGGGAAACCAGCTCTTCCTCCATGAAGGCGCCCAGTGTGTTCTCGCTCATCGTGTTCCCGTTCCCGCTCAAGTTAATGACGTTTTCTGATCTATAGAAACACTAAACGATCATTTTCGATCTCACAAGGATCATCCGCGGGAGAAGACTGCTCATGAACCGCGCATTGGTGCGACGCGTGCCGGTCAAGGGAAATCATGTGTCTTCGTGTGCATTTTAGTTAACTGCTTGTTAACTCTTGTCAACTTCTGTCCGATGCAGCAGTCTTGGTTGAGTCCGCAAGAACATGACTGTTAACAGCTTGGAAAAATCAAGAAGGAGCATCATGCCCCGCTTGTCATCCCCCGGACGGCTCGCCTCGCTCAGCATGGCGTGCGTCGTCGCCTCATCATCGCTGGGCCTCATGGCCCTCCCACCCGCAGCGGCCTCCGCCGCCACCCAACCCTCCGAAACCATCAGCGCGTCCGACACGACCACCATCACCTCCGGACAACTCCGGGTGGACGTGGCCACCACCTTTCCGCAAGTCCTTGGCTACACCGACACAGCCACCAAGGCCCGACTGGACGGAACCACCGCACGGCTTGCCACCATCACCATCAACGGCACGGAGTACAGCGTCAGCGGCACATCGACAGCCTCGGGCAAAGATGCAAGGGATTACGTCCTCACCGTGCCCGGGTTCGGCAATACCGTGATCAAAGCCCGGCTGTCCGTGAAGAAGAACGTGGTCTCGTTCAACGTCACGGAGATCAAGGACACGGCGGAGCACCAAGTAAAAACACTGCAACTCCCCCGGCTGAACCTGGTGACCGTCAGCTCCACGCAGCCAGGCGCCCAGGTGTCCACGGCAAACCTCTCCGTGGACCGGAGCGTCACCGGCGATGAGTTCACACCCATCACCGCCTCGACCCCTCTTGATGCTGCGGCCAAGAGCTCCGCATATGCGCTGGCCAACACCGCATCCTTGGGCGCCGCCGTTGAATCCAACGCCCTCTACGACACATCGTCCGGGCCGGGCGCCAAAGACCGCGGACGCTTTTGGCGCCAGGCAGTGAGCGACGGCGCCGGCGGGGTTTCCATGGGCTTGGCGAGTGGCCAATGGCTCTACCGGGCCGAAGGCTCCGACAGTACCGAGGAACTCCCGTGGACCCGGGTGGCGATCACAGCCGACGCCAACGCGGACGGTGGCGTGGACTGGCAGGACGCGGCCATCGCCATGAGATCCATCCAAGTCAGTCCCAACAAAGGCGACCAGACGCCGGACAACGTGATCACCCACATCCCCTTCAACTTCGCCTCCCAGGCAACCCACCCGTTCCTCCGCACCCTTGACGACGTCAAACGCATCTCCCTGGCTACAGACGGGCTGGGGCAGGTGGCGATGCTCAAGGGCTACACCAGCGAGGGCCACGACTCGGCCAACACGGACTACGGCAACAACTTCAACACCCGGGCCGGTGGGCTCGAGGGCCTCAACAAGCTGGTCAAGGAAGGCAAGGACTGGAACGCCAGCTTCGGTGTCCACATCAATGCCACGGAAATCTACCCCGAAGCCAAATCCTTCAGCGAAGACCTCCTGAGGGCGGACAAGGGCCTCGGCTGGAACTGGCTGGACCAGTCCTACTACATCAACCAGCGCCAGGACATCAACTCCGGCAAGCTCGCCCAACGCATCAAAGAACTGCGCGACGCCACCGACAAAAACCTGGACTTCGTCTACGTGGACGTCTACTACGAGTTCGGTTGGCTCGCCGAACGGCTGCAGCAGGAACTCGTCAAGAATGGCTTCAGGGTGGGGTCCGAATGGGCGGACCACCTGTCCAGGAACAACACCTGGTCGCACTGGGCCAACGACGAGAAATACGGCGGCTCCACCAACAAGGGCATCAATTCCCAAATCCTGCGCTTCATCAACAACACCCAATCAGACGTGTGGAACCCGGACCCGAAGCTCGGTGTGAGCCACATTGTGGAGTTCGAAGGGTGGACCGGGCAGAACGACTTCAATGCGTTCAGCGAGAACGTGTGGACGGCCAACCTGCCGGCCAAATTCCTGCAGCATCACCAGATCACCAAGTGGACGCCCGACCGCATCGATCTTGCCGATGGCGTGGCCGTGACTGGAAACACCGCTGCCGAGCGCACCATCACCGTTGGCGGCGCATCGGTCCTCCAGGGTGGAACGTACCTTCTGCCGTGGGCTTCCAAGGAGGACGGCAAGGCAGACAAGCTTTACCACTACAACCCCGCAGGCGGAGCCAGCACGTGGACCCTGACCAAGGAGTTCGCCAAGTCCCGCACGCTTGAGCTGTTCAAACTGACCGACAACGGCCGCGTCAAGGTTGCCGATGTCCCGGTGGTCAACGGCCAGGTCAGCGTCACGGCCGATGCCAAGCAGCCCTACGTCCTCACCGCCAAGGACAACGCACTTCCCAAGAAGGCGGACTTTGGTGAAGGCACATCCTTCAACGACCCCGGTTTCAACGGCGCAGACCTCTCCCCGTGGAATCCCACCGGCACCGTCACGCAGGTCCGCGACGACAAGGGCCGCCGCTACGCCGCATTGGGGGCAACGCCGTCGTCGATCAGCCAGGAAGTGAAGCTGGACGCCGGAACCCAGTCCGTGAGCGCCTGGGTGGAAATTGAACCCGGCAAAACCCGCCCCACGACGCTCTCAGTCACTGTTGGAGGGACAACGGAAAAGACCACCATCGATTCCTCCAACGCCGAGAACTTCGTGGCCGGCGACGAGAAACACGGGACCTCGTTCCAGCGCATCCGCGTGCTGGTGGACGTTCCACACAACAACACCAAAGCCACAGTCGCCGTCACAGCCGCCGACGGCGATGGCACAGTGCGCGTCGACGACTTCCGGGCGGTGAAAACCACCCGGGTGGCCACAGCAGGGGTGCTCAGCGAGGACTTCGAAAACGTGGACCAAGGCTGGGGACCGTTCGTCAAGGGAGACGCCGGCGGCTCCACGGACCCGCGAACTCACATCACCGAGCGCCACGAACCCTTCACCCAAAAGGGCTGGAACACCAACGTGATCGACGAAGTACTGGGCGGAAACTGGTCACTGATCGCCCATGACGAAAACCTTGGCCCGGACGGTGGACCGGGCCTGGTGTACCGCACCACCGAGGCAACCATGCCGTTCCAGGCCGGCCACAAGTACAAGGTGTCGTTCGATTACCAGAACTCCAAGGCCGGGCAATACGCCTGGGTCGCAGGCTACGACTCGCAAGCCGGCCCGGCAGTGACGGGCAGCCAGGCGATCGGCGCCGCCACCTCCACCACCCGGTTCGAGCAGACCCTGGACACCGGCTTCTGCGGGGACTACTTCGTCGGTTTGCAGCGAACGGGCAGCTCCAACGGTTCGGACTTCACCCTGGACAACCTCCTGGTGGAAGACCTCGGAGCCTCCGAATCGGTCCCGGCCTGCGCGCAACTCTCAGCGGCCCTTCAAGGCGACGTGATCCAGCAGGGCAAGGCCCAGGACTTCGTCACCACCTTCACCTCGGATGAACCGGCCCCCATTAACGGGCTGGATATCTCCCTTGCGCTGCCCGACGGGTGGACGGCAACCCCGGCCACTCCCGCCACGGCTGCAACCCTGCCCGCCGGAGGTACGTTGACCACCACGTGGAAGATCACCGCACCGGCTTCGGCGGACGGCGACTACCCCATCACCGCGAGCGCCAAGTATTCAACCACCACAGAGCCAGCAGGGACCCGGGCCCTCAGAACCACCACCACGGTGCGGACTTTACCTAAACCTCCCCACGCCACGGTGTACGCCAGCGACCATCCTTGGGTCAGCGCCACCAACGGTTGGGGACCCGTGGAGAAGGACCAGTCCAACGGCGGGACCGGGGCCGGCGACGGGACGCCGCTCACCCTGAACGGCGCCGTTTATGCCAAGGGCCTGGGTGCCCACGCCAACGGTAATATCCGGTACTACCTTGGCGGCTACTGCACTGCCTTCACCGCGACCGTGGGCATCGATGATGCGCAAGCGACGCGGGGCAGCGTGAAGTTCTCCGTGGTGGCTGACGGCACCACCAAGGTCACTACCCCGGTGCTGGGAGCCACAAGTGCTCCCCTGCCGCTCACCGTGGACATCACCGGCGCCCAGTACGTGGAACTGGTGGCCAACGACGCCGGCGATTCCAATGGCAACGACCACGCGGACTGGGCAGATGCAAAGTTCACGTGTTCCTCCACCGCGCAGGAGCCCCCGGCACCCGTGTTGTCGGGCACCGTGTTCGCCTCCGACCTGCCTTGGACCGGCAGCACCAACGGTTGGGGACCTGCGGAACGGGACCGGGCGAATGGTGAGCAGAACGCCGGCGACGGGCCAGCGCTGCGGCTCGACGGCGTCGTGTACTCCAAGGGAATCGGCGTCCATGCCGACTCGAAGATCAGCATCGCCACGGAAGCCAAGTGCAACGCTTTCACCGCCGTGGTGGGAGTCGACGACACCAAGCTGAACAAGGGCCTGCACGGATCAGTGGTGTTCATCGTGAAGGGCGACGGGCGGGAGCTTCTGCGCACCCCCGTCCTCAGCGCCGACTCGGCAGCACTGCCCCTGAACGTGGACATCACAGGTGTTCGCACTATCGAGTTGATCGCCGACAAGAACGGCGACGACGCAGGCGATGACTGGGGCGACTGGGCCGACGCCAAGTTCAGCTGCGCATAGGCCCAACGCGGGGTCACTTATAGCCCATCCGGACCTTCGGAAGGGGCCGTAAGTGACCCCGCGTTTCTTTTAAGAATCAGACGGCGCGTATGCCCGCCCGCCACACCGAGTGCGTCAGCGGGATACCGGGGCGATAGGCCAGGTGCGTGGCCGACGGCGCCTTGAGCATGTGCAGGTCAGCGCGATGGCCGACGGCGAGCGAACCCACCGCCCGTTCGCCGTCGGCGTCGTTCCCTGACTCCCTGCCCAGCGCCAAGGCGCCGCCATACGTTGCCGCGCGGACGGCTTCATGGACGCTCAGGTGCATCTGGAGCACGGCCGTGGTGACGCAGAACGCCATGGAACTGGTGTAGGAGGTGCCGGGATTGCAGTTGGCCGCCAGCGCGATCTGCACGCCGGCATCGATCAGCCCGCGGCCGGGTGCCAGTGGTTGGCGGGTGGACAGGTCGCAGGCGGGGAGGCAGGTTGCCACCGTCCCCTTCGTCCCCTGTCCCGTCGCCGGATCCCAGCCGGCCCATGTTTCCGCGAGCGCCCTCACGTCCTTGTCGGAAAGGTAGTTGACGTGGTCGACGCTCGCAGCCGCGAACTCGACGGCCAAGGCAACGCCGGGACCCTCGCCGAGCTGGTTGCCGTGAACTCGGAGCCCCAGGCCGGCATCTCGGGCGGCAGTCAGGACACGGCGGGACTGGTCCTCGGTGAAGGCACCCCGCTCACAGAAAACATCGGCCCACCGGACATACGGCAGGACGGCGTCGAGCATCGGACCGCAGACCAGGTCCGTGTACTCCTCTGGGTCGGAGCCTTTCGGGACCAAGTGCGCGCCGAGATAGGTGACTTCATCCACTTCCGCTGCGGCGATGCGGGCGCTCCGGGCCTCGTTCTCCACGTCCAGCCCGTAACCGGTCTTACTTTCCAGGTAAGTGGTGCCTTGGGAGACTGCCTCGGCCACGCGGTCCCGCACAAGACGGGTCAGTTCGTCGTCGCTGGCTGATCGGGTGGCGCCGGTGGTGACGGCAATTCCGCCCGCGCTGTAGCTTTCGCCGGCCATGCGGGCCTCGAACTCGGCAGTGCGGTCACCTGCGAAGACCAGGTGCGAGTGCGAATCCACCCAGCCGGGCAGGACGGCGCGACCCTCGGCGTCGATCATTTCGTCGGCCGACGGGGCATCCGCGCTGGACCCCAGCCACGCGATGCGCTCCCCCTCGATGACGATCGCCGCATCCTTGAGGACCCGGTGCTCCAAGTCCTGGGTCATCAGCTCGCCGATGTTGGTGATGAGTGTGCTGCCGCTGTTCGTGTTTCCGCTCATGACCCTATTGTTCAGCGCCGGATGGACCAGCGTACTGCCGCGAGTTGCTCCGCTGTCCGGGATTCCGGACTGTCGGCTTCAACGTCCCCCAGGATGAGTGCTGCGGCCAGCTCCGCTATGGCGGACGATGTCTGGAAACCGTAGCCGCCCTGTCCGGCGAGCCAGAAGAAGCCAGGCGCTTCGGCGTCGAATCCCACCACCGGGATTCCGTCCGCGGCTTCGGTCCTCAGCCCCGTCCAGGCGCGGTCCACGGACCGGATTCCCAACGACGTCACGGCGTTGAGCCTGGTGATCAAAGCCTCCACGTCACCAGGGTACGGCTTGGCATCTTCGGCACCGCTCGGCACCGTTTCCGACGGCGAAATCAGGACCTGCCGGCCCTCGGCCCGGAAATAGAAGGAATCGTCTGCGGCGCAAACCATGGGCGTTTCCGGCGTCAGCGGGTGGTCGACGTTGACGATCGCCGCCGTCCGGCGGTACGGCTGAAGCCCCAGCTTCTCCACACCGCTGATGACGGCCAACTCGTCCGCCCAGGCACCGGCCGCATTAACCACGACGCCGGACTGGAACCCTTCGGTTCCTGCCCCCACCTGCCAGCCACTGCCCAGCCGCTGTGCCGAATGCACCCTGGCCCCGGTGATGATGTCCACTCCGGCAGCTTCGGCCGTACGGCGGTGTTCCTCGAGAAGGAGCGGGGCGTTGCAGCCGAACGACCCATTATCCAGGCCCGCGGCCGTGAAGGAATCAGGGTTAAGCACCGGGCACAGCTGCATGGCCTGATCGTGGGAAATAGGGTGCATGTTGCCGCTGGCTTCGGCCCGGACGGTCTCCTCGTCACCCACCAGCATGAAGCCTCGCGGCGTGAGGATCGGTTCGGCTGCCTGCGCGTCCCTCTCAGCCAGCATCTCCAGTGTCCGGACGGTCAGGTCCCGCACCACCGCCGGACCGTAGCTGGGGATGAGTTGCCTTGCGGAACGCGAGGACGTGTGGAAAGCCAAGGTCTGTTCGGCCTCAACCAATGCAACCGTGCATTTGCCTGCCAGTGCCGCGGCCAGGGAAAGCCCCCCGATGCCGCCGCCAACGATTACCACGTCATAATTCGAAGCCATGGCTCCATCCTGTCAGAACAGATCCTCTCTCACATCCCACCCACAAAACCCAAACCCTCATGCACTTTCCTGAAGGACGTGAGAGAGCGTTGGGCCCAAACGGGCGGGACGTGAGAGAGCGTCGGGCTTAGGCGACCGCGGCGCGACTCTTGACGAACGCCTGGACGCACGCTTCGACGTCGTCCGCGCTGTGGGCAGCCGAAAGCTGAACGCGGATCCGGGCGGCGCCCCTGGGCACGACGGGGAAGCTGAAAGCGGTGACGAAAACGCCGTTCTGGAGCATCTGGTCCGCCACCCGTGCCGCCATGACGGCGTCGCCGAACATGACCGGGATGATGGCGTGTTCGCCGTCGAGCAGTTCGAAGCCTTCCTCGCTCATGCGGCGGCGGAACAGGGCAGCGTTCTCGAAGAGACGGGTGCGCAGTTCGCCGGATTCCTGGACCAGTTCGATCGCCTTGATGGTCGCGGCAACAATGGCCGGGGCAAGGGAGTTGGAGAACAGGTACGGGCGTGCCTTCTGGCGGAGCATGGCAACGATCTCACCGCGGCCGGAAACGTAGCCGCCGGAGGCGCCGCCGAGGGCTTTGCCGAAGGTACCCGTGTAAATGTCCACCCTTTCTGAAACGCCGGCGTGCTCGGGGGTGCCGGCACCGGTGGGTCCCATGAAGCCAACGGCGTGCGAGTCGTCCACCATGACCAGGGCGTCGTGCTTTTCGGCGAGGTCGCAGATGGCTTCGAGGGGTGCCAGGTAGCCGTCCATGGAGAAGACGCCGTCGGTGACGATGATCTTGCGTCGTGAACCGGAGGCCTCAACGAGCTTCGCTTCAAGGTCAGCCATGTCCTGGTTGGCGTAGCGGAAGCGCTTGGCCTTGCTCAGGCGGATGCCGTCAATGATGGAGGCATGGTTCAGGGAGTCGGAGATGATGGCGTCTTCCGGACCGAACAGCGACTCAAAAACACCCCCGTTGGCGTCGAAGCAGCTGGAGAACAGGATGGTGTCCTCGGTGCCCAGGAACGCCGAAACGCGGGCCTCCAGTTCCAGGTGGAGGTCCTGGGTACCGCAAATGAAACGTACGGAAGCCATGCCGAAGCCGCGCTCGTCCATGGCGGACTTGGCCGCGGCGATGATGTCCGGGTGGTCGGCCAGGCCCAGGTAGTTGTTCGCGCAGAAGTTCAGGACCTTGTTGGCGGGCTGGCCGAGTTGGCCGGCAGCGATGTGGCTGGCCTGCGGGGAGTCGATGTGGCGCTCGGTCTTGAAGAGTCCGGCGCTGCGGATCTCGTCGAGTTCGCCCTGCAGTTGGTCTTTGATGGCTGAGTACATGGGTGCTCCTAAGGGTGAGGGGAATTCGGTCCGGTTAGAGTTCGGTCCAGTCGAGGACCACTTTTCCGCCGGTACCGTTGCGGGCGATGTCGAAGCCCTTTTCCCAGTCGGATGCGGAGAGCTTGTCGGTGACCACTGCGGAGATACTGCGGTGGAGCACCGGGTTGGAGGAGAGCATGGCACTCATGGCGTACCAGGTCTCGAACATTTCACGGCCATAGATGCCCTTCAGGGTGAGCATGTGGGTGACAACCTTGCCCCAGTCGATGTCGATGGACTGGCTGGGCAGGCCCAGCATGGCGATGCGTCCGCCGTGGTTCATGTTGTCGATCATCTCAGGCAGTGCCGTGGGGTGTCCGGACATTTCCAGTCCAATGTCGAACCCTTCACGCATGCCCAGTTGCTGCTGCGCGTCGCGGACACGCATCTTGGACACGTCAACCGCGAGGTCCACGCCCATCTGCCGGGCGAGTTCCAGGCGGGGCGCGGAAACGTCGGTGATGGCAATCTTGCGGGCGCCGGCGTGGCGGGCGACGGCGATGGCCATCAGTCCGATGGGTCCGGCACCGGTAATGAGCACATCTTCGCCGACCAGCGGGAAGCTCAATGCGGTGTGCACGGCGTTGCCGAAGGGGTCGAAGATGGCGCCGAGTTCCTGGGTAACCGATTCGTCGTGGTGGACCCAAACGTTGGTTTCCGGGATCACAACGTACTCTGCAAACGCGCCATCGCGCTGCACGCCGACGGAGACGGTGTGGATACACATCTGGCGGCGTCCGGCACGGCAGTTGCGGCAAATTCCGCAGACCACGTGGCCTTCACCGGAGACCCGGTCCCCTACCTTGACGTCGCGGACGTCCTCGCCGATTTCCACCACTTCACCGTAGAACTCGTGGCCCGCGATGAGGGGTGCCTCGATGATCCCCTGCGCCCAGGCGTCCCAGCTTTGGATGTGGAGGTCGGTGCCGCAGATGCCGGTGGTCATGACCCGGATCTTGACGTCGCCGGGGCCGGCTTCGGGCTCGGGACGGTCGACGAGTTCAAACCCAGCGTGGGGTCCGGATTTGTAGAGAGCCTTCATGGGATTCCTCACTGGCTTAGGGCTGCTTCGCTGCTGCTGAGTCCATTGAAGCTCCGCCAACGATTTAGCACAACTAGATTCTTCTCAATCAACGATTTAGGATTTGCTAATGGAAATTCATCAGCTGCAGATGCTTCGCGAACTTGGGGACCTCGGCAGCGTGAAGGCCGTGGCGGAGACCCTCATGGTCACCCCGTCCGCCGTATCCCAACAGCTCGCGCTCCTGCAGAGGTCGGTGGATGTGCCCTTAACCCGCAAGGAGGGCAGGGCTTTGGTACTGACCGACGCCGGCCGCGTCCTCGCGGAAGCGGGTGCCGCCGTCGTCAACGCCATGGCAGATGCGCGGGCCGCGATCGGCGCCTACCACGACGCTCCGGACGCGCCTGTCAGCGTGAGCGCCTTCCACAGTGCCGGGCAAGCATTGTTCGCGCCCTTGGCCGCACTGCTGGCAGCAGAAAAAGCGTCCGACGGCGGGATGTCACCACGACTGCGGCTGTCCGACGAAGACGTGGCCCAGGAGGATTTCCCCGGGTTGGCCGCGCGGTACGACCTGGTCCTGGCGCACCGGATGGACAACAGCCCGCAATGGCCCGAAGACAAGGTCGCGGTGATTCCGCTGGCGGATGAGCCGTTGGACATCGCGCTCCCCGCGCATCACCCTTTGGCGGACCGGACCGAGTTGGAGCCCTCCGACGTCGTCGATGAAACCTGGGTGACCAGCCGCGATGGCTACTCCCCCGCGGATGTCTTGGCCGCCGTCGTGGCCGTGAGCGGGCGCCCCGCGGAGGTGCTGCACCGCATCAACGACTATTCCACCGTTGCAGCGCTGGTCTCGGCCGGTGGTGCAATCGGACTGCTGCCCAGGTTCACGGCCCGACGCGTGCTGGACGCAGGCGTGGTGCTGCGCCCGCTGGCCGGAGTGAATTCCGTCCGCAAAATCGACATCCTCGCCCGGCCTGAGGCTCTCAAAAGAAAATCGGTCATGACGGTTTGCGAGTCACTTCAAACCGTCATGACCGAGCTCATCGAACTGTCCGGCCCCCATTAGCTCAGTCGCGGACCAGGGCCGGCTGGCCGGCGTCGAAATATTCCACCAGCTCGGCCGGGAGTTCCGGCACTTCCTGTGCGGAGCCATCGCCACGCAGGGACTCGGCTGCCAGGATGCCCGCCACCACGGCTTGCCGCGCGGCGATCGGGCTGGTCTGTGTTTGGCCGCCATCTGAGGCAAACCGCAGGAATTCATCGATGAGGCGCGGATCCGCACCGCCGTGGCCGCCTTCGCCGTCCTGAATGGTGATGACTTCATCCGGCGCGGCATAGCCGGACGACCGGCTGGTCCACACGTTGATGGTCTCCCCCGGCCCGTCACCGAGGTTCTCGATCCGGCCCTTGGTGCCGATCACGGTGTAGTTCCGCCAGTAGTCGGGCGTGAAGTGGCACTGCTGATAGGAGGCCAGGACGCCGTTGTCCAGCACCATGTTCATCATGGAAATGTCCTCGACGTCGATCACCTCCGCCAGGTCCTTCTGCTCCGTGGGCGGCCAGTTGTCCATGGAGAACCAGTCGCCCATGCGCTTTCCGGCGTTATCCCTTCGATTCGGCACGTCGCCGTAGACTGCGAGATCGCCGACGGCGGCAACCCGCTTGGTGTACCCGCCGGCCAGCCAGTGGATCACGTCAATGTCGTGGGCACCTTTTTGGAGCAACAGCGACGTGACGTTGGCCCGCTGCGCGTGCCAGTCCTTGAAGTAGTAGTCACCGCCGTGGCCCACGAAGTGCCGGCACCACACCGCCTTAACGTCACCGATCCTGCCGTCCTCGATGAGCTGGCGCATCTGGACCACCACCGGCATGTGGCGCATGTTGTGGCCGACGTAGAGCCGGGTACCGGTTTGGTAAGCAGTCTTCAGGATCAGGTCCGCGGCCTCCACGGTAATGTCCAGCGGCTTCTCGCAGAAGGTGGGGATGCCCGCCTTGAGCGTTCGGACGGCGACGGCGGCGTGCTGGTTATCGGGGGTCAGGACCAGTACGGCGTCCAGTCCGCTGGCCAGCAGCTCCTCAAGATCATCCGTGATCCGCGCGGTGGGGATGCGTTCAGCAGCGTCTGCGCGGCCGCGTTCGCTGAGGTCGCAAACGATGGTGACTTCAGAGCCTTCGCCCGGCTTGTGGGCATGCTTCCAAAGCCCCGACCGCAGGCCAAAACCTACGATGCCGACCTTCAAATCCTTTTCCATGGTGTGAAATTTCCTTCTGCTGATTCATTAGTAAAGTCTGGTTGCGGCGCTGCGATGCGGCGCCGATTCGCGCACGAACAAGTGCCAGGGGAAGTCCAGGACACCCGGCTCCGTTGAGGCACCTCCGGCAGAGTCTCCGGTCTGGCCGGTGGCACGTCGCAGGAGCAGCCGGGCCAGCTTGTCGAAAAAGTCCACTGGGCCAACAGTGCTCAGCGACGGCGACATCCGTTCACCTTCCACCGTGTTGCCGACGCCGATGATGTCTACATCGGTGCCCACGGCCAGCCCCAGGCGTTGGGCGGCGTTGATGGCGCTGACTGCGGCGAAATCCGTGGTGGCGTAGATAGCAGTAGGCCGGTCCGGCATGCTGAGTACCCGCGTTGCCGCAGCGTAGGCCCCGGCGCTGGTGCCATCGAACAAGCCCACGTAGTCTTCCCGTTCCGCAATTCCGGCCGCCGCGAGCGCTTCGGAGTAGGCCCTGTAGCGTGCCCCACCGGAGGTTCCCTGGGCCGTAGCCGGAGTCAGGCAAGCGATCTTCCGATGGCCGTGGAGCAGGTGCTCCACGGCCATGCGGCAGCCAGGCCCGGCAATGGATCGGATAACGTCGAACCCTTCCGCGTCCAACCCTTCGTCGAAGACCACCAGGGTGGTTCCGTGCTCGGCGAGCTTACGAAGTTCATCCCGCTGGCCCTTGCTGACAGCGTCCACGAACACGGCGTCGGCGTTATGCGTGCCCAGGACCTTCACCCAGTCCGCATCTCCGAGGATCATCGGTGTGATGCCCAGCGGGGCGGCCGCCTTCTGGACGGCCTCAATGACGGACAGGGACCAGGGATCGGACAGCATGGTCAGCGACAGGATCACGGTGTTGGTACGGCCGGTCCGGATGGCACGGGCTGCCTGATTGGGGCGGTAGCCGAGCCGCTCCGCAGCGGCCTTGACCTTTTCCGCCGTCGGGTCCGAAACACCTGGTCCGCCATCACCGCGGCGACCCGAGAGGACATAGGAAACCGTGGCCGTGGAGACGCCCGCCAATTCGGCCACCATACGGATGGTGGGTCGGACTCCGGTGCTGCTTGTTTTTGCCATGGTTCCCCCTGCTGGTACGTGCTTGGTTTCTTCGTTGTTGGTCTGAGGCTAGCTCCTGAAGACCGGGGCGTTGGGGTCCAACGCGGCCTGGTACTCGTCGCGCATCTTGTCGCCGCCCTCGCTCTTCCAGCGCTTCACGGCGTCCTTGAGTTCGTCGATCTTGGCGCGGCCGGTGATGATGTCCACTACCTTGTCGCGCAGTTGCTTGGTGATCTTGGCGCCCACCTTGGCGTTGGTGTCCGAGTAGGAACCGTTGGTGGGGTTGCGCCACGCGAACTCGAGGAGCTTTTCCTCCTGCTTGCTGACGTAGCGTGTGTCGTCGTCGAAGCCCGGGTTGAAAATAACGTTTTCCGGACTGGCCATGATGTTCAACGCCGATACCAGGCCGGGGGCGTTGGTGGTGCCGGTTTCGGTGCGTGCCGGGGTGCCGGAGGCGTCGATGGTGTAGTCCTGGCCGAGCTCGCCGAAGTTCTTTTGCATGTATTCCACGGTGCCGAACGGCGCCGACAGGTAGTTGATCAGCGCGAGGAGCTCGCGGATCTTGCCCTCGTCCGCCTTCTTGAATGGTGTGAAACCGACCGTTCCGTACCCCATGTCGTAGACGGGCTTGACCTTGCCGTCGGCACTGAAGGGGATCAAAATGTCGAACTGGGCGTCCTTGTTCAGCGAGCGGTAGCTGCGGATGTCGTGCGGACCCACCACAACCTGGGCTGCCACGCTGCCATTGGCTACGCGCGAACGGATGTCGGTGGCTTTGGAGTCCGGGTAGAAGACACCGGCGGCGAACATTTTGGCGGTGAACTCCACACCGGCCAGGTATTCGTCGGTTTCGTAGAGGTGCGTCAACGTGCGGTCCTTGTTCACTGCCCAGCTGTTCGGGGCACCGAACCACTCCGTGACCATGTGCAGTGCGTTGATGTAGGCGGGCTCCAACGCGTACTTCTGCTCACCGGGACGCGTCAGTTCCTTGGCCTTGTCCAGGAACTCATCAGCGCTGCCGGCCTCAAAGCCCCCTACCTGCTCCCACACAGCATGATTGCCCACATAGACCTGGCCGAACGGGGTGCTCGGGATGGGAGCTCCCCAGATCTTGCCATTGACGACGGCGGTCTTCCAGGAATCGGGCTTGAGGGCCGCGAGGTTAGGGTACTCAAGGACGGCGTCGCCCGAGAGGTAGGGCGTCAGGTCCTGGAACTTGGCTTCCAGCATGGGGCCGACGTTGGGGATGCCCTGGTTCGGCGGAACCCACATCATGTCCGGGAGGTCGTTGCTGGCAAGGACGGTGGCGAACTTCGCCGGGTAGCCGTCGCCAATGTCCTCGGCGATCTGCAGCTCCAGGTCGCCGCCGAGCTTGGCGTTGAGCCTCTGCCAGAACGGGTTGTCCTTCAGCCCGGGGCTCATGGTGTCGAAGGTTTCGGTCAGCCCGGTCACTTTGCCTTTGAGGGGCGGAGTCTTCACGGACTGCACGGCGGTGGGCAGCTTGAAGTACCCGGCCTGGAGGCCCTTGGCATTGCCCGCAATATCGGGGGTGACTCCGGTAAATTCCTTGTACGTGGGCAGTTTGACCGAAGCTGAGGCGGCAGCGCCGCCATTGCTCGCGGACCCGCCACCACCGCAGGCGGACAAGCCGACGGCGGTCACGGCCAGGCCTGCGAGGCCAAGGAAACCGCGGCGGCTGAATCCAGCCTGTGAGGTAGTGCTCGTCATGGCATAACCCTTTCTGGTTACTTGCTTCATGGTGTGTTGTGTCAGTTCTTTGGCGGGTCCGCGGATGCGGTCAGCCCTTCACTGCGCCGGTGATGACGCCCTTGGCGAAGTGCTTTTGGAGGAACGGGTAAACCATCAGGATGGGGACCAGGGCAACCACCACCACGGCCATCTGGATGGACTGCGGTGGAGGCGTGGTGGTGATTCCGAGCTGATCTGCGGCACCGCTGCCCTGGACTACGAAGTTGCGGAGCAACAACTGGATGGGCCACTTGGAGTGGTCGTTGATGTAGAGCAGTGCATTGAAGAAGGAGTTCCAGAAACCCACCGCGTAGAACAGGCCGACGACGGCGATCACGGCTTTGGACAGCGGCATGACGATCCGCCACAGAATCTGCCAGTCGTTGGCGCCGTCGATCCTGGCGCTTTCAATCAGTTCCCCGGGGATGTTCATGAAGAAGGACCGCATGACCACAAAGTTGAAGGCACCGAAAATGCCGGGAAGGATCAGCGACCACAGCGAGTCCAGCAGCCCCAGCTGACGGATCATGAGGAAGGACGGAATCAGGCCCGGTGCAAAAAGCAGCGTGAACAGCACTGCCAGGATCACCGGCCGGCCGAAGAGGACAGTGCGGCTGGTGGCGTAGGCCATGGTGATGGTCACAAACAGCGCCAGGATGGTGCCTACTGCCGTGATCAGCATGCTCACACCCAGGGACTGCAGGACCATGGGGCCTTTGAAGATGGTGGCATAGGCCTCGAACGTGGGTCGCTCCGGCCAGAGGACGAACCCGCCTGCCTTGACGAGCTGCTCCGTATCCGCAAGGGACGTCGAAACCACCAACAGGATGGGGGTCAGGATGGAGATACTGAAGACGATCAGGACGACTGCTTTGACCGTTTGGTAGAGCGCGGAAGGTTTTTCCTTCCACACCGGGCGTTTGGGGTTGTACGTCAGTTCCCGGGGTTTCCTGGTGAAAAGTGTTGTTGCCATGGGTTCTCCTTGTGCGGCTGCCGCGCGGGCCTGCGTGGCTCTCAGCGCGCTTGTTTTGCGAAGATTCCGTCTTCTCCGAAACGGTGGGCAAGTTTGTTGGCGCCGTAGATCAGCAGGGCGCTGACCACACCTTTGGCGAGCCCGGCTGCTGCGCCGGAGCTCCAACCGCCGCCCACTACGCCGGTGTAATAGGTGAAGGTGTCCAGCACTTCCGCAGCTCCGGCCCCTACTGCGTCACGCTGCAGGATGAACTGCTCAAAGCCGACGGACAGGATGTCGCCGATCCGAAGGATCAGCAGGAGAACGATCACCGGCCGGAGCCCGGGGAGGGTGATGTGCCACATCCGGCGCCAGCGCCCTGCACCATCTGCCGCGGCTGCTTCGTAGAGTGACGCGTCAATGCTGGCAAGGGCTGCCAGGAAGATGATCATGGCCCAGCCGGCGTCCTTCCAGATCATCTGGACCACCACCATGAGAGGGAAGGTCTCGGGGTTGGTCATGAACGGAATCGGGTCCATGCCCCAATCACGGAGCAGGTTGTTGACGAATCCCGCACCACCGAGCATTTGCTGGAAGAACGCAATTACCAGGACCCAGGACAGGAAGTGCGGCAGGTAGGCGATGCTCTGGAAGATCTTGCGGACCCGGGTGCTGATCAGCGAGTCGACAATCAGGGCCAGCACCAGGGGCACCGGGAACAGGAAGACCAGTTGCCAGGCTGCCAGGTACAGGGTGTTCCAGAAAGCGTGGAGGAAGTCCGGGTTTCCGAACAGTTCCACGAAGTTCTGCCAGCCAACCCACAGGCTGTCACCGATGCCCAAGTAGGGCTGGTAGTCCTGGAACGCGATGACGTTGCCGAGGATGGGAATGTAGAAGAAGAGCAGCAGAAAGGCCACGCCCGGCACCATCATGAGCAGCATCTGCTTGTCTCGACGCAGGCGTGACCGGAAGCTTTGCTGCGGAGCCTTGCCCTTCCGCTTCTTTGGGCCGGTTCCGGGTGGCTTGCTGCCCGCCCTGGCCGGGACTCGGCGAGCTTCGGGCAATGCCGGAGCCTGTTCCGTCGTCGAGTTCATGCTGTCTCCTCAAGTGCTGAGCCCAAATCATCAATGTGATTCAGGCCACGCTCGTTAACCGTTTAACAAACGATAAGTGACGCTTTCCACTTTTGCAAGAACATGATTGAAACTGATCACAGAAATCACTTTCCATCACTTTGTTGTGCAGGGTGGCGCTTCCCTGACGACGCTCCGCACCTGCACGCGCCATTCGCCCCCGTAAGTGCTGGTGCGCAGGGCGGCAAGGGGTGCGTGCCAGGGGTGTACGGGGTGCGCAGGGCGGCAAGGGGTGCGTGCCAGGGGTGTACGGGGTGCGCTGGGCGGCAAGTGGTGCGTGCCAGGGGTGCGGACAAGGGGTGCGAGGGGTGTACGGGGTGCGCTGGGCGCGGGTGCAACAGGCGCAACAGGTGCGGGCCAGGCCTCCGGCGCCGCTAAAGTACTAGCAGACGGAGTTCAGACAGAGAGTTCACATGGCAGATTGCTGCAGCCCAGGCGCAGGCGCCAGGACGCATACCCATCAGGGCAGATCCCTCGAGCGGGGCCGGTCCCTCCCCCTGCACACCATAGGTGTTCGAGCCATGGCGGGCGACGCCGTCGAAAAAGCTGCGGGCACCGCCGTCGAAAGTGCGGCGCCCTCAACCGGAGCATCCGAAACATCCGACGTCGACATTCCGGCCGGCACCTTCGCCATGGGTGATCCGTTCGGCGAAGGCTACGACGGAGACGGCGAAACTCCCGTGCACGAGGTACAGGTGTCGGCGTTCCGAATCAGCGCCACCACGGTAACCAATGAGCAATTTGCCGGCTTTGTCGACGCCACCGGGCACCGCACCGAGTCCGAGCTCTACGGGACCTCGGCGGTGTTTCACCTGGCCGTGAAAGCCCGGCCGGAGGACATCCTGAACCGGGTCAGCCCGGTCCCCTGGTGGCTCAATGTCCGCGGAGCTGACTGGGCGCACCCTGCGGGGCCGCTCTCGAACTGGACAGACATCCCCGACCGCCCCGTGACCCACGTGTCCTACAACGATGCCCTGGCTTACTGTGCGTGGGCGTCCGGCAGGCTCCCCACGGAAGCCGAATGGGAATACGCCGCGCGCGGTGGCCTGGCCGGGCAACGCTACCCGTGGGGCAACGAACTCCACAACGGAACTCCGGGCCAGGACGCCCACAACTGCAATATATGGCAAGGCAATTTCCCGGTCCGCAACGACCTCGACGACGGCTACCTCACCACCGCGCCGGTCCGTTCATACAGCCCCAACGGCTACGGGCTCTACCAAACCAGCGGAAACGTCTGGGAATGGTGCAGCGACTGGTTCCTGCCCAAGTACTACAGGACGTGCCAGGCTCAGGGCACGGTGGTGAACCCGCCAGGCCCGACGATCGGCAGCGGGCGGGTCATGCGCGGAGGCTCATACCTTTGCCACGATTCCTACTGCAACCGCTACCGGCTGTCCGCGCGCAGTTCCAACACGCCCGACTCAGCCAGCGCCAACCTGGGTTTCCGGACAGTGGCCCTCTGACTCAGGCGCGGGCCTCTGACTCAGGCGCGGGCCTCTGACTCAGGCGCGGGCCCCTGACTCAGGCGCGGCCGTGGGCCCGATGCCCGAGCTTCCCTTTGGGTCCTGCCGGAAGTTCGCCTGACACGATCCGCGTCGCGGTCACCGCAGTGCCGTCCTTGATCCCGCTGGCGTGCACGGTGTCACCGGCCTTCAGCTCAGCAACCGTGGCCGAGGGCAGCATGGGCTTGCCCTTTCCGTTCCGGAGCTGCGACAGGTCCGTCGGGATCTTGGTGATGCGGGTTTCGGCGTTGATGGCATACCGCTGGGTGAAGCCGTCTTCGCTCTTGACCGTGACCTCCGAGTCGCTCACCGATTCAATGGTTCCGGCCTGGGTGACCACGGTGCGGTAGCTGCCATCCTGTTGTTTCACGACGTGCTCGCCGTGGATACCTTTTCCGCGTCCCTCCGCGGCCTTGGTGTCCGCTGAGGTGGTCGGGCTTGGTGAGGCGGTGGAGCTCGACGGCGAAGGGCTCGGTTGGGTGCCCGCCCACACTGCGGCGGTCCCACCTCCGGTCAACGCGACGGCGATCCCACCGGCAAGGAGGACCTTTCGAAATCCTGGTGTGATGGTGCCCATGCATCCATTGTGCGCGCGTCAGGACAAAAAAGTAGCCCGCCGTGGTGGCGTTCCGGATGGGAACGGGCACCACAGCGGGCTACTTGCGGTCAAGCCAGGGGATCAGCCCTCGACGCCGAGCTTCTGCAGGATCAGCTCGCGGACACGGCCGGCGTCGGCCTGGCCACGGGTGGCCTTCATGACGCCGCCAACGATCGCGCCGATGGCCTGGACCTTGCCGCCTCGGATCTTCTCCGCGACATCCGGCTGCGCGGCGAGTGCGGCATCGATGGCTTCCAGGAGGGGGCCGTCGTCGGACACCACGGCCAGGCCGCGCTTCTCGACGATCTCAGCCGGAGTTCCTTCGCCGGCGAGCACGCCGTCCAGGACCTGGGTGGCCATCTTGTTGTTGATCTTGCCGTCTTCAACCAGCTTGTTCAGCTCCACGATGACCTGTGGGGTGACACCCAGCTCGGAAGGCTCGACGTCGGCAACCTTGGCGCGGCCAACGATCTCGCCCATCCACCACTTGCGGGCAACGTCAGCAGACGCTCCTGCTGCGATGGTTTCCTCGATGGAATCCATGACGCCGGCGTTCACCACATCGCGGAACTCGAGATCCGAGTAGCCCCAGGCTTCCTTGAGGCGCTTACGGCGTTCCGCCGGGGGCTCCGGGAGGGTAGCGCGAAGCTCCTCCACCCACTCACGGGAAGCAACGACGGGAACCAGGTCCGGCTCCGGGAAGTAGCGGTAATCGTCGGCGTCGGACTTGGGGCGACCGGACGTCGTCGACCGCGTATCCTCGTGCCAGTGGCGTGTCTCCTGGATGACCGGCTCGCCGGATTCCAGGACGGCAGCATGGCGCTGGATCTCGTAACGGACGGCGTGCTCGACGGCGCGCAGCGAGTTCACGTTCTTGGTTTCCGAACGGATACCGAAGCGCTCCCGGCCGTGCGGCCGCAACGAAACGTTGGCATCGCAACGGACATTGCCGCGCTCCATCTTGGCATCGGAAACCCCAAGGTTCTTGACGATTTCGCGAACAGCCGCAACGTACGCCTTGGCCAGTTCCGGTGCGCGGCTTCCGGCGCCCTCGATCGGCTTGGTGACGATTTCCACCAGTGGCACACCCGAACGGTTGTAGTCCACCAATGAGTAGTCGGCACCCTGGATACGGCCGGCAGCGCCACCCATGTGGGTGAGCTTTCCGGCGTCTTCCTCCATGTGTGCGCGTTCGATCTCCACGCGGAACACCGTGCCGTCTTCCAGCTCGATGTCGAGGTAGCCGTCATACGCGATCGGCTCGTCGTACTGGGACGTCTGGAAGTTCTTGGGGGTGTCCGGGTAGAAATAGTTCTTCCGGGCAAAACGGCATGATTCGGCGATCTTGCAGTTCAGGGCAAGGCCGATCTTGATGGATGACTCCACCGCCGTCTTGTTCACCACGGGAAGGACACCGGGCATGCCGAGGTCTACTTCGTTGACGTTGGTGTTCGGCTCGTCACCGAAAACGTTCGGAGCGGAGGAGAACATCTTGGTCTTGGTGTTGAGCTCCACGTGGACCTCGAACCCCAGGACGGGATCGTACTTCTCCATGGCCTCTTCGAAGCTCAGGGTTGCGTCGACGGACATTAGTTGGAACCTCCGGCGGTAGTTGCGGCAGCGCCAAGTGCTGGTGCCTGCGCGAGCATCGGGCCGCCCCACTTCTCTTCAAGGATGGATTCAAGGACAGCACCCACGCGGTACAGGCGGGCATCCTCGCGGGCCGGAGCCAGCAGCTGGATGCCGACCGGCAGGCCGTCTTCGTCGGCCAGGCCGCCCGGCAACGACAACCCCGGAATGCCGGCAAGGTTGGCCGGAATCGTCGCGACGTCGTTCAAGTACATGGCCAGCGGATCGTCGAGCTTCTCGCCGAGCTTGAACGCCGTGGTGGGCGCCGTCGGAGAAATCAGGACATCGGCCTGGGCGAAAGCGGCATCGAAGTCGCGTTGGATCAGGGTGCGGACCTTCTGGGCCGAGCCGTAGTAGGCGTCGTAGTATCCGGCACTTAGTGCGTACGTGCCCAGGATGATGCGGCGCTTGGCCTCGTCACCGAAACCTGCCGCGCGGGTGGCTGCCATGACACGCTCAATGGTCATGGGGCCGTCCTTGGGCAGGACGCGCAAGCCAAACCGCACGCCGTCGAATTTGGCCAGGTTGCTGGACACCTCGGACGGCATGATCAGGTAGTAGGCACCCAGGGCGTACTTCAGGTTGGGGCAGGAAACCTCAACGATTTCAGCTCCGGCATCCTTGAGGATCTGGAGGGACTCGTTGAAACGGTTCTCGACGCCGGCCTGGTAGCCCTCGCCGTGGAGTTCCTTCACAATGCCGATCTTCATCCCGGCTACGTTGCCCATGCGGGCGGCGGCCACCAGGTTGGTGAACGGGTCGGTCAGGGACGTGGAGTCGAAAGGATCGTGCCCGCCGATGACTTCCTGCAGCAAAGCGGAGTCCAGCACCGTACGGGAAACCGGGCCGATCTGGTCCAGCGACGACGCCATGGCAATGGCGCCGTAACGGGACACAGCGCCATACGTCGGCTTGACGCCCACGGTTCCGGTGACGGCGCCAGGCTGGCGGATGGAACCGCCCGTATCGGTGCCCAGTGCCAACGGGGCCTCAAAAGCGGCGACGGCGGCCGCGGAGCCACCGCCTGAACCACCAGGAATGCGGTCCAGGTCCCAGGGGTTGCGGGTGGGACCGAATGCCGAGTGCTCCGTGGAAGAACCCATGGCGAATTCATCCAGGTTGGTCTTGCCCAGGATGGGCATCTTGGCTGCGCGCAGCTTCTTGACCACGGTTGCGTCGTACGGGCTGTGCCAGCCCTCAAGGATCTTCGAACCAGCTGTAGTCGGCTGGCCAATGGTGACAATGAGGTCCTTGACGGCGATGGGCACGCCGGCAAGGGCGTGCAGTTCCTCGGCGGCGGACCCCCCGGCGGCGCGGGCAGCGTCAACCTCGGCGGCTACGGTGAGCGCTTCTTCCGTGTTGACGTGCAGGAAGGCATGTACCTGGCCATCGACGTCGGCGATCCGGTCGAGGTGCGCCTGTGTCACCTCGACAGCGGATACGTCGCCGGAGGCCAGCTTGGCTGCGAGATCAGCAGCGGAGTGGCGGATGAGTTCGTTCTTCAGTTCAGTCATCAGTAATTAGTCCTCATCCAGGATTGCCGGGACCTTGAAACGGTTCTCGTACGCATCCGGAGCGCCGGACAACGCCTGCTCAGCCGTGAACGTGTGACCCACGACGTCCTCACGGAACACGTTGGTCAGCGGAATCGGGTGCGACGTGGCCGGCACGTCCTCTCCCGCGGCTTCGCTGACGGACTTCACCGAATCAACGATGACGGCGAGCTCGCCGGCCATCCTGTCCAGTTCTTCGGCACTCATTTCAATGTGAGCCAGACGCGCAAGATGCGCGACGTCGTCACGGTTGATCGCAGCCATGGATCTCCCCTGCAAAGTTCAAATGGTTTTCCGAACCAGTCTACTTGGCCGGGCACGCGCCTCGGTCAGCCCTCAGCCGCAACTGCTTCAGCGTCCGGTCCGGGTTCAGGTTCCTGATCCGGTTCCGGCCCGGACAGCGTCTTGAAGACGGTCCATCCGACGGCAGTGACGGGAACGGCGAGCAGTGCACCCACGATTCCGGCGATCATGGTGCCGGCAGCAAGGGCCAGCAGGATCGCCAGGCCGTGAATGCTGAGGACCCTGCCCATCAGGAGGGGTTGCAGGAGGTGGTGTTCCAGCTGGTTTGCACCGACGACGACGGCCAACACAATCAGGGCCGTCACAGGACCATTGGAGATCAGGGCGACGGCGACCGCCAAGGTTCCCGCGGCCGTAGCGCCGATAATCGGGATAAACCCTCCAATGAAGACGAAGGCGCCCAGCGGCAACGCCAAGGGAACGCCCAGGATGGCCAAGGCCACCCCAACGATGATTCCATCCGTTGCGGCAACGATGGCAGTTCCGCGGACGTAGCCGCCCAGGACAACGGCGCTGCGTTCGATGGCCATGTGCGCTTTGGGGCGGCGTTCGGCGGGCAGGAAGCCGATGAGGAAGTTGCGGATCTTGTGCCCGTCCTTGAGGAAGAAGAACAGGATCACAGCCATCAGCACCATTCCGGCCAGGATTTCCCCCAATGTCCGTGCCCCGGTCAGTGCTTCCGTACCAAACGAGCTGGAGGTGAAGAACCGCTGTACCGATTCGCGGGTGTCGTTGATTTGGGCGTCGCTCACCGGGATCGGTCCGGAGGTCAGGAAATCGTGGAGGTGGTCGAGGCCGGCAACCGCCTTCGCTGTCAGGTCTTTCGACTGTGCCCGGATGAGGAACACGATCCCCGTCACAATCCCGCCGAACACCACAAGGATTCCCACGAACGAGGCCAGTACGGCGAGGGCACGCGGCCAGCCGTGCCGGTCAAGCCAACGCACCAGCGGCGCGATCGCAGCGGCCAGGATCAGCGCGATCGTGAGCGGGATCAGCACCAGTGGGACACGGGTCAGCGCCCAGATGACAGCCCAGGCCAGCGCCCCTACAGTCAGGGCCTGGATGGAGCGGATGCTGGCACGTCCCAGACCGTCGGCCCATATCGCGGGCAGGCCGGCGCGAAGGTCAGGCATGGCAATCTCCTTCTCAGCGCCCTCGAAGATGTTGGGCGTTCAGTTCTTCCAGGTGCTCGTCGGTCAGGTCGTCGAAGCCTCGGGCCTCACGCTTGTCGCTGCGCGAAAACCGGATGAACATCAGGATGATGAGCGGCAGGTCCACGATTTCACAGATGAACCACAAAGCATCCCCCGCCAACTGCTGGTCACGCAAGGGATCCGGGAACCAGCCCAACGCCGCTTGCGTCGTCATCACGTGATCGAGCACCTGCCCGTTAAGGCGGAGCAGGATGCCGGGGACCGCATCAATCAGGAGCTCAATGAAGACGAAGACGAACTCCAGGGTGATATAGGCACTGGACCGCTGGAAATCGGCTTCCTCGATGATGGGCAGTGCCATGAGAAGGCCCAGCAACGGAATCAGGATGGTCAGGAGAGCCTGCGCCAAAGGATCGGCCCGCAGGGTGTGGAAGGCAGGGGTCAGGAAGGTGGAGAACAGCGCCAACCCCAGGAGCGGCGCAGCGAGCGAATTGCTGACGAATCGCACGGCGGGATGGGCCAGTACGGTGTTCAGCCTCTCGATGCCGGAGGGAGGCAAGGCGGCACGGGCCAGTGAGATCGGCCTGCCCAATCCGATCAGGAGCGGCACCACGAACAGGAGCAGGGAAACCTTGACTGTGAAGGCCCACCGCAGGTCTGAGCCATAGACTCCGAGGAACCCGCAGGTAAGCACGGCCAAGGATCCGAGGCCCAGGACATAGAACGCGACGGTTCGCCAGAGGGGCCAGCGGTGGCCATTGGCGGCGGCAGACTTCAGTCCAAGACCGTAGAGCACGCCGAAAGCGCTGATCATGATCACAGCTGCCCAGTCGATCTGCCAGGCGCTGACGAGAACGTCAAAGGGCGGCACAGAGCAATGATAGGCACCTGTGGGCGCCCTTGGGTATTTCCCAGAATCGCTCAGTAGCATAGGCCCGCCCCCACCCAGAGGAAAGGCCAGTGCCGTGATCGGTCGCCACGAACGCCCCGCCCCCAACTCACCGGATGGTGATTCTCCCCGCTACCCCGGACAAGGAAGCCTTGTCGAGGAAAGTACCGGCTCACCGCGCCGCAGACGCCCCCGCTGGCTCCGGATTGGGGTCATTGTGGTTGCTGCTGCAGTCGTTGGAGTCCTTTGCTTTGGCGGCTACTGGCTGTGGCGGCTTCAATCGAATATCTCCACCACTTCCCTTGGAGCAGGCGGCCAGCGAAGTGAAGGTCCGGTTGATGACAGGAAGGACCGCCTCCAGATCCTGGTGCTGGGCAGTGATACCCGGAGCGGTAAGAACAGCCAGTACGGAACGGCGGACCAGTCCTCCGGCTACGGGCAGTCCGATGTCATGATGCTGGTGGACATCTCCGCGGACAACAACCACGTGAACGTCATCAGCTTCCCCCGGGACCTCCTGGTGGACGTCCCCGCCTGCAAGGACCAGGCAAGCAACGAGCAGCACGACGCCCGCCCGGGCGTGATGATCAACAGCGCCATGGCCGAGGCAGGAATCGGCTGCGCTGTTGACACCGTCAACAAACTCACCGGGCTGGAAGTGGACCATTTCATGATGGCCGATTTCAACGCAGTCAAAGAGCTGACCACCACGGTGGGCGGGGTGGACGTGTGCGTCAATTCCGCCGTCGACGATTCCGACTCGGGCCTCCACCTCCCCAAGGGAACCTCCCAAGTGCAAGGCGACCAGGCCCTGGCGTTCCTCCGGACACGCCACGCTTTTGCCGACGGCGGCGACCTGGGCCGCATCAAGGCCCAACAGTCCTTCCTGGGCTCCCTCACCAGGAAACTGAAGTCGGAGGGGACGCTCAGCGACCCCCAAAAGCTGCTGGGCATCGCCGATACGATGACCAAGAACCTGACGGTGGACACTGGCCTGGCCTCGGTTCCTGCCTTGCTGACCATTGGCGACCGGCTCAAGAACATCGACCCCGCCAAGGTGAACTTCATCACCGTGCCCACCGTCCCGGCCCCGTCAGATCCCAACAGGCTCGGACTGGATGAACCCGCAGCCTCGAATCTCTTTGCTGCCCTCAGGAACAGTGCGGACCTTGCACAAGCCGGAACCCCCTCCCCCGCGCCGTCAAGCTCCGAAGCCAAACCCGCCTTTGACAAAGCACTCCAGCCCATCAGCATTGCCAACGGAACCGGTGTTACCGGCAGAAGCAACGCAATCGCGGCCTTGGTCACGGCTGCGGGCTACACCAAGACCGTCCGGCTGCAGGGCCAACCCCGCGCCCAAACCATGGTGTACTACCAGGCCGGCTTCGCCGACGTGGCGGCGGACATCGCCGGGATGTTCGGCCTCCCGGCAGCAAACGTCCAGGAGGTGACGGGTATCCAAGGCGTGCAGCTCTACGCCGGTGAAGACTTCGTTTCCGGCGACAAGCCAGCTCAAAGCACTACGCAGGGCAACATCCCCACACAAACGGCAAATGACCAGACCTGCCAGGCTACGAACCCGGTGGGCTGATCATTTGCCGTCAGTGTGGGGGGCCGGACACTCCTGCCACCCACGTCGGTCAGCCGATGCCGATGGCTCCGGTCAGGACTCCGACGGCCAGCATCACGATCGAGATGACTGCGGTCCGCCACAGGACCTTCTTGTGGTGGTCACCCAGCTCCACCTTTGCCAGGGACACCAGCAGCAGGATGGCGGGGACCAGCGGGCTCTGCAGGTGGAACGGCTGGCCGGTGATGGAGGCGCGGGCCATGTCCGCTGCACCAACGCCGTAGTGCGCTGCGGTTTCGCTGAGGACGGGCAGGACGCCGAAGTAGAACGCGTCGTTGCTCATGAAGAACGTCATGGGGATGCTCAGGACGCCCGTGATGATGGCCATGAACGGACCCATCTCGGCAGGGATGATCTGGACCAGCCACTCGGACATTGCCTTCACCATGCCCGTGCCGTTCAGGACACCGGTGAGCACAGCGGCGGCCATGACCATGCTGACAACGGCGACGATGGACGGTGCGTGGGCGATCAGCTGTGCACCCTGGTCCTTGACCTTGGGGAAGTTGACCAGCAAGGCGATCGCGGAACCGACCATGAAGACGAACGGCAACGGAACAATGTTGGCGACCAGCGTGACCATGACAGCCACGGTGAGGACCAGGTTGAACCAGAAAAGCTTTGGACGCAGGGTCTTGCGGTTGGGGTCCAGCGCGGTGTCGGCCATGGCGGTGTCGTGGTCGTCCACCAGTGCTTGGGTACGTTCCAGGACCGCGACGCCGGAACCTCCGCCGGTGCCCGGCTTGCCAACGGGAGCAGTTGAGCCGGTACGGCCGAATCCGAAGCGTCCCTTGCCGGAGCCGGAGCCGCCGGCGACAGAACCGCCGCGGCCGGTGCCGCCGTCGAACGCGTCAGCAGGATCGGCGACGTCGCCCCAGATCTCCGGAGCGACCGAGCGGAGGCGGTTGCGTTCCTGCAGGCCGAGCAGCCAGGAGAAGACCAGCACGACGATCAGCCCAACAATGAGCGAGGGGACCATGGGCACGAAGACGTCGTTGACGTCGAGCTTGAGCGCAGTGGCAGCGCGGGCAGTGGGGCCACCCCACGGCAGGATGTTCATGGTTCCGTTGGCGAGGCCGGCGACGCAGGTCAGTACCACGGGGCTCATCTTGAGGCGCAGGTAGACGGGGAGCATCGCGGCGGTAGTGAGGATGAACGTGGTGGAACCGTCCCCATCGAGGGAGACCGCTGCTGCCAGGATCGCGGTGCCCAGCACAACCTTGGCCGGGTCGTTGCCCAGCTTGCGAAGGATGAACTTGACCAGCGGGTCGAAGAGTCCGACGTCGATCATCAAGCCGAAGTAGATGATGGCGAACATCAGGAGCGCGGCCGTTGACGTCATGGACTTCATCGAATCCATGACCATGGGTCCGATGCCCAGGCCTGCCCCTGCGAAGAGACCGAAGATGGTGGGGACGATGATCAGCGCCAGAACCGGCGTCAACTTTTTGGTCATGATCAGGACCATGAATACCGCAATCATTGCGAATCCAAGCAAAACCAGCATGGCCGGCTCCTTTACTACTGTGAAGGGCACCACATCGATGTGATGCGCACTACAGACAATAGGGTGGCGTCGATCACGGACCGGGGTTTCAGGGAATTGTTCAGGATAGTGCTCGTTGCGCACGTTTTGCGCATTGTGCTCAGTGCTTCAATGGAGCAGGAGGAAAGGAGCAAAGGTGCCTGTTTTCAGCAAGGTGGGTATGCGGTTCTCCACCCAGACCCTCCTCCTCCAGCTCGGAGTGGTCCTGCTGGTGGTCCTGCTCAGCGGCGCCGTCCACGCCTGGTTGGTGTACGGACGGATCGGTGACGAGGCCGAAAACCAGGCCCTCACCCTGGCCAGGACAGTCGCGGCAGATCCGGACATCAGGACCGGCGTCCAGGAAATCAGCAAGGAAGAGGGGACCCCGCCGGCGGATGTGCTGGCAGTCGGCCCACTCCAGGCCGCGGCCGCAGCCGTCCGGGCGCGCACCGGAGCCCTCTTCGTCGTCATCACGGACGAGACAGGCCTGCGCCTGGCCCACCCCGACCTTGCCCGGCTCGGCGAACGTGTGAGCACCGACCCCTCCGTAGCCCTCGCCGGGAAGGAAATCACCACCCGGAATACCGGCACGCTGGGCCCCTCAGCCGGCGCCAAGGTCCCCGTATACTCCCCCGATGCCGCCGGCACCATCGTGGGTGAGGTCAGCGTGGGCTATTCCGTGGAGTCCCTCAGCAACAGCCTGGCACGCGACATTGTGCCCATTGCGTTCACCGCCGGCGGCGCGCTCCTCGCAGGCGTGCTGGCCTCCTTCCTCCTCCGGCACAGGCTGCAGCGGCTCACGCTCGGCTTGGAACCGGAAGAGATCAGCACCCTCGTCCACGACCAGGTGGCTGTGCTCCAGGGGGTGGACGACGGCGTGATCGGCATAGCCGCCGACGGCAGGATCTCCGTCTTCAACGCAGCCGCCTCCCGGCTGCTGGACCTGCCCGATGCCACCGGCCAGGACTGGGCAACTGCGGGCGTCCCCGAACAGCTCAAGCAGCTGACGCAGCCTGCGGCCCGGGATGCAGAGCCCGTCGAACTTGTGGCCGGCGGCCGGGTTTTGGTGGCCAGCGCGCGGAAAGCATGGCATCGGAAAGAGGATCTCGGATGGGTTGTCATGCTCCGTGACCGCACCGAGCTGCAGCAGCTGACACGCCAGCTGGACGCTGTCGGGACAATGTCCACGGCCCTGCGCGCCCAACGCCACGAGTTCGCCAACCAGCTCCACACCATCGCCGGTTTCATGAGCATCGGACAATACGATTCCGCGAAGGAATACCTCGCCCGGATTTCCGCCACCGGTCCCCTGAAATTTCCCGTTGAGCAGGCCGAACTGCTCCAGGACGCCTACCTTCAGGCCTTCATCGGCGCCAAGGGAGTGGAGGCCTCCGAGCGCGGTGTGAGCCTGCGCGTCGGGCCGGAGACCTTGGTCCGTGGCCACGTCGCCGATCCGCAGGACGTCACCACCGTGCTCGGCAACCTCATAGACAATGCGGTCAGTGCCGCCGTCGCCGGTTCCGCCGCGGACCGTTGGGTGGAAGTGGAACTGCTGGACGACGCCGGACGCCTGCACCTTGTAGTGGGCGACTCCGGAGACGGGCTGGGTGCCGCGGACCCGGAGGACATCTTCACCGAAGGATTCACGACGTCGGCGCAACCGGTACGCTCGGGGGCTGGACAAGGATTGGGGCTGGCTTTGGTGCGGCAACTGGCACGCAGGCGCGGAGGTGATGTCCGCGTCCTGGAACACGGCAGCGAGGGTGGCCCGGGCGCGGTGTTCATGGCCACCATTCCCGGGGTCATGGATGAAGGGCCCACAAGCTCAACGGAGAGGGAGGACCGCAGTGGTTGAGGATCTGAGGGTGCTGATCGTCGATGACGACTTCCACGTCGCGCGGCTGCATGCGGCGTACGTCGATTCGGTGGCGGGCTTCATGGCCTTGGCGCCTGCGGGGTCGGTATCCCAGGCTTTGCAGGCGATCCACAGCCTGCGCCCGGACCTGGTGCTGCTGGACGTGTACCTGCCCGACGGTTCCGGACTGGACCTGCTGGGGCAGCTGGATGTTGATGCTGTGATGCTGACTGCCGCCTCTGACGCGCAGTCCGTCCGCGTTGCCCTGCGGCGGGGCGCCTTGGGCTATATGCTCAAACCCTTCACCGCTGAAACCTTGTCCCAGCAGCTCCGGTCCTACGCGCGCTACCGCAGGATCCTCGGCCAACAGCCCAACATTGACCAGGGCACCATCGAACGGGCCAAACGCTCACTCATTCCAGGGGATGTATCGCCGGCGGCCAAGCCCCGGTCCGCCACCGAAGCCGCGGTCCTGGAATCCTTGCTTCCCGGCGAACAGTACTCCGCTGCCGAAGTCGCGGAACGGGTTGGCGTTTCCCGCGCAACAGCGCAAAGGTACCTGTCGTCGCTTGCTGATGATGGCGCCGTCGAAATTCAACTACGGTACGGAACCACGGGGCGCCCGGAACACCGGTACGGCATCCCGGGCTGACCCAAATATTTGGCTGCTACGCGGACTTCTGCGCTACGAGCTCGATCTCCACCAGCATCTGCGGGTCCAGGAACGGCAGGACGTGGACCAGGGACAACGTGGGCCGGATCTCGCCGAAGACTTCTCCGTGGGCACGGCCGGCGTCCTCCCACTTGCTGATGTCGGTCAGGTACAGCTTGGACTGGACGACGTCCTCATAGGAGAAGCCGGCATCTTCGAGGACAGAGCCAAGCTTTTCGAGGATGAACCTGGTCTGGGAGTAGAAATCATCGCCGACAATGCCGTTTTCGCCGGAGGCTGCCGTAGCGGAAATGAAGAGGGTGTTATCCACCTGGACCGCGCGGGAGTAGCCAAGGGTCTGTTCCCAGACCGAACCCGTGCCGAATGTCTTGCGCATGCCGCGCCTTCCTGTCGTTGCGCCCGGTCCGGTGACCGGCGCTTCGAAGGAAACTTTATTGCTGTCTGAGCTCGAGCCTGTAAACGAACAGTTTTATGTCGGTGCCGGGCACGAACCAGTCCCTGTGCGGGGCGCGGTCAAAGCCGGTCCGCGAGTAAAGGGCATTGGCGCTCTCCCACGTGGCACCCGTGGTCAGGGATACTGCGTTGATCCCGGTCATCGCCTTGGCTTTGTCCACGACAGCCTGGACCAGCGCGCGGCCAGCCCCGGAGCGCTGGACTGCCGGATCCACCACGAGGGTGCGAAGTTCCAGTTCGTCGTCCAAGCCGATGTCCGAGAAGCCGCCACCGGCCGGTGCCGCGGTCACGGATCCGATAACCTCGCCGTCACGCTCAGCCACCAGCACGTCGGCGTGCTCTGCCCGGCCGGCCACATCCTGGAGTTTCTGCAGGTACGGGTGGTCGGCGTCACCGTAGTACCCCGCAGTGACGTAGGAGTCCTGCGTGATGCGGGCAACGTCGTCGTAGTCTTCGGGCAGGGCGGGACGGACGGTAATCGGGGAAAGCACCTACCAATGGTAGTCGCCGTCCCGGTGCCGGAACCGCCAAATAGCGCTTTCCGTGATGGAACTATCAGTCATGAACAGTAGTCACGACGCCGGTTGTCGGGGTTGCGTCCGCACTTTTTGTGTTGCTTTCCGTGGCGTCGAATTGAGCCGGGTTGCGTGCCGTGAACCCCGGTTTCGCGCTGTTGCGGGCACATGTCGGAGCGCTGGCGGTGTCCGTGAGGGGCGTGTTTGAGTTGCCCCACACCACAGCTTGCCTCCCCCATCAGGTATGAACCGAGGAGAACCCCCATGACCGAACCACAGCGCCACCTCCACCTCAACGCCTTCCTCATGAGCACTGGCCACCACGAAGCATCCTGGCGCCTGCCGGAGAGCGATCCGTTGGCCGTCACCAAGGTGGAGCACTACCAGCAGCTGGCCCGAACAGCCGAACGCGGGAAGCTGGACTCCATCTTCTTCGCCGATTCCCCGGTCCTGTTTGGTGAAGTGGGCCGCCGTCCCGCCGGCAAACTGGAGCCCACAGTATTGCTGACCGCCATCGCGGCAGCGACGCAGAAGATCGGGCTCATCGCCACCGCCTCCACCACCTACAACGACCCCTTCAACCTGGCACGCCGTTTCGCGTCAGTGGACTGGGTCAGCGGAGGCCGGGCAGGCTGGAACGTGGTCACTACTGCCGGACCCGACGCCGCCCGCAACTTCGGCGTGGACGACCAACCCGCCCACGCTGTCCGCTACGAGCGGGCAGCGGAATTCATCGAGGTGGCCCGGAAACTCTGGGACAGCTGGGACGATGACGCCGTGCTCGCCGACAAAGCCGCCGGCGTGTGGGGTGACGATACAAAAATCCGCGTCATCGACCACGAGGGCAAGCATTTCCGGGTCCGCGGGCCGCTGAATGTACCGCGCTCCCCCCAAGGCCACCCCCTGATCGTCCAGGCCGGATCCTCAGAAAACGGCAAAAACCTCGCAGCACAATACGCAGAAGCAGTCTTCACCGCCCATCAAACCCTCGCCGACGCGCAGGCGTTCTACACGGACCTCAAAGCACGCACCGCTGCCGTGGGCCGTAACCCGGAGGGTATCAAGATCCTGCCGGGCATCGTCCCGGTGATTGGCTCCACGGAGGAAGAAGCGCTGAAGCTGGAGCGCGAACTCGACCAGCTGATCAAGCCTGAATACGCTCGGGAGCAACTCGCCAAGACCCTGCGGCTCTCCCCCGAAGACCTTCCGTTGGACCGTCAGCTGCCCGCGGACCTTCCCTCGGAAGACGAAATCGAGGGGGCCAAAAGCCGGTACACCTTGATCGTGGAACTGGCCCGCCGCGAAAAACTCACCGTCCGGCAACTGATCGGCCGTTTGGGTGGTGGGCGTGGACACCGCACCTTCTCCGGCACTCCGGAACAGGTAGCAGACGCCCTCCAGGATTGGTTCCTCGCCGGGGCTGCCGACGGTTTCAACATCATGCCGCCGGTTCTTCCCTCGGGGTTGGAAGTGTTCGTGGACCAGGTAGTGCCGATCCTTCAGCAACGCGGTCTCTTCCGCACCGACTACACGGCCTCCACGTTGCGCGGTCACTACGGTCTGGAGCGGCCCGTGAGCCAGTACGCCCACGCCGAAGCCAAGGAGCTCACCTCCATCGGCTCAGCGTTCTAGCCCCTAGCGCCTGGGCCAGCTCCACGACGGACCCTCGAGGGACCCCAGGCCCTTGATCCTGGTTTCGCCCATGTCCTTGTACAGCTCATGCTCATGCGCCGCGCCGCTCTCGCGAAGCGCCTTGAGCAATGCCTCTGAATGGGTCACGACGATCATCTGGCTGCTGGCACTGGCTTGGACAATCAATCCAGCCAGTGCCGGCATCAGGTCCACATGCAGGCTGGTCTCCGGTTCGTTGAGCACCATCAATTCCGGCGGCCGGGGCGTTAGGAGCGCAGCAGTCAGGAGTAGGAACCGCAACGTACCGTCTGAAAGCTCTGCGGCTTTCATGGGCCGCAGCATTCCGGGTTGGCGAAGCTCCACGCTGAACCTGCCGTCGTTGACCGCGACCTCCAGCCGGCTTCCGGGAAAGGCGTGGTCGACGGCGGCATCCAACTGCCGCTCGAAGCCCACCTCCCGCAGCGTCTGGAGGGCCGCCGCCAGGTCCCTTCCGCTATGGTGCAACACGGGGGTTCGCGTCCCGATCTGGGCTTGCCGGGCAGGAGCATCTGCGTCCGTGCGGAAATGATCGTAAAACCGCCAGGACCGAACCGAATCCCGCACACGTAACACTTCCGGGGCCCGGTCCTGGTCCGAGACTTCCGTCAGCATGCTCTGGAATGTGTCCAGCCGCCGGGAGAGCTCAGTCCAGTCCCCGCCCGGTTCCCGCAGTTTGGCGAGGCTTCCCTTGCGATCCACCAACAACGAACCCGGCCGGGCCACTGGTCCCGAAAAGATCTGTTCCCTCTTGATCTCGGGGTCCAGGCTGAAGGCGGAGCGGTGGGGCCTGCCCGTGGCTTCGTCAAAACCGGAACCGCTGGCAACCGGCATCCCGAGGTCCACCAAGTATCCGAAGTCGTCACCGGAGTAGCCCAGTTTCAGGTTCACGGATTCCCGCCGGACCGTTCCTTGGACGGGGACGTCGCCGCGCCGCATGGCCTCGCTGATGGACTCCGGACCGGCCCACAAAGTGGACGACAAACCGCCGTCCCTGGCCAGGGAACCCACCACGTTTCCGGAATCCCCGCCTGCGCACTCGGCCAACAGCCGCAAGGCTCGGTACAACGAGGACTTGCCGCTGCCGTTGGCCCCCGTCACGACATCCAGGCCGTGCAACTCCATGGCGAGGTCCCGGATGGAACGGTAGTTGGCGATGGCGAGTGTGGTGATCACGGGGCGGTGGTCACAAGGGGAATTTGCCGGACAGTTCCAACGCCCCGGCGCACATCCACGCCGCCAAGCGGTCTTCGGTGCTCGGCCCGCCGTCGAGCGGGCTCCGAAGCCGTGGCCGGCGAACCCAGCAGCCGGCCTCTTCCGCGATCAGCGCTCCCGCGGAAAAATCGTGCTCGTTCAGTCCACGTTCCCCATAGGCGTCAAAGGTGCCATCGGCCACCATGCAAAGATCCAACGCCGCCGAGCCCAGGCGCCGGACGTCGGCGAAGCCGTCCATCACCTCACCCAGACCCTGCAGCTGGCTTGCGCGGGTGGCGGGGTCGTAGCTGAAGCCCGTTGCCAGGATCAACCCCTTCCGCCCAGGAACCGGCCCTTCGAGGCGTGTTGACTGCCCGGCAGCTTCAACCCAGGCGCCGTGTCCACGGGCGGCCGAGTAGACGCGGCCCAGCGCCGGCGCGTGCACCACCCCAGCCAGCCACACGCCGTCGGAGTCCGCCACGGCAACGGACGTTGCGTAGTAGACGATGTTGCGGATGAAGTTGGTGGTCCCGTCCAGCGGATCAATGGACCAGCGATACCCTGAATGGTCTTCGGGCCGGGTGGTTCCGTGTTCTTCCCCGGTGAGCGCATCATGCGGGCGTTCGGCCAGGATTGCGTCGCGGACTGCGTTCTCCGCCGCGACATCGAAGGCGGTGACCCAGTCGCCCGCTTCCCCTTTATTGGTGGTTTCCAGGCCCTCCCCGGCGGTTCCGCTGACGGACCGGCGGGCAAGGACAGCTGCGCCGGCAGCGGCGGCACGCTTGGCAACTGCAAGCAACTCCAAGGGATCGGTCATTCGGATGCTGCCTCCGCTACGGGGTCAGCAACCGCGGCCGCCTCTTTGCCCTCGGCGGAGTCCTTGGCCGCAGGTCCGTTGGCCAACAGCTCACGGAAGCCGTCCTCGTCCAGCACGGGAATGCCCAGCTGTTCAGCCTTGTCCAGCTTGGTCCCTGCGCTTTCGCCGGCCACGAGGTAGCTGGTGTTCTTGGAGACTGACCCCGAGGCCTTGCCGCCGCGGATGATGATGGCTTCCTTGGCTTCGTCCCGGCTGAAGTTCGGAAGCGTTCCCGTGACCACCACGGTCAGGCCTTCAAGTGTCCGGGGCATTGAGGAGTCGCGCTCGTCCTCCATCCGAACCCCCGCAGCAGCCCAGCTGTCCACGATCTCGTTGTGCCAGTCCACGGCAAACCATTCCTTAAGGGCCACGGCAATGGTGGGACCAACGCCGTCCACGTGCGCCATTTGCTCTTCGGTGGCGTTCCGGATGGCGTCCATGCTGCCGAACGCCGTAGCCAGTGCACGGGAAGCCGTGGGGCCGACGTGCCGGATGGAGAGCGCCACCAGCACCCGCCACAAGGGCTGCTTCTTGGCTTTCTCCAGTTCCGCAAAGAGTTTCTCAGTGGTCGCCGTCGGCTTGGACGGGGTTTTGGCGGTTCCCTTGGTGTAGAAGTACGGGACGAGTTCGAACTCCCCCGTGCCCACGCCCTTGGAGCGCTTTTCCCGGCGGATCAGGACATTGGCAAGGTCCTCCCGCGTCAGGCTGAACAGTCCGGCCTCGCTGGTAAGGGGTGGGGTTTCCGGCTCCGCAGGCTGTGTCAGTGCAACGGCCGCTTCCCAGCCCAGCGCTTCAATATCGAACGCGCCCCTGCTGGCGACGTGGAACACGCGCTCCCGCAACTGGGACGGGCAGGACTTGGCGTTGGGGCAGCGGATATCCACGTCCCCTTCCTTGGACGGGGCCAAAGGCGTGCCGCAGGAGGGACATTCGGTGGGCATCACGAACTCGCGGACCGGTGGGTCCTGTTTGTCCCGCAAGGCCAGGACCGGCCCGACAATTTCAGGGATGACATCGCCGGCTTTCCGCAGGATCACGATGTCCCCGATCATGACGCCCTTGGCCTTCACCACATCCTGGTTGTGCAGCGTAGCCATGCCCACGGTGGAACCGGCAACCTTTACCGGCTCCATCAGGCCGAACGGGGTGACCCGCCCTGTCCGGCCGACGTTGACCATGATGTCCAGGAGCTTGGTGTGCACTTCTTCCGGCGGGTATTTGTAGGCCGCTGCCCACCTGGGCACCCTGGAGGTGTAGCCCAGGGCGCGTTGCGTGGCGAAATCATCGATCTTGACCACGATGCCGTCGATCTCGTGGAGGAGGTCATGGCGGTGCTCGCCGTAGTGCGCGATGAATTCGAGGACGCCTTCGTAGGTGTCCAGCACTTTCGAGTAGGGACTGACCGGCAGCCCCCATTCGGCGAGCAATTGGTACGTTTCCGATTGGCTGGTGGCCTCCAGTCCCTCACGGGCGCCGATGCCGTGGACGAACATGCTCAGTGGACGCTTCGCCGTTTCGGCCGGATCCTTCTGACGCAGGGAGCCCGCTGCCGCGTTGCGGGGGTTGGCGAGGGGCGCTTTTCCTGCAGCCACCAGGCTCTGGTTGAACTCAGTGAACGCCTTGGACGGGATGAAGACCTCGCCCCTGATTTCGACTTCGGTGGGATAACCGGAGCCGCTGAGTTCCCGCGGGATTTCCTTGATGGTGAGGACATTGTGGGTGATGTCTTCCCCGGTGGTGCCATCCCCGCGTGTGGCCGCGCGCACCAGTTTGCCGTCACGGTAGAGGAGGTTCACGGCGAGGCCATCGATTTTCAGTTCGGTCAGCCAGTGAATAGGCGGCACCCTGTCACCCAGCTTCGCGACGGATGCTTCGGCCTTGCGGACCCAGGCTTCGAGTTCGTCCAGCGAAAAGACGTCGTCAAGGCTGTACATCCGCTGCAGGTGCGCCACTGCGGCGAACGCCGATGAGACTTCCCCGCCGACTTCCTGCGTCGGGGAATCGTTGGAGACGAGCTCCGGATGAAGCGCTTCCAGCTCCTCCAGGCGACGGTAGAGTTCATCAAACTCGGCGTCCGAGACCGTAGGCGAGTCTTCCTGGTAGTAGGCATACCGGTACTTGCGGACGAGGTCGGCTAATTGCTCATACTCGTCCCGCAACGACCCTGAAGGCGGGGTCCCTTCCGCTTCGACGACGGCGGCCGCCGCACCTTCACCTGTGGTTTCTACCGGATTCGCAATTTCTGGTGTGCTCACAGATCTATCTTGCCGCAAGCCACCGACAATAAAGCGCTGTTAGTGGGAGGAGAGCCGGTTCTTGCTCCAGAGGGCGAACCCCAATCCACCCAACCCCACCAGCAGCACGCCACCCAGGATGCCGAACAAGCCCATCAGGTTGGGCCCCGTGAATGAGTTCGATGCCAGCACCGCGGCCTGCGTTGGGTGGCCCTTGTCCACGGGCGTGTTCCAGTTGGAGGACTTGGTGGGACTCGGGCTTGCAGTGCTGGGTGTCGCTGAAGGAGTCGCCGACGGCGTTGCCGACGCCGCCGTGGTATCCGGGGCCTGGGTTGGCTCCGGGGTGCTTTGTGCCGGATTGGCCACCTGGGGTGCCACGGTGACGAACTGCGTTACGGCCGGCTGTTGTGGAACCTGCACGGGAGGGGCCGGCGCAACCGGTGCCGGTGCGGGCTGGGTTTCCCGTACACGGGTGGGCTCCGGCTTCGGTGCGGGCTTCTGGTCGAGTTCCGGCGCCAGCCCCGGCTGGGTCGGTGAAGGGTTCACTGCTCCCTCGGTGGGGGCGCAGGCAAGCTTTCCTCCGCAGGGGACGGCTTGGGCAGCGGCGGCGGGCGCAAGCAGCAAGCCAGCGGCCAGGAAAACGGCAGGGACAACAGAGTGTCGCATGAAAGTAACCTCAGCTGGGGCGTTGGGGCGCCCCGAAATTGGGGGTGTTTCGAGAAATCCTCCTACATTCTCCCGCGTGGCGGCAAATCCTAGCTGCGGTTCTCGGGCGGCATGGCGATCTGAAGCTTGCGTACTTTTCCGCGCCCCACGATGTACCCGCGTCCTGGAATGAAGTCCGTGCTGACCCGCCCAAGCGAGGTGTTGAGCAAGGAATCACCCTCGACGTCTCCTGGATTCAGCAACAGCCCGCGACGCCCGGATTTGAAAGGCTGGGCGAGGGACCAGGCCTGCGACCAGGTCGACGTTTCGGACTCACCCACCACCCATTGGTCGGCCTTGATCGCTGCCGTGACCAACCGCCCGACGCCGGACTCGGCCAACGTATCGGTGAACTCTGTCAGTCCCTCGATGAATATGGCCATGGTGCCCGGATTATCCGATGCCTTGTCGATCAGGTCATCAACCACATCCGAGACCTCGTCCGGTCCCACCAGGGACCTGCTCCAAATGTTCAGGTCCGCGACCGCCGAGCGCCGCGACCCGATGTAGATGAGGTCGGTCCGGGGATTGGACCGGCGCAGCGCGTACGCCAGGGTGACCAGTGCCACCGTTCGCCCGGCGCCCGGGGGGCCTGCGAGCAGGAGCGAACCCTTGGCCGCAATGGCAGCCGGGCCGAGGGTTTCGTCGTCGACGCCGATGACCGGGTTGTCCGGCGCGCCGCCGGGCAGGATGTCCAGGTCCACCAGTTCGGGGAGCCGCTGGATCTGGGGTGCCTGTTCGAGGCCCTGGCGGATCATTGCCTGGCTGAGCTTGGCCACTTCCCTCGCCTGAAGGGCAAGGTTCGAGTTGCCGCCCAGCACGGCGAGCTGGACCTCGAGTCCGTCCAGCAGTCCACGCCCGGGAGGCGAAGCTGCATTGAGGACGTCCTTGGGAACGTCAAGGGTCATGTAGTCGTCCTCGGAGCTGAGGCGAAGAACCAACCGTTTCTGGATGGATGCAAGGAGCGACGCCGGGACGGAGTTGGTGCGGTCACCGCTCACTACCAGGTGGATGCCCAAGGGACGACCGTCCGTGGCCAGGGTCAGGAAGATGTCCCAGAGCGCGGACAGCTTGCTGTACTCGTACCCTTCCCGGAACGCCGACATACCGTCCACGAGGATGAAGATGCGCTTTTCGTCCGGTTTGTTGGCCAGTTCCCGGTATTCGACGATCGTTGAGGCCCGGACCTCCGCAAACCGTGCTGCCCGGTCATCAGCGACGTCCTTGAGCCAGCGGAGCAGCCTGCCGACTCTTTCGACGTCGTCGCCGTTGATGATTTCGCCGACGTGCGGAAGACCCTCGAGCATCTTCAAGCCGTTGGAACCACAGTCGATGCCATAAACGTGCACGGGCCCGCCACGGGGTGTGACGGCCGCGGCGATGGCGATGCTGCGCAAAGCTGCCGATTTGCCGGATCCACCCGTGCCGTAGACGGCCATGTTGCCGTCCTTGTCCGGCTCGTAGAAAACGGTCGGCTGGTCCTGGTGGGCGGGGTCGTCGGCCACTCCGAGCAGAAGGCGCTCATCGCTTCGCGGGTTCGGGAGCTTGGAGAAATCGTAGGTGGTGGCCAGTTCGTTGAGCCACGGCTTCCTGGGCGGCTCAATCGACAGGACGTCAGCTGCCCGGATGATGTTTCCGGTCATCCTGGCAATGTCGTTGGGACCGGCAGGTTCTTCCTCTCCATGCTGGTCCAGAGGCGGTTCCCACGCAGGTCCGGATCCGAAGGCCATCTCCACAATGTCGATGCGGGGACGCTGGGGCTTGTCCGTGGTCCAACCACCGGCATAGCCGGTCTGGAAACCCTGGATGCGTCCCGGGCCGGTCTTCGCGGCACCGCGGCCTGGAATGGACGGGTCAAAGTACGCTGCAGTGGGAACGCCGAGGATGTCCACCGCGTCCACTTCGTCGGCCATGCGCAACGCAACCCGGAGATTGGTGTTGGCGCGCAGGTTGTCCTTGATGACCCCGGCGGGCCGTTGAGTGGCGAGGATCAGGTGCAGGCCCAAGGATCGGCCACGGGCTGCGACGTCCACAACGCCATCGACGAACTCCGGAACCTCGGTGGCGAGTGCGGCGAATTCGTCCACGATGATGATGAGGTACGGCGGCGCTTCGGGATCCGCTTCGCGTTGGAGTGCCAGCAGGTCCTTTGCCTTCTTCCGGTTAAGGAGGCGTTCGCGGTAGTGCAGCTCGGCGCGCAGGGATGTCAGTGCCCGGCGGACCAGGTGCGGCGAAAGGTCGGTGACGAGGCCTACGGTGTGCGGCAGGTGGAGGCAGTCCGCGAACGCTGCACCGCCCTTGTAGTCGACGAAGAGGAAACTGACGCGGTCCGGACTGTAGGCGGCGGCCATGCCCATGACCCAGGACTGCAGGAACTCGGACTTGCCCGCACCGGTGGTTCCGCCCACCAGCGCGTGCGGTCCCTCGTTCTTGAGGTCCAGGTAGAACGGCTCCACGCCCTTGGAGCCCACCAGGGCCCGGAGGCTGCCGTTGTCTTTGCGGTTGGGCACGGCCGTGGCGTGGACGGAGTTGTTCTCCTGCCACCGCTCGGCAACGGCCTGCGGGTTGTCCATCAGCTCCTTGCCGATCAACGTGGCGTAGGAGACAGCACGCGGAAGATCGGAGTCGTCCTCGAGCGGGTTTCCGACATCCACCAGGGGTGACATCATGCGAGCGAGTTGCGTCGCCAGCTCCGCATCGACGCTTTCGCAACTGACCGGATACGTGTGGCGCCCCAGGCGCACCTGGCCCGTGGTTGTGCCGTGATCGCCGTCGACCGACAGGAAATCGCGGCAGGCTGCCGGCAAGGACTGGACATTCGCGGCCACCCACATGATGTGGACGCCGTAGTCTGGGCCCCTCTCCACCAGGCGGGTGAGGCGTCCGCGGTCCACGGGAGCATCGTCCTCGACGACCACCAGGACCGCGGGAACAACGGGGCCAGGAAGCTCTTCGTGCTCATCCTTAAGCCCGGGCCGCAGCTGCGGACCCGGTTCCTTGGCCATGGACTCGCGTTCTTCCACGAGGTTCTCGAGACGGGACAACAGTGCTGCACCTGCCCCGGGACCGGCCGCCAGATGGTCCCCTGACAGGGGGCTATGGCCCGAGCCCACGTGTGGGAGCCATTGCAGCCAGTCCCAGCGTTCCCGTGACCGGGCCGAGGTCAGCGCCGCCAAGACCACTTCCGCCGGTGAGTGCAGGCCTACCAGTTGAAGCACCACGCCGCGGGCGACGTCGTCCACCACGCTGCGGTCACCGGCCACCCCGAAGGAACCCGAGGTGCGCAACTGCGAAACGACCGGTACACCCTCGATGACACGGACCTGCTGCAGGCACTCCTGGATTTCGCGCATGTACCGGGGTTCGGTTTCGTTTGCACCCGGTTCCTCGAACTGGATCCGCGACGGCGCGGAGCCGAGCCCGAACCGCACCCCGAGGAAGTGCTCGTGCTCTGGACGCTTGGTCCACAGGAGCGGCCCGAGCTTGTAGATCGCGTCCACGGTGTCACTGACGGACGGCGCTTCCTGCAGCCTGACCGCCCGTTCGATGTTTTGCTGCCGGTCGATGTCCTCGCGGAAAGCCAGCATGGCAGCCGTGAACTGTTTGTGGCCTTCCTTGGCCTGGCGCTTGCTTTGCATCTTGTGGTCCACATAGTGGCCGACGATGAAGAGCGGCATCATGGCCATGAACAGCACTGAGAGCAGGTTCTGGGTGACGGCGAAAAGCACGCCACCCATCAGCAGCGGTGCCACCAGCATGATGTACGGGAACGGCTGGTGCTCGGGACGCTTCGGACCGGCCGGTGGCACCCGCTTGGGCGATTCGAACCTGGGGAGCACACGCGGCGAGCGGTTGAAGTCCACCAGCGGCGAGGACGGTCCACCACTGTGGTTCCGCGAGAGGGCAACCACGCCCACGGTGGTGTCACCCAGCGTCACCGTATCGGAGGAACCAAGGGTTGCCCGCGTCACGGGCAACCCGTCCATGAGCAGGCCGTTGGCCGAATTCGTGTCAACGATCTCCACGGTTTCGCCCACGGTGACCCGCGCATGGCGCTTCGAGGTGAGCGGATCCGAAAGGCGGATGTCCACGTCCCGGTCCCGGCCGATGTAGCTGGTACCGAACGGCAGCGAAAATTCGCGGCCGACGTCGGGCCCTGACAAGACGCGCAAGGTCGCCGCCGCGGGTCCCCTGTTGTTGCCGTCGGCGTGGCCGTTCGAGGCGAACTGCTCACTTACCGGCGCGAGGGAGACTTTGGAGCCGGGCCGGAGTCCCGACTCCAACAGGTTGTCCGTTGGCCGGAGGACGTGCCCGGAAAGCCCGCCACCGACGAACGCTTCGTCGACGCTGATGGACAGGTTCGACGGCGGTTCAGTTCCCTTACGCGCGGGGTCCGCCACCCAGAGCTCGGTGGCGATGTCCGCGACGGTGGCGCGGCCATCAACTGTGACGGCGAGGTCCTTGGCTTCAGCCGGATCGCGCCGCAGGGTCAGGCGGAACTTCATGCTTCGTCTGCTCCAGTCATGATTTCAAGGAGGTGCAGGTCAGCCGCTGTCACCAGATGCGAGGTCACGGCGTGCTCAACCAGGCGGGCACGGCGGTTGGTGGCGAGTTTTCCGGCTCCCCCACGCAGCCCGACCACGCCTACGCGGTCCAGTTTGTCGCACACATTGTCCAACTTGCGGTTGAAACGGGTGAGCGCCCACCCCAGCCGCTTTGCGGCCTCAGCCGACGACGGGATTGCGCTGAAACCGGTGCCGTCACGCCGAAGCATGGGCTCGGCCAGCGCGACAATCAGCGCCTTCTGCGAATCGGTGAAAACCACGGGCCCAATGGTGGTGTCGCCTGCCTGGTCCTCATCGCGTGCTTCGTGGCGGAACGAAGGGGTTTTCAAATGCACCGCGAACTCGTAGGTGGTTGGACCGGCCGTGAAAATCACGTTGGTGTGGCTGAAGACCAGCGGAATCCGGGCCCCGGGAGCCAGCCAGGCCTGCATCCCGCCGGAACCGTCGGCGATGGTGGCGGACAGCATGCTGCCCACGTTGCTGAGCCACCAGATGCCGTCGTAACGGGCAATCTGCAGGAAGCGCCGGTGCAAGTAAGGGTTGTCATCTACCTCAAGGTCGCCTTCGCGGCCGATGTCGAACACGTCCTCGTCGGATGGTTCGTACCATTCCCCACAGAAATCTATTGCTAGATCCCCCATGATCTGTGCCTCCTTGGTGGGCAGTGATTTTGTTGCATAAGCCGTCTACTTGTCCAGGCAAGCGATGGAGTCAGGTCCTCCGGGTGATGCTGATCCGTCAGCCCTGACCAGGATGACCTGGATACATACCGGTGGCGCGGTGGTACCCGACACCACCGCGTTGGTGGCGAGCGTCGACTCGTAGGGGCCGTCGGACTTGGCCGACTTGGTCCGCCATTTGAAGGTGTCCCCGGGCTTCATCTCGACGTGATCCCACCGGAAAATAATGAGCGCGGGTCCCCCGCCACCGGACTGCTTCTCAGCGTGCAAGCCGGTCACTTCAGGAACGCCGCCATCACCCAATGCGTCCACGGGCGGCTTGCTGCTGGTCTCAGTGGGAGCTGCCTTGGGTTGGGCATTAGCCCCCAGGACAACGCCCACCACAATGGCCACCACCAGGACAGCTGCGCCGGTTGCCGCCAACCACAGGTTCCGCTTGCCGTGGTCGGCCGGCTGGGGCTCAACCGGTGCGGCACCCGATGGCGCGCCTGAGCGGCTGACCGTGGCGTCGACGTCGTCGTTTTTGCCGGAAGGCTGCCAGCCACGGAGGACAGTCGACTCGGCGGTGTCCGGCTCGGCCGGGGCACGGTTGGCCGTGTGGTCCGGCACCCGGAACTGCGGCGGCGCCTGGAGCTGGGCATGCGTCTGCACCGTCTGTGGCGGGTTCCTGGGCTGCACTGGCTGCGGGCTTGTGCCTGGGACCGTGGACGGGAATGTGCGTGCCGGGAACGTCGGGGCGGACCCGGTCGTGGCGGTTCCGGAAGCGTCGGGGTCGATGGAGGCGATGCTCCGGACCCGGGTCTCCTCGAAGTCGTCGTCCGGGTGCTCGTCGCCATGGCCAGGTTCTTCGAGCACTTCGAAGGGCGTGACGGAGAGGTTGAGTTCGGTCTGGATCCGCTGCAGCGCCAGGGCGAAAGCATGCGCCGAGGAGTAGCGGGATTCGGGCGACTTCGCCATGGCCGTAGCCAGCACCAACTCAAGCGATTCGGGGACGTCGGCACGGCCCAGGCGCGGAAGGGCCGAGTTGGTAATCCGCGAAATCAGTTCACGCTGCGAGTTGTCCTGGCCCGGGAGGACGAAAGGCGAACGGCCAGCCAGCAACGTGTAGAGGGTGGCGCCCAAAGCCCAGATGTCCACCGGGACACCTTCAACAGCGCCACCGCGGAACTGCTCCGGCGGCGACCACGGAATGGACATGCCGGCGTCGTCCTCGGTGTCGGCACCGATGGTGCCGGAGATGCCGAAGTCCGTCAGCGCCGGCCTGTTGTAATCGGTGACCAGGATGTTGGCGGGCTTGATGTCGCGGTGCACGATGCCTGCGCGGTGCGCGGTCTCGACGGCGGACGCCACCTGGATCCCGATGGCGAGGACCTCGTCCACGCTGAAGCGCTGACGACGGTAGCGGACGTCCAAGCTTGGCCTGGAGCAGTATTCCATGGCGAGGTAGGAGTGACCGTTTTCGGTGATCTCGGCCTCGAAGATCGTCACGATGTACGGGTGTGACGACAACTGCGCCATCAGGTTCGCCTCTGACTCGAAGCGGCGGCGCGCCCCTTCGGTCTTCAGGTCCGACAGCAGCACCTTCACAGCCACTTTTCGTCGCGGCCTGTCCTGCTCGTACAGGTAAACATCCGAGAAGCCACCGGAACCCAGCAGGCTGATGTATTTGAAACCCGGGATGGGTGGAGGCGGCGCGGGGGGCCTCTTGGAACTCAAAGAATCTCCTCGAAACGCAATGAAATATCGTCACCCAGTTCGGCGATGTCGCCGTCCAGCAGGATAGCCATCTCGTTCTGGGCGAGCCGGCGTGGCGCTTGCCCTTCCCTGATGAGCACGGTGCCATTGGTGGCCTTCAAGTCACACAACATGACGTGCCAGCCCTCCAGCCGCACCTCGACATGCGAGCGCGAAATGTCCCCGCCGGGACTTTCCACCTGTATGAGGCGGGGCATGGTGCCACCCTGGACACGGGAAACCGACGGCTGCCGGCCAATAATCAGCGACTGGTCAAGGTCGATGAGCTCGCCTGTGGAAAGCCGCATGCGGCCGAGCCGGGGTCGCGGGACGTGGACCGCGTCCCCGGACAGTGCCATACCGCACACGGAGCATTGCGGGTAGGTTGGCGGATTGGCATGTCCAGCTGGGCAGACACGCGCCAGGACACTCGGCCCATTGACGGGTGCTGTTCCTGCAGCTGCACCGGACTGCTGGGCGGCTGCGTCGTTACCGACGGGAAGACTGCTCTTCATGATGGTTTCGCCGTCGTGGTCCGGGTCCGCTCCTCCGGACGTCTCCGACGGCGGGGGCGGTGGCAAGGCAGGCGACCAACCCGTTGGCATTTGGGGTGCGGGTTCGGCCACTTGCTCCGCGGCCTGAACGGCCGGCGCAGCGGACGGGTTGCCGACCGCAGTTGACGTGCCGGAGCTGCTTCGGAGCCACGGAACCGAATCGATGAGGCCCGTGGCCGGTACAGCCTGGACCTGCCCGACGGCGGACTCGGACGGAGTGGGCCCGCTCGCTGCCGCTGTGGTTTCCGTAGCCGGGGGATTTGCCGGGGATGGCGGAGGGGCCGGTGCTTCGTGTGGGTGCGCGGCTTCATCGTCGATTCGGACGGCGGCGTCCTCGATGTTCCGCATCACCGTCTTATCCCAGAGGTGGTCGTAGTTGGTGGTGTTCTCCAGCGACGGGACCAAGGGATCGGTGGTGCTGGGGTGGACGGGACGTTCGGCTGCTTCTTCTGGCTCCGGTTCGGGTTCCGGATCGGGCTCCGCTTCGGGTTCCGGATCGGGCTCCGGTTCCGGCTCCGGGAAGCCGATCATGGTTTCATCGGACACCGGTTCGGAGACAGGGGTCCCGGTCGCTGCGGTTTCAGGAACGGCTATGGCTACGGCTTCAGCATCAGCCTCGGCCACAGCGCGGCCTGCCGCGGTACCCAACTGGACGTCAAGGGATGCCAGCAGCACCACGCCTTCGGCCAAGGGAAAGCTGTTCAGGGCAGCCCCGCTCAACGAAGACTGGTCCAATGGCCCGGTGCTGCTGTCGATGCGGAGACTGTAACCCCGGGCATCCGCGATCCGACGTTCGGTCCAGGTAGTCACGTCCCGCCCGGTAATCCGTTCCTGGCCTTCCTCCAAGTGCACCAGCAATTCGAGCTCCCCGCGGAGGAAAACACGCAGGGCATCCGTGGCGGCGATGATCCCGAACGGAGGGATGCGGCTGAGCGAGACCCCGAAGGCCTCCGTCACTTCGTGCAGCACCTCATGGGCCTCGGGCGCAGATGCCAGCAGCTCCCACACTGTATCGATGAGTGCGTGTGGCGTGTCAGGGCCCAGGAGAACAACTGTCCCCCCACGGACCACGCCGAACCACTCACCGTGCTGGTATCGGGCCGGCGAGCGGTGGTTACTGCTTGCCATCGGCGCCTTCCTGCTGGTCAGTTCCATTCACCCAAGCCCTGGGAAGGGTGTCTTCCTCCACCTCGGACGCGACCTCAGGCCTCGGCGCGGTAGTGGCGATGCCGGCGTCGTTCAACACGTTCTTGGCGTCAACCACAATCACGGTGACGTTGTCCCGGCCCCCGCTCCGCAGAGCCGCCTGGATCAGCGCGTCCACCGCGTCCTGCGGGTGGGCCACTGTGCTGAGGATGCGGAACATGTGCTCATCGCCGAGTTCGCCGTTGAGGCCGTCAGAGCAGACCATGATCCGGTCGCCTTCCTGGATGGGAAGCAACCAGAAGTCGGCCTCGGTTTCATCTCCCGTACCCAAGGCGCGCGTGACCACATGGCGCCGAGGATGGACTGCCGCCTGTTCGGCAGTGATGTCACCGGAGTCCACCAGTTCCTGCACTTCGGAGTGGTCCACGCTGACCTGGGCGAACTCGCCCTGGCTCAGGCGGTAGGTCCTGGAGTCTCCGATGTTCATCACCAGCCAGTAGGGCAGGCCCATCTGTTCCACCACCACGACGCCGGACAGGGTTGTCCCTGCCCGGGCTCCGGTGGCAGCCCGGATGGCTGCGTCGGCGTTCAGCAGGCAGGCCTGCAGCTCCGCCGCAGAGGCGGTGCGGACGCCCGACGCGAGTTCGGGTGAGCTCCCCAACGTCCGCACGCACATGCCGCTGGCTATTTCGCCGGCCTCGTGGCCGCCCATGCCGTCAGCCACGGCAAAAACGGGGTCGGCCGCGATGAACGAATCCTCGTTCAGCTCGCGCCGGAGACCACGATCGGTCCCGTACCCGTAACTCAGGCGGAAGGTGGACGGTGCTGATGCCTGGCCGGCGTCAGCGGGCGTGGACGGCTGTGGATTCATGCTTGTCCTAGGTGGAAGGAACGGTCGCCAAAGTGGACTGTCGAACCGGGACGCACCAGTACGGCGTCGCCGGGGTGGAGCCTGGTCTGGATGCCGTCAGGCGTGGTGACTGCGCTCCCGTTGGTGGAATTCCGGTCGGTGACCCACACGCCGTCGCCATCAACCCGGAGGTGCAGATGGGTTTTGGAGATGGACCTGCCGGGGTCCGACACCGGCAACAGCTGCTCCACGTTTTCCCCGGGCTGGGGTGCAGGGTTCCGTCCAACGAGGACCGAGCCGCCGAGCTGAACATCCTGGCCGTCGTCGACCGTAATCCTCAGTACCGCCTGGGCCCGGCGGGCCCCGGGCCGCATTTGGGTCCGTTCGACGTCGTCATCCGGGTGGGCAGCAAAACCGTGCTGCTTGGCAGGTTCAGGCCGCGGTGCGGCATGGGCCTCTTGGGGGACGACGGCGGTGGCTTCCGGGTTCACGGTCGGTTGCAGTCCCGCTACGGTTACGGGGCGCGGGGCTGTGGGTGGCCGCCATTGATTGGGGTCGTGCGATGGCTGCACGGACGGCGCCGGGCTTGGGCCGGGCGCGGCCTGCGACGGTGAAACCTGCGTCGGGGCACCCTGCGCACGTTGGGTGGGCCTGCCGCCCGGGACCGGCGAGGTCACAGGCTGCACCGGCGGGAGGTTCATCGGCGCGAAACTGTAGGGACCCTGGATGCCGCCGGTGGTCACGGGATTGCGCCCTGCACCAACATCGAAGGCCAATGTCTTCGCGGCCTTGTCGTGCCAGCCACGCAGCTTGCCGTCCTTGTCCCATGCGTTGGAGACGACAACCAGGATGGCCCACACCGCGCCCAGCACCACCAGCGGCAATCCAATCCACAGGACCGGACCAATGAGGCCAAGGGCAGAGAGGATCACCGAGGCGAGTGCGCCGAGGAACAGGACACACCCGGTCACGATGCCCCTAACAAAGACCGCACCTGCGCCGGGTGCGTAGCCGTCGGAGTCCGTGCTCCGGATACCCATCAGCTTGTTCCCAATGGTGTTCCCGGTTCTGGCTTCCAATCCCAGGAGCACAAACGCGTAAACCACTGTCACTCCCAGGCCTATGCTGCCCAGGAGGACCAACAGCCCGGTGTCATAGACAATGAAGCCGTTCCTACGGGTCTGGGTGATGCCGGCAATGCCAATGGCGAAGGTGGTGGCCAGGACGGCGATGGGACCAAGCCAGTCCAGAACCGCCGCACCGAGCCGCTTCCCGGTGGATGCAGGCACCAACTCCAGCTTGCTGGTCATTGTTGCCCCTCCCCCTGGTCCCGGTCCTGCGTCCGGCGTCGTTGTTGTTCCCGCCTGCGCATGGTGCACCGGCGATGACACTACCGAGATACTACCGGGATCGGTGGGGCCTTGCCGGGCGGAAGACTCCAGAGCAGCCATTTGGGCGTGGTTGATGTTGCCCTCCTTGCGTGCTCCACGATTGCTCAGGGGAGATCCGCACTGCGTACAGAATGTGGACCCCGGACGGACCGGGTGACGGCAAGCCGGACAAAGTTCTGGCTGGCTACTGTTCATCAGTGGAGTCCTTCATGCGCTTCAAACGAAACCGCCGGCGGCCGGCAGTGGTTGATGACTGTTCGCGACGGCGGAGCGCTGCCCTTCCGTCCGACAACAGCGACCGCGGTGAGAACCTCGCCTGCTGCCGTTTCCAGAAGCCAACGCTCCCCGTGATATCGGTCAGGGACGAATCCACGATCTTCCAGTACTCCTTCACCTCTTCCTCGCTGGGCTGTCCGGCCCCGAAAACGGCCGCATCGGCCCGGTGGGCGAGCATGGTGGTGGTGCTCCCTGTGGACGGGAACGCATCCGCGATGACCGTGGCGGACTCGCGGCGGGTGGACTTGGTATCGATGGAAGCACCCAGGTCAGTTGCGAGGCTCAGTACTTCGTTCCAGCCACCGCCCACACGCTGGGCCGGATGGCCATCACGGAAGCGTGCCTTACGGCGTCGTGATTTCAGCAGGAGGATCAGCAACAGCGGAATGGCCAGGATCCCCAGTGGAATCAGCGCAACCCCGATGGCAGCGAGCAACGGACCCCAGAAGAGCCAGGGGTTGTTCTTCTTCTCGTCCGCGTCCAACGCGTCAGGAGTGGAGTCCGGCGGCAGATCCGCAGGTTCCTGGGGCGGGGGTGGCGGCTGCAGCACCTGCGGCTTGGGCTTTGACTTGTTCTCCGGGTCCGGCGGGATCGGCACGTTGTCCTTAGGCGGCGTGGGATCGAAGGACACCCACCCTACCCGGTCGAAGGCCACCTCCACCCAGGCGTGCACGTCCTTGCCCGTGATCTTGATATCGCCTGCACCGTTCTCGGGGCTCTTGGGATCCGGGTAGAAACCCATGACGACGCGGGACGGAATCCCCAGGTGGCGAAGCATGAGCGACATGGAAACGGCATACTGCTCGTCGTCGCCCAGCATCTGCTTGGCAGAAAGCATGTTCCTGATCCGCGCAGCACTGTGGCCGGGAAGGCTGGGAAGCTGGCCGTCGGCTACCAACCCGTTGCTGAATGCCCCGCTCTTTTGGAAATGGGCCTCGATCTGGCGGACACGGTCAATGGCCGTGGGTGCGTCGGCAGAAATTTCGTTGGCCTGCGACGCCACGATCGGCGGGACGTCCTGGGCATCAGGCAGGGTCATCTTCGCAAAGTCGTACTGCGTCAGCTGGCCGTGCTCCAAGGTGCCCGGATCGGAGACCTGGACCGTATAGGTGTCGCCCTTGGCCATGCCGTTGGTGGTCACGGCGGTGTCTGTTCCTGAGTTGAAATAGAGACCGGAGGCGGCGCCCGAAGCATCAGCGAAACTCATGCCGGTGGTGTGGCGGCCACCCGGGACGAAGTATCCCTGATAGTCCTCAATGCTGATGTCCAGGGTGTAGTTGGTGGCCTTGACCGGGCTGCCGGCGTCAGCCAATGTGTTCAACGACTTGGCATCTCCCACTTTGCTGAAGTTTCCGGAGCTGTTCGGGTCCATGGTGTAGTTCGTGCCGTTGAAGGCGTCCAGTGCCGCGAGCCGGACCCGGGCATCCTTGGGCAGGCCCTTCACCGTAAAGAGGGTGTGGTCCTTCTCGTCCTTGACGAAATTCCGGAAGCTCGCCAGCGGCGTGATGTAGTCCCGGGGGTCGAAGGGGGGCACGATCGTGTTGCGGAGGACCTTCCGGTCGTCGCTGGCGGTCACCAGGGGTGATGCGAGCGCGGTGACGCCAACCGCAACGGCGATCACGGCTGCAGCAGTCCCCAGGCGGCGGAGCTGTCCGCGGCGGGCCGCACCGGCGTCGGAATTGGGCCTGTTGGCCGAAACGGTCCTGGTGCTGCTCTGGCGCAGGACGTCGCGGCGGAACGTCGCCCAAACGATTGACACGATGGTCAGCGAGACGCCGCGCTCCACGTTGAGGAACCCGGCGTTGGTGCTGAACGCGATACCGGTAACGAACAGTACAAGCACTGGAAGCAGCGGCCAGTAAGGGCTTTTCAGCCGCCATGTCAGGAGTCCCGCGGCCAGGGCCGTGAGCAGCGAGCTCAGGAACGGCACGATCAGCGTGCCGTTCGCGGTCCCCACGGGAACCCCGACGGTCAACATGTCTTTCCAGGCGAAGACAACGCCCAGGAGCAAGGTCCTCAGCGACTCCAGGCTTGGCAGGACGCCGAATGCCGCAGAGTCCGGGACCGCCAGCGCCGGGCCGAGCAGCAGGTAGGCGCCAAGGGCCAAGGCGGTAGTGATGAGCATCCCCAGGCGCAAGTGCATGTTCAGCACCGCAATACCCAGTCCCAGGAGCACACCTCCCAGGCCTGCGATGAAATAACGGGGGTCTCCCCCGAAGCTGAGGCTGAAGCCAAGAACGCCGAGCAGCAGCAACACTGTCAAAGAGGCGAAGTCGACGGCGAAATGCCACAGGGGGCGGCCGGCACCGAATGGCGATCCCCCGCCGGTATTCCTGGTCCGGCCCGCAGACCTGGCCGCACGGGGCCGGACGCGAACGTTGGGCGCGGAGCTCATGCTGCCGCCTTTCGAAGAACAATGGCGAGATCGTCCAGGTCGCCAACGGTGAGGACGGTCAGGTCCGCGATGTTGGCCCTGGACGCCGCGGCCCCGGGTTGAACCCGCACGGCCAGGCTTCGCACGCCCGGCGGAACGGAGGCTGCCGAGGTACGGAGCTGGGTCGCTGTGACGTGGCTGCCGACGACGAAGAACACCACGGAGGCGTTCGGGACAGCGTCTGCAAGATTCCGGGCGAGGTCGACGGCGGTCTTTCGCATGGGTGCCCCGACAATCCGGGTGGTGTCGTCCAACAGGTTGCGGCCGGTTTCACAGCGAAGCGGCCCCTTTTGGGTCAGGACGTCCAGGTCACGCTGTTCGCGGATGGCTTGGCGGCCGATGGACGCCGCAACCGAAATTGCCATTTCGAACTCCGCCTCGGAGTCGTATTCGTCGGTGTTGATCGACAACGCAATGGCGAGGTGCGCGCGGCGCGTCTCCTCGAACTGGCGGACCATGAGCTTGTTGGTGCGCGCGGTGGTCTTCCAATGGATATGGCGACGATCATCACCGGGGACGTAATCGCGCAGGGCATGGAAGGACACGTCGGCGCTTGAGAGCTCGGTGGTCGGCATGCCCTCGAGGTCGCGGATGAATCCAGCGGCGGAACTGCCCAAAGACACCGTCCGCGGGTGCACGAACAAATCCACGGGCTCGGTCCACAGCACCCTGCGACGCAGGAGGTGCAGGGGGTCGGCCCGAACCGAACGGACAGGCCCCACCACTATCACTGCCCGGCGGGCTGTGGGGATGGTGAAGAGGTCCTCATGGACCTGGGCGGGTTTCATGCGCGGCAAGTGGAAGATCGCGGTGTTGGCGCCCACGGGCAATTCAAGCGCCGCAGGCAGGAGGGGCCGGGTGGAAACGTTGGATACGGCGATGCTGCCCACCGCGTCGTCTCCAACAGCTACACGGGTGCGGGCAAGGTCCAGGACCACACCGTATGCGGAGCGGCCAACAATGAAGGCGATGGCCAGGACAAACAGGAGGAAGGCCACCAACGCGGCCGACTTCGCTTCCTGCCAACCCCAGGCCTGACCGGCCCACCACAGCCCGATGGCAGCAGCCAGGACAACCCAGCCCAGGAGGCTGACCACGGCAAGAACGGGCCAGGCATACGTCAACCAGGCTTTCCGGACTGCGCGCCAGGCCGGGAGCAGGACCTCACCGGCCGTTCCAGCCGCTTCAGCCCAGAGCGACGCCGGGTGGAGCTTGCTTGCCTTGCTGGTTCGGCCACCCCGGTCGAGGCGGTTGCCCGAGGGATCGGCCGAACCGCGGAGGCCGCGGACGGCGCCGCCAAGCGACGAGGCAGCGCGCTTGAGCGAATCAGCAGCCCTGTTCAGGGGTGTGCTGGAGGACATGTGGGGACCTTTGTTCGTGCCGGAGTTGTTCGTGCCGGACTGCAGGTCCGGGGTCGGTTTGGAGTACCGGCTACGCCGTGGCGCGCTGCTGTGGTGCAGCGACATCGGCGAGGACGCGGTTGAGCACCACTTCCGGTGTGGCACCGGAGAACTCGGCTTCCGGATCCATCACCAATCGGTGCGTCCACACCACCGGCGCCAGTTCCTTGATGTCATCCGGCAACACGAAGTTCCGGCCTTGCCCGGCTGCCCACACTTTGGCAGCCCGAACCATGGCCAGTGCGCCACGTACGGACACACCGAGGCGGGTCTCGGAGGCGTTGCGGGTCTCCTCACACAGGCGGGAAATGTACTCAAGCACGGCCGTGTCCACGTGGGTTGTGGCTGCGAGGTCCGCCATATCAGCCACAGCCTGGGTGGTGATAAGCGGGGTGAGCTCCTTTGAACGGTCCTTCAGGTTGGCCCCACCCAGCAACCGAACCGTGGACGCGTGGTCCGGGTAGCCGATGGAGGTCTTGATCAGGAAGCGGTCAAGCTGGGCCTCGGGCAGCCGGTAGGTGCCTGCCTGCTCGATCGGGTTCTGGGTTGCCAGGACCATGAACGGGCGGCCGGCGTCGTAGGTGGTGCCGTCCACGGTCACCCGGGACTCCTCCATGACTTCGAGCAACGCGGACTGCGTCTTCGGCGAGGCACGGTTAATCTCATCAGCCAGGACGATGTTGTTGAACACCGGACCCTTGTGGAACTCGAACTTCTGGGTCTTCTGGTCATAGATGGTCACACCAGTCACGTCCGACGGCAGGAGGTCCGGGGTGAACTGAATGCGGTTGTGCGAACCCTGGACCGTCGCGGCAAGTGCCCGGGCCAGCGACGTTTTACCGGTGCCTGGAGCGTCCTCGAACAGGACGTGCCCTTCGGCCAGCATCGCCGTGAAGGTCAGCCGGATGACGTGTTCCTTGCCCAGTACGGCCTGGCCCACGTTGGCAACGAGCTTCTCGAACGTCTCTGCAAACCACGCGGCTTGCTCGTTTGTCATGGTCATCGGTTGATCCTGTTCGTTGTGAAGGGGGTGTTGGGGTGACGGTGTTGCCCAGCGTCGTAGGCCGGGTTCAGCACGGCGGAGGGACGGGGCCATAAAGGTCCACCGTGATGGGCTTGACGAACCAGCCATCCTTCGGTGATCCCTTGAGCTTGTACCAAGCCGTGCCGTTGCGGTAGATGTCCTGCCTGCAGGTGACATCAATCCGGCCCCACGAGCGTTCCACCCAGCCAACTCCACACGTGGGACCGCTCGGGTTGTACGTGTCAGCCTGACCCGGCTTGCCGGGGCACGTGCTGTTGTGCGCCTGGATCTGGGATGGTGTTGGAGGGGGAGGCGGAGGGGTCGGATCGACACCGGACGTGGATGCGACGTTTCCACTGCCGGGTCCTGCGACTACCGTGACGGCGCGGACCTTCAGCTGCCGGGTCTTGTCCCAACCGCCACCGGGCGCGTCATAGCTGTTTGCCTTGCCCACTCCAGTCCAGCCGCCGTTGTCGAGGCTGACCTCGTAGTGGTCCAGTGGCCGGCCGTTCATGTTCGGGTTGTTCCACGTCCAGTGGACCTGGCCGTCGCCCTTGGCGGATTTGCCGCCGCTGACGTTCGGTGCATTGGGCGGGCCGTACGGGTTACCCGAGCCGATGTTCTTGCCGTCGCCGGCCATACCGTTCTTGACCGACGTCGCGATGATGTTGACCGCAACATTGGTGCCGTTGGGTTGCCCCCCGATGTCACCGCCACCGCGCCCGATGGGACCGGAGCCGTTGGCCGTCTGCCAGCGGTAGGTGATTTCGTTGTCTTGGGAACCGTTCCGTTCGGCGGCGGTAAGCGGCGTGAACGCCACCCGAAGCTGACCACTGGTTCCTGTCGCCGTGACCGAGCCGCTTCCAACGGTTCCCGGCTTGCCTGCGGCTCGGATGCCGGCCGACTGCTGGCTAACCCCACTGACACCCGCCTTGTTCGTGGCCGAAACAGTGAAGGTGTAGTCAGCCTCGGCATTGGCTACGGTGACGTTCTGCGACGTCGCGGCCACAGACTGGGTGCCGACGACGGCTCCACCACGGTAAGTGGTCAACGTATAGGCAGAGATGGCGTCACCGTTGTTGTTGGGTGCCTTCCAGCTGACCTGCAACTGGCTCTGAGTTCCTACGGACCCGGCACCGGAAACCGTCGGCGCCGCAGGTGTGGCCGGAATGCCCGCAGGAGTTTCCGCGGCGGAATAGGGGCTCCACTCCGAAGGCTCCTTGGCATCATTCCGGGCAAGCACCCGCACCTTGTACGCCACGCCGTTGGTCAGGCCCGACCATACATGGCTGGAGCCGGTGAGGTTTTGGATCTGCGGGTTCTGACCGGCCGGAGCCGGTGAGATTTCCAGATCGTAGGACTTCACGGGTGAACCCTTGCTGGCCGGCGGAACCCACGCCACGGAGAGCTGCTTGTCGCCGAACTTCAGGGTGGGCGCAACAGGTGTGTCCGGCTTGACGTCGGGGCGGACCTCGGCCGATACCGGTGAACGTTCGGACTCTTTGATGGCATTGGTGGCTGTCACGGCAAAGTGGTACTTCACGTTGTTGGTCAGGCCCGTCAGGGTGCAGGTGTTGGCCGGGCAGTCCTGCTTGAATCCGCCCTCGCCGTACACGGTGTACTTGGTAATGGGCGATCCCCGGTCGGCGGGGGCATTCCAAGTCAGCAGGGCCGTTTGATCCCCGACGCTTTGGGCCAGCGGAGTGGTGGGGGCCTCGGGTTTGTCCTTAACCGTGAGGCGCACACGTGCCGTGGCGTAGCGGGACAACTCACCCGTCTTGTCTGAAACTGTGTAGGCAACAACCATGGTGCCGGTGAATCCACCACCGGGCGTCACCGTGACGCTGTCTCCCGCAGGCTCAGCCGAACCTTGGCCGGTCTCCACCACGGCCGAAACGATCTTCAGGGCCGTGTCCGGGAACGGATTCGAATCGTTCGCGAGGACGTTGACGGTCACCGGTTTCCCGGACTGTGCATCCGGTTCCACGTCATCATTGGCTACCGGTTTGGGCCTGTTGGACGCGCTCAACGACAACTTGTAGGTAGCCAGCGCTTCCAGCCCGCGGGGATCCTTTGCCTTGACCTGGACAGTGCCGCCCTGTCCGATCTGCACCGAATCATCAGCGGAGACCTTCAACGACTTGCCGTCGACATTGACCCTGAAGCCACTCGGGGCCGCGCCCACCAGCTCATATTTCATGTTTTGGACGTCGTCAGCATCCGGGTCGGAGGTGAGCTTGCCGAGGTCCAGGCTGGCAGAGTCACCCTTGGGTACCTCAAGTTCACTGCCGAGCAGCACGGGCGGGTTGTTCTTGTTCGGATCCGGCAGCACCTTGGTGCGGATGCTCAGCGTCGATTTCAGGCCGTTGGGGTCGTCGGGACCAGTACCATCGGTGACTTCGAAGCTGATCGAACCGGGACCAACGTACTCCGCGCCGGCGGTGTATTTGATGGACGTTCCGTTGTTCGCCACGGGGTCGCTGCCATCGGCACCAATGAGCTTGATGCGGTCCACCTGCGTCAGGCGCGGCGAGCGTCCTTCACGGACCTTCACCCACTCGGCGAGATCAACGGTCACGGACTGCCCCGAGATCAACTCCACCACGTCATCCTTGGCGAGCGTGGGAACCTGCTGGCCGATGCCCGGAACCCAGATGATGGCGGTGGACTTTTGGCCGTCCACATCTTCCACGGTGTAGGGCACCAGTTGCGGCTGCTCGGTGAGGTCCACCACCACGTTGCCGTCGGATCCTGGCCGGGCCGTTTCCAGGCCGGTAGAGATCTTCAGGTTCTCGCCTACGCCGTCGGGGTCCTCGTCGTTCTTCAGGACCGGTACGTCCACGGCCGTCTTTCCGAGGGTCTGCGCAGACGTTACACGATCATCCCGTGCGATCGGTGCCTGCAGCGGGATGTCGTTCTTGACGATCACACGGATGGTGGCGTTACCCACGGCATCTCGATCATCAGCCACCGAGTAGCGCACGTTGATGGTGCCCTCGACGGCCGGGGCTGTCACCAGGACACGGCCACTGGTCTTGCTGACTTGGGCATCCACGCCCTGGTCAGCTTCAATACTCTCCGTCAGGATACGGATGATGTCGCCATCGGGGTCGGTGTCATTGGCGGTGGCGTCCACGGCGATCTGCCGGCCTGGACGGACCTTGACCTCGTCATCCACCGGTGCCGGTTTCTGGTTGTTTTCCCCACGGGGTGCAACGCCTACCGTCACCGTTCCGGCGTTGACTGCGCCTTGCCGGTCGATCACTTTGTATCGGAACGTATCGGTGCCGGCGCCGTCACCGGCGGCAACGAAGTCGATAAAGCTGCTGCCCGCCGTAGCCGTTCCCATAGTGGGCGTGCTGTCGATACCGGTGAGCTGGACTGAATCGCCGTCGGGGTCTATGCCGTCCAGTGGCACCGGAATCCGGACACTGCCACCAGCCACCACCCGGGCCGTCAGGTTTTGCGGCTGTGGGCGCGAGTTCTGTGTGTCCTCCAACGGCAGGATGTGGATGGTGACGGCGGCGGCGCTCTTTTGCCCTTGCGGGTCCACCGCGTTGTAGATTGCCCGCACCGTCTTAGGGGTCGGTCCTGCGATGAAACGGAGGGTCTTCTCGGAAATGAACGCCTTGCCGTCTTCCTCCGGGATGCCCTGTGCCAGCACCGGGTCCACGGACAGCTCTTCACCCTGCGGGTGGGTGTCGTTGTCCAGGACAGGAATGGTCACGACGTCGTTGACGCGGACGTTGACTTCGTCAGGTTTCGGCTGCGGAGCTTCGACGACGGCGGGAGCCGGCACCGGGACGACGCCCACCGTACCTGTGGCTGAGGCGCGACCGTTGGACATGGTGTAGCTGAAAACGAAGGGTTCCTTCGCTCCCAGGACGTCCGTGACACGCAGGACGCTGTGGTCAATGACGCTCACAGAAGCGGACGAGCCATCCGGGACGGTCACAGACTGCAGGACCAGCACGCCTCCGGAAGGATCGGAGTCGTTGGCCAAGGGGTCCACCAGAACGCTGCCGCCGACGGGCAGCAGCGCGACGTCGTGGACGGCCACCGGGGCGCCGGCGTCCTTGCCGGACTCCACGTCCACACGGATCAGGCCTTGGCTGCTCTGGGGGCCATTGCTGGCGATGTACGTCAAGTACACCGGGCCCGGGGTGTTGCTCCGGAAAGTGAAGGTACCGCCGTCGGTCACCGGGCCGAGCTCCGCTTGACCGGCAGCCTCGACATGCGCCACCCGCAGGGCACCACCGTTGGGATCAACGTCGTTCTTCAACGGTGCGATCACCAGGTCCTGGCCCACCACTGCCGTGACGTGGTCCGCGTTGACCACCGGGGCGAGGGCGCCTGGCGGCTGCACGTTGACCACCACGCGGCCCGTGGTGGTTGCGCGTCCATCCCAAACAGTGATGGTGACGTTCTTCTTGCCGGGGGCAGCACCGGAATCCTGGTAGGTGAGGAGGCCGTCGCGGCGCACCTTTACCTGGTCCTGGTCGTTATCCGACTTTGCGTCCAGGAGGACCAGGTCGTCCCCGTCCGGGTCCATCCAGTCAGTCAGGATGTTCTGGCTCACCGATTTGCCTTGTTCCACCAGCATGGTGGTGGGCTCTCCGCGTTTGAAGAAGGGCGGCTTGTTCTCGTCCGGCCCCACCACATGAAGTGTTACTTGGCCGCCGGCTGACAGGCCACGGCCATCGGAGGCGTTGTAGTCGAAGACTTCCGTCCCCGGTTTGGCTTCGGCCGGGACCTTGATCTGGAAGGCCGAGCCACCGTAGATGTTCTCCAGCGCACCCGCCTTCGGGCCGTTCGCCCCCACAGCAGCGGTAAGGACATCGCCGTCGGGATCTGAATCGTTGTCCAGGACGCTCAGGATGGATGTCCGGCCCGGGCGGACACCGAACTCATCGGGTTTGGTGTCCGGTGGGCGGTTCGGCTTGGTGCGGTCCGGGAGGACGTTGATGGTGTTGTTGTCCGCCGACTCCTGGTCCTGGTCATCGGACTGGTTCTTGGGAGGGACAACGTCGTCCCAGTTGTTGACGAGCTGCATGTTCTGGTTGACCAGCCACACGCTGCCCGAATTCACATCGTTGAGGACCACGAGATCGCGGTTGACGCGGAACACGTAGCTCGGCGAGGCACTTGCCTTGGGGACGTTGTTCTTCTTGTCATCGGCGTCGTTATCGCAATCGCGGACGTACTTGTTGGCTCCCGCCCAGGCTGCGTGAACGCACTTGCTGACCTGGACCGGCGATGCCGGGACGCCCTCGCCGTCGGCGTTGACGGTAGCAGCAGTTCCGCCGTCCAGCGGCTGCTTCAAAAGGGCCTTGCGCGTAGCGATGGCTACATAGCTGCTGTCTTGGCTGCTCTGCTGCAGTTTCGCCTCACGGGCGTCCTGCAATTGGAGCTTGCGACCGCCGGGGAGGAAGAGATTCCCGGAGTTGGCGTCCAGGAGCACTGGCTTGTCCCCCACCACAGCGATCTGCAGGTCGCCCGCTCCCTTGAGCCCGTCCACGCTGGTGACCTCGGAGTTGGTTCGCACCCCATCGGCGTCGACTGTGGTGACCGTGATCTCGCCCTTGCCGGGATCCGCTGTGTAAATGCGGTTGTCAGCCCCGACGGCCGACACGAGGCCCTGGTTTCCCGTCAACACGGGCTCGGTGCCCTCTTCATCGAAGCCGTTTACCGTGGATGGCGACAACGCCCACACCTTGCCGCGGGCAGGGTCTGTCACGGAAAGGACGGTTGAACCGTAGCTGACTTGCGAGGACGACGGCAGTTGCTTGTCGCCGCCGAGCTTGAGGTTTGCGGCCGACACCTGGTTGATCGTGGAACCGGATTCGTCGTCCACGAAGACGTTGCCATCGTGCTGAAGCACATCGAAAGTCGTGGTGGCCGGAGTGACGGCACCGTCGAGGACGCGGGACGGATAGTTCAGCCGACCCACGGCATTCTTGGTCTTGCTCACCACCCAGACGCCGCCGTCGTTCAAGTCCACTTCAGTGGTTTTGAACCCCGGATACAACACAGCGCCGGCCACCAGGACTGCGCCCGCAGCAGTGCCCGCAATGCCCGAAATAAGCTTCCTGTTTTGACGCTTTTTCAGCCCCAGCTTGGCGAAGAAAGTTGTCACAGCCCCAAAATTCCCTTTGTGTACAGCCGCCCACACGCAGCGACTTCCAGGCCAACCGGCATGTGCCGGCAGCCGTGCATTCCGCAGTACCCCCATACGGCGGCGGAATTTTCAGTCCCTAAGACTATCCCACGCACCCCACGGCCAACGGAGGAGACCCGAGACCCGGCTATCCATTGGCTTTGACAGCCTACGGCCTCGGCATGCCGTTGCGCGATGGGGACAACTGCCCGGTCTTCCGCCATCATCACGGTCAGCAGAATCAACGCACAGCCTACCGGGTTAATCCATCGAATAGCCAAGCTGTGACTTGAAACGCACCTTCCGAACCGCTAGCTGCCCCACCCTCTCGCACATCCCACCCCCTTAAAGCGGAACGCTCTCCCACTTTCTTCAAGGAAGTGAGAGAGCGCCCGGCGGAATACGGCGGGATGTGAGAGAGCGTTCGGGTCTGCAGGTCGGAAGGCCGCGGGGGCTTACCGCGGGGCCCTAGTCCAGGACCAGGCCCTTGCCCCGGCCACGGGCCAGCATGACGGGATGGATCTCGCCGAAGCCACGGACGTTCTCGGACTTCTGGGGAACCAGGACAAAGCGGTCGTCCTGCCCCAGTGCCGCAGCCGTCATGGCATCCACCAAAACCGTTCCGGGCTGGGCCAGGGTGGTGAGCCGGGCAGCAAGGTTAACGGTAGGCCCGTAGATGTCGCCGAGCCGGGAAAGGATGCGGCCCCACACCATGGACACACGGCATTGGGGCAGGATCTCGTCTTCCGTGAAGGCCTGGGCGAGCGCCAGCGAAATTTCGGCTCCGGCCGCAGGCGTTTCGGCAATGTAGAGGACTTCGTCACCGACAGTCTTAACCAAGCGGCCACCGCCGACGGAGATGATTTCCGCACACTTGTTCTCAAAGCGCTGTACCAGTTGCGCCAGCGTCTTCTCATTCATCCGGCGCGAAAGGCTGGTGTAAGAGACCAAGTCCGCGAACCCAACGGCCCGGGCCAGGGGCAACGGCGAATCGTCCTCATCGCCCTCGCGGCCTTCTTCGCTGGCCTGCAAGCCGGCTTCGGCGCGAACGGCCAGCCGCTGAACGCCGGCGTTGAGTTGGCGGCGGTAGGAGTAGACAAGGATCTCTTCGAGAGAGTCAACAAGGGCAGGCAGCTGGGCCACCAATTTCTTGCGGGCGACGGCGTCGGGAATACCCTGTTCGGACACCATGTCCTCCACCAGGGCTTCGATTTGCCAGACCACCATACGGTCGGTCATTTGCCCGATGGACCGGGTCACGGAAATCGCGGCCTCTTCAGTCAGGAGGCCCGCACGCACCAGGTCAAGGATGCGGGACAGCGCCGCCTGGTCCCGCTCGGTGAAGGCAACGTCCTCATCGCCAAAGTTCGGGAAGCCCAGGGCTCGCCATATCTTCCGGGCGGAAAGGATGGACACGCCGGCACCGGCGGCAACTTCACGACGGCGGAGCTTGCGTTCCCCACCCAGGAGCTTGGACTCAAGTGCTTTAATGGCGAGGCGCTCCGCGGACATCACGCCAGTGGGCGGACCGGTGGTCACCGGGGCGGGCCGCGCCTCGGTGTCCTCGTCCGCGGAAGGCTCGGGTACGGCGTCGAACTCTTGGTCCAGGTCCTCGCCGGACTGCTGATCCTCAACGCTCATCTCTTCCACCTTCTCTCAGCTCCCACGGCAACTCGTCAAAATCCCTCAGCACTTCACCCTCAAAAACCTCACCCTTCGGGAGCTCATCCATCGCGTCAAGAATGAAGCCCCTGAATTTCCCAACCAGGGGGACGTCGTTCAGCACGGCCACTCCGGAGTGCCCGGTATCCAAGGATATATTCCCGGAGTGCAGTGCCCGCTGGATCACCGTCTGATGAACCCCCACGTGACGTACCGCCATGAGGGAAACCTGCCAGTCATTGCGTCGAAACATGCCGTACTTGGCAAGTATCCTGCGGCTCGTCAGGATGTATCGGACAGAACGCCAGTGGAGCACACGTTTGAAGCAGTAGGCAAGCAGCACCCACGCAGCAAGAACCACCGCAGCGCCCATGAGCCATGGCGTCCATTCCGCGGTAATGAAGGGGGCCAGACGCTGTGCATTGCCTTTGACCACCCAGGCACAGGCGTAAGCGGCGACAGCCGGAACGACAATGAACACCAGCACAGGAAGAAACAAGGTTCGGCCCTGCTGCCGTGTCACGGCGATGACCTGTTCCCCCGGTAGCAACTCCTTACGCATAACCGCTTTCTGTGGCGCGCAAATGCACCACATCCCCGGCCGTAATAACGTGCTCCCTGCCGCCATGGTCCACAACCAGCAGCGAACCATGCTCATCAAGGCGGGATGCATGCCCCACCAGTTCATTGTCACCAGGCAAGTGGGCCCGGACCTCGCGACCCAATGTCACCATGGCGGATTCAACGCGCTTATGCAGGGACTGTCCCCCGGCCAGGCCAGCAGCCGGGTCACCTTCGGCGTTGCAGAAACTGCGGTACAACCGCGCAAACCGCGATAGGTAGCTCTTCAGCAGCGCGGTGCGGTCCGTCGTCGTGGCCCCTTCCAGGGCGAGTGACGTGGCCGTGGGCACCGGAAGTTCGTCTTCAGCCAGGGACACGTTGAGGCCAACTCCCAGGATCACCGCGGGGACCGACCCGTCCCCCAAGGGCGTCATCTGGGCCAGTATCCCTGCGATCTTGCGTCCGTTTACCAGGACATCATTGGGCCATTTGATCTCCGCGGTCACACCGGCCGTTTCCTGCAGGGCCTCCCGCAACGCGACGGCAGCCAGAAGAGAAATCCACGAATAGCTTTGCGTGGGGACGGGCATGCCGTCAGCCGTGACGGGGCGCAGCACCATGGACACAGACACGGCGGAGCGTTCCGGCGATTCCCAATGACGGTCCAGCCGTCCGCGTGCGGCAGTCTGGTGCTCCGCAGTCAGCACGGCGAGGTCGGCCCACTTCTTCGGCTCGACAGTGACGGCCCGCACCAGGTCCTGGTTGGTGGATCCTGTGGACTCGACGATGTTCAGTTGGGAGATGCCCGTTGCCGACAGGAAGTCCGGCTCAAGGAGCGCCTGGCGGTCCAGCCCGGGCCGGTCTGTGTGGGCAGAGGGGACGTGCGGCTCGCTGCTCTCTGGCTGTTCGGCATCCATAGCTGAATCCTATCCAGTTGCGGCGGCCTGGGATGGTGTCTGGCTCCAAAAGCGTCTGGGAATCCGCCTAGAGAAAAATGTCCGGCACCAGGCGGTCTTCGGGGGCGCCGAGGCTGTACGGCGCGAAGTCCGACACGCCGGCGGCGCGGAGCACCTGTTCGTCGGTGAAGAAATTACCTGTGGTGCCCTGGCCGGTCAGCACAGCGTGCGCCGCATCGGCCATGATCTCCGGGCCACGTGCTGCTTGGACGATCTGCTGGCCGCCGGGCATGTTCCGGATCGCGGCCGTGTCGATCAGGGTGCACGGCCAGAGCGAGTTGACCGAAACGCCGTCGTCCTTCAGCTCTTCGGCGAGACCGAGGGTGGTGAGGCTCATCCCGTACTTGGCCATTGTGTAGGCCAAGTGCATCCCTGCCCACTTGGGGTCCAGGTTGAGGGGCGGCGACAATGTGAGGATGTGGCCGTGCCCTGACTCACGCAGGGCCGGTAACGCCAGCTTGGAGAGCAGGAAAGTGCCACGGACGTTGATGTCCTGCATGAGGTCATAGCGTTTCATGTCCACGGCGTCGGTTCGGGACAGGTCGATCGCCGAGGCGTTGTTAACGACGACGTCGATCCCTCCGAAACGCTCGACGGCGGCGGCGACCGCTGCAGCGACATCGTCATCGTTGCGGACGTCCCCGACCAGCGGCAGCGCCTGGCCGCCCGCTGCGACCAACTGGTCAGCAGCGGTAAAGACCGTCCCCTCAAGTTTGGGATGCGGGTCGCCGGTCTTTGCCATCAGCACAATGTTGGCGCCATCGCGGGCTGCACGAGTGGCAATGGCCAGTCCGATGCCGCGGCTTCCACCGGACATCAGGATGGTCCTGCCCTTGAGCGATCCGGTGGCCACGTAGGGAGTTTCTGCCTTCGGGAGTGCGCGGGAAGCGTCGTTGCTTGAAGTCATGGGGACACTCTAACCCAAGTATGTTACTGACGGGTAACATAGCGTTGCCTTTGGCTTGGACGCGGAAAATTGTAGGGTTTCTACAGCGGTTCGCGGCAAAGGCGTCACTAGACTGGCCTGCGGGGCCTGTTCTTTGTACGGAAGCTACTTAAGCTTTGCGCCAACACCGAACTGCGCCAGCGAAAATCAGCTACAGAGCCGGAGACACTTGATGAGCCACGATCTGACAACGACAGCGGGAAAGATTGCCGACTTCCGCGACCGCCAGGCACGTGCCGAGCAACCCTCCGGCCCGGAAGCGATTGAGAAGCAGCACGCACGCGGTAAGAACACTGCCCGCGAACGCATCGACCTCCTGCTTGACCCTGAATCGTTCGTCGAGTTCGACGCCCTTGCAGTCCACCGCTCCACCGCGTTCGGCATGGAAAAGAAGAAGCCCCTTGGCGACGGCGTCGTTTCCGGCTACGGCACCGTGGACGGACGCCTCGTCGCCATCTACAGCCAGGACTTCAGTGTCTACGGCGGCTCGCTGAGCCAGGTCAATGGCGAGAAGATCGTCAAGGTCCAGGAATTTGCCCTCCGCAACGGCTGCCCGGTTGTGGGCATCAACGACGGCGGCGGCGCGCGTATCCAGGAAGGCGTCGCCTCGCTGGCCATGTTTGCGGACATCTTCCGCAACAACGTCCACGCTTCCGGCGTGGTCCCCCAGATTTCCCTCATTATGGGCCCGTGCGCCGGCGGCGCCGCGTACTCCCCCGCGCTGACCGACTATGTGGTCATGGTGGACAAAACATCCCACATGTTCATCACCGGACCCGACGTCATCAAGACCGTCACCGGTGAAGATGTGGATATGGAAACCCTGGGCGGCGCGCGGCAGCACAACGCCACCACCGGCACCTCCACTTATCTCGCTTCCGACGAAGCAGACGCCATTGAGTTTGTTCGCGAACTCCTTGACTTCCTGCCGTCCAACAACCTATCCGAGGCCCCCGTTGTGGAGCACGACCAGGAACTGGAAGTCGACGACGACGACCTCGCCTTGGATGGGTTGATCCCCGACTCCGCCAACCAGCCTTATGACATGCGCAAGGTCATCGAGCAGATCGTTGATGACGCCCACTTCCTTGAGATGCAGTCCCTCTACGCCCCCAACGTGATGATCGGTTACGGCCGCGTTGAGGGGCACACTGTGGGCATCGTGGCCAACCAGCCCATGCAGTTCGCGGGAACCCTGGACATCTCCGCCTCGGAAAAGGCTGCCCGCTTTGTCCGCCACTGCGATGCCTTCAACATCCCCATCATCACCCTGGTGGACGTCCCCGGCTTCCTGCCCGGCAAGGACCAGGAATTCCAGGGCATCATCCGCCGTGGCGCCAAGCTCCTCTATGCCTACGCCGAGGCAACCGTTCCCAAGCTCACCGTCATCACGCGCAAGGCTTACGGTGGCGCCTACATCGTGATGGGCTCCAAGAAGCTCGGCGCAGACCTGAATCTCGCCTGGCCCACCGCCCAGATCGGCGTCATGGGAGCCCAGGGTGCGGTGAACATCCTGTACCGCCGCGATCTCGCTGCGGTGGCCGAAGCCGGCGGTGATGTCGAGGCCAAGCGGGCCGAGATCATCCAGGGCTACGAGGAAGAACTCCTCAACCCCTACCAGGCCGCTGAACTGGGTTACGTTGATGCCGTGATCGCTCCCTCGGATACCCGTGTACAGATCATTCGCGGCCTGCGCGCCCTTCGCGACAAGCGTGCCAGCCTGCCCACCAAGAAGCACGGAAACATCCCGCTGTGAGCACGCCGAAGCACCGCGCCGATACGGCGCCCGATCAAGAACCGGCCACCCCGCTGTTCTCGGTGGTCAAGGGCGAACCGACGGCCGAAGAGCTCGCGGCGATTGCCGCCGTCGTGATCTCCCTTGGGACACCGCAGGAAGCGGCCCCAACCAAGCCGAGCGTCCGTCACTGGGTCCGTCGCCAACAACTGCGCCTGGATCCCAGCCCGGGTCCGGGTGCATGGAAGCGCAGCCGCGGCTAATTTTCCCGTTCGTAGAAAAGTTCAACAACCCTTTCACGTAAGCTGCGTCGCGGATAGGCTCTGTGGGTGACTACTGCAAACACCCCCGTACGCCCGAAGTCCGCCATCGATGCCGTCGCTGACGCGTACACAGAAAAGCTGATCGAACTCAACCCCAGCTTCGCCACCACGCTCGGGCTGCCGGGACACGAAACCGAATACCAGGACTACTCGCCCGCCGGTGCCGAGGCTCATGCGGAGGCCACACGGTTGGCATTGGACGCCCTGGCCGGCCTTGAGCCTTCGGATGACGTGGACGCCGTCACCCTGGACGCCATGCGCGAGCGGCTCGGACTGGAGCTGGAGATCCACGAGTCGGGTTGGGACGCCGCCGACCTCAACAACATCGCCTCACCGGCCCAGGACATTCGTGCGATCTTCGACCTCATGCCCACGGACACGGTGGAACAGTGGGAGCATATCGCCGGCCGTGCAGCTAATGTTCCCGGGGCGATTGAGAGGTACATCGCTTCCCTCCGGACCGCTGCCGCGTCGGGCAAAGTAGCCGCCGCCCGCCAAGTCCGGATTGTCATCGAGCAGACCGGCCGATACGCAGCCGAGGACGGATTCTTCGCCAAGATGGCTTCATCGGCCGCCCTTAATGGCCAGCCGCTGCCCGCCGATGTTCAGGACAGGCTCGACGCCGGGACCGCAGCCGCGCGTTCTGCGTACAGCGCCCTCGGCGATTTTCTGCGGGACGAGCTCCTCCCCCTTGCACCGGAGAAGGACGCGGTCGGGCGCGAACGCTACGCGCTGGCCTCGCGTTCATTCGTTGGCGCACAAATCGATCTGGAAGAGACGTACGCCTGGGGCGTTCAGGAGCTCGAGAGGCTTATCGGCGAGCAGGAAAAGGTCGCGGCGCAGATCAAGCCCGGCGCATCCATTGAAGAAGCCAAGGCCATCCTCAACAACGACCCCGCGCGCCAGATCAAGGGCACCGACGCACTCAAAGCGTGGATGCAGGAACTTTCCGACCGTGCCGTGTCCGAGCTCGCCGACGTCCATTTCGACATCCCGGATGTCATGAAAACCCTCGAGTGCATGATCGCCCCTACCGACGAGGGTGGCATCTACTACACCGGCCCCTCCGACGACTTCTCCCGACCTGGGCGCATGTGGTGGTCAGTTCCAGCAGGCGAAGACACCTTCACCACGTGGTCCGAAACCACCACGGTCTTCCACGAAGGCGTCCCCGGCCACCACCTCCAGGTCGCCACGGCAACTTACCGCCGTGAGCTCCTGAACAACTGGCGCCGCAATGTCTGCTGGGTCTCCGGCCACGGCGAAGGCTGGGCGCTCTACGCGGAGCAGCTCATGCTGGAGCTCGGATACCTCAAAGACCCGGGTGACCACATGGGCATGCTGGACGGACAACGCATGCGGGCAGCCCGTGTGGTCTTCGACATCGGCGTCCATCTGGAACTGCCTGTCCCTGAACGCTGGGGCACCGGCACCTGGACACCCGAAAAAGGCTTCGACTTCCTCAAAGCCAACCTCGATATCAGCGAAGGCCAACTCCAATTCGAATTCACCCGCTACCTCGGCTGGCCGGGACAGGCGCCGTCCTACAAGGTGGGGCAGCGCCTGTGGGAACAGATCCGTGCCGAGCTTGAGGGGCGCGACGGCTTTGACCTGAAGTCCTTCCACAGCAAGGCACTGAACATCGGCTCTGTTGGTTTGGACGTGCTGCGGCGGGCGTTGCTGGGCTGAGGCTATTCCCACTGATCGCCCCGTGTGACTACGAGGTGCGATCGGTGGGGCAGGTCGTGCAGCCAGTCGACCGAATCAACTCGCTCAAGTCCGGTGTAATCTTCCCCACTACTGCTCAAATTCACCGGGACCCGTCCTCATCGGAGACCACCGTGACCCGGCCCGGTAAATACGCGCTGAGGCCAACGTCACAGGAGCGGTAGGAATAACTTTTGCGCACGTAACATTTCTCAACGTCCGTTCGCTATGTTATTAGCCAGACACCTAACGTGTTTCGGTGAGCACCTCAACCAACACTTCCCCAGCAGCTGGCAAGCCCGGCTTCCGGCTCCCCAAGTGGGCCGGTTCCTTCGGCGTCCAGATCATCGCAGCCCTCATTGTGGGCCTCGTCCTTGGCCTCATCGCCAAGTACACAGGCAGCACCAAGACAGCCCCCAACGGCCTTGGCGCAACCCTCCAGACGATCGGGTCCAGCTACGTCTCGTTGCTGCAGACCGCCGTCGTTCCTTTGATCTTCACCGCTGTGGTGAGCTCGATCGCCAACCTGCGGCAGGTCTCCAACGCTGCCCGTCTGGCCTGGAACACTCTGCTCTGGTTCGCCATCACGTCGCTGGTTTCGGTATTGATCGGCATCGGCCTGGGCGTACTCCTGCAGCCCGGGGCAGCCACTGGCATTACCCAGAAAGCTGAATACGCTGGCAAGACCGGTGACTGGTGGGCCTTCCTGATCGGCCTTTTCCCCAAGAACTTCCTCGGCCTCGGCGCCAGCTCTACCGTGACCGAAAGCGCCAACGCTGCCACAACGGTCAGCACTTCCGTCAGCTTCAACGTGCTCCAGATCCTTGTGGTCGCCATCGCCGTCGGCATCGCCGCACTCAAGGTAGGCAAACAGGCTGAGGCATTCCTGACATTCAACGCTTCCGCACTGGCCGTTATCCAGAAGGTCCTCTGGTGGATCATCCGGATTGCCCCGCTGGGCACCGTGGGCCTGATCGGCAACGCTGTGGCCATCTACGGCTGGGACACCATCGGTTCGCTGGGCAAGTTCACGGCCGCCATCTACATCGGCCTGGCACTGGTGCTCTTTGTGCTGTACCCGATCCTGGTCCGCGTCCACGGATTGTCAGTCAAGCAGTACTTCTCCGGTGTTTGGCCCGCGGTCCAACTGGCGTTCGTCTCCCGCTCCTCGATCGGCACGCTGCCGCTCACGCAGCGCGTCACCGAACGGAACCTGGGCGTCCCCTCCGGCTACGCTTCCTTCGCCGTGCCGCTGGGCGCCACCACCAAGATGGACGGCTGCGCAGCAATCTACCCTGCCATCGCAGCGATCTTTGTAGCCCAGTTCTTCGGCATCAACCTGGACTTCAGCCAGTACCTGTTGATCGTGCTGGTCTCCGTCCTTGGTTCCGCTGCAACGGCCGGCACCACCGGCGCAGTGGTCATGCTCACCCTGACCCTGTCCACGCTGGGACTGCCGCTTGCCGGCGTCGGCCTCCTGCTGGCGATCGATCCCATCCTGGACATGGGCCGTACCGCCGTCAACGTTGCGGGCCAAGCGCTGGTCCCCGCCATCGTGGCAAAGCGTCAAGGCATCCTGGACGAGTCGCTCTACAACGCACCCCGCAATGGCGCTGCGTTTGCTGATGAATACGCAGCCGACAAAGCCGCTGCTGAAGCGGATGAACGGGAACTCGCGGGAACGAAAGCCTAATTCCAGCCCGTTTTAGAACGGCGTAGATCCCCTGGGGAGTTCTCCCCGGGGGATCTCCCTGTTAAAGGGCCCAAAGCTGGATAGGCTCTGAGCATGCTGATCGTCACATCAAATGAAATTCCGGGCCACCGGATCGACGCCGTGTTCGGCGAAGTCATGGGCCTCACTGTCCGTTCACGGGACATCGGTTCGCAGATGCTTGCCGGATTCCGCTCCCTAGGCGGCGGAGAGCTGCCCGAAATGACCAAGGCACTCTACGAAAGCCGCCAGGAAGTTATGGCACGCATGGTCAACGAAGCGCAGCAACGTGGCGCCAATGCCATCGTCGCCATGCGGTTCGACACCTCCGAGATGGGCACCAACTGGACCGAGGTCTGCGCCTACGGAACCGCCGTCTATGTGCTCCCCCTCGGCGAAGGCGAGCCCGGGGCTACGGGGCAGTCGATCTATTTGACCAAATCGGCCGCCCAACAGCCGGCCCAGCCGCAGCAGCCAGCACCGCCTGCCCAGCCCACCCCGCCGGCTCCCCCGGCGCAGTTCTAAACCAAGCCCCCGGCAGATCCCGTTCTTGTTCGCTCTCCTCCCCTTCAACGGTGAGGAGAGCGAACAAGAACGGGATCCCTTTTGCCCGGGATCGCTTCAAATTGCGCAGAGTGCAAAGTTGCACTTAGTGTAAGTATGTGACCCAAACCAGCAATCACGATGCCGTTGCAGAGTCGCCTGCCCTTGCCGATGCCGCAGTGCCCTCCCGGCGCGAGCTCAACAAGGCGGCCACCCGCAGCTCCATCGCGTCCGCCGCCCTGGACCTGTTGCGCAGCAACGGCTCCGGCAATTTCACCGTCGAGGACATCGCTGCCAGCGCGGGAGTTTCCCGACGGACCTTCTTTAACTATTTCCCCAGCCTTGAAGCGGCCCTGGCATCAGTAGCCGACGGCTTCATGGACCACGCCCTGGAACAATTCCGCCTGCGTCCAGCAGAGGAATCCATCCTCGAATCCGCGCAGGCCGCCCTCATGGCCCTCGCGGATCCGATGTCCGTGGCACCCATGGCCGAGCTGTTCAGCCTCACCCAGGACAACCGCTCGTTGGCCCGGTCCGAGCTTGAAGCCTGGGAACATTGCACCGGGCAAATCATTGACGCTGCCCGCAGCCGGCTCGGTGAAGGCATCAGCGAGCTCTACTTGCATGCGTTGGCCGGGTCGGTGATCTCCTGCGGCAAGGCGGCCATGACCGTGTGGTTCGCCGAACGTGGGCCCGACCTCTCCGCGGAATCCCTCGCCATCCTTCGCCAGCACCTCATCGACGCGATGGGTCTCCTCGGCGCCGGCTTCGCGCCGCCGTCGGACGTTTCAGCCCCACAATCTCCGGCATCAGCCGCACCCTCTGTTCCAACCACCAAAGATCGGTTCTGACATGGCTTCGTTCCTCTACCGGCTCGGCAAATTCTCGTACCGGCGCCGCTGGCTGGTGATCTCCATCTGGCTGGCCGTCCTGGTGGCAGTGGGCGGTTCAGCCGCAGCTTTCCACGGCACCATGTCCAACAACTTCACCATCCCCGGCACCGAAACCCAGCGGATGGCCGACAAGCTCAAGGAAGCCCTGCCTGCTTCCTCCGGGGGATCCGCGAGCGTCGTCTTCGACGCCGGCGACGCCGGTTTCGACCAGTCCAAGAAGGATGCCGTCGCGGCCGCCCTCGACAAGCTGCAGGACATGCCCGACATCCAAGGGACGGTGAACCCCTTCACCACGCAAGAACAGCTGGATTCCGCGGCCGGCCAAATCGCCGACGGTGAAGCCAAGGCGGCGGCAGGTCAAGCCCAACTGGATGCCTCCCGCGCACAGCTGACGGCTGGCGAGGCGCAGCTCGCCGCGGCAGAGCAGCAGCTGGCGGCCTCCGGCCTCACCCCGGCGCAGATTGACGCGCAGCTCGGTGCCAAGCGCGCTGAGCTCGCCGCGGGCAAGGAAAAGCTCGACGCCGGCACAAAGGAAGCGGCCGACGGCGCCACCACCTTGGCCCTCTCGAAGCGGCAGGCTGCCGCCTCGGAGGGGCTCCGGTTCGTCTCCAGCGACAACAAAGCAGCAATTGCGCAGGTCCAGTTCAAGACCTCCATCAACGCAGTGGATCCAGCCGTCCGCAAGCAAGTACAGGACATCGTTCACGAGGTCTCCTCCGCAGGCGTCACGGCTTACGCCAGCAAGGAGATTACGGAGGACGTTTCGCAGATCTTCGGCATTGCCGAAATCGTGGGCGTCGCCGTCGCCGCGCTGGTCCTGATCCTTATGCTCGGCACCCTGGTCGCAGCCGGCCTTCCGCTGGTGATGGCTTTGATCGGTGTCGCGGTTGGCGTCGGTGGCACGTTCGCGCTCACCAGCGTGATCGACATGAGCTCCATCTCCCCGATGCTCGCCCTGATGCTGGGCCTTGCGGTGGGTATCGACTACTCCCTGTTCATCGTCAACCGCCACCGCGGCCAACTGTTGGCAGGCATGGACGGCGAAGAGTCCGCGGCCCTCGCCACGGGCACCTCCGGCAACGCTGTGTTGTTCGCGGGCCTCACCGTGATCATCGCGCTTGCTGCCCTGGTGGTCCCCGGACTCCCCTTCCTCGCAGTCATGGGTGTCGCCGCCGCGGCGACAGTGGCGGTCGCCGTCGTCGTCGCATTGACCCTGACGCCCGCCGTCCTGGCGCTGATCGGCCGCCGGCTCATCTCCAAGCGCGCCTGGGCCAAGGCCGCCAAGCACAATGCCGAACCGGGCCACGAAGCGGCCGACCGCGCCCTCGAAGAGAAGCGCAGCAGCGGTGGCTGGGGCGGCCTTGTTACCCGGCACCCGTGGTTCGCGCTCGTGGCCAGCGTCGTGCTTCTTGGCGCCCTGGCACTACCGGCTTCCCAGTTGCGGCTTGCACTGCCCGACGGCGGGTCCGAACCTGTCGATTCACAGGCGTTCAAGGCCTATGACCTCACCCGCAGCAGCTTCGGCGAAGGCATGACGGGCCCGATCATCGTGGTCGCCGAGTTCCCTGAAGGTCTGAGCGAAAACGACGCCAAGAACAAGCAGTACGATGTCGCCGACAAGCTGCGGGGCGTGGACAACGTGATCGCCGCAGTGCCTGTGGCCTTGAGCGATGACCTCCGAACGGCCGTTTACCAGGTCATCCCGAAGGAAGGCCCCGCCAGCGCCAGCACCGTCCAGGTGGTTTCCGATGTCCGCGCCAAGGGCACGGACATCCGTGAACAGAACGATGTGACCATCGGACTGACCGGCCAGACTGCAGGCAACATCGATGTGTCCGCCAAGCTTGGTGCCGCTTTGCCGCCTTATCTGGCGATCGTTGTGGGCCTCTCGCTGATCCTGCTCCTGCTGGTGTTCCGCTCCATCGTTGTTCCACTGTTGGCTACCGGTGGCTTCCTGCTCTCGCTGGCTGCTGCCTTCGGTGCCGTAGTGGCCGTGTACCAGTGGGGCTGGTTGGGTGGGATCTTCGACGTCGCCAACCCCGGCGCCGTCCTGAGCTTCCTCCCCATCATTTTGATCGGTGTGCTGTTCGGTTTGGCCATGGACTACCAGGTGTTCATCACCTCCGGCATGCGCGAATCGTTCATGCACGGTGAGTCCGCCAAGCACGCGGTCCGGTCCGGGTTCAGCCACGCCGCGGCCGTGGTCACCGCCGCCGCGATCATCATGGTCAGCGTGTTCTCGGGTTTCATCTTCAGCCACCTCACCATGGTCCGGCCGCTGGGCTTCGCAATGGCGTTCGGTGTGCTCATCGATGCGTTCGTGGTCCGCATGACGATCGTTCCGGCCGTGATGTACCTGTTGGGCGAAAAAGCCTGGTGGCTGCCCAAGTGGCTCCAGCGGATCCTCCCGGACGTGGACGTCGAAGGCGCCAAGCTCACCCGCAGCGACCGCCCCAAGGCCGGATCCGAGGAACTGGTCCACTAACGCTCCTCCACGTAACCAACCCTTCAACCCGACGCTCCATCACTTGCTTCACGGCAGTGATGGAGCGTCGGGCGTTTAAGCGCGGACGTGAGCGAGGGACGGCGGGAAGCAGGCGGGATGTGAGCGAGGGACGGCGGGAAGCAGGCGGGATGTGAGAGAGCGTCGTATTAGGCTGGAGGGCGTGACCCGATTGATTCTCGCCTCCCAGTCCCCCGCCCGCACCAAGCTGCTTACGGAGGCGGGAATCCAGCATGAGGTCCTGGTCTCGGACGTCGATGAGGATGCCGTCCAGGCAAAGTACGGCGTAACGGATGCCCACGACACAGCCCTCCTGCTCGCCCGTGCCAAGGCAGAAGCCGTTGCAGCCCTCCCCGAAGCCGAAGGCGCCCTGGTGATCGGGTGCGACTCTGTCTTCGAATTCGACGGCGAGTCCCACGGCAAGCCCTACACCCCGGAGGTTGCCCGGGAGCGGATGCTGCGGATGCGCGGTTCACAGGGAGTACTTCACACAGGGCACTGGCTTGTTGACTGCCGGGATACCGCAGCGGACGCGGACCAGGATGATGCCGGCGACGGGTCCCCGGACGGCACAGGCGCCACGGTGGGCGGGGTCTCCAGCGCGGAAGTTCACTTCGCGCAGATGTCCGAAAGCGAGATCGACGCCTACATCGCCACCGGCGAGCCCCTGCACTGCGCCGGTTCCTTCACCATTGACGGCCTGGGTGGGGCCTTCATCCGCAAGGTCGACGGCGACCCGCACGCCGTCGTCGGGCTTTCCATCTCCACCCTCCGGGATCTGCTGGTGCACGCGAACGTAGGCATCACAGAGCTGTGGAACTCGAACAGCCAGTAGAAGCAATTTGTAGCAACCCTACAAAGGAACATCGCCTCACACACGGAATCCCCCATCAATATGGGCGGAACCCTCACAATCACGCTAGGCTCCCTGAAGGACAGAAGGAGTCAACAACTTGTCAGCTAACCCGGCGCAGCCCATTTCCAGCCCTCTTACCAAGGTCTTGATTGCCAACCGCGGCGAAATCGCGGTCCGCATCATCCGAGCCGCCCGGGACGAAGGCATTGCCTCCGTGGCGGTTTACGCCGACCCTGACCGCGACGCCCTCCACGTCCGCCTCGCCGATGAAGCCTACGCATTGGGTGGCAACACCGCTGCCGAGTCGTACCTGGTGATGGACAAGATCATTGAGGTTGCCAAGCAGTCCGGCGCCGACGGCATCCACCCCGGTTACGGCTTCCTGGCCGAGAACGCCGAGTTTGCTGCGAAGGTCATCGACGCCGGTATCACCTGGATCGGTCCCTCCCCCGAGGCCATCTCCGCGTTGGGCGACAAGGTCCAGGCCCGCCACATCGCCGAAAAGGTGGGGGCTCCGCTGGTCCCTGGTACGGCCGACCCCGTCCAGGATGCCGACGAAATCCTGAAGTTCGCCGAGGAATTCGGACTTCCTGTCGCCATCAAGGCTGCCTTCGGCGGTGGCGGGCGTGGTATCAAGGTGGCCCGCACCATGGACGAAATCCCTGAACTGTACGAGTCTGCCGTGCGCGAAGCCACCGCAGCTTTCGGCCGCGGCGAATGCTTCATCGAGCGTTTCCTCGATGCACCGCGCCACGTTGAGACCCAGTGCCTGGCAGACGGCTTCGGCAACGTGGTTGTCGTCTCCACCCGCGACTGCTCCCTGCAGCGCCGCAACCAGAAGCTCGTCGAGGAGGCTCCCGCGCCGTACCTGAGCGAAGAGCAGGTCAAGCGCCTCTACGAATCCTCCAAGGCCATCCTCAAGGAGGCCAACTACCTCGGCGCCGGCACCTGTGAGTTCTTGGTGGGCCAGGATGGCACCATCTCCTTCCTCGAGGTCAACACCCGGCTCCAGGTGGAGCACTGCGTCTCCGAAGAAGTCACGGGCATCGACCTGGTCCGCGAGCAGTTCCGCATCGCCCGCGGCGAAGCCCTCGGCTACGAGGACCCCGAGGTCCGTGGCCACTCCTTCGAGTTCCGCATCACCGGCGAAGACCCGGGCCGCAACTTCATGCCCGCCCCGGGCACCATCACCACCCTGAAGAACCCGACCGGACCCGGCGTCCGGATCGATTCCGGCGTGGATCAGGGAGACGTCATCAGTGGCAACTTCGACTCCATGCTCTCCAAGCTGATCGTCACCGGCGCTACCCGCGAGCAGGCCCTGCAGCGTTCACGCCGCGCCTTGGAAGAGATGGTGGTGGAGGGTATCCCCACCGTTATTCCTTTCGACCTGGCAGTGGTCACCGACCCCGATTTCGCCCCGGCTGAGGGTCCATTCAAGGTTCACACCCGCTGGATCGAAACTGAGTTCGTCAACAGCATCCCGGCTTGGTCTGCCAGCACGGCCGGCGCAGAAAACCCCGACGCCGGTGAGCGCCAGCGCGTCGTCGTCGAGGTTGGCGGAAAGCGCCTTGAGGTCGTCCTGCCTTCCGGCTTGGGTGGCGGAGTGGCTGCCGTCTCGAGTGGCTCGGGCCCCAAGTCCGGGAAGTCCAAAAAGCGCTCCCGTTCCGCTGGTGCTACGGCTGCTGCGGCCGGCGGCAACGCCCTGACGTCGCCCATGCAGGGCACCATCGTCAAGGTGGCAGCCTCTGAAGGCGACGTCGTGGCCGAGGGCGACCTGATCGTCGTCCTCGAAGCCATGAAGATGGAGCAGCCCCTCACAGCCCACAAGGCCGGCACCATTCGCGGCCTGTCCGCCGCGGCAGGCGAGACCGTCGCCGCCGGCGCCGTCATCGCCACCATCGAGGACTAAGAACAACCGCTTAACGACGTCGGCCCCCCCCCCAACGGGGGGGGGGCGACCGCGCGATGGCGTACTTAGGCTACGTTGTTCTCGTAGTCGGTGTCCTTGGTTTCACGCGTCAACCACAGGGCGATGAAGGTCACCACAGCGGCGACGGCCATGTAGACACCCACCAACCAGGTGCTTCCGTTCGCTGCCGACCAGAGTGCGATGGCCACGAACGATGCCGGGGCGGCGCCGATCATGGACGACAGGTTGTAAGCGACCGCAGAACCTGTGTATCGGACATTTGCCGGGAAGAGCTCGGGCAGGATGGCGGCCATGGGACCGAACGTCAGGCCCATGAGCGTGAAGCCAACAATGAGTCCAACCATGGCGGCGGCCTGGCCAGGGCCGAACATGGTGAACCAGAGCGCACCGAAGACGAAGATGCCGGCGGTGACGCCCAGCAGGAACTTGCGGCGGCCCCACCTCTCAGCCAGCGGCCCGGAAACCACCGTGAAGATGCCGAAGAAGACCACGCCGATGATCAGCATCCACAGGAAGTCAGAGCGGGTAATGCCCAGTCCGGGAACGAATGCTGCGATTTGGTCAGCTGTCATGGGCTTGCCGGCTTTTTCGGCGGCGGCCTGGGCACCGGCCAGGGTGGGCTTGGTGCCGTAGGACAAAGTGAACGTGGTCATGATGTAGAAGAGCACGTAGGTGGCGAACATGATGAAGGTACCGGCCACCACGGGGCGCCAGTGGCTCTTGAGTGTGGCTGCGAGGGGCAGCTTCTGGACCTTCTCCTGCTGGATGACCTTGGTGAAGGACACGCTTTCCACCAGCTTCAACCGGACGTAGAGGCCCACGATGACCAGCACGGCACTGAGGATGAACGGAACCCGCCAGCCCCATGCGAGGAACTCTTCGGCGGTCAGTGCCACGTTCATCCAGATGAAGATGACGTTGGCAATGATGAAGCCGATCGGGGCACCAAGCTGCGGGAACGTTCCGTAGATGGCGCGCTTGCCTTCCGGAGCGTTCTCGGTGGCGAGCAAAGCCGCGCCGGACCATTCTCCACCAAGGGCGAGGCCTTGGAAGAAGCGCAGAACCACCAGGAGGATGGGCGCCAGGATGGCCCAACCCGGCATGGATGCCGTAGGCAGGAGTCCGATCAGGAACGTGGCAATACCCATGGTCAGAAGCGAAGCGACCAGGGTGCCCTTGCGGCCGATCTTGTCACCAAAGTGTCCGAAGACCACTGCGCCGATGGGGCGGGCGAAGAAGGCCACGCCGAAGATGGCAAACGCACTGAGCAACGCGTTGATATCAGTGGCGTCCGGGAAGAAGAGCTTCGGGAAGACGAGTACCGACGCGGTGGCATAGGCGTAGAAGTCGTAGAACTCGATCGTCGTGCCGATCAGGCTGGCGAAGATCACTTTGCCCCGCGAGTTCACCGGCTGAGTGGACTCGCCTTCCTTGGATGGTGCGGTGGAAGACATGTAGTTGCAGCTTTCGTTCACATGGATTATTCGAGAGTTCAATAATAGTTCCCGCTGTCCATTGACTGGACAACCAAGTCCAACATGCGGACAGCCGCAGAAATCCCACGATGTGGTCTGCGCCACAATACCTCACCACGGTCTCACGCGCCGGTGACCCCGCCGATAGGGAAATGTCACAGGGCGTTTACAAACAGCGTCCGTCCGTGAAATGCGCCAAACCTACCTTGGAAGAACAACGTCCCCCACCAAGGAGGCACTCCCGTGACTGTTGATAGCACCGCAGATGCACTGGTTCCCGTCCAGTCCACTGCTGCCGCCACCCCCACCCTTGAACACCGCCCCGGCCGCTGGATCGCCAACTGGGATGCCGAGGACAAGGGCCAGTGGGAAGCCGAAGGCCGGTCCATCGCCAAGCGAAACCTGTATTGGTCCATCTTCGCCGAATTCCTCGGATTCGTTGTGTGGCAGCTGTGGTCCATCGTGGTTGTCCAGCTCCCCGCCGCCGGTTTCACGTTTGATTCCAACCAGATCTTCTGGCTCATCTCCATTCCCAGCCTCGTAGGCGCAACACTCCGTATCCCCTACACCTTCATGGTTCCGAAGTTCGGTGGCCGGAACTGGACCATCGTCTCGGCACTCCTGCTCCTGATCCCCACCACGGGATTGGCGATCTGCGTCTCCAACCCGGAAACGCCGTTCGGTGTCATGCTTCTCATCGCCGCCCTTGCAGGCTTCGGTGGCGGCAACTTCGCCAGCTCCATGGCCAACATCACCTTCTTCTACCCGGCCCGCGAAAAGGGTTGGGCGCTGGGCCTGAACGCCGCCGGCGGAAACCTGGGTGCCGCCGTCGCGCAGCTTGTTGTTCCGATCGCCATCACGCTCCTGGCGGCGGGAACGGTCAACCTTCCCGTGGCCGGCATCATCTGGATTCCCCTGATCCTCATCGCCGCCTTCGGCGCCTGGAAGTACATGAACAACCTCACCAGCGCCAAAGGCGATGTGGCCGGCTCGCTGGCGGCCCTCAAGGAACCGCACCTGTGGGTCATGGCGTTTCTGTACATCGGTACCTTCGGTTCCTTCATCGGCTTTGCCGGCGTCTTCCCCAAACTGATCAAGGACTACTTCCCGGACTTCTCCTCCATCCACGTCGGCGCAGTTGCGCTCTCACTTGCCTTCCTCGGCCCGCTTGTCGGCTCCCTGGCCCGCCCCTACGGCGGACGCATGGCCGACCGGATGGGCGGGGCGCGAATGACCATTGCCTCCTTCGCTTCCATGGCCGTCATCACCCTCACCATGATCTGGACGTTGCCGCTGAAGAACTTCTGGCTCTTCCTCACCCTGTTCCTGCTCCTCTTCCTGGCGAGCGGCTTTGGTAACGGCGCAACATACCGCATGATCCCGGTCATCTTCGCCACCTCCAGCAGGGCTGCACGGAACGGAGCCAGCAGCGCGGCCACCGCCCGGCTTGCAGCATCCTCACTGGGCCTGATCTCGGCGATCGGCGCCTATGGCGGCTTCGTCATCCCGCAGGTGCTCAACGCCTCCAACACCACCGCAGGTTCCTACACCCCGGCGTTCTACGGATTCGTGGGAGCGTACGTCCTGATGCTCACCGTCTGCTGGGTCTGCTACATCCGCCCGGCCCGGAAGCGCAACACGATCGGACACATCTAGATGCCCAACGGCGCCGATACCCACTGCCCCTACTGCGCGCTCCAGTGCGCCATGACGCTGACCCCGGCCACGACGGACTCCGCCGCGCCGGGGCCGGCGCCCGCACCCACCGCAGAACCGGCCCAGCCAGCCGCGCCCCTGGAGGTCTCCGGGCGCGACTTCCCCACCAACCGGGGCGGGCTGTGCCGCAAAGGCTGGACATCGGCGTCGTTGTTGCATCACAACGGCCGGGTCACCGAACCGCTCCTCAAGGGATCGGACGGCGTCCACCAACCGATCTCCTGGGACCAAGCGCTCATGCTCATCGCAGCGGCCGTCAAGGACACCCAAAAGCACCACGGAAACGATGCGGTGGGCGTCTTCGGGGGCGGCGGCCTCACCAACGAGAAGGCGTACCTGCTGGGCAAGTTCGCGCGCCTGGCGCTGAGGACTTCCCGCATCGACTACAACGGCCGGTTCTGCATGTCCTCGGCTGCTGCGGCAGGCAACCGTGCGTTCGGCGTGGACCGCGGCCTCCCCTTCCCGGTAACGGACCTGGACACCGCGTCCGTCATCCTCATGCTCGGTTCCAACGTTGCCGAGACCATGCCACCCTTCGTCCCGCACCTGCAGGGCGCCCGCGACGCCGGCGGCCTGATCGTGGTGGATCCGCGACGCTCGGCTACTGCTGCGTTGACGTCCGAAGGCGGCGGCCTCCACCTGCAGCCGACCCCCGGTACCGATTTGGCCCTCCTTTTGGGCATCTCCCATGTGGTGGTGCACGAGGGCCTGGTGGATGACAAGTTCATTGCTGCAAAGACCACCGGTTACGCGGCTGTGGTGCGCAGCCTCAATGCCTTCTGGCCCGAACGCGTCCAGACCATCACCGGCGTTCCCGCGAACCTCATCCGCGAGACCGCCCGGCGGCTGGCTCACGGTGCCCGTACCGGCGGCAGCTACATCCTGAGTGGTCGCGGCGTGGAACAGCACGTGGACGGCACGGACACGGCCACCGCCGCGATCAACCTCAGCCTTCTCCTCGGCCTGCCCGGTTCGGCGCGCAGCGGCTACGGCACACTCACCGGGCAGGGCAACGGCCAAGGCGGCCGGGAACACGGGCAAAAGGCCGACCAGCTCCCGGGCTACCGCAAAATCACCGATCCCGCCGCCCGCGCCCACATCGCCCAGGTGTGGGGAATCGATGAGTCGCTGATCCCCGGACCGGGACTGCCGGCCGTCGAACTCCTGAAGTCGCTCGGGAAGCCCGACGGCGTCCGTTGCCTTTTCGTGCACGGCGCCAACGTTGTGGTGTCGGCACCTGATACGAACGCCGTGACGGCCGGGCTGCGGGCTCTCGACTTTCTGGTTGTCTGTGATTTCTTCATGTCAGAGACGGCTGCCGAAGCGGATCTGGTCCTGCCTGTCACACAGTGGGCCGAGGAGGAAGGCACCTTGACCAACCTCGAGGGGCGGGTGATCCGGCGTCGAAAGGCGCTGACTCCTCCCCCAGGCGTCCGCAGCGAACTCTGGCTCATGGCCCGGCTCGCCGAACGTCTGGAAGCACCCTCCACGTTCAGCGACGACCCTGAGACGGTGTTTGAAGAACTTCGTTTGGCCTCCGCCGGCGGCTTGGCTGATTACTCGGGCATCGATTACGCCATGCTGGACCGCGGGGAAGCGGCCTACTGGCCCTACCCCGTTGGCAGCACGGGCACGCCGCGGCTCTTCGGCGATGGCTTCGCGCACTCTGATGGCCGGGCCGTCATGGTGCCCGTGACCCCATCCAAGCGGGCGGTGCGTTCATTTGCGGATGACTCGCTGGCACTGGCTACCGGGCGGCTACTGGAGCACTACCAGTCCGGCGCGCAAACCCGACGGGTCGAGGCACTGATGGCAGCCCAACCGCAGGCGCGGCTGCTGATCCACCCGGGCACCGCAGCTTCACGTGGGATTGCCGACGGCGACTACGCCACGGTCACGAACGAACGCGGCGAGGTCCTCTGCCGGGCCGAGCTCAGCAACTCTGTCCGGGCCGACACTGTTTTCCTGCCGTTCCACTTCCCCGGCCAGGAGAATGCCAACCGCCTCACGGAGGCGGCCACAGATCCCATTTCCGGCATGCCGGAGTTCAAGACCAGCCGGGTGTGGGTTAAGAAGGCAGCGGCAACCCCGGTGGCAGCAACCGCCGTCGGGGTTCGAGCGCCGGTTTACGTCAAGGAGGCTTTATGAGCGAGCGGATTGTCGTCGTAGGTTTCGGTCCCGTGGCAGCGCGCCTCGTGGACGAAATCCTCCCCGCCGTACGTTCGGGCCTGGTCCAGCTGATGGTGGTTGGACAGGAACCGGAAGCTGCCTACAACCGCGTGATGGTTGCTGAACTGGGCGTGGGGCGGACCACTGCCGAGGCGCTGGCTATGGCTGACGCGGCCGACTTGATGGCCGACGGCGTCGACGTCAGGTTGGGCGTGAAGGTCAAAAGGATCGACCGGGCACGCCAGCACGTAGTGCTTTCCGATGGCAGCTCCGAGCATTACGACCGGTTGGTGTTCGCCACTGGTTCCCGTCCGGTGATTCCCAACCTGACCGGCCTCAACCCCGACCCTGCCGGACCTGTGCTTCCGGTGGGAGTGACGGCGTTGCGCGATCTCCGGGACGCCGCCGTCCTCCGTGCTGCCGTGGCAGGTGGCAAGCGCGTGGTGGTGCTGGGCGGTGGCGTCCTGGGCTTGGAGACGGCGCTGGCCGCCTCCGAGGAAGGTGCCTTGGTCACTGTCGTCCACAACGGCCCCTTCCCCCTGGGCCGCAGCATCGACCGGGGCAGCGGCTCCGTGCTCACCAACAGCTTGCGTTTGGGCGGAGTCAGGATGGCGGGCAACGCCCGCTCCACCGGTGTTGAAACGGCGGGTCCCGGAGGATCCTTCTCCGCCCTGTTGCTCGATGACGGTTCCGCGATCGACGGCGACCTGCTGGTGTTGTCCTGTGGCGTAAGGCCCCGGATTGAACTGGCGGAAGGCTGTGGTCTGCCTACCGGCGCCGGGATCCTGGCGGACCACCACCTCCGGACCTTTCACGAGCCCCACATGTTCGCGATCGGTGACTGTGCGGAAGTGCGCTGCCCGGACGCTGCCTGCACCGATTGCCGGAGCGCCACGGGTCCGTCAGGCCTGATTGGTCCGGGCTGGCGGCAGGCCGAATGGCTGGCCGAGTACCTCGTGGTCCTGGCCCGCGACGGACAGGACGCAGCGGATGCCCTGGAAGCGCTCCCCCCGGAAAAGCCCGGTGTGGTGGTCCTGAAGGCGCGCGGCATCAACCTTGCCGTGGCGGGCGACAACCAGGCAGATCCTTGGGATGAAGAGCTACTGGAGTCCGGTGCTGCTTCCGGGCGCCCGCGCCGGCAGGTCTCCCAGTGGGCCGATCCTGAGCACGGCCGCTACGTAAAGATGACCACCCGGGGCGGTGTGCTGGAGGGCTTGGTGTCTGTGGGCATGCCCCGTACTGCTGCCGAACTGGTGGTCTTGTTTGAGCGCTCTTCCGAACTCCCCGCGGACCGGTCCTTGCTGCTGCGCCTGGATGGTCCGGACCAGTTGGACAGCGGCGCCACCAGCACCGACCCGCATCGGACCGTTTGCCGTTGCGCCGGGGTCAGCGCGGCCAGCATTGAAGATTCCATACTTGAGGGCTGCGACACGCTTGGCGAGGTTTCAAAGGCCACCCGCGCCGGAACAGGCTGCGGCGGGTGCCACGAGGACATCAAAGGCATCATCGAGAAACACTTCCAGGCCGCCGCAGCTTGAAGCCGCATAGTTTTGGTTTGCCGCTCGGGTTCGGGGGTTCGCTGCGGAGCATGCCGTGCGCCCGGCATTCTCCGCAGCGAGCCATCGAATCGGACACTTCAGCATGCCGGGCCACGGTCCTGCGTTGCACATGCCGCTCGCTGAAGCCATCGCCGCTCTGCACACGTAGGAAGCACAAACGCCCGTTTCGATGGTTCGCTGCACGTTAGACGGTAGGAATCGTCTGGTGCGCTGCGAACCGTCGAAACGGGCGTCGGCGTTGGCGCTACATGTGAACGTGCAGGCGCCGAGCAGCTTCCGAGATGGAGCCGGTCAGGGACGGGTACACCGTGAAAGCGCTGGCCACGTCATCGACGTGCAGCTTCTGGGTGACGGCAACCGAGATCGGGAAAATGAGCTCGGAGGCATTCGGGCCTACCACCACGCCACCGATCACGGTGCCGGATCCCTTGCGGGCGATGATCTTCACGAAGCCATCCTTGGTGTTGCGCATCTTGGCGCGGGCGTTGCTGAGCAGGGACAACATCACGACATCGCCCTGGTATTTGCCGGACGCGAGGTCGGCCTCGGAAACGCCCACGGAGGCGATTTCCGGGGACGTGAAGATGTTGGACGCCACCTGGTTGAGCTTGAGGGGCTTCACGCCGTCGCCCATGAAGTGCGCGATCGCGATCCGGCCCTGCATAGCGGCCACGGATGCCAGGGCGAACACCCCGGTGCAGTCACCGGCCGCGTAGATGTTGGGGGCAGTGGTGCGGGAAACGCCGTCCACCTTGATGTGGCCGGATTCCGTGAGCGTCACGCCCGCTTCTTCAAGGCCGATTCCAGCGGTGTTGGGAATGGACCCAACACACACCAGGCAGTGCGTACCTGTCACGATCGATCCGTCACCCAAGGTGACCTTAACGCCGTCGTCGGTCCGCTCCACCGCGTTCGCGCGGGACTTCGACAAGACTCGGACGCCGCGGCGCTCAAAGACGCCTTCCAGCAGCTTGGCCGCATCCGTGTCCTCGCCGGGGAGGACCTGGTCGCGGCTGGAAATCAGGGTGACCTTGGAACCCAGGCCGTTGTAGGCGGAGGCGAACTCAGCGCCGGTCACGCCGGAACCCACCACGATCAGTTCTTCGGGAAGTTCGTCCAGATTGTAGATCTGGGCCCAGTTGAGGATGCGTTCACCGTCGGGCTTGGCGGTGGGGAGTTCACGCGGGTGGGCGCCAACGGCCAGCAGGATCGCGTCGGCTTCAATGGTGCGGGTGCCTTCGAGGGTCAGGACCTCGATGGTGTTGTTGTCCAGCAGCTTGCCCGAACCGATGACGATCTCCACGCCCAGGCGCTCCAGGCCCGCGCGGATGTCGTTCGACTGCCCATGGGCCAGGTTCAGGACGCGGTCGTTGATGTGCTTGAGGTCGGCGCGGGGCTTTGATGCCGCGCCGTCGCCGTCGAACTTCACTCCCAGCTCGTCGGCCTCGCCGACGCGGGTCATGAGATCGGCAGTTGCGATGAGCGTTTTGGAAGGCACGACGTCGGTCAGCACGGCCGAGCCGCCAAGGCCCGCCCGCTCAACAATGGTGACGTGGGCACCGAGTGAGGCGGCCACCATGGCAGCTTCATATCCGCCGGGACCACCTCCCAGGATCGCGATACGGGGGGCACTGAAGTCAACTTGGGTGGTCACAATCCTCAATTCTCGCTCATTGCCACGCCGGCTGCCACTCAGCCCACCCTCACCCGCGCGTGCGTCCCTACCAAAGTCCTGTGGCCGCAAGGTAGCTTGTACCAGTGAGTAACACTGAGCTGATGAATACAGACCCCTTCGAAGCCGCCCAGGCCGCCGCAGACTTCATTGCAGCGGAAACCGGCATCGAGTCCCACGATGTTGCACTGGTGCTGGGATCCGGCTGGGCCGAGGCCGCCGATCTAATCGGCGAGACCACCGCGACCCTTAACGCCTCGGAGGTGCCCGGCTTCCACAAACCCGCTGTGGTGGGCCACGTGGGCACCATCCGCTCCGTTCTGACCAAGGAGGGCAAGCGGGCCTTGGTGCTTGGCGCGAGGACCCACTACTACGAAGGCAGGGGCGTCCGATCTGTAGTCCACGGTGTCCGCACGGCTGCGGCCGCAGGGTGCAAGACACTTGTCCTCACCAACGGCTGTGGCGGCCTCAACGAGGACTGGACGCCAGGCACACCCGTGCTCATCAGCGACCACATCAACCTGACTGCGACTTCACCGCTTGAGGGCGCTACGTTCGTTGACCTCACCGACCTCTACTCTTCGCGGATCCGCGACCTGGCCCGTGAAGTGGATCCATCCTTGCAGGAGGGTGTGTACGCGCAGTTCACCGGGCCGCACTACGAAACCCCGGCGGAAGTCCAGTACGCCAAGCGCATCGGCGCGGACCTCGTAGGCATGTCCACCGCCTTAGAAGCGATCGCCGGCCGCCACGCGGGCATGGAAGTCTTCGGGATCTCACTGGTCACCAACCTCGCAGCCGGCATCAGCCCCGTTCCCTTGAGCCACGCCGAAGTCCTGGAAGCCGGCCAGGCTGCGGGCAAGCGTATCTCCAAGCTGCTGGCGGAGATTATCGCGAAGCTCTAGTAGCTCCTTGCGTCAGTCACATGCGTGGTCACCGTCCGGTGGCCACGCATTGCTGCTTTAAGGCTGCGTTTATCGGTGCGCGCTAACAATTCTTCCGGCACGTAAACACACAGTAAATTCTCAGAATAAATAAGATTTATGCCGAAACATTTGACCCGCTTCCCGCGGATATGCCACGCGCGCACGTTGACAATGTAAGCGCTTGCACATCTACCGGCGGGTAGCTTTTCGGGCCGCTGAAACGTCCTTTGATTTGCGACCTAACACGTGTCTAGCGTGGGAGCGTTCCGGTAAGTCGACGTGCCGGAGCGAACGGCAGCAAGTCCCCTCAAGGCCTTGCCGCACTCCCGAAACGATGGCGTCCTTCGATGACGCCTCCCGCGGCTCGATGGACGCCGGAGCAGGGAAACCCCATACCGGGGATCAGGGCATGCGCCCCACTCCACGAAGTCCAACACTCCGCGAGAAGAGCAAGCATGAACACGCACTCAACCCCTCAACGGCCACGCCGCCGTCTGCGACGGGCAGTAACCGTCGCAGCGGCAGCCAGCGTGGCAGGCAGCATCCTGCTGCTCACGCCGGCTGCGCAGGCCAACCTGCCGGCCGACCCGCCGTCGAGCACCATGCCGGCGCCAACGCCCGGCTTCCCCCTGCCGAGCCTGCACACGCAACAGGCCTACGACCCCGCCGCGAACTTCACCTCCAAGTGGACGCGAGCCGACGCCAAACAGATCATGGCCCAGAGCAACCCCAACGTTGCGCCCGGACAGAACTCCATGAGCCCCAACGTCACCATGCCGGAAATCCCCAAGGACTTCCCCGCCATGAACGACGACGTCTGGGTCTGGGACACCTGGTCCTTGACGGACGAGAACGCGAACCAGATCAGCTACAAGGGCTGGGACGTAATCTTCGCCCTCGTCGCCGACCGCCACGCAGGCTACGGCTTCGACCAGCGGCACTGGAACGCCCGAATCGGCTACTTCTTCCGCAAGACCAACGCCGATCCCGCCAAGGACAAATGGAACTACGGCGGCCACCTGTTCCTGGACAACACCTCCATCGGCAACACGGAATGGTCTGGCTCCACGCGCCTCATGCAGGGCAACAAGATCAATGTGTTCTATACGGCCACCACGTTCTACGACGTCGCCGAGCGCAACGCAGGCGGCGGCGGGATTGCCCCGGATGCGGCCATCGCAAAAGCCCTTGGCACCATCCACGCCACCAAGGACGGCGTGACCTTCGATGGTTTCCAGCACACCAAGCTGCTTGAGCCGGACGGAAAGCTGTACCAGAACAAAGCCCAGAACCCGGGCTTCGCCTTCCGTGATCCCTACACGTTTGCGGACCCCGCACACCCCGGCAAGACCTTCATGGTGTTCGAAGGCAACACCGGTGGCACCCGCGGCTCCTACAAGTGCAAGCAGGAAGACCTGGGCTACCGTCCGGGCGATCCGCACTCTGAGACAGTGGACCAGGTCAACAGCACCACGGGCGCCTGGTACCAGACCGCCAACGTGGGCCTGGCTGTGGCGGACAACAAAGACCTGACAAAGTGGAGCTTCCTCCCGCCGGTCCTGTCCGCCAACTGCGTCAACGACCAGACCGAGCGTCCGCAGATCTTCATCCAGAACGAGAACGGCAAGAACAAGTACTACCTGTTCACCATCAGCCACCAGTTCACCTATGCCGACGGCATGCGCGGCCCCGACGGCGTGTACGGCTTCGTCGGCGACGGCGTTCGTTCGGACTACCAGCCGGTCAATAACAGCGGCTTGGCTTTGGGCTCCCCCACGGACCTGAACATGCCGGCCAATGCGCCGGAAGGACCGGATCCGCGCCAGAACGGGCGGCAGTTCCAGGCCTACTCGCACTACGTCCAGCCGGGCGGCCTCGTCCAGTCGTTCATCGACAACGTCGATGGCGTCCGCGGCGGTTCGCTCTCACCCACCGTGAAGATGAACTTCAAGGGTGGTGTGACCCAGGTTGACCGCAGCTTCGGCCAGAACGGCCTCGGCCCGTTCGGCTACCTGCCCACCAACGTCCGTGTTGGTGGCGAAGGCCTCTACAAGTAACACCCCCGGCCGTCAGGCCACGGCGGTGGTGCCGGCCCCACACGTGCCGGCACCCCCGCCACCCCAACCTTTCAGGATTCTCCCCATGACTCTCCCCAACCCCCACCTGTCCCGCCGCCACCTGCTGGCCGCAAGTGCCGCCGTCGTGGTTGGTTTTTCGGCCGCTGCCTGCTCACCGGATGAAAGCCCGACGCCGACCCCCACCGTCGCGGGTACCGCACCTACCGCTTCGGACCCCTGGCGGCCGGGCGCCCATCTGACAGCCGCGAAGAACTGGCTCAACGACCCCAATGGGCTGGTTTACCACGATGGGACATACCACGCCTTCTACCAGCACAATCCGCGCGGAAACTCATGGGGGAACATGTCCTGGGGCCACTCCACCAGCACCGACCTGGTGCACTGGGAACAACAGCCGGTAGCCATGGAAGCCAGCCCGGAAGAAGAAATCTTTTCCGGCTGCATCGTGGTGGACACCAAGAACGCGTCCGGCCTCGGGTCCGCTGAAAACCCGCCCATGGTGGCCCTTTATACGAGCGCTTATGGAAAGAACGGCGCACTCCCCCAAGGCGCGCAGGCCCAGTCGGTTGCATTCAGCCTGGACAAGGGCACCACGTGGGAGAAGTACCGTGGCAACCCGGTGCTGAACCTCGCTCCCACCAACAACAACTTCCGCGATCCCAAGATCACCTGGTACGAGCCGGGCAACTACTGGGTGATGACCACAGTGGTGGCCGACGCCCAAGTGGTGAAGATGTTCAAATCCACCGATCTTCTCCACTGGGATTTCCTCAGTGATTTCTCCGGAGCCGGAGCCCAGGGCGGCCTGTGGGAGGTTCCGGAACTCATCGAAATGGCCGTGGAAGACTCCGCGGCGAAGAAATGGGTCATGCTGTTGAGCATCAACCCCGGGGGCATCGCGGGCGGGTCGGGCATGCAGTATTTTGTGGGCGAATTCGACGGCACACGGTTCACCGCGGAAGATGCCGCCGCCTCTGACGCCCCGCCCACCGATTCGCAGTGGCTGGATAACGGCGCCGACTACTACGCGGCGAACTCCATTTCCGGTGCACCCGGCGGCAAGTCCGTGCTGCTGGGTTGGATGGGCAACTGGGACTACGCCCAGCATGTTCCCACCACTCCGTGGCGCGGATCCATGGCGATCCCGCGCGAACTGACACTGGTGCGCGGCGAGCGCCGTTTGGAGCTGCGATCGGCCATTGCCACTGCTGCACGGGAGGCCCTTGAACGCGCTGGCAGTGCGGTGCAAGGCAAAAACCTCACCGTCGGCTCCGGGCTACAGCACCTGGACGGCGATTTCACCGCCCGGGCGCAACTGCTCGAGGTGGAGATGGAGCTGACATCGGCCCGCGAGGCAGGCGTGAACCTCCGTGCATCAGCCGACGGAAAATCAGCCCTGCGGATCACTTACGCCAAGGACACCCGCACGGTGAAGGTAGACCGTTCGAACGCCGGAACCACCAACTTTTCCGAGAAGTTCAGCCCGTACCACCAGGCCACGCTGCCTCCCTCCCATAACGATGCCAAGGTCCGCCTCCAGATTCTCCTGGATTCCTCATCCGTGGAAGTCTTCGCCGGGGACGGCGCCATCGTCATCTCGGACACCTTCTTCCCTGACTGGGACGACACGGGAACCTCGGTGTTCAGCACGGACGGGGACACGCAGTTTACGGTGCAAACGCGTCAGTTTTAGCGCCGAGGGGCGGGATTTCACCCTTTACGACCCTTCTTAAGGGCGCTATCCCACCCCTCGTTGCGCCCTGTTCCTCCATTTGAGGATAGTTTTGTCCCTATGACATCCAACGATGCCGCCTTTGAACAGCTGATCACCGACGCCCGCCTGTGGGCCTCCCAAGACCCGGACCCGGCAACGTCCGCCGAGCTCACCGAGCTCATGGAACTCGCCGGCAGCGGCGATGCCGCAGCAATCCAGGAACTGGGCGACAGCTTCAACGGCACCCTGCAATTCGGCACTGCCGGCCTTCGCGCAGCCCTCGGTCCCGGACCCAACCGGATGAACCGCGTGGTGGTGCGCCGGGCAGCAGCAGGTTTGGCAGCCTTCCTCACCGAAACGGTCGAGGCGGCTTCTCCCGGAACGCGGCCCCGCGCCGTCGTCGGCTTCGATGCACGCTACAACTCGGACATCTTTGCCCAGGAAACCGCCGCGATCTTCACCGCGGCAGGCATCGAAACGTTCCTCATGCCGGCGGCACTTCCGACGCCGTTGCTCGCCTACGCGGTCAGGAACCTCGATTGCGACGGCGGCGTGATGGTCACCGCCAGCCACAACCCGCCACAGGACAACGGATACAAGGTCTACCTTGGCCGGCACGCCGTGTCCGAAAGCGGCCGCGGCTCCCAGATCGTAGCCCCCTACGACGCTGAAATCGCGGAAAAGATCCAGGCAGTGGGCGCATTGGAATCGATCGAACTTGCCGACGGCGGCTGGACGGTCCTGCCCACCTCCATCGCATCCGACTACGAGTCGGCCATGGCCAGCCTGGTGGACCGCGAACACTTCCCCGCCCGGGACCTCAAAATTGTTTTGACCCCCATGCACGGCGTAGGCGGCGAAACGGCCGTTTCTGTCCTGAACGCAGCCGGATTCACCGATGTGACCCTCGTGGCCGAACAGGCACAGCCTGACCCGGACTTCCCCACGGTCGCCTTCCCCAACCCGGAAGAACCCGGTGCCTTGGACCTGGCTCTCGCGGCAGCCGGGGAATCAGGGGCGGACATCGTTCTGGCCAACGACCCCGACGCCGATCGGGCCGCGGTTGCTGCCCTGGACCCGGACACAGGGGCATGGCGGATGCTGCGCGGCGACGAGGTAGGTGCCCTTCTGGGCGCTCATGTCGTGGCGCGTTTGACCGCCAGCGCCGGCGACGAGCCGCACACCGGAGTCTTCGCGAACTCGATCGTTTCCTCGCGGCTGCTCTCACGTATTGCCGCTGCAGCGGGGTACGCGCACGAGGAAACACTCACGGGCTTCAAATGGATTTCACGCGTTCCAGGACTCATCTACGGGTACGAAGAGGCGCTGGGCTACTGTGTGGCCCCTGGGCTGGTGCGCGACAAGGACGGCATCTCGGCGGCAGTGCTGATCGCTGAACTGGCGGCAGCTGCCAAAGCGGAGGGCCGGACGATCTTCGACACACTGGACGATCTTTACCTGGTGCACGGCCTGCACGCGAGTGACCAGCTGAGCATTCGGGTGGCGGACCTGGGCCTGCTGGACGCCATGATGAACCGCCTGCGGGTCAACCCGCCCGAAGCTTTTGGGGGCTCCGCCGTCGAGGTCTTCACTGACCTGGCGGAAGGAAGCGATGCACTGCCTCCCACGGACGGGCTGCTGTACCTGACCCGCGACCTCACCCGCGTGATCATCCGGCCCAGTGGTACGGAACCGAAGCTGAAGTGCTACCTGGAAGTCATCCAGGCGGTGGAATCCGCAGCGGAACTTCCCGCTGCGCGCCAAGCAGCGCGGACATCCTTGGACGAGGTCCTCGGGGACGTCCGCGAAGCGCTGGGCTTGTAAAACTCCTAGAGCTCAACCTCGATGAAGCCGTCCACCAAACGGGTGCGGAAAGCGTCGAGGCGGAGGTCGGGGTTGGTGAAGCACTCACCGGTTTCGAGGTCGTAGACCTCTTTGTGAAGGGGCGAGGCGATGGTCGGGCGGCTTCCCTTGGACCCGACGATGCCACGCGCCATAACGTTCGCGAGGGTCGCCGGGTCCTGCTGGGCAACAGCGAAGACCTCGGTGGGCGCGGTACGGAACAGCGCAATCTGGCGACCGCCGATCAACGCAGCCTCGCCCCAGGCCAGTTCGAGCTCGTCCACCGGGCAAACACGCTGCCACGTAGCTGCGGCGCGCAGGTCACGCTCAAGAATGTCGGTAACGTCCAGAATTACGGTCATGTCAGCCCCTCTCACTGTGTCCGGGTGCTGGCAGTCTCCGCCGTCGCTCCCCCGGACAGGGCCGCGCTTGCGGCCACTCCTCCACGCTAAAACCCCGGTGTTTCATCAGGGGGCGCGGATTGTGTCCACTTCGTAAAAGAGACCTCACACCCGAGGAAATGTCCTCGTGATGCAGAAGTTAAGATCACGAAACAAACGGGAAACTGAAGCGAAACTGCCCGTCCCTAGGCTGGAACCACAAGTTGCGACAGATCCGTTGGCAACATCTGCGAAAGGCCCACAGTGACCGGACACACTTCAAGTACAGAGAACCCGCGCCGCATCGTCGTCGTCGGCGGCGGCCCCGCCGCGCACCGCTTTGTTGATGCCATGTTCAACCGCGGACTTGAAGGTTGGCAGGTTACGGTGCTGACCGAAGAGGCCCACCTCCCCTACGACCGCGTGGCATTGAGTAAGGCGCTCACCGAAACCGGCGTGGACCTCACCCTGGGTGACGCTTCCATGTGGGAGCACCCGGCAATCACCCTCAAGACCGGCGAGCGCGCCGTCAAGATCGACTCCGCGGCCAAGAGCGTCCTCACTGCTGCCGGCAACAAGTACGAATACGACCATCTGGTGGTCGCCTCGGGTTCGGATGCCGCCCGTCTTCCCATCCCCGGCGCCGAGCATACCCACGTTTACCGGACGCTCGAAGACGTATGGGCCATCAACCAGGCCATAGCCGGGCTGACGGAGAAGCTGGGACGCAAAGTCAACGCCGTCACCATCGGTGGTGGCCTGCTGGGGCTTGAATCCGCAGCCGGCACCGAACAACTGGGAGCTACCCCGGTTGTCATCAACGGCTCGCCCTGGCTCATGAACACCCAGTTGGACGAAGGCGCAGGACAGGCCCTTGGCCGGCTCATCGAAGCCAAGGGCTTCACGGTCCACGGTGGCGTCTTCCCCTCCGAGGTGGTTACGGACGACGACGGTAATGTCACCGGAGTCCTCATGGCCGACGGCCGCACCATCGCAGCCGACATCGTGATCGTAGCCATCGGCGTCAGGCCCCGCGATGATCTCTTCCGCGCTGCGGAGGGCGAAGAGCAACTCTTCAGCCTGGGCCAGCGTGGCGGTGTGGTGATCAACGATTTCTGCGCCACCGAGGTGGACGGCATCTGGGCCATCGGTGAAGTAGCCAACTTTGGTGGCATGTGCCTTGGCCTCGTTGCTCCGGCCAACACCATGGCCGAGATTGTTGCCGACCGTCTGCACGGCGGAGAGGCCACATTCCCCGGTTTCGATACGGCCACCAAGCTCAAGCTCTCCGGTGTGGACGTGGCCAGCTTCGGTGACGCCTTCGCCAAGACAGAGCACTCCCTCGAAATCGTTTACGCCGACCCCGCCCGCGGTGTTTACCAGAAGATCGTCACCACCGACGATGCCAAGACCCTTCTGGGCGGCATCTTCGTGGGCGACGCCTCCCCGTACATGAGCCTGCGCCCCCTCCTGGGCCGGGAACTCCCTGCAGAACCCGGCGCCTACCTGAGCGCGGCCGGCGGTGGAGAAGCCCCGGAAACCGAACTCCCGGACGATGCCATCCTCTGCTCCTGCAACAACGTGGCCGCCGGTGCCATCCGTGATGCCATTAATGGGTGCGGCGCCTGCGAAGGCAACGCTCCCGTACAAGAACTCGGCGAGCTGAAGGGCTGCACCCGTGCCGGAACCCAGTGTGGGTCCTGCGTTCCCATGCTGAAGAAGCTTCTGGAAGGCGAACTGACCAAGTCCGGCATCGAGGTCTCCAAGGCGCTCTGCGAGCACATCAGCCTTTCCCGCCAGGAGCTCTTCGATGCCATCCGTGTCCTGGAGCTCACGTCCTTCGAAGACATCATGGCCAAGTACGGCACGGGCGCCGGTTGCGACATCTGCAAGCCGACCATTGCCTCCATCCTGGCCAGCCAGCACTCCGCCTACGTCCTGGACGCCGGGCGTGGTTCCCTGCAGGACACCAACGACCGTGCCCTGGCGAACATGCAAAAGGACGGGACCTATTCGGTGGTTCCCCGCATCGCCGGCGGCGAGATTACGCCCAAGGGCCTGGGCGTCATTGCTGCGGTGGCTGAGAAGTACAACCTCTACACCAAGATCACTGGTGGCCAGCGCATCGATATGTTCGGTGCGCGCCTTGAGCAACTGCCGGACATCTGGAAGGAACTGGTTGATGCCGGCTTCGAATCGGGCCAGGCTTACGGCAAGAGCCTGCGTACCGTGAAGTCCTGTGTCGGCTCCACGTGGTGCCGCTTCGGTGTCCAGGATTCCGTGGCCATGGCGATCGCTTTGGAGCTGCGCTACCGCGGTCTTCGCAGCCCGCACAAGTTGAAAATGGGCGTTTCCGGTTGCGCCCGCGAGTGTGCAGAAGCGCGTGGCAAGGACGTCGGCGTGATCGCGACCGCCGACGGCTGGAACCTTTACGTGGGCGGGAACGGAGGCGCCACGCCGGCTCACGCCAAGCTCCTCGCCAAGGACCTGGATGATGAAACGCTGCTGAAGTACATCGACCGCTACCTGATGTACTACATCCGCACGGCCGATCGCCTGCAGCGCACTGCCCGGTGGCAGGAAGAGCTCGACGGCGACATCAAGCACGTCGAGGACGTTGTGGTACACGATTCCCTGGGCATCGCCGACGAGCTCGAAGCGGCCATGGCCAAACACATCGACACCTACGAGGACGAGTGGGCCGAGACCTTGAAGGATCCCGAGCGCCTCCGCAGGTTCCGTTCCTTCGTCAACGCCCCCGACCAGAAGGACGAGTCCATCTCCTTCGTTCCGGAGCGTGGCCAGATCCGTCCGGCCACGAACGAAGAAAAGGGCGGCGTGCTCATCGCTTCCACCATCCCGGTCCGCAGCGAAACCGTCAACGCAGAAAACTAGGGGTCCCCCATGCAGCTCACCATTGATCTCACCGGCCGCGACGTCCTGGTTGCCGGCTCGGAAAAGTCTGCCCGCCAAGCAGTTCGCCGGTACCGGAACGCCGGAGCCCACGTGTCCCGGCTGAGCACACCCGAGGGTATCCCAGGTGATGGCCGGCTCCCGGACCGTCCGTTCCTGGTGGCAGTGGTGGACGACGGCGAAGCCGGCTGGCTTCCGTTGGTGGAACGCTGCCGCGATGCCGGAATTCCAGTAGCGTTCGAGCCGGCCGCGGGCGCCGAAGGCAACGTCACGTTGGTGGGCGGTGGTCCGGGTGCCCTGGACCTGCTCACTGTCGGCGCCGTGGAGGCCCTGCGCGACGCCGACGTGGTGTTCTATGACCGGCTGGCGCCCTACCAGGAGTTGGCTGGCCTGACCTCCGCCGAGCTGGTGGACGTTGGGAAGCAGCCCGGCCTGCATAAGGTCACCCAGCGCGACATCGAGAAGCTCATGGTTGAAGCTGCCCTGCTTGGCCAAAACGTGGTCAGGCTCAAGGGTGGGGATCCCTACGTGTTCGGACGCGGCGGCGAAGAAGTGGCGGCGTGCGTTGCGGCGGGCGTGCCGGTGCGTGTCATCTCCGGCGTCACCAGCGCCATCTCCGTTCCGGCCGCAGCGGGGATTCCTGTGACGCACCGCGAAGTAAGCCACATGTTCACGGTTGTCTCCGGCCACGCTCCCCTGACCGAGAAAGAGCACACCCATCTTGCCGGTCTGGGAGGAACGATCGTGGTCCTCATGGGCATAGGCACCCTGCCCCAACTTGCCGCGGGCCTTCGCCGGGCGGGGATGAGGCCGGACATGCCGATGGCCGTGGTGGAACGCGGGTACCGTCCGGGGCAGCGCACCACCATCGCCGAACTCGGTACGATCGAAACAGCAGCCACCGGTTGCAGTAACCCTGCCGTGCTGGTCATCGGCGAGGTGGTCAGGGTGGCTGAAGCCAACCGGAACCACGCCGAAGCATCCGCCGAACTGAGCCGACTCGCGGCTTCGCTCCTTGAAGCCTGAAGGTAAAAACACATGACTGTTGCACGTGCCATCGAAGTCCAGGAAGCCACCGCAGCTCCGGAAGTATCCGAGGCCGCAGATGCTCCGCTGGACGGATTCCGCATTGGTGTTACCTCGCACCGCCGTTCCCGTGACCTCATCGAGGCACTGGAGCGTCGCGGGGCGAGTGTTCTGCACGCCCCCGCTTTGAAGATCGCCCCCGTGCAGGAAGACATGGTCCTCATCGAGGACACCCGGACCATCATCGCTGCCCGGCCGGATATCTGTATCGCCACCACCGCTTACGGTATGCGCCGTTGGTGCGAGGCCGCTGATTCCTTCGGCATCGGCGAGCAGCTCCTGGAAACGTTGTCTGCCTGCCGCATGTTTGTCCGGGGGCCCAAAGCCCGCGGTGCCGTCCGCGCGGCTGGACTTGCCGACGTCGGCATCAGCAGCGACGAAACCACCGCAACCCTGGTGGACATGCTGTTGGCCGAAGGCGTGCGGGGAAAGACTGTGGCCGTGCAGTTGCATGGATACACCGATGTCCGCCAGTTGGAACGGCTCCGCATGTCCGGCGCCACCGTGCTGACCGTGACACCGTACCGCTGGGTCAAACCCGATGGCGAAGACAAACTGCCGCGCCTGATCGAAGCCGTGGTTGGCGGGAACCTGGATGTCCTCACGTTCACCAGCGCCCCTGCAGTGGATGCCATGTGGAGCACCGCGCATGAAATGGGTCTGTACCGGTCCCTCATCGAAGCCCTCAAGGGACCCGTGACGGTCGCAGCTGTTGGGCCCGTCACTGCGCAGCCACTGGTGGACGCCGGGCTCACCCCCCTTATCCCTGACAGGTACCGTATGGGTGCGCTGATCCGCCTTGTGACAGAGCACCTGTCCTTGAACCACGTCCGGCGGTTGGAGACAAAGAGCGCCACGATCGAGTTGCGGGGCCGCTGCTTGCGGGTCAACGGTGAGGTGGTGGATTTGGCTCCTGCACCCCTTCTGCTGCTGCGGGCGCTGCTCGGCGCTGGCGGGGCTGTCCTGTCCAGGGAAGCGCTCTCGGACCTGTTGGACCTGCGGGGATCCGTCCACGCCTTGGACATGACGGTCAGCAGGCTGCGCTCGTCGCTCCCGGACGGCAAGCTGGTGGAGACCGTCGTCAAACGGGGCTACCGGTTGCGGGCTTAGGCTTTCCGACACGCTACGCCGCCTTCACTAGGGGTAGTTCGTCCCAATGGGTGGTGTAGCGGGGGCTGAGCATGTCCCTTTTCATGGACCAGTCCGGCCCGCCCTTGATTCCCGCATGGCCCAAGCCGATGGAACCGCGTCCGTACTTCTTGCTGACCTCTTCCAAGAGGCTGCCGATGCCCCGTTCCTCGTGCGGGTTCTCGAAGATGGCCAAGGGTTTCTGGTTTCCACTGGGCCGCAGGTCCGTGACCATGATGCCGGCTTTGGCGTACCGCACGCCTTCCTGGATCCTGGGAACCAAGGCGTGCGCCGCCCGGGTGAGCAGGACCGGGTCCGAGGTGGGCATTGGCAGCTTGACGCTCACAGTGGGAAAAGACCTGTCATTCGGGTTGTAGACGGAGGTCTGGGCGAAGGCGGTCAGGAGTTTGGCCTGCAGATCATGCTTGGCCAACCTGGCACTGGCCATTTGCCCGTAAACGCTGAGCACCTGCCGCATCCCGGCCGCCGTGGTGATGGGAGTGGAAAAGGAACGGGAGAAGATCAGCTGGTCCCTGCCGATTCTTTCTTCTTCCATGGGAATGCAGGGGGTGCCCTGGAGTTCCAGGACCGTTCGCATCATGACGATCGAAAACTTGTCGCGCAGGGCAATGGGGTCGGCCCGGACCAGGTCCAGGATCGAGAAGATTCCCATGGCATTCAGGCGCTTGGTGAGCCGCGTGGCGACGCCCCAGATCTCGATCACTGAAAGCCTGGCCATAAGCGCTTCGCGTTGCTCTTCGGGAATCGAGTCCCAGCGGCACACCCCCTGGAACGCGGGGTTGTGCTTGGCCCACTTGTTGGCCAGCTTGGCCAGGGTCTTGGTCCCGGCGATTCCCACGCACACCGGAACCCCCACATGCTTTTGGCAGGCCATTTTGATGGTGCGCCCCAACTCCAGGAGTTCCCCGGGCTGCCCTTTGACGCCAAGGAACGCCTCATCGATGGAATAGACCTCCTGCCACGCCGAGAAGCGGGCAAGGAGTTCCATGACCCTCGAGCTGATGTCGCCGTAGAGCTCATAGTTGCTTGAGAGGGCAACCAAGCCCCATTCCTTGGCGCGCGGAGCAAGCTTGAACCACGGATCTCCCAACCCGATGCCGAGCTTCTTGGCTTCCGGAGACCGAGTCACGGCGCAGCCATCGTTATTCGAGAGGACTATGAGCGGCCTGCCCTCCAACGATGGGTTGAAGGCCCTCTCCGCCGACGCATAGAAGCAGTTGATATCCACATGGGCGATCTCCTGCATCCGATGCATGATTGCTGGCTTGGACATCGATCTCCTCCTGATCCGCGCTATCACGCACACCCACGCAACCCGCGCAGGACACGCCTAGTATTCGAACATACTTTCGAATACTTAAACTGTAGCGTCGACCACAGACAAGAAAGCTCCTCTGAGCAATCGAACGGCGGGGGATTCTGGCGTTCCCGCGCGCTGAGCGGGGCATGGACAGTCCTTGCTTTAAACATTGATGAGTGTAAATATTTACATGTGTCTATGTCTTTGGAATTGACCCCGGTTCAAACCGTCGCCTGCTGCTCGCCGTTGGCGCGCGAACCACTGTCGGAGAAAGAAGCAGACGGTGTTGCGCCGTTGTTGAAGGCATTGGCCGATCCGGTGAGGTTGCGCCTGATGTCATTGGTGGCCTCCCATGAGGGCGGCGAAGCGTGCGTCTGCGACCTGAACGATGCCTTCGAGTTGTCTCAGCCGACCATCAGCCACCATCTCAAAGTGCTGCACGAAGTAGGTTTGCTGGACCGGGAAAAGCGAGGCGTCTGGGTCTACTACAAGGCCCGCACCGAAGCGCTGCAGAACCTGGCGGCCCTGATCGGTGGACAGGCTCAGTGAACCCCTTGCTTGTCCGCCGCACCGGAGCGGAGTTCATTGGGACCGCGTTCCTCGTCATGGCCGTGGTCGGGTCCGGCGTGATGGCCTCCCGGCTGTCACCGAACGACGTCGGACTGCAGCTGCTGCAGAATAGCCTCGTCACCGGCGCGGCCCTGGTTGCGTTGATCCTGGCCCTGCAGCCGGTATCAGCCTCGTTCAACCCCATCGTCACCCTGGTTGAACGGTTCCTCCGCCTGATCGACACCCGGACTGCCGCTCTTTTGGTTGCGGCGCAGATCGTGGGTGGTCTGGTCGGGACGGTCGCGGCGAACCTGATGTTCGGCCTGGCGCCAGCCACATTCTCCACCCATGAACGGAGCGGGCCTGGTCTCTGGCTGGCAGAGGTCATCGCCACAGCCGGGCTACTGGTCATCGTGTTCGGGACCATCCGTTCCGGACGCGCCGACCGGGTGGCTTTCGCCGTCGGGGGTTACATCACCGCCGCGTATTGGTTCACGTCTTCCACAAGCTTCGCCAACCCGTCGGTCACGATCGCCCGAACCCTCACCGACACCTTCTCGGGGATCGCGCCCGCTTCCGCACCCGGTTTCGTCGCCGCCCAACTGGTCGGAGGCTCCCTCGGACTGATCCTTGTCCGCTTCCTCTACCCCCACACCACTGATGTTTCCCCGGCTGATGCCGCGGCTGATCGAAAGGTGCTCTCATGAGCGTCAAACCGTCCGTCTTGTTCGTCTGCGTCCACAACGCAGGACGCTCCCAGATGGCTGCTGCCTTCCTGACCACCCTTGGCCAGGGCGCGATCGAGGTCCGCTCCGCTGGTTCACAACCCGCCGATCAGGTCAACCCCGCAGCGGTTGAGGCCATGGCCGAGATCGGGATCGACATGTCCGCCGAAATCCCCAAGATCCTCACCACCGAGGCCGTCAAGGACTCCGACGTAGTCATCACCATGGGCTGCGGGGACGAATGCCCGTACTTCCCGGGCAAACGCTACGAAGACTGGGTCCTGGAAGACCCCGCCGGCAAAGGCGTCGAGTCCGTCCGGCCCATCCGTGACGAGATCAAAACCCGGGTCGAGGCACTCATTGACTCCCTCGCCCCGGCAGGAGCACAGCAATGACAGAGCACGACTCCCTGCCCGTCGCGGTGATCGGCGCCGGGCCGGTCGGTCTGGCCGCGGCGGCGCACCTCCTCGAACGCGGGCTCGAACCCCTCGTCATCGAAGCCGGCCCCACCGTCGGTTCCGCCATCAAGGAGTGGGGCCACATCCGAGTCTTCTCCACCTGGAAATACAACCTCGATCCCGCAGCCGTCCGCCTCCTGGAACGCACCGGTTGGGAAGCACCCCGCCCGACCGCTCTGCCCTACGGCCACGAAATCGTCACCCAATATCTTGAACCTTTGGCCGCAACCCATGACCTGGAGCAGAGGATCCATACCGGTTCCAAGGTCATCGCCGTTACACGGCAAGGGATGGACAAGGGCCACAGCCACGGCCGCGACCAGACATCTTTCGTCCTGTACGTTCAGCACGACGACGGCCATACGGCCGAGGTTGTGGCGCGGGCCGTCATCGACGCCTCCGGAACCTGGAACACCCCCGCACCGCTTGGCTCCAGCGGGCTCTCCGTTCCCGGGGAAAATGAAGCGCGCGCCACCGAGACCATCACCGGGCCCCTGCCTGATGTCACGAAAGGCCGTTTCGCTGGCCATCGGACCCTCGTCATCGGGTCCGGCCACTCGGCCGCGAACATGGTCCTGGACCTCGCTCGCCTCGCACGCACCAAACCCGGCACCGAAGTAGCGTGGGCCATCCGCGCCTCCACCCCTGACAGGGCTTACGGCGGCGGCAACGCTGACGAGCTCCCCGCCCGCGGCCAGCTTGGCACCCGCCTGCGCACCGCCGTCGAGACCGGGGGCGTGCAGCTCCTGACAAGCTTCAACACCCGCCGCATTGAAACTACCGATTCCGGCGCGGTGGTGGTGCACGCAGCGGACGGCCGGTTCATCGAGGTGGACCATGTCATTCCGGCGACCGGGTTCCGTCCGGACCTGGGCATCCTTTCCGAACTTCGGCTGGACCTGGACCCGGCGGTCGACGCCCCCAAAGCCTTGGGACCGTTGATCGATCCGGACTTCCACAGCTGCGGAACCGTCCCGCCCCACGGCGCAAGGCTTCTCGCCCACCCCGAGAAAGACTTCTACCTTGCAGGAATGAAGTCCTACGGCCGGGCACCGACCTTCCTCATGGCCACCGGCTACGAGCAAGTGCGCTCCATTGCAGCCGCCCTCGCCGGCGACACCGCAGCAGCGGACGCGCTGGAGCTTGAACTGCCCGAAACCGGTGTCTGCTCCACCAGCCTTCCCGCAGAGGGGCAAGACGCGGCGGATTCGTGCTGCGGATCCCCAGAACCTGTCCCGGTCACGATTGGCTTCGCTACCGGCCTGGTCCACGGACGCAGCGCGGAACCGGCCACACCATGACCGACGGAACCCGCTTGCCGATACGCCCGATGGAACATGGCGACTGGCCGGCGGTTGAGGCGATCTGGGCCGCCGGCATCGCTACAGGCCACGCAACCTTCGAATCCGCACCGCCGAGCTGGGAAGACTTCGACGCTACCCGCCACCCCCAGCTCCGCCTCGTTGCCGAAGACCACGGCAACATCGTGGGCTGGGTCGCCGCGGCAGCGGTTTCCTCAAGGACGGTCTACCGCGGCGTCGTCGAACACTCCATCTACATCGCCCAGGAGGCCCGCGGCCGCGGACTCGGCAACCAGCTCCTCGACGCCTTCATCCGCAGGACCGAAGAGGAAGGGATATGGACCATCCAATCCACCATCTTCCCCGAGAACACCGCCTCCATAGCCCTGCACCAACGACACGGTTTCACCGTCGTGGGCACCCGACAAAAGATCGGACTCATGAGCTATGGGCCGGCGGCCGGATCCTGGAGGGACACCATCCTGCTCGAACGCCGCACCCAACAGGGAAGCTAGGAGGCTCCCGCGGTGTCCTTCTTGTGTACAAGGTAGATGGCGCCCGTGGTGACGTCCTCCTCCAGCGCTTCCAGGGTGCGGCCACGGGTTTCGGGCACCTGGGTGTAGATGAAGATCAGCGCGAGGATGCCCACCACCCCAAAGAGGAAGAAGGTGCCGGTAATGCCCACGCCCGCAACCAACGTGGGGAAGAAAAGGCCCAGGAGTGCGTTGGCGATCCACAGGCAGAACACCGACAGCCCAATGGCGAATCCGCGGACGTGGAGCGGGAAGATCTCGGACAGCATGACCCAGACAGCAATGTTCAGGAACGTCTGCATGGAGCCAACGAAGGCGACCACCAGGAAGAGGATCACGAAAGGCCGCGCGGGGTTTCCGACAGGTAATGCAATGGACGCAATACCGATGAGGAAGTGGCACACGGTGGTCAGCGTGAAACCGAGCAGCAAGGTGGTACGTCGGTTGATCCGCTGCATGAGCGTCAGTGCGATGATGCCACCAACTACCGCGATAACGCCCGGTGCAATGTTGGCAACGAGCGCCGCGTTGGAATCGAACCCGGCCTCCACCAGCACCGACTGGCCGTAGTACATGATCGAATTGATGCCGGTCAGCTGCTGGGCCACACCCAGCCCGATGCCTACCAGGATGATGCGCAGGATCCACTTGTCCTTCAGTGCAGCCCAGGACGTGGCCCGGGAGGCTCGTTCCTCGTCGGCGAGGTGCTTCACATCGGCCATTTCAGCTTCTGCCCGCTCTACGGACCGAATGGTCTTCAGGACAGCAAGGGCTTCCTCCCACCGCCCTTTGGAGATCAGCCAACGAGGTGACTCGGGCATCCTGAGCATCCCGAAGAACAAGGCAATCGCGGGCAGCGCGGCAACGGCGAGCATGACCCGCCACACTCCGCCGAATTCACCCCAGACGTTGCCAATGATGGCGTTGACGACGAAGGCGGCGAGTTGGCCGATGACGATCATCAGTTCATTGCGCCCCGCCAGGGAGCCGCGGATTTCGTAGGGTGCCAGCTCGGCCAGGAACACAGGGACCACCGTGGATGCACCGCCGACGGCAAGGCCGAGGATGACCCGCCCCAGGACCATGACCTCGAAACTTGGGGCAAAGACGCAGGCGATCGTGCCGCTAAGGAACAGCACAGCCAGCAAGATGATGGTCTTCCGGCGCCCCCAGGAATCGGAGAGCCGGCCACCCGCAACGGCTCCCGCCGCCGCGCCGAACAGCAGCGAGCTGGTGACAACGCCTTCGGTCAACGGCGTGAGGCCGAGGTCGACCGTCATTGGTCGCAGGGCGCCGTTTATGACGCCAGTGTCGTAGCCGAACAACAGGCCACCGAACGTTGCAACCAGGGCCACAAGGCCAAGGCGCTTTCGATGCGGGCCGTTGGTCAGCGGGGGAAGCGCGACGCCGTGGGCGCCTCCCCGCTGCATTTGCGTAGCAGACATCAGGACTCCTTTGTCAGTGTGGTGCGGGTCATAACCGCCCGCTCTGAATACAGACTAACGCGCGAAAGGTTTAAATGTAAGGTCAAACTAACAAATGATGAACTTTAGCTCATATTCGCCATGGGAAGATGGAGGGCATGGCCCCTGAACAATGGCATCGTCCCGCGACGCAGAGCGATGTGGCCCGCGAAGTCGGAGTGTCAAGGACGCTGGTGTCGTTCGCCTTTCGCGGAGCCCCGGGGGTCAGCGACGAGACAAGGGAAGCCATCTTCGCGGCCGCCCAACGTCTCGGGTACCGGCCCAACGCGGCGGCCGCCGATCTGGCACGCAAGCACCGTTCCGCCGTCGGACTCTATTTGATGGATATCCGAAACGAGGTCTATGCAGACATCCTTAGCGGCGTCCGCACAGCACTCCCCCATGACGGCAACAGGCTCATACTGAGCGTCTCCCGGTCGGTCGACGGCGTGGATCGGGGCGCACTGGACTCCCTGATTGAAGCCAGGGTGGGGATCATCATCGCCGCGACACTCCTGGACACCGACCACCAGGTGCAGGAACTGGCCCGGATAGTGCCGCTGGTCAGCGTGACCCGCCCGGTCGACGGCGTGGACAGTGTGTACTCCGATGATGTGACCGGTGCCCGCGCCGCGACAGAACATCTGCTTGGCCTCGGGCACCGGCGGATCGCTCATCTGGCCGGCCCCATTTACGACGGACACACCGCGCGTCGGCAGAGCTACGAGAAAACCATGCTCGACGCCGGGCTCGCGCCGGTGACGTTGTCGGCGGAGGACTTCACACAGGAGGCCGGGGAGCGGGCAGCATCGGAACTGCTTGGCCTGGCAGACCGGCCGACCGCCATCTTCACCCACAACGACCAGCTCGCCCTTGGCGCCCGGGAAGCCGCTTACGCAATGAACCTGTCCATTCCCCGGGATCTGTCGCTGGTGGGATACGACGATTCGAGGACTTCCCGGCTGCACGGAATCGACCTCACGTCCGTTGACCTGCAGGCGTTCGAGTTGGGCCGCCGTGCCGGCTCTGTGGCGCTCGAACGCCTGGCCAACCCCGACGCGCCCACAGCGGACATCCGCCTCACGCCGCGCCTGATAGTCCGGAATTCCACCGCGCCGCCGGGCACCAGCTAAACGTGGTGCAGGCACGTGGTGGCCACCCCCCAGATGGTCAATTCCGACAGCGCAGCCACCGTGATGTCCGGAAATGCAGGGTTGTCCGCCTGGAGCACCACGCCCCTTGAGGTGATGCGGAGCCGTTTGATGGTCAACTCGCCATCCAATACGGCAACGACGACGGACCCGTCCTTGGGCTCAAGCGCCCGGTTCACGATCAGCTCGTCACCGTCGCTGATCCCGGCACCCTCCATCGACTGTCCGGTAACCCTCACCACGTACGTGCTGGTCACGTCCTTGATTAAGTGCTCATTGAGGTCGATCCGGCCGTCAAAATAGTCTTGTGCCGGGGAGGGATAGCCCGCAGCAACAGCGACGGGAGCCAACAGCACCGACGCCAGGGAAAAGCCCGCATCTATCACGCGGGGGCCGACGATAACGCCCACAACACACCTTTATTCGAATATATGTTCGATATTCGAGTGTACATCCGTTGGGGGACATTGTTCTCCTGGGGTTATGGGACCCCGGAGATCAGCACAGCGCCGGGCTAGTCCTTGACGCCGCCCACGCTATAGGTGACGTGGGTGACCAGTCCGGTGCCACTGACGGAGGTCGGTTCGAGCCTGAGGTTCCCCACGCCGTCGAGCAGCCGCTCCCCGCCACCAAGGATCACGGGTGCTATATGGAGCCGCAGTTCGTCGATCAGCCCGGCCGACAGGAACTGCCGGGCAGTCGACGCTCCCCCGGCGATCGCCACGTCCTTGGCCCCCGCCGCGTTGCGAGCCAGGGCCATTGCCTCTTCGACTCCGCCGTTGATGAAGTGGAACGTGGTTCCGCCCTGCATCTCAAGGGGTTCACGTACATGATGGGTCAGCACATACACCGGCGCGTGATAGGGCGGTTCCTCGTCCCACCAACCGCGCCAGTCCGCGTCCCACGGGCCAGGACCCGGTCCCGCGAACATGTTCCTGCCCATAATGAAAGCGCCCGCAGCGAGGATCCCTTCCACCTGGGCGGCATTGGCTTCGCGTTCCTCGAACTGCCACCGGTGAAGGGTTTCGCCGCGCTCACCCAATGGCATCTGCAGGCTCTGGTGGGGACCGGCAACGTAGCCATCGAGGGACACGGTCAGGTCGCATGTGACTTGGCTCATGGGCCCATCATTGCATCCAAAACCTCAAGGTGGCGCCAAAACCCTCGCCAAACCGCCGCGCCAAGGCGGACACTGGGGGCTAGACCTTCAGGAGGATTCCATGGCAAGTACTGCAGAGCTGGAGCAACTTGGCATCCTGGTGGGCGAATGGGAAACCACCGTCCCGGGACGGGAAGTCAAGGGCCGGACGACGTTCGAGTGGCTGGAAAACGGCGGCTTCCTCATCCAACACTCCACGGTGCAACAGCCGGAATATCCCAACTCGGTGAGCATCATCGGTGCCACAGGCTCCGATGGGGCGCTCCAGCAGCACTACTTCGATTCCCGCGGCGTCGCACGCATATACGACATGATCCTGAAGGACAACGTGTTGACGCTTTTCCGGGACGGCCCGGACTGGCCCCAGCGGTTCGTGGGACGGTTCAGCGACGATGGCAACGTGATCAACGCACGCCTGGAACGCGGAACCTACCCCGGCGGACCCTTGGAACACGACTTCGACATGGTCTACACACGGATCCACCCACGCTCGATGTGACGCACGTTATTACCGGCCGGTAAACAACACGCTACGGATCGGCCAAAGATGGCAACAGCGGGGAAACACCCGCGAAAAACCGAATGCCTAGGCTGATGATCAACAGCACCAAACAGGTCATCAGCGAAAGGGCCGAACATGTCCGCCACTCCGTCCGCAGCATCCCTCCACATCGTCATCGCAGGCGCAGGTCCAGCAGCCCAGGCTTTGGTGCGGCGGCTGGCCGGCACGGCCGATACCCGGCGACGTCCCTTCACCGGCACCATCACCGTGCTCAGCAACCGCGACGACTGCCCCGAGGCCCTCCTCGAACTGGCAGAACTTCCACAGGTCTCGGTCCGGTTCGGCCAGGCGGCCAGCTTCATCGATCCGCACGCCAAAGTTGTGACCACAGTGGACGGCATGGACTTCTCCTACGACCAGCTGGTTATCGCGACCGGCTCTGCCCCGGCTCTCCCGCCAGTCGCCGGTGCTGAAGCCAGCCTGAGCTACTCCACCATCGATGATGCGGCCACCATCGGCGAAGCCGTCCATGATCTCACCCGGATCGTTGGACGCCGTCCGCTGGGAATCCTGGTGGGCAACGGCCCCGCGGCCGGCCAGGCGGAGGCCGTGCTCCGGGCCCGCGGAGTCCGTCCCGTGCGCACCACCCTCCGCCCTGCCGCCGTCGTTCGTTCCATCGCAGGTTCCCCTGTACCGGCCACCGGCATCGTGTTCGAGGACGGCAGCAGCATGAACGGGGACCTCGTGGTCCTGGCCGAGGAGCGGACGGCCCGCAACGACCTCGCCGAAAGCGCGGGGCTCCTGATTGCGTCCGACGGCGGCATCGCCGTGGGGCGCGACCTCGCCACCTCCGTCCCGGGCATATGGGCAATTGGCGATGCAGCGTCCTGCGACGGCCTCCGGTTGGGACTCCTTCTTTCCGCCGAATCTTCCGCGATGCTCTGCGCTTCGGGCATGTTGCTCGGTGTCTTGGGCAGCGACCAATTGGCCCCGCTGGCGGCCTAGGCGGCAACCGGGTGGCCCTTCCACAAGCGGCGGAAGGGCCACCGGGCCCGTATGGCAAGATGGTCCTTTGACGGGCAGTGACAACCCTGCGGCCACCGGGCCGGCCACGCCTGCACGGAAGGATCCCATGAGCAACGAAGCCGCTACCCCGGCAAACATCGCCTCCTACATCGACCACACCCTGTTGAAGCCGGAAGCCAGCGAGGCGGACATCCTCAAAGTGTGTGCCGAAGCCGTCGAATACCAGTTCAAATCAGTGTGCGTGAACCCGATCTGGGTCAAGACCGTCACCAAGGCACTCAAGGGCTCGGGCGTGCTCACATGCTCTGTGGTCGGCTTCCCGATGGGCGCGACGCCCAGCGACGTCAAGGCCTTCGAAGCCCGCGGTGCCGTCCTTGACGGGGCTGACGAAATCGACATGGTGATCAACATGGCCGCTGGACGCGCCGCAGACAAGGGCGCGCTGGTGGACGACATCCGGGCAGTCGCCGAAACAGTGCACGCCGGCGAAGCAATCCTCAAGGTCATCATCGAGACGTCCATGCTGGACGACGAGCAAAAGGTCATCGCCTGCAAAGCAGCTGTTGAAGCGGGCGCAGACTTCGTCAAGACCTCCACCGGCTTCAACGGTGGCGGCGCCACTGTTGAAGACATCGCGCTGATGCGCAAGACGGTGGGACCGGACATAGGCGTCAAAGCCTCCGGTGGGGTGCGATCGCTGGCCGATGCACAGGCTATGATTGCAGCTGGTGCAACACGTATCGGAGCGAGTTCCGGAATTGCCATTGTCAAGGGTGAGCAAGGTTCATCTGCCTACTGAGGCTTCCCGACCGCCAGAGATTTTGAGCCCTGCGGGGCCGAGGAGGAACGAATGTCCAAGAACGCAACCAGCGCCCCCATCGAGCGTGAGAACAACCTGGGCCAGAGCATTGTCCTGTTCCTGGTGATGATTGTGCTCTTCCTGGGCGCTATCTACTCGCTGTCCTTCCTCAGCCTCGAAAACCCGTGGCCGATGGCTGTGTGCCTGGGCCTGTTCGCCCTTGCGTTCTGGATCCCGCAGACCATCCTGGGCCGCTCGGATTCGGCTGGCGAAAGCTAAACCCTTTACTTCTGCAGGAATGGCCCGGGCGTTTGCCCGGGCCATTCCTGTCTGTGGTGGCGGATCGCCTCGCGGCCAAGGGCTGGCGGCTTCACCGCACCGAGCCACCGCACCGAGTCACCGCACCGCCAGGACGCCTCCAAGCGCCGCGAGTACGCCCGGCCAGTGCTGTTGCGCAAGGGTCCAGGCGGCCACTCCCATCCCCACCATGGCGTATCCGCTCACGGGAATCAGCACCAGCCATTCCCGCCGCGAACCTGCCCGGCCCAGCAGCGGAATGGAAAACGCGCCGTTGGCCCGCCACACTCCGCTGATGACTGATTTGCGCAGGAACTTTGGCGGTTTGATCACTATCGGCCACAGGAGCGGCACGCCGCCCACAGTGATCATGTCGCCCACAATATGGATCACGACGCCGGTCAGCATGGACAGTGGCAGCCACCCCCACTGGTCCGGCGCAAACCACGTCACCAGGCCAGCCATGACGATCGCGAAGAGCCAGTTGGTGATCCAGCCGGACTTCGGAAACAGGTTCAATGCCTTCGCGGCGAGGTTGATCATGAACATGCACAGCAGCCCGGCGCCGACCGAGAGTTTTCCGACCGGGGTCACCATCTGGAACTGCGCCGCCATCGCTGCGAGGATCACGAACGCCGAAGCCCCAAGCAGTGAGTGGGTCCCCTGCCGGTGCCCGCCGCTGGCCTTTTCGATCCCTACCGCAATCGCATTGGACAGCGGTGGCAGTGAATTTGCGATGGTGCTGTGCCGGTGATCCCAGTCGCACACAAGTGCCGTCCCCGCCGTCGCCATGGCGCCAATGAGGATTCCGGTGGAATCCAGCGGGTACCAGCCCAGGGCGTAGGGGCCGGTCGAAGCAATAGCTATCCACGCCGCGGCTCCCGACGCGGCGTGGTGTCCTCCCATCATCGAAGTTAGCCCGCCTTGACTGGCACGTCGGTGAAGATTGCTTCAATCACGTTGTTGGCCCACTGCAGGATTTCGGCGTCCTGGAGATCCCGGCCACCGATCCTGGCCGTCTTGGGTTTGGGGATAAGCACAGCGTCCAGCGCCGGCTTGACCTGGGAACCGGGATACATACGGTTCAACCGCATGGTTTTGGACTCGGGCAGTTGCGCCGGCGAGAACCGGATGAAGTTTCCTTGGAGCGCGACGTCGGACAGCCCGGCTTCGCGGGCACCCACCCGGAAGCGGGCCACGGCGATCAGGTTCTGGACAGGCAACGGCGGCTCGCCGTAACGGTCCACCAGTTCTGCCAGTACCTCGTCGATTGCCTCGTAAGTGATGGCCGAAGCCAGCTTGCGATAGGCCTCCAGGCGCAGCCTTTCGCCGGGCACGTAGTCGTGTGGCAGGTGGGCGTTGACCGGCAGCTCGATCTTCATCTCGGCGGCCTTCTCTTCGGCCTCGCCGCGGTACTCGGCTACAGCCTCGCCCACCAAGCGGATGTAGAGGTCGAAGCCCACCCCTTGGATGTGGCCTGACTGCTCGCCGCCGAGCAGGTTGCCGGCCCCGCGGATTTCGAGGTCCTTCATGGCCAGCTGCATGCCCGCACCGAGCTCGTTGTGCGCCGCCACGGCTTTCAGGCGTTCCAAGGCAACCTCGCCCAGCGGCTTCTCCGAGGGGTAGAGGAAATAGGCGTAGGCACGTTCGCGGCCACGGCCAACACGGCCACGCAGCTGGTGTAGCTGCGAGAGACCGTACTTGTCCGCGCCATCAACAATCAGGGTGTTCGCGTTGGAGATGTCCAGGCCGGTCTCGATAATGGTGGTGCACACCAGCACATCGAAGCGTTTCTCCCAGAAGTCCACGATGATCTTCTCGAGGCGGCTTTCGGACATTTGGCCGTGCGCCACTTCCACGCGGGCTTCCGGCACCAGCTCGCGGATCTGGGCAGCGATCCGCTCGATCGAGGACACCCGGTTGTGGACGAAGAACACCTGACCTTCGCGCATGAGTTCACGGCGGATGGCGGCGGAAGTCTGCTTGTTGGTGTACGGGCCAACATATGTCAGCACCGGGTGCCGCTCTTCGGGCGGGGTGGCAAGGGTGGAGGTTTCCCGGATGCCAGTCAGCGACATTTCCAGGGTTCGTGGGATGGGGGTGGCACTCATGGCAAGGACATCCACGTTGGTGCGCATTTTCTTGAGCGCTTCCTTGTGCTCCACGCCGAAACGCTGTTCCTCGTCCACGATCACCAGGCCCAGGTCCTTGAACTCGAAGTCCTTGGACAGCAGGCGGTGGGTGCCGATCACCACATCCACGGCACCGCTCTTGACCCCCTCCGCCGTTTCCTTGGCCTCCTTGGTGCTCTGGAAACGGGACAGCGGCTTCACACGCAGCGGGAAACCGGAGAAGCGTTCAGTGAACGTCTCGTAGTGCTGCTGGGCAAGGAGCGTGGTGGGCACCAGAACGGCAACCTGTTTGCCGTCCTGCACCGCTTTGAACGCCGCACGGACAGCGATCTCGGTTTTGCCGTAGCCCACGTCGCCGGACACCAGCCGGTCCATGGGGATTTCCCGTTCCATGTCCGCCTTGACCTCGTTGATGGTGGTCAGCTGGTCGGGCGTTTCGACGTACGGGAAGGCTTCCTCGAGTTCACGCTGCCACGGGGTGTCCGGGGCGAACGCGTGCCCACGTGATGCCATGCGGGCCGAGTACAACCGGATGAGTTCGCCGGCGATTTCCTTGACGGCCTTGCGTGCCTTGGATTTGGTGCTGGCCCAGTCCGCGCCGCCCATCTTGCTCAGTGCCGGGGCATCGCCACCGACATAACGGGTCACCTGGTCCAACTGGTCCGTGGGCACGAACAGCCGGTCCCCCGGGGCGCCACGCTTCGAAGGTGCGTACTCGAGCACCAGGTACTCCCGCAGCCCGGCGTCGGAGGACGACGTGCCAACCACCTTGCGCTGGATCAGCTCCACGAACCGGCCGATGCCGTGTTGCTCGTGCACCACGAAATCGCCCGCGTGGAGCTGAAGCGGGTCCACTGCGTTCCGTCGCTTGGATGGCATCCGCCGCATGTCCTTGGTGGAACCCGCCGTGGCGCGCCCCAGCAGGTCGGCTTCGGTCAGCAGGCCCAGTTTCAGGCCGTCAAGGACAAAACCACGTCCGACGGCGGCGGTGGTCACCTCGATGATGCCCGGTTGGGGTTCCTTGTCCAGGGAGTCCAAGCGGGAGCAGGGAATCTCCGCATCATGGAACAACTCGGCAAGGCGTTGCGCGGGGCCAGGACCGTCGGTGACCACAACAACACGCCACTGCTCGCGGACACGTGAGCCGATGAACTCCAGCATCTCGGCCACGTCGCCCTGGTAGCCGCGGGGTTCGCGGGCACGCATGTTGAGTACGTCAATATCCAGGACCAGGTCCTCGTCCGACGCGAGCGAGGTGATGGACCACCAGGACACGCCGTGTTCAAGGGCCGCGGAGCGGGTGTCGGTCAGGGACCGGAAACTGGCAGCGTGCAGGTCAGTGGAGGCTTGGGACGACAGGTCAAGGGGCGCCGCACCGCCGTCGGATGCCGTTGACCATGCAGCTTCCAGGAATTCTTCGTTGGTGGCCGCGAGGTCGTGGGCGCGGGTACGCACCTTCTCCGGCTCGATCACCACGGCCAGGGACCCCGCAGGGAGCTGGTCCACGAACGGAACCATGGCATCCACCAACACCGGGGCCAGCGACTCCATGCCTTCCACGGCAATGCCGCCGGCGATCTTCTCCAGCATGTCTGCCGCGGCGGGCATGTCCGCCTTGAGCTTGGCAGCCCTGGACATCACCGATGGCGTGATCAGGATTTCGCGGCATGGGGGCGCGTGAAGTTCGGTGGGGTGGTGGACACCGGGGGCGGACAGCGAGCGCTGGTCGGCCACGGCGAACCATCGCATCTGGTCTACCTCGTCGCCGAAGAACTCCACCCGGATCGGGTGGTCCTCTGTGGGCGGGAACACGTCGATAATGCCGCCGCGGACGGCGAATTCGCCCCGGTGCGTCACCATGTCCACCCGGGCGTAGGCGGCGTCGGACAGCGCCCGGACCACCTCGGTGAAGGGGCGCTCCTGCCCCACCTGCAGCGTCACGGGAACCAGGTCACCCAGGCCGGCCACGATGGGCTGGACCACGGCGCGGACCGGGGCAACCACCACACGCAAGGGGGCCGCCGTCGAGGTTTCCGGGTGGGTCAGGCGGCGCAGGACCGACAACCGGCGGCCCACGGTGTCCGATCGTGGCGAAAGCCGCTCGTGCGGGAGGGTCTCCCAGCTGGGGAAGGTAGCCACGGTGTCGGCGGGAAGGTAGGAAGCCAGCGCTGCGGTGAGGTCTTCGGCTTCGCGGCCCGTTGCGGTGACAGCGAGGACCACCGGCGCGCCCGCACCGTCGGCACCAGCCTGGGCCAGGGCATCAGCCATTTCGGCAAGCAGAACAGCCCGCATACCCGTAGGTGCGCTGATCTGGTAGTCGCTGTTGCGGTCGGAAAACTCCCGCTGAGCCTCCGTTCGGACGCGCGCGAAAGTCTTGTCCTCCGCCAGTGCGCGGCGCAGACCGTTGAGGCTCATGGCTGAAACTCCTAGGGTGGTTCCAAGGGCAGGCAACACAAATGCCCGGAAATTCGTCAGAATGCCGGGTCATTCCAGCCTACCCCTCCCCCCAGCCACAGGAGTTCTCTTGCAACCTTCCGAAGCGACGCATTCCAACAACCCCCGGCAGCCCAGGACCGTGCTGGTCACGGGCGCTACCGGCTACATCGGCGGGCGGCTGGTCCCCAGGCTCCTCGAAGCCGGCCACAAGGTCAAAGTCCTGGTCCGTACGCCGCAGAAGATCGCGGACGTACCGTGGCATGACGACGTCGAGATCGTGGAAAGCAGCCTGTCTGATTCTGAAGGCCTGGCCGATGCCTTCAGCGGTGTGGAGGTCTTGTATTACCTGGTGCATTCCATGGCGTCGGGCAGCGGTTTCGAAGCCAAGGAAGAAGCCATGGCGCGGCTCGTCGCAGGAGCCGCTGCGGATGCCGGAGTGGACAGGATCGTGTACCTGGGCGGTCTGCACCCTGAGAACACCGAACTTTCCACCCACATGCGTTCACGCGAGACCGTGGGCAAGGTGTTCCTCGAATCCCCTGTTGATGCGATCGTGTTCCAGGCCGGTGTGGTGATCGGTTCGGGCTCTGCGTCCTTTGAAATGATCCGGCACCTCGCCGACACCCTGCCGGTCATGCCCGCGCCCAGCTGGGTCAACAACAGGATTGAAGCCATCGCTGTGCGGGATGTGCTGCACTACCTGGTGGCAGCGGCGGCCCTGCCGGAGCAACTTAACCGTTCCTTCGACATCGGCTCCCGCGACGTCCTGAAATACAAGGAGATGATGAACGAGTACGCGGTGGAACGCGGACTCCCCCGGCGCCTGGTCATCGCGCTCCCTGTTCCGGCACCAAAACTTGCCGGGCTCTGGGTTGCGCTGGTCACCCCCATCCCACTGTCCATGTCCCTGCCGTTGGTGCAGTCACTCCAGCACGACGCTGTGTCGCGGGAGCACGACGTCGACCATTACATCCCCCAGCCCGACGGCGGACTGACGTCCTACCGCCGCGCCGTCGCTTTGGCGCTGGGGAAGGAAAGGGACGGTCAGGTGGAGACCACTTGGGCCAACGCAGGTATCGACGCCGACCCGCTGCCGAGCGACCCGGACTGGGCCGGCTACAAGGTCTACGTTGATGAGCGCACCTTCCACAGCGAAGCCAAACCGGAACACGTCTGGACCATCATTGAGGGCATCGGCGGCAAGAACGGCTGGTACTCGCTGCCTCTGGCGTGGCGGATCCGCGGGTGGCTGGACAAGCTGCAAGGTGGGGCCGGGCTCCTGCGGGGACGTCGGGATCCGAAAACGCTGAACACGGGCGAAGTGGTGGATTGGTGGCGCGTCGAAGCCATCGACCGCGGGCATTTGCTCCGCCTGCGGGCTGAAATGCGGGCCCCGGGCGGCGCCTGGCTGGAGTTGGGGGTTGAGCCCGACGGCGAGGGCAGCCTCTACAAGCAGCGTGCCATCTTCTTCCCCCGCGGTTTGGCCGGCCGGCTGTACTGGCTGGGCGTGTACCCCTTCCACGGATTCATCTTCCCGTCCATGGCCCGCAACATTTCAGCGGCGGCTATCACGCTCCAGGACGCGGGCCAGGAGCAGGGTTCAGGGGTGCCCACCCAGACCCCGTAGGATGTTTGGGAGCTAAGAAGCTTCACCAATACCATCCACGGAGGACCCATGGCCCTGAGTGCATCCACCACCCTGCCGCACAGTGTCGACCGCGTAGCGGCCGTTTTCATCGACGAGGATTTCCTGCGCCACACCAGCGAACTGGTGGGCGGTTCCTTGGAATCGTTCACCATCGAAGGCGACCCTGCAGGTGCGTTCAATACCACCACGGTCCGTACCCTGCCCACCACGCGCCTGCCGGACATTGCCCGCAAGTTCGTTGGCGAAACCCTGACGGTCACCCAGAAGGAACAGTGGGAAGCACCTGCTGCTGACGGCTCACGCTCCAGCAACATCGCCTTGAAGATTTCGGGTGCTCCCCTTGATGTGACTGCCGTCCAGCGCCTGGTGGCAGACGGCACCAGCACGCGCATCGAACTCGATGGCACGGTGTCCTCTTCGGTGCCCTTCCTTGGCGGAAAGATTGCTGACGCCGCGGAGCCCATGGTGGGCAAGGCCCTGAACATCCAGTCGCAGCAGGCCCAGGCCTGGCTCGAAAGCCACTAGCGTGGAGATTCCGGCGATCCTGGCCGTCGTCCTGATCGTTGCCGGCGTCTGGTCCTTGGCGGTGTGGCCGCAGTTCCTGAAGCGGGTCATGAAGGATCCCCGCGCCCGGGACGCTGCCGGCAAGGCCACCAAGTTCCTTACGGTCCACGTCGTGCTGGTCACCATCTCCATGGTGCTGGGCCTGGCGACGGCGGCCATCGGCGTCGCGGGCCTCGTCGCCTGACGCTGCGCCCACCCAACCAGGGGACAGCACCTGCTGTCCCCTGGTTGGGTAAGATGGATACTGGTGTGCCGGGAAGTCTGGTCGGCGGAGTCATTGTGCTCCCCTTTGACCGACTGATTTCCGCGAGTTAGGAGCCCTTCGTGGCCCAGAAGCCCCCCGCAGCCACCAAGCAGCCCGGCAAAGTCTTTGCCCGGTCCAGCTACCCCGAATATCGCCGCATCCTCTCCATCCTCCGCACCGAGACCGTCGGCGGGGCCCTCCTCCTGGCAGCCACGGTGGTTGCGCTCATCTGGGCTAACTCCCCCGCAGCGGGCGCCTATTTCGCCCTCCGCGACTTCAGGATCGGCTACGAACCGTGGCACCTTGAACTCAGCCTCGGCCACTGGGCCTCGGACGGGCTGCTGGCGGTGTTCTTCTTCCTCGCCGGACTTGAGCTCAAGCGCGAATTCGTCGCCGGGGAGCTCCGCAAACCGGCCCGGGCGGTGGTCCCGGTTGCAGCAGCCATTGGTGGCGTGCTGGTCCCCGCCCTGATCTACGTCCTCTTCAACCTCAACAGCCCTGATACCCTGAAGGGCTGGGCGATCCCCACAGCCACGGACATTGCCTTCGCCTTGGCGGTACTCGCCGTGATCAACACGCACCTCCCCGCGGCGCTGCGGACCTTCCTGCTGACACTTGCCGTGGTGGACGACCTCATCGCGATCGGCATCATCGCGTTTTTCTACTCAACCGGGCTTCAGCCACTCATGCTGCTGGCCGCCCTGGTTCCCTTGGGCCTGTTCGCGTTCCTCGTCCAAAAGCGGATCCGCAGCTGGTACCTCCTGCTCCCCCTGGCCCTCGCTACTTGGGGCTTCGTTCATGCCTCCGGTATCCATGCCACCGTCGCCGGAGTCCTGCTGGGCTTCGCCGTTCCTGTCCTGGCCAACGGAAAGAAAGGGGAACCCGCCGAGGGCCTGGCCGAGCACATCGAACACAAGCTCAGGCCCTTCTCCGCAGGATTCGCGGTCCCCGTCTTTGCGTTCTTCTCCGCTGGCGTAGCCTTGGGCGGATTCGATGGGATGGGTGCAGCACTGACGGACCCCGTTGCCGTGGGCATCGTGGCGGCTTTGGTGGTGGGCAAAGCCGTGGGCGTTTTCGGAACCACGTTCCTGGTCACCAAGACCACGCGCGCCAGCCTGGACTCAGGCATTGCGTGGATCGACCTCTTCGGGCTCGCCCTGCTGGCCGGCATCGGGTTCACAGTCTCGCTCCTGATCGGCGAACTCAGTTTCGGCGCCGGATCCGCGCACAACGACCACGCCAAAGTGGCCATCCTGGCAGGTTCCCTGATCTCGGCGCTGCTGGCCGCCGTCGTCCTTAAGGCCCGTAACCGGCGGTACCGCCAGGTCCAAGCGGACGAAGAAAGGGACGACGACGGCGACGGCGTGCCTGACGTCTTTGCCCGCAGCTGACCGAAGCGCCGCTGCGCCCGACTGCTAGGTGGTTGTGGCCTGGTTGAGGGCGTCCTCGGCCGCGACCCAGGAGATCATGGCGCACTTGACGCGGGCCGCGTAGCGGGCGACGCCCTCAAACGCGGCGGCATCGCCGAGGATCTCGGGGTCGGCGTGGACCTTTCCGCGTGATCGGAGGACCTCGCGGAAGTTCTCGATCACCGAGTGCAGTTCCTCCACCGACATGCCTTCACCCATGTCGCTGAGCACCGAGGCGGACGCCATCGAGATGGAGCAACCCGCGCCGTCCCAGCTGATCTGCTGAACGGTTCCGTCCGACACAGCGAGCCGCAACGTGACCTCGTCCCCGCAGACCGGGTTCAGCTGATGCGACTGTCCGGTGGTGGCGCCGGCCGGAGCTGGAGTTTCCGCGAGCCCGCTGCCGTGCCGTTGCTTGGAGTGGTCCAGGATGATCTGTTGGTACAACTGGTCAAGACTCATGATGCGCTGATGCCTAACTAAGTATCTGGGGGGAAACCCGGTGTTCAGGCCTGGAAGTAGGCCCGGACCCCGGAAACGGCGTCAAGGAAAGCATCGACGTCGTCCGTGGTGTTGTAGAGGTATGTGCTTGCGCGGGTGGTGGCCGTCAAACCCAGGCGGCGGTGGAGGGGCTGCGCGCAGTGATGGCCGACGCGTACCGCGATTCCGCGATCGTCCAGGAACTGGCCGACGTCATGGGCATGCACGCCGGCGACATCGAAGGCAGCCAGTCCAATGCGTTCAGAGCCCGAAGCAGGACCCACAACGCGGATGCCGTCGATGCTTTCCAGCCCCTTGACCAGCCGTTGGCCCAGGGTCGATTCCCATGCGTGGATGCGCTCGATGCCGGTTTCGGCGAGGTAGTTCACGGCAGTTGCCAGAGCCACTGCCTGCGAGATGCGCTGAGTACCGGCTTCGAACCGCTGCGGGGCGGGCAGGTACTCCGCCCGTTCCATGGTGACCGTGGTGATCATGGAACCGCCGGTCAGGAACGGCGGCAGGACATCAAGGAGTTCCTGCTTGCCGTACAGGACGCCCACACCGGTAGGTGCCAACATTTTGTGGCCGGAGAACGCAGCGAAGTCGACGTCCAGGTCCTTGACGTTGACCGGCATGTGCGGCACGGACTGGCAGGCGTCCAGCACCACCAAAGCGCCGACGCGACGAGCCAGGGCCACGAGCTCCCCCACGGGGTTGATGGTTCCCAGGACGTTGGAGGCATGCGAGAACGCCAACACTTTGGTCCGCTCCCCGACGATTTCCGCCGCAACATCCAGGCGAAGCGCGCCGTCGTCCGTGATGGGGATGTATTTGAGCGTGGCACCGGTCCGGAAAGCGAGTTCCTGCCACGGGATCAGGTTGGCGTGGTGCTCCATTTCGGTGACCACGATCTCGTCACCTGCGCCAAGAGCCAGTTCCTTCAACGCGGCGCCACCACGGCCCTGCGCGGCCCACAGCGCGGCGTTGGAGAGGGCGTAGCTGACCAGGTTGAGGCCTTCGGTGGCGTTGGAAGTCCACACTGTTTCTTCGTAATTGGCGCCGATGAAGTCGGCGACAGTCTGGCGGGCGTCCTCGAACACTTCCGTGGCTTCGACCGCCAGGTGGTGCGCCCCACGATGAACCGCAGCATTGCGTTGCTCATAGTATTCCTGCTCGGCCTCGATCACGCTGAGCGGGTTCTGGGACGTAGCCCCGGAATCGAGGTAGATCAACGGTTTGCCGTTGACCAACTGATCCAGCACCGGGAAGTCGTTCCGGATCCGCAACACCTCCGCATTGTCCATGGCAGGCACGGACCGTAGGAGTGAGGCGGGGGTTGATACGGCAGTCAAGGGACGCTCCTTGGAAATCCTTCAGGGACTCCCCATTATCCCACGGAGACCTCCGGCGTGCGGAGCAGGGGGTGTGCCTTACAGCACGTTAGCTGCCGGCCCGCCCGGGGGCCCACCCCAGCGGCGGAACAGAGCCGCTGTCGAAAGCGGTGAGCAACTTGTTGACCAGCCTCGTGGTGCGGCGGCTTGCCGCGCTCCGGGTCTTGGCCTCATAGCCGCGCGCGGCGCGGGAGTAGCTCATGGCGGCGTGGGCGAACAACCGATCATCCGATAGGCTCCGGCCCGCGGCCTCAAGCGACTTTGGCTCATCTCCCATCAACGCCTTGGCAAACATCGCGAGGGAAGCCCCGGCCGCACCCTGCAGGACCGCGGCTGCTTCGGCCAGCTGCCGCTGGCTGGCGGGATCGTCGACGGCGGCCGCGTGGGGGTCCAGCGCGATGAGGGAGAGCGCCTCGGCTTCGATCAAAAAGGTCCGGTCCCCACGGCTCTCTCCTGCGAGCTGGATCAAATGGGCCGGCTGGCAGGAGGAGCCATCCCGCCCGGCGACACAATCCCGGGCCGCCGCGACGTAGAGCGCGCTGAGCCTGGGCAGCAGCGCCCCGGGATCGTTTCCGGTCAGTGCGGAACTGCCTTGCCGGGCACATTCCAGGGCGGCCTCCGGATTTCCGCACAGGGCCTCCGCGTAGGCCAACAACGCGGCCGCCAGCGAAAGTACCTGCGGAAGGCCGGCGTCGTGCAACTCTGCCAGCACCGGCCTCAAGGTGCGTCGTGCTGCCCTGGCGAGCCCCTGGACCAGCTCGGCATATCCCCGGGCGACATCCATGCACACGGCAAGGTTCGCCGGCAGGGCGTAGGGGGCGGGGCAATCCAGGAGTGCGTCCATGGTGTCCCACGCCAGGCTGTACCTCAGGCAGATGGCGTGGCGGAGCAGAACTGCCGGCCGGAACATCGCCAAGGCCGGGTCCGCGTCGAGTGCCGCCATCGCAGCTGAGGACCGTTGCAGCGCCTCCGGCACGGCGCCGGCGAGCAAGAGGCGTTCGGTGTCCCGGACGTTGCCGGCGACCAGGGACCACGGTTCCGCGCCATCCGGCTCGACACCTGGAACGGCCCCGAGGAGCTCCAGCGCCATGAGGTGGTGCGTGGCATCGGACTTCACGGCCGGCGACTCTCCGCCTACAGCCAGGCCACGAAGTTCGGGGGCTGCTTCGCGAAGTTGGCCCTCGGCGAGCAGCGCCCGGGCCCGGAGGAGCCTCGCTTCGTCCCGGTGGCCCGGATCCGAGACGGCCGCCGCTGCCCGCATGGCAAGTTCCGCCGTCGACGGCCTGTCAGCGGCGGGCGCCGCAGCCAGGAGAAGTTCATCCGAAAGGGAGAGTCCACACTCCAGTGTCCATGTCATCCATCGCAGCAAGGTAGGCGCGGACTCCCTGGTGAGCGCCGGATCCTCGATTCCCAGACGCAAAGCCACGCTCCTGGACCGGGGAACCGACAGTCGGGTCGCCTCGCCACGCAGCCACGGACTTGTCCGGAGCAGAGGCGGGCCGCCGGCGAGCATCCTGACGTGTTGCAAAGCAAGGAGGTGTTCCACGGCCCCTTGGCCAAAGTGGCGCTCCACGACGTCCAGGCCTATCGGTTCGGCGAGCGCAACGAGTTCCAGGGCCTGCCGCTCTTCCGACGTCCTCGCAGCGTTTTCGGTGCGGACACGCTCAACAACCCGCGGCCAATCGCAGTGTGCGCGGACGTCAATGGTCCAGAAGCCCTCCCGCTGCACCAGCAAACGGGCGCTTCGGGCGTCTGCGATCGCCAGGCAGAGGAGGGCCGCATTGAAGCCGCATATGGCCGAGAGCAGGCTGCTGGCCCGTCGCTGGACCTGCCCGCCCAGCAGCGCTTCGCACAGGGCGTGCGCCTCTCTGAACGTGAAAGGGGGAAGGAAGTACTGGTCCAGGAAGCCTTCCTCCCAGAGCTGGTAGAGATCCTGGGGCAGGGGCCGGCGGCTGTCGGCGGTTGCCACCAGGGTGGCCCCGAAGCCCGGAATGAGCTGCAACAGGACAGCCAACGACGCCGGGTCGACGTCGTGGATGTCGTCCACCAGCAGGACCAGCGGTGGTCGCGACGGCGGGGTCGGCTTCCTGTTGCGGCGTCGTCCGGGAGGTGGGGTGTACAGGTGCGCGGCGGGCCCCAGTGAACTGGTGAGGGCGCGGAGGACATGCAGGCCCGGCAGAACGGAATCACCGCCGTCGGCTTCGAAGGCCCCCAACGCGCCATACCGGATTGCCTTCAATTCGGGGGTGCCCGCGAAGGTGCGGACGTCCATGGTGTCGGATAGTCCTGCTTTGATGGAGAGCAACAGGTGGGTCTTTCCCGATCCGCTGTCACCTGCAACCACGATCCCGCTGGTGGATGGCGATGGTACTGAGGAAAGAATGATGTCCAGAAGCTGTGTCCGGTCCGGGAGGGGCGATGGCCGCAGTCCGGCTGTGACGGCGTCTTCGTCCAGCCAAGGATCCGGCAGCATGCACACTCCACTAGAAGCAGTCCCATGGTCCGGGAATTTGGGGGGGTCCGCGATTCGCGGGTCCCTGGCCTAGAAGCCGGCGACGGCTGGGGGGAGAGTCTCGGTCTCAGAAGACTCTGTCGCCGCCGGCTTCGTCCAGGGCCGGATCACCTTGCGGTGGCCGGAGCATCGGTTCTGGAGACCACCGATGCGGATGATGCGACTTTCGGAATCCCGGTGATGCTTGGGGCTGAACCGTTCTTCCAAGATCAATATTGCCGGGACCGGAAATTCCGTACATCAGTAGTTGGTACTCGAATAGTTCGGGGCTTTCGGGACCCCGATACTGTGTTGTACTCAGTCCCTTGGGCGGGCACTACTTGGTTTGGGCTCGGGACATCCGGGGATTACTCCAGTGAATGGTTAAACACCGCAGGATCCCGGCACAAGTAGCGCGGGATCCTGCATGCAGGTACTCGGTTTGGTCCTCTCAGGGACGGACCGCAGCCCCAAGGTCTTCGCGTCGGCGGATACCCAGTTTGGCGTAGCTCCGATACAGGTGCCCTTCCACGGTACGCACCGAAACCATCAGCTTCTCGGCAATCTGCCGGTCAGTCAGTCCCGAGACCGCCAACGCAACAATGTCCTGCTCGCGTCGCGTCAACGGGACGGACCGGTCCGCGTCGGCCTGCGGATCATGGACCAGTGCGTCACCCAGGTTCGCCTCGCTGACGTCCCGCAGGACCGCCGCTTGCCTGGCCTCGGGACGCTTTCCTTCGGCATCGAAAGTTGCCGCAGCCTTGTCAAAAGTCACAGCTGCGGGGCCCGGCATTCCGGCAGCGGCCAACAGGTTGCCCGCGTTGACGTACCCTTGGCCCGTACCGGCCACGTCGGCTGCGGCAAAAGAATGCCAGCCGGCCGCCCAGGCCCCCGCCATCGACGACGCCGTTGCCCTGATGGACTCCATGGCATCCGCTTCACCGAGTTCGGCCCTGAGGACAAGGTTCTGGAGCAAAAGACCTGGCAGGCCGTGCACTGGCCGGGACGCAGGGATCTGCCTCAGTGCCGGCAAACCGGAGCCCTCCTCAACGAGTTCCATGCCGGCCAGCCTGAAGATCTCGGCCAGGGAATCCACATATGCTCCGCCAGAGCCGTTGGTGTCCTGCTCCCCTGCCAACCGGTGGGCGAGGGCGGCATCACCGGACCTGGCCGCGGCGTACAGCGCCAGTGCGGCGCCCAGACCACGCAAGCGTTGAGGATCAGTGACCCCGAGGGCTTCGACGGCGGGGGTCAGCATCTCCGTGGCCTGCTCCAGCCGGCCCTGCCGAAGCAGCGACAACCCCTTCAGTGCCTGGATACCTCCACCGAAAACAATGAGGCCCATGGCCGAGCTTGCGGCGTATCCGTCAAGCGCGGAGTTGGCTGCATCCCAGTCCCCGGACTCCAGGGCTGCGAACACATAGCGGACCACCACGAAGTCGCGGAAGTAGAGCAGGTCCTCCGTGCGCCCGTCCAGGAGCGACAAAGCCTCCCGGCCCGCCTCCATTGCCTGCACAGGCTGGCCTTCTGCGGTGAGCAGTTCACACTGTATGGCCAGCAGGGAGATCCGGTTTGTGACGAAATCCGCTTGTTCCGGGTCAAGGTCCGCAGCAAAGAGTTCCAAACCTTCGCGGAGTTCCCCGTACTGGCCGTCGTAGGCCAACGCGGCCAACTCCAATACCCGGGCTTGCCTGCCCACGTGCCCGCTCATGGCCTCCGGCAGCCCCTTCACCAGGGCTTCCGCAGCGGCCTGGGCCTCGGCCACGATCGCTCCGGATGAATCCCCGGCTGCGGTCCTGGCCGCGGCCCACAACAAGCCGGTCCCCAGGGGTCCCGACGGGTCGGCGTCCAGGAACCCGGAGTCCACCTCCAACAAGCGCGCGGCACTGCGGAAGTCGCCGTCGTGATAATGCACCATCGCCATCACTGCACGTGCCCGCGGTTGCAGCGCATCCGAACGGACTTTGCGGGCTGCCGCCATGGCCAACGGATTTTGGAGCAGCCTGGCGGCCAGGAAGGCAGCCTGGAGCAACTGTTCATCCTCGACGTCGGCGCCACAGTCCAGCGCCCAGCTCACCATGCGGAGCAACCCTTCCGCCGTTGGCGGCTCCGAGAGCAGGTCCTGCACCATCCTCTGGCGGATTTGCAGGCTGCGGGCTGGCGAAACGATCTGGCGAAGAGCCTCGCTGTACAGCGGATGCCACATTTTGAGGGGGCTGCCGGGACCGTTGGTTGATACGACCATGCGGTTGTCCACCAACGCCCTTACAGTGTCCCTGCCAACCTGGGCGTCCAATACCGAGGCGGGGACGGGTTCGGACAGGGCAATGACGTACATGGCCTCCCGTTCGGCCTCGCTGGTCCGCAGGACCCTGTTCCGCACGACCTCGGCCAGCCCTTCGCCCGTCCCGGTGAGGGCACCTGTCAGGAACCAGATGCCGTTCCGGCGCACCAGCTTCCCATCGGCCCGTGAATCGTCCAGCAAGCAACGCAGCAGCAAGGGGTTGCCCTCGGAAAGGGTGTGCAGCACCTCAGCGACGCTCGCCATGACTGTTCCGCCAAGGGTTTTCTCAGCGAGTTCAGTGACCTTGCCCTTCTCCAAGGGGTGTAGTTCCAGCCGTTCGGCCAGTCCGTCGTACCACAGCTGGAGCAAAGCCGGCGGCAGGCCAGGACGAGGCCGGCTGGTCGCCACCAGCCGGGCCCAGCCTGCCGTCACCAGTTCGGCCAGGATTTGGGTACTGCCTTCATCGAGGTCATGGGCATCATCGACGATCAGCAGCAGGCGGGCACCTTCTCCGCCGCGGCGCCTCTCGAACTGCGACCAGAACTCACGAAGTATCGCTACGGGGGACGTCGCCTGCTCCACCGGAAGGTCCAGCAGGTAAGGCGCCAGGACGCCATAGGGAACAGCGGACAGTGCGGGACTTCCGTGAATCCGCATCACCACCATCTCGCCGGCGAGGCGGGCGGCGATCTCGGCCGCCAGGGCAGTTTTGCCGATGCCGGGGTCCGCGAGCAGGAGCACAGCCCCCGCACCCTCCTGGCGTAATATCTCCGTGGCCAAGGCCAGCTCTGAGTCCCGGCCTACAAGGTGCTCAGCCTGCATGGGCAATCCGTGCCGACCCTAAGGGGTTTCCGGGTCCAACCTCACAGCAGCCCATTGAGCTCGCCTCGAGACGAAACACCAAGCTTGGTGAACACCTGGTACAGGTGGCCTTCCACAGTTCGCACAGACACCCCAATATCCATCGCGATTTCGCGATTGCTGACACCCTTTCCGGCGAGTTTAGCAATTTGGCGTTCCCGTTCCGTCAACACCGGCGCGTCGCTGCGCGGCTGGATGGGCAGCGCCGAAACCGAGTGCTCCAGCCGTTCGAGCCTCAACTGGGCTGTCCGGGCAGCTGTGGACTCGCCGGCTTCGCGTGCAAAGTCCAGGGCCATGGCCACGCACCGTGCTTCGACGACCAACAGTTCCAGCGCCGAGGCGGCGTCAGCGGCGGCAAGCATCGACTTGGAGCTCTTGTTCAGCGCTCCGCGTGCCAGGTCTGCTGAGATCCTGGCCAGCGGCCCTTGTCGGTGGCCGGCGATGTCTTCCAGAAGCCGGTATTCCTCATCCGTGCCTTCCACTGTCGCGCCGAAGAGGCAGATACCGGCCGTGGTGTAGCGCTGGTTTTCCAAGTCATTGCGGACCCGGGCCATGAGCCGCTGCTTGACGTCCCTGTCACCCATCCACCGCCCGGCCATCTCAGCGCAGAACTCGGCAACGGACTCTGAAAAGTAGGTGCCAACACCCCGGCAGGTGCGGTACAGGTCCAAGTACCGGCCCGCTTCCACCGAGTTGCCCAGCTGGGCGTAGGCGAATGCGGTGGCCGCATAACCTACCTTGTTCATGTTCATGGCCGGGCGCAGCTCCAGTTGCGCAACCGCTGACCGCAGGGGCTCGATCGCGCTCGCTGGCTTCCCTGCGTAAGCGTAGGCCAATCCGATTCCCAATTCAGTGAGCGCACCCCTGTACTGCAGGCGGGACGATCGTGAGGGGGTGCGGCGGACGAGCTCAATGCATTGCCGCCATTGTCCGGAGAGCAACAAGACCAAAAATGTGTGCCTGGCGAATGCTTCCTCAAGCTGGCCGGGTCGGTCCGTATCTCCCAGCTGCCGCGAAACGGCGCGGGCAAGCTCCTGGGCATCAAGCTCCCGGCCCATCATGCAGCGGGCCTCCACCAGGAACAAGGACGAGCGCAACCAGTGCTCCATGTCCTCGGCGGGGTCTTTGTCCAGCTCTTCTTCCAAGGAATCAATCATGGCCGCGTACTCACCCATGAAGGTGTTGTACTCGTAGCTGCACAGCTGGAGCCGGTTCCGTGCCTTGGCCATGGTCCCCGCCGGGTGTGCGCCGTTCATGGCGTCGAGCTTTTCCAGTCCGTCCGAGATGACGCCGGGGACCAAGGCCGAGCGGCCATCGATCCACGTCATGGCCTGGCATTTCGAGGCCGTGAGTTCGGCAAATTCCAGCGGGTCCAGGGCGGACACATGCTGCTCTGAGACTTCATCCAGCGCCTGTGCGGCGTGCAGGGGAAGGTCAAGCATGAGGTAGGCGGCAGCTTTCAGGCGCTGTCCGGGGACCCACTCACTGTCCTTCGGGTCAAGTGACTGCGTGCACTGGATGGCAAAGTTGGGGTCATAGTCGTCCAAAGCTGCCCTGCCTGCGGCCAATGCCAAGGAGGGAGAGGGTGTGGGCTCGTCTTCTGAGGCGTGCATCCAGGCTGCGTAGCTCAGCAGGTCCTGCGCTGCCAGCCCCTGAAGGTCGGGCTCTTTGGGTCCGTGGAGCATGAGTCGAAGCTCCTTCATCCGACGGGTGTTGAGCCACCCACGGACAACCTCACCCATATAAGGGTCCCGCAGCGAGACCCAGTGCGCCTCACCGCGTTCGACCGTGAGCAGGCCACGCTCTTCCATCTCCACCAGGACGTCAGTATCAACGAGGCCTGCCAGGTCAACGAGCGTCGCGCGCTGAGCGCAAGCCAGGATTTCGACGACGGTCCTGCTGGCTTGCGGTTCGCGCGCCAGCCTGGAACGGACGAAGTCCTCCACCACGGTCGCGCCTTCAAGCTTGATCCGGTCGCGGAGCGTCCACACGGAATCATTGAGGACCAGGTTGCCTGAATGCCGTTGCTCCTCCAGGAGGGCATGCAGCAGCATCGGGTTACCACCCACGGCAGAATGCAACGAACCCACCAAGGTGGAAGAAACGTAGTGGCCGAGGACGGAACCAAGCACCTGCTTTGTCTGTTCTTCGCTGAGCGTGTTCAAATGCACTTCAGCGAGCTCGCCCTCAAGGACCAGGCGGTGGAAGTCTGCGGGGAGTTCGCTTGAGCGCTGCACCGTGGCGATCACTTTGGCGGTTCCCGTGGCCATGAGGTTCAACAGGACCCCCGTGCTCATCGGATCCATACCGCCGGCATTGTCCACGATGAAGACTGTCTCCCGACCTGCAGCTTCTGAGCGGATCAAGTTGGTCACTGCGTGCAGGATGCCTGTTGGCGAGCTGACGGCCTCGGAAGGCAAACGCGCCAGAAGGAAGCCAAGGCATCCGTAGGGGGTTTGTGCGCCGGCCACGGTATTGCGCAGTTGCAGGCTGTGGACCTTGGGTCCCAGCGAGGAGACGACCGCGCGTGCGACGCCGGACTTGCCGATCCCCCGATCACCGGTCAGGACCACGCCGGAGGAGTCCGAGGACTCAAGGAACTGCACTGCCTTGGACACATCACGGCTTCGTGCCAGGAGCGACCACGTTTGCCGATCCGTCGCGCCGCCCACAAGATCAGGAGCCGCAGCCCTCGCTGCGCCTCCACCGCTCCTGTTTAGCAACTCCGCCGACATCCGCATCCTTAGCTACACATCCGCGACAGTCCCCCACCGCTCTTCTGCGTACCATGCACACTACCTTCGGGCGCCGACAGTGTGTAGGCCTTAGGGTCCTGGGGACCGTCAGGCTTTGATCAGGCTTTCCTCAAGATTTGCTCAAGTTTTGGCGGGGTGGTATTTCTGCTGCGCCGCCAGCAACCCCTGGGCCATGAGCAACTCCACGGCGTCGGCTGCTTCGTCAATGAGGAACGGGAGATCCTTCTTTTCTGCGGTGCCGAAATCGCGCAGTACGTAGTCGGCAGTTTCCATTCGTCCCGGCGGCCTTCCAACACCCACGCGAACGCGGTAGTAGTCCTTGGTGCCGAGGGCTTTGGAGATGTCCCGAAGGCCGTTATGTCCGCCTTCACCGCCACCTGTTTTTAACTTGACCGTGTTAAAAGGGATGTCGATCTCGTCGTGGACAGCGATGACGTGGTCCGGGGCGATGTCGAAAAAGTTGCACAATCCGGCGACCGGGCCGCCGGAGACATTCATGTACGTCATGGGCTTGGCCAACACCACCCGCGGTCCGCCAATGCCAAGCCGGCCCTCCACCACCTGGGCCCGCGCTTTATGGGTCTTGAACTTCCCTCCCATGCGTGAGGCCAGCTCATCCAACACCATCTGGCCCACATTGTGCCGGTTGTTGCTGTACTCGCTGCCGGGGTTGCCGAGGCCGACAATCAGCCAGGTGTCAGTCATGATCCCATCCTAGGAAAGCGTCACGGTCCGTGTTCAAGGGCAAAGGCAAATGGCCGGGACCCCAAGGGGGACCCGGCCATTTCAAGGCAGGAGCCTCAAGCAGTCAGAAGACTACTCTGCGGCTGCTTCCGTGGTCTCTTCTTCCTCGGAGGCGGCGGCTTCAGCGACGCGGACCACCAGGGTGTCGCCTTCGGTGAGCAGCGTGGAACCCTTGGGGAGTTCGAGGTCCGAAGCGTGAACGTTCTCGCCGGCCTTGCGGCCTTCGATGTTGACCTCGACGGCGGTGGGCACGTGGGTTGCCTCAGCTTCGAGGGAAACCGTGGTGGCTTCGAGGCTGGCAACGGCACCCGGTGCAACTTCACCGGAAACGTGGATCGCGATGTCGACGGTAACCTTCTCGCCGGCCTTCACGGTCTGCAGGTCAACGTGCTCGATGATCTGCTTTACGGGATCGCGCTGGATGTCCTTGACCAGCGTCAGGTGCTGCTCGCCGTCAACGTCGATCGCGAGGAGTGCGTTGGAAACGCGCACTGCCAGCGTGGTTGCCTTGCCCGGCAGGTTGATGTGGATCGGCTCTGCGCCGTGGCCGTAGATGACAGCCGGGATCTGGCCGGCCATGCGTGCACGGCGGGCGAAACCCTTGCCGAATTCGGTGCGCAGTTCTGCGGTGAGCTTCTGCTCAGACATGTGTACTCCTTGATTACTGTGGCGTCCGGCGAAGGCCGGACAGGTCTATCAGCAAGGGCGGAGGTCTGGAGACCTTCTACGCCCGGCTGGGATTGGCCGCTGTGCAGCCATTCCGCCTGTGTTGAAGGAGATGCAGACCCAGTCGATAACGGAGACCCGCAACCCTGGTTCACACTGCTGCGAACCGGATGTGCTCTCCCTCGCCAAGGTATCCCCAAAAGTTTAGCAGCGAACACCCTTCAAACTGAAAACGGGCCACCCGCACGCCCGGAGGCGGCAGGTGGCCCGTTTCATGGGGCTTGGGTATCAGGCCTTGCCGTCGAACAGGCTGGTGACCGAACCGTCGTCGAACACTTCACGGATGGCGCGGGCGATCAGCGGCGCGATCGACAACACCGTCAGCGACGGGAAGCGCTTCTCGGCCGGGATGGGCAGCGTGTTGGTGACAACCACTTCACGCGCCCCGGAATCCGCCAGGCGCTGGGCCGCGGGGTCGGAGAACACGGCGTGCGTGCAAGCGATGATGACGTCCTTGGCGCCGGCGTTCTTCAGCACCTGGACGGCGCCGGAGATGGTTCCGCCGGTGTCGATCATGTCGTCGATGAGAACGCAGGTGCGCCCCTCGACCTGGCCAACGACCGTCTTGGAGACGGCCTGATTGGGAACCGTGAGGTCGCGGCTCTTGTGCACGAACGCCAGCGGGGCACCGCCGAGGCGCTCAGCCCACTGCTCGGCGACGCGGACGCGGCCGGTGTCGGGCGAAACAACTGTGATGTTGTCGGCTTCGACCTTGGTGCGGATGTAGTCAGCCAGCAGCGGGATGGCCATCAGATGGTCAACGGGACCGTCAAAGAAGCCCTGGATCTGCGAGGTGTGCAGGTCAACGGACATGATGCGGTCCGCGCCGGCCGTCTTGTACAGGTCGGCAACGAGGCGGGCGGAAATCGGCTCGCGGCCGCGGCCCTTCTTGTCCTGGCGGGAGTACGGGTAGAACGGGGAAACAACCGTGATCCTCTTGGCAGAGGCGCGCTTGAGGGAGTCGATCATGATCAACTGCTCCATGAGCCAGTTGTTCAAGGGAGCCGGGTGGGCCTGGATGACGAAGGCGTCAGTGCCTCGCACGCTCTCGGCCGAACGGACGTAGATTTCCCCATTGGCGAAGTCGTAGGCGTCGATGGGCAGGAGTTCGGTCTCCAGCTCCTTCGCGATTTCCTGCGCCAGCTCCGGATGCGCCCTTCCGGCGGCGAGAATCAATTTCTTCTCGCCGTGTGCGGTAATTTCGCTCATGCCTAGTTGCCCTCTTCTGTGGTTGCCGGGGATTGGGAGGATGTGGAAGCCTGCGCGGCTTGGGCCAGCTGTGCTGAGGCCGTGCCTGGGCGGTTGGAGATGACCCAGTCTTCGGCATTCCGCTGCGCGGCCAGGCTCAGGGCCAAGGCACCGGCGGGGACGTCCTTACGGATCACGGCGCCGGCACCGCTGTACGCGCCGTCGCCAACAGTCACCGGGGCGACGAACACGGTGTTGGAACCTGTGCGGACGCCGGAGCCGATAACCGTGCGGTGCTTCTTCTCGCCGTCGTAATTGGCAGTGATGTTGCCGCAGCCAATATTGGTGTCCTCACCGATCTCGGCGTCGCCGGCATAGCCCAGATGTGAGAGCTTGGAACCACGGCCGATCGTCACGTTCTTGGTCTCATAGAATGCGCCAATCTTGCCGGTCTCCCCCAGCACCGTGCCCGGGCGGAGGTACGTGAACGGTCCCACGCTTGCCTTGGCACCAATCGCGGAGCCGGAACCGTGCGTGCGGGTTACCTTCGCGCCTTCGCCGACAGTGACGTCGGTGAGGGTCGTGTCAGGTCCGACGACGGCGTCACGGGCCACCGTGGTGGAACCGTGAAGTTGCGTATTGGGCAGCAGTCGGACGTCTTCGTCCAGGGTGACGGTGGAGTCGATCCACGTGGTGTTGGGATCCACGACGGTCACGCCGGCGCGCATCCAGGCCTCGACGATCCGGCGGTTGTGCTCAGCGCCCAGCGCCGACAACTGGATGCGGTCATTGGCACCCTCAACCTGCCAGCGGTCTTCAGTGACGACCGCGGCGACCCGGCCGCCGGCGTCGCGCGCCAAACCGAGGACATCGGTCAGGTACATCTCGCCCTGGGCATTGTCCGTGGTCACATTCTTGAGTGCGTCCCTGAGGACTGCCGCGTCAAAGGCATAGATGCCTGAGTTGACCTCGCGGATGCTGCGCTCGGATTCGCTCGCGTCCTTATGCTCACGGATGCCGGTGACAGTTCCGTCTTCGGCGCGGAGGATCCGGCCATAGCCGGTGGCATCGTCCAGGACCGCGGTGAGCACCGTCACTGCGTTGCCCTCGGCTTCGTGGGTTGTCACCAGTTCACCGAGGAGTTCACCTGTCAGCAGCGGGACGTCGCCGTAGGTCACTACTACCGTGCCGGTGAGTTCAGCTTCGGCGTCGAGCGCTGTGAGCGCGACTTCCACCGCGCGGCCGGTGCCGGGAATCTCGTCCTGGTCAACAATGAGTGCCTCGGGATCCAGTGCTGTGACGTGCTCCGCAACCCTGTCCCGCTCGTGGCGGACAACAAGCGCCAGCTTCAGCGGGGAGATGGAACGGGCGGCGAGGAGAGCGTGGCCCACCATGGAGCGCCCGCCGATTTCGTGGAGAATCTTGGGAGTCCGCGACTTCATGCGCGTTCCGGCGCCGGCGGCCAGAACAATGACCGCTGCGGGACCGGTGGTTTCGGGGCTCACGTACTGGCTCTCCTTGCTCGGTATGTCCCGGGTAACCCGGCTTCGGAATGCTGCCATCCAACAATGGACCCAGGCACCGTTCAAGCCGTTCCAGGTACAGAGAGGAGCGCATTTTCCGACCGTTCCGCCCATAGGATTCGAACCTATACTCCACGGCTCCAAAGGCCGGGGTGCTGCCGTTACACCAGAGCGGACCGTGCATGGTTGACACCTCCAGGCGGCAGGGCCCGGGGGCTTCCCGGCTCACCGGGATGCACACACAAGAATCTAGTTTGCCATGACCTTTGCGTGGTTCGCGACTCGGCTGGCCCCCACTCGTTCCGCGACGCTCCAATGAACACCACCTTCGCCCTTACCGGGTGGCACCTGGGGCATGATGGTCACGTGAGCAAGCGCACTGAAATCTCCCTGCCAGTGGCCGCCGTCGAGCCCGCTGACGCCGCCCACAACGGTCCGGCAGTGCGCGTTCGGATGACTGGGCAGCAGCGCAAATCCCAGCTCATTGGCATCGGCCGCGCACTCTTCGCCGCCCGTGGGCTGGACGGCACCACCATTGAGGAAATCGCAGCCACGGCCGGTGTGTCCAAGCCGGTCATATACGAACATTTCGGGTCCAAGGAGGGTCTGTACCGCCAAGTCGTGGAGACCGAATTCCGGATACTCCTGGACTCCATCACCGAGTCACTGAGCGCCGACGCCAAGCCCCGCGTCCTGGTGGAGCGTGCCGCGCTGGCCCTTCTGGGCTACATCGAAGACCGCACGGATGGATTCCGGATCCTCATGCGGGACGCCCCACCATCCCAGCCCGAAGGCGCCTTCTCAACCCTGCTCTCGCATGTCACAGCGCGCGTCGAGCACCTGCTTTCGGACGAATTCGCCCGTCGGGGTTTCAGCGCAGCCGACGGTGCCATGTACGCGCAAATGCTCGTAGGCATGGTGGCCATGACGGGCCAGTGGTGGCTCGACAGCCGCCAACCCGACAAACGGGCGGTTGCAGCCCACTTGGTGAACCTTGCCTGGAACGGGCTCACCGGCCTGCAGAAAGAGCCCGAGCTGCGTTCCGAGGGCTGAGCCTGCCCCTTTCTCCCCTAGTTCCGTCGCCAACCCGCAATTGCGTCGCTGGGCAACGACGGAGAAGCGGGCCCACGACGTGTCAGCGCAGGAGAAACCGGGCCGTGTTCGTAGGATTTGCCCATGACAGCACCGCAAATCTATGTCCTCTTCCCAGGTACTGCCCGCGAAGCCCTGGGTTTCTACGCGGAAATCTTTGGCGGAGAACTAACCCTTCACTCGTATCAGGACTTCTCACGCACTGACGGACCCGCGGACGCCATCGCCCATGGGGTCCTGAGCGGAGTCGTTGCCTTGGCCGGCGCTGACGCAGGGGCGGGTGAGAAGAGCGTCCGCATCGAAGGCGCCATGCTTAGCTTGCTCGGAGCGGCCGAGCCTGCGGTCCTGCACGAGTGGTTCGACAAGCTTGCCGACGGCGGCCGAATCGTCGATCCCCTGGCCCAGAAGCCGTGGGGCGCATCAGACGGCCAGGTTGTCGACCGCCACGGTTTGCACTGGCTCCTGGGTTACGAGGCCGCCAAATAGCACGCGTGACGTGAGCGAGCGTCAGCGGGAAAGCTACGGGATGTGAGAGAGCGTCCCGCCCAAACCGGCGGGACATGAGAGAGCGTTGGGCCTGAACTACTCGCCCAGGATTTCGGCGGCCTCCAACCACTCGAGCTCCAGGCCCTCTTTCTCGTCCAGCAATTCGCGGAGCTTGGCATTGAGATCGCTGAGTGCGTCGAAGTCGCCGGATTCGGACTTCGCAGCCATCTGGGTGTGAAGCTTTTCTTCCTGCTGGGCGATCTTGCCGAGTTGGCGGTCGATCCTGTTCAGGTCCTTCCGGGCTTCGCGCTTTTCTGCTTCGCTGGCACCTGAAGGAGACCCGGACGAAGAGGAAGTGGAAGCTCCACTGGCAGAAGTCGGCGCGCCGGAGCCGCCGCCCACCGCGCCTGAGGCCAGGGCAGCTTCGCGCAGCTCAAGATATTGGTCTACGCCGCCAGGCAGCCCACGGAGTTTGCCGTCGCCCAGCAACGCCATTTGGTTGTCGGTGACGCGTTCCAGGAGGTAGCGGTCGTGGCTGACGACTACGAGCGTGCCGGGCCAACCGTCCAGGACATCTTCGACGGCGGCAAGGGTGTCGGTGTCGAGGTCGTTGGTGGGTTCGTCGAGCATGAGGACGTTGGGCTCCCCTACCAGCAGGCGAAGGAGCTGCAGCCGCCTGCGCTCACCACCGGAAAGGTCGGAGACCGGGGTCCATTGCTTTTCCTTGGTGAACCCCAGCTGTTCCACGAGCTGTCCCGCGGTGAATTCCTTGCCGCCCACGCTGAAGGACCGCTTCTCGCGCTCAATGACCTCAATGACGCGCAGGTCCGAGACGTCGTCGAGTTCCTTGACGTCCTGGGTGAGCACGGCGGTGACCACGGTCTTTCCGCGCTTCACTTTGCCGGACGTGGGCTGGATTTCACCGTTGAGCAGTTTCAACAAGGTGGACTTGCCCGCGCCGTTGACGCCCACGAGTCCCAGGCGTTCGCCCGGTGCAAGCCGAAGGGTGATGTTGTCGAAAAGCTTCTGCCCGTCCTCGCCGTCGAGGAAGTCGAGGGACACGTTCTCAAGGTCGAGGACGTCCTTGCCCAAGCGGGCGGTGGCCATCTTGCTGAGTGCCACGGAGTCGCGCGGATCGGGCACGTCGGCGATGAGGTCGTTGGCGGCTTCGATCCGGAACTTGGGCTTTGCCGTTCGGGCCGGGGCACCGCGGCGAAGCCACGCGAGCTCCTTTTTGACCAACTGCTGGCGCTTGTTTTCGACGACGGCGGCCATCCGGTCACGCTCGGCGCGCGCCAAAACGTAGGCGGCGTAACCGCCGTCGAACATGTCCACCATGGCGTCGTGGACTTCCCAGGTGTAGTTGCAGACTTCGTCGAGGAACCAGCGGTCGTGGGTGACCACCAGGAAGGCACCTTGGTTGGCTCGCCATCGCGACTTGAGGTGGCGGGCAAGCCAGGCAACACCCTCGACGTCGAGGTGGTTGGTGGGTTCGTCCAGCATGATGACGTCGTGGTCTTCAATGAGCAACTTGGCCAACGCGACACGGCGTTTCTGTCCACCGGAGAGGGCGTGGACGTTGGCGTGCCAGTCGACGTCGCCCACCAGCCCGCCCATGACTTCGCGGATTTTGGGGTTGGCGGCCCATTCGTGGTCCGCGCGGTCGCCGACGATCGCAGCGCCCACGGTGAGGTCGCCGTCGAGCACGTCCCCTTGGTCAAGGTAGCCGACGGTGACGTCGCCGCGTTTGGTCACGCGGCCGGAATCGGGCGTTGAGCGCGAGGCGAGCAGCCGCATCAGGGTTGATTTGCCGTCGCCGTTGCGGCCCACCATGCCGATGCGGTCACCGTCCTCCAAGCCGAGGGTGACGCCGTCGAGGACAGTGCGGGTCGCGAACGAAACCGTGAGGTTTTCGCCGCCGAGCAGGTGGGCCAATGGGTACTACTTTCTACTGCTGGAATGCGGGTGCTAAAAGCTGGAGGGGTACTACAGGAGGGTATCGGAGATGATCCGGGCACCGGGAACGGGGCCGTGCACCGCGACCGCGGTGTGGCCCCGGTGGGTCAATTCTTCGGCGAGGACAGCGGCGGACACTGGGTCCCGCGCCAGTAACGCAATGGTGGGGCCGGAGCCGGAGACCATTCCGGCCAACGCCCCGCGTGCTTCGCCGAGGCCGATCGTGTCACGCAGTTGTGGAGCGAGCGTGATGGAAGCCCTTTGGAGGTCGTTGATGAGGACCCGGCTCAGTGTCTCGGGGTCACCGTGGCGGAGGGCTTGGAGAATGGTGGGATCCACGTCCACGGGCTCCGGAATGTCTACCCCTTCGGAATCCCGGAGTCCGTCAAGGGTGCGGAACACATCGGGAGTTGATAGCCCGTAATCGGCAAAGACCAGCACCCAGTCCATCTGGGCTTTTGCCAGCGCCGGGGAGAGTTTGTCGCCCACGCCAAGGCCGACGGCGGTGCCCCCCAGGAGCGAGAACGGCACGTCTGCGCCCAACTCGGCAGCCAGGTGCGCGAGTTCTTCGCGGGACAGTCCGCTGTTCCACAAGGCATCGCACGCGAGCAGCGTCGCTGCGGCATCTGCGGAACCGCCGCCCATACCACCCGCAACGGGTACGCGCTTGGTGATTTCCAGGTGCACGCCCGTGGGCTTTTCGGACATTTCCGCCATGATGGCCGCAGCCTTGTAGGCGAGGTTGCGCTCATCCAGCGGTATCTCGACGCCGTCGAGGTCCAAGGTGCTGTCCGGGCTGATGCTGATGGTGATTCCCTCAGCCTCGGTACTGGTAGCCGCTACTTCCTCGTACAGGGAAACGGCCAGGTAGACGCTGGCCACCGAGTGGTAGCCGTCGGCCCGCAGGGGGCCCACGCTCAAGGAGACGTTGACCTTCCCGGGAGCTTTAACCCGCACTGTCCTGGCATGGAAGCGATCCCCCACGAACGGCAGGCTGCTCGGTTTACGGGTCCCCGGCGTCATGCGTCCACGGGGTGGCGGGCTTCGGCGATTTTGACGTAGGCGGAAATATCCAGGACCTCGCCGCGGGCCGTCGGGTCCACACCGGCTGCAACAAGGCAACGCTCCGCTTCAGCTGCGCTCCCGGCCCAACCGGCCAGGGCTGCGCGGAGCGTCTTGCGTCGCTGGGCGAAGGCAGCATCGATGACGGCGAAAACCTGTTCCCGGGTGGCGTGCGTCTGCGGTGGATCATGGCGTGTGAACGCCACAAGCCCCGAGTGGATTTTAGGTGCCGGCCAGAACACGTTCATGCCGATGACACCTGCTTTGCGCATATGCCCATACCAGGCGGCCTTCACGGAGGGCACACCGTAGATCTTGGACCCGGGAGTTGCGGCCAAACGGTCAGCTACCTCGTCCTGCACCATCACCAGCCCGTGCTGCAGGCTCGGGAAATGCTGGAGCAGGTGCAGCACCACTGGTACGGCCACGTTGTAGGGCAGGTTGGCTACCAGTGCCGTGGGCGGCACCGGCAGTTCGGTAACTTTCATGGCGTCCGAAAGCACCAGGTGGAAGTTCTCTTCAGCGTGCGGGCGCCAAGCCCGAACCGTTTCCGGCAGCTTCCCGGCCAGGACCGGGTCTATCTCCACAGCTACTACTGACTTGGCCGCGTCTAGCAGGCCCAAGGTGAGGGAACCCAGGCCCGGGCCGACCTCCAAAACGGTCTCACCGGCGTCGATATTGGCGGCAGCCACGATCCTACGGATCGTGTTGCCGTCAATCACAAAGTTCTGGCCCAGGGTTTTTGTAGGGCGTACACCGATTTCCTCGGCGAGCCGTCGAATGTCTGTGGCGCCCAGCAAAGGCGCGACGGCGGCGGGATCGGAATTCGGTTCAGTCACCTAGGTATCGTATCGCCTGCGCGGACCTAGGCTGCGTGCGCGCAGCCCCAGTCGCTGAGGCCGTTCTTTGCGTAGAGGCGGTTGGCGATCTCGATTTGCTGGGCTTTGGTGGCGAGGCTCGCGTTGGCAGCGTAAGCGCCGCCACCGTTGGCCAACCACGTAGGACCGGAGAACTGAAGGCCGCCGTAGTAGCCGTTACCACTGTTGATGGACCAGTTTCCACCGGATTCGCACTGGGCGATCCTGTCCCACATGGCCTCGTTCGGGGCGCCGGTGGGACCGCTGGACGTGGGTGCTCCTGCGGCGGCCTTGGCCGGGGTGGCGACAGGGCGCGCCTTGGTGCCGACGCTGACCTGCTCGGTGACAGGCTTGGTGGTGACGTCGCTGGAAACGAGGGTACGGGATGCCTCGCGGCCATCAACCATGACCAACTTGAAGTTCTTCGTCAGTGAGCCGGGTACGCCCTTCTGCGTGACCTTCTCTTCGCCCTTGAACAGGTCGGCGGAGTCGGTCTTCACGCTGTCGAAAGGAACCTCTTCGGTGGCCTGGTCGGTCTTGCTGGTATCCACGCGTGAAACCTTGATGACCATGTCCTGGACGATCGGAGCGTTGTCCGGCTGGGACACACGATCGTTTGCTCCGACGATGATCTTGGCGTCCTTGAGGACTGTGGCGACATCGGGCGCCGTCGTCGTGGTGCTGGTGTCCTTGCCGTCAGCGACGAGGCTGATGGTCTTGGGAGTGGAGATCGACACGAAGGAGCCGGTCACCTGGAGTGAGGCTTCCTTGGGCTGGGACACTTCGGCGGAGCTTGCCACTCCGAGTTCGCTCACCAGGCCTGCCACGTCCGGAGCGGTGGTGTTGACGGTCTTCCGGGCACCGTCCAACTCAATGGAGACGGCTTTAGCCAGGTTGACGTTGACCACAGAGCCGTTCTCGACCTTGCTGTCCAATGCAGGGGAAACGCGGTCTGCGTCCTTCAGCTCGACCTTGGCTGCCTTGACCACCTGGTCCACAGTGCCGCCGAAGGTCTGGATGGAGCTCACTTTGCCGTCGACGTTAAGCGTGACTGTCTTGTTGTTGCCCACGAAGGCGACGACACCGACTACCAGCGCGGCAACAACCAGCAGCTGGGCTCCGACTTTGAGGAAGCTGAACTTGCCATCCGTTGTGAAGAACTTGATCACGATTGCCCATTACTCTCAGACCATCCGGGCACGGGGAAAAGCACAGAAGAAATGCCAGCCGCAAAACGGAGGGGCCAGACTACAAGCCTGGTCCCACTCCTGCTGCCGGCATCTGCGCCGCCAAAATCATTCAACTTGTGGGCACGGAATCATCCCGCCCAGTTGTCCGAAGGCCTTCCCCGACCCCGGCTATTTGTTTAACACAGTAACCGATCTGTTATAAAGCGACCAAGACATCTGCATACCCGGTATCCATTTGAGAGGCCCTCCGCCACCCCTCAAACAGGCATCAGGCCCATGATCCGTAGGCCCGCAGCGTGTTTTCGGCCAACCGCGAACACAGCTCGGCGAGGTCATTTCCTGTCACTTCTGCCATGGAACGGACTGTGTACGGAACCATGTAGCTCGCGTTCGGCCGTCCTCGATGCGGGTGCGGAGTCAGGAACGGCGAATCCGTTTCCACCAGGATCCTGCTGGGCTCGGCGATTGCCAATGCCTCCCGGAGGTTCCCCGCGTTCTTGAAGGTCATGGTCCCAGCGAATGACATGTACCAACCGTTGTCGTTACAGATCCTGGCCAGTTCCGCGTCGCCGGAGAAACAATGGAAGACCACCCTCTCCGGGGCTCCCTCCTCCCCCAGTACCTGCACCACATCATCGTGGGCGTCGCGGTCGTGGATCTGCAGGGTCAGACCCAGCCTTTTTGCTATGTCGATGTGGCGCCGGAACGAGTACCGCTGATGGGCCAAACCTTCACCGTGGGTCCGGAAAAAATCCAGCCCGGTCTCGCCTATGGCCCGGATCCGCGGGTGGGATGCCAATTCCTCGATCTCTGCGAGCGCCGACTCCAGCTCACCGCGGCCAGCATAGATGGGCGCATCGTTGGGGTGTATGGCCACGGCTCCGAGCAGGCGCGCATCGCTCTCCACGGCCTGCACAGTGAACCGGGACGACTCAAGGTCGCAGCCCACCTGCACGGCGCCCTGCACGCCCACGGCCTCGGCTGCGTCCATGGCGTCCCGCACGGAGACTTCGATGAGGCCGTGCCGGAAGTCCAAGTGGGTGTGGTTGTCCATCACTGGCACTGGCAGGGGTTCGGGCGCCGGTGGATATGCCTTTCGGGCATCCGTGGGTTCGGTTGCATCGGCTGGCGCGCGGTACGGAGCAGGGGCGAGGGAGTTGCACATCTTTCCACCTTAATCGGACCGCGGTCCTTGGAACGGAGGAGATAAATTCCACTTGGCACATAAATTCCGGAAGCACTCTGTCAGCGACGGCCAAACTCTGGGTAGTCTGGAACGGAAAGGCGGCCAGCACCAGCGGGTTTGCTGTTGTGTGGCCACGGCTGAAGGGCAATCCATGGAGTCCAAGCGACAAGTCACTGTTGAACCCTCGCCCCTCCATGACCAGGCCTACAGTGAACGTCCCCACGATGGCGCTGCCCTGAACGGACACAAGCCGCAGGTCATGGACTCTGAACGGTTCCACGACGCAAGTGAACGCATCCTGGCCTCCATCGGCCAGGTCATCGACGGGAAAGCGGACGCGGCCAAGCTGGCACTGACTGTCCTGCTCGCCCAAGGACACCTTCTTCTGGAGGACGTGCCGGGCGTAGGAAAGACACTCTTGGCGAAGACATTGGCCAGGACCGTGGACTGTACGGTCTCACGCATCCAGTTCACCCCTGACCTCCTGCCCTCGGACGTCACGGGCGTGTCCATCTATAACCAGTCCTCACGGCAATTCGAGTTCCGGCCGGGTGCCGTTTTCGCGAACATCGTGATCGGCGATGAAATCAACCGCGCCTCCGCCAAGACCCAGTCAGCCCTCCTGGAGTGCATGGAGGAGCACCAGGTGACAGTGGACGGCCGCTCCTACCAGCTGGGTCTTCCCTTCATGGTGGTGGCAACGCAGAACCCTATCGAGATGGAAGGCACCTACCCCCTGCCTGAGGCCCAACGCGACCGGTTCATGGCCCGGATCTCCATGGGTTATCCGGACAAGGATGCCGAAATCGAGATGCTTGAGACGCACCAGGCATCCTCGCCGCTGGTCAACGTGACCCCTGTGGTGACGGCCAACGATGTTGCTGCCATGATTGCTGCGGTCCAGCAGGTGTATGTGTCCACGGCCATCAAGGAATACACGGTTGCCATCGGCCGGGCTACCCGCGACAGCGCCCGTCTCCGCCTGGGTGCAAGCCCCCGCTCCCTGTTGCAGCTGTTGCGTGCCGCCAAGGCCACAGCGGCGCTCGATGGACGTGACTTCGTCCTCCCCGACGACGTGGTGGACGTGGCCGAGTCGGTGCTGGCACACCGGATCATTCTGGACCGCAAGGCAACGAGTTCCGGCGACACACCGCAAAGCATCATCCGGGGCATCCTCGCTTCCCTGCCGGTGGCACAGGAAACGCCCGGCCAAGGCCGCAGGGACCGGCACACCGCTTAGGAGGCGGGCATATGGCACTCGTGGATCGGCTTCCTAAGCACTTGTTCACCAATCGCGGATGGGGACTGCTGGCTGCGGGCGCCCTGGCACTCGGTTGTGCGTACGTCATGGGCAGGCGCGACCTGCTGACCTTGGCGGTCCTCCTCCTTATCCTGCCGTTGGTCTCGCTGGCAGGCGTCCGGGTGCTCAAGCCGAAGTTCCAGGTGTATCGGGAATTCAATCCCTCCACAGTGGAAACAGCCAACACCACCACGGTCCGCCTGGCCGTTGCCCGGTCCACGTACACCAGCGGCCACGTGATCATGGAAGAGCAACTCCCGCCCCGGTTCGGCGAACCTCCCGCTTTCCGCTTCCCGGCGCGGTCGGCTTCCGGCGGCACCAGCCGCTATGAATACCATTTGCGGTCGGGCAAGCGGGGGCAGTTCAGGATCGGTCCGGTCACCGCCGAGTTCAGCGACCCTTTCGGTTTGTCGTTGCGCCGCCATTCAATTGACGACGGCGACATCCTCACCGTGACGCCGGCCGCCGTCGAACTTCCCGCTACGGGCTTGGCAGGAGCGCGCGGCAACGACGGCGTAACTGCGACACGGATCCGGGCCAACCCCAGCGACGACGACATCATGACCCGCGAGTACCGGCACGGGGACCCGATGCGCCGCGTCCACTGGGCTGCCACCGCCCGCCATGGCCAACTCATGGTTCGGCAGGAGGAGTCCGTCACCACGCCGGAAGCCACCCTGATCCTGGACCAGCGGTTCACCGCGTTTTCAGGCGGCCCTGGCTCCGGGTTCGGAGCCCACGACGACGATTCGGACCTGGTGACCAGCCCCAGCTTTGAGTGGATGGTCACCGCTGCCATGTCCATCGCCGGGCACCTGGCGGAGCGGAACTATTCCCTGCGGGTCCTGGATTCCTTTGGCGGCCCGGCCTTCCTCCGTTCCCGTTCGGCGCCGGAGCCGGACACGGAGGAGTTCGCAGGTGTTGGCGGCTTGCATGCGGTCGCGGAGGGGCTGGCCGCCATAGAGCTCAGCGGCCCCAGGCACGTCCGGGGCGACCACCATCGGATGGAGCATTCCCGCGCGGACCAGCGGAGCCAAGGCAACCACGGTCCTGACCACCGCGAGTCCGGTGCCAGCGCATCAGAGGACTCCGTGTTCGATGACCGGCTGATGGACAAGCTCGCGGCACACCGCCTGCGGGGCCCGTTGTTGGCCTTGGTCGGGACCATGACCGCCGCCGAGGCACGGGCCCTCGCCCCGGCCGCAGCCTACGGCGCGAATGCTTTCGCCCTGGTCATGACCGACTCTTCCCGCAGCAACGACGACGTGCTGGAAATCCTGCGGCAAGCCGGCTGGCGGGTCGCCGCCGTAACGTCCCGGACGTCCCTGGTCGCAGCATGGTCCTCCTTCGATGAGGGCGGCATCGTCGCGGCTGCAGGCGCAGCCATGGACGTGCGGCGCGGGGCGGCGGTGCCCCGATGACTGCCACTTCGCACCGCTCCCCCGAACCCGCGACCCAACCCGGCGGAAAACCCGGTCAGGACGAGCCCAGGAGGACCCGGCCGCGGCGCCCTGGGCCTGGGTTGTATCCGTGGGTGATGGCCGGATCCATCGCGGTGGCAGTCCTTGGAGCCGCTTTGTCCTTGAACGGTGTGCTGAGGGGCTGGGCCTGGTTCATGCCGCTCATCACCACTGTCGTGGTGGTTTCGCTTGCCCTGGCCGGACTGCGGGCCCTCGGCGCCCGGCCCATCCTGGCCACCCTCGGCTCCTTGGCGAGCCTCACGGGTGTGCTGAGCTTCATTTTCTGCCGCCAGGACAGCCTGGCTGGTTTCATCCCCACCCCCGGTACGTTGACCGCCGTCGGGCGCCTCATCAAGCGAGCTGGCGAGACTGTAGTCTCCGAGAGCGCTCCGGTGGCGCCCAATGCGGGCATCGTCTTTGTGATGTGTGCCTGCCTTGGCCTTCTGGTGATCCTGGTGGATGCGCTGGCTGTTCCGCTGGCCATGCCGGCTGCCAGCGGAATTGGGCTGATTGCCATCATGGTGGTTCCGGCCACCATCAAGCCCCAGAGCGTGGGCATGCCAGGGTTCCTCGGCGCGGCCGTGGGATATCTCCTCATCCTCGGGTGCAGCCATTGGTTCGCCCCCGACGCCCGGTTCCAGACAGGGACGGGGCGCGGTTCCGGCCAGTTTCGCCGATCCGTCGTCACGGGCGGGCTGGCGCTCGCTTTGGCCATGGTGGTCCCGCTGGCCATTCCCGGCTTCGAGACGGGTACGTTCCCGCAGGGATCGAGGTTGAGTCCGTGGGGCACTTCCAACGGCCTGAACCCCATGATCACGTTGGGCAACAGCCTCCGCAGCCCCATTGGTTCGGGTCGGATAACGTACGCCACAAGTTCCGGCTCCGCACTGTATCTGCGCTCGGTCACCATTGACCATTTCGACGGCGAGACCTGGGCGCCGGATGACCGGGCAGCGCAAAGGCGGGCCGGTGCCGACAGGATCGAGACCGGCTACTCGGTCCAGGGCGACGTCGTAAATGCCGTGACCTCAGTCAACGCGGGCCTGTTCACCAGCCCCTACCTCCCCGTGCCCTTCGCGCCGGCGTCAGTGAACGGACTCAACGGAAACTGGACCTGGGATCCGGCGACCCTCAGCATCATGAGCACGGAGACCACCACCCGCGCCCAGCGCTACGTCGTTTTCTCCGCCGCACCCAAGGTCACGGCGAAAGCTTTGGCCCAGGCTGCGCCCACACCCAAGGGGATCTCCGATGACTTCCTGCGGATTCCCAACGGCCTGCCGGAGATCGTCCGCCAGACAGCAGATGCGGTGACACGCCCTGCGGCGAATAATTACGCCAAGGCATTGGCCATCCAGAAATACCTGCGCTCCGGTGAGTTCACCTACTCGCTGCAGGCCCCCGTCCAAAACGGCTACGACGGAAACGGCCTCTCGGTGCTGGCTGACTTCCTTGCCGTGAAGAGCGGATACTGCGTGCACTTCGCATCTGCCATGGCCGTGATGGCGCGGGCTGAGGGCATCCCAAGCCGGATCGCCGTAGGCTACGCGCCCGGCCGCCTCACCGGCGAGTCAGTTGCGCTGGTGGGCCAAGGGTCGTTCCCGGAGTACGAAGTTGATGCCCGGGACGCACACGCCTGGCCGGAACTGTACTTTGAGGGCCTTGGCTGGGTTCCTTTCGAACCCACGCCGTCGCGGGGCGTCGTCCCGGAGTACGCCTCGGAGAGCTCCACCGTGGGGAACCTCAGCACCAACGCGGATGAAAAAGACGTCCCCACCACGCAGGCCCCACCGGCAACCGCTCCTGTGCCCCTGCCCGGCGTTGACACGCCGGCAACGACGGCAGCCAGCGCCAACCCGTACCCCGCCATGGTTGCCATCGCTGCCGGGGTCCTGCTGCTGATCGGCTTCTTGTGCTCGCCCCGGCTGAGCAGGTCCCTGCTTCGCCGGCGGCGCCTCAACCGGAAGGCTGCCGAGGAGTCCCCCGTCGTTCCGCCGGGTGCTCTTGATACAGCACCGCAGCTGGCATGGGATGAACTGCAGGACCTCGCCACTGACTATGGGGTGGAGTCAACGCCCAGCGAGACGCCAAGGCACTTCTCCGCCAAGCTCCGCTCGAGTCCCGCTTTGGGCGAGGTTGGCGGGATGGACGACGCCGCGCACGCAGCGGTTGCCTCGCTCACCTCGGACTTCGAACGGCAGCGCTATGGTCGCCCCGCAGAGGCCGCCCCGGCAGCGGCGACGCGCATCGCCGTCGTCCGTGAATCGCTGCGGAACAACGCTACCTGGTTGGTGCGCTTTCGCGCGGACTGGCTGCCGCCGTCGATGATGCGCCGCTGGGTCCATGCCCTGGGTGCGCCGTTCCGGGCTGTTGGGGCGCTGGGAAAGCGGCTCGGGTGGACGGTGGCCCGGTGGTGGCGGGCGCTCCGGGGGTTGCTGCCCGAGCGCCGCTGACGCGCCCGGCCACACTGTTGCCCGTTCGACAGCAAAGGGCCCGACGCCGGAACTTGTGGTTCCGGGGCCGGGCCCCTGCATGTGTCTGACGTTCTTGTTGCGAGAGCGGCAGACCGGATCCTGTGCAGCCTAGTCGGCGTACGGGTCCGCGATACCTACGTACTGGGTGTAGAGGTACTCTTCGATGCCTTCGGAGCCGCCTTCGCGGCCCAGGCCGGACTGCTTGACACCACCGAACGGAGCGGCGGCGTTGGAGATGACACCGGCGTTCAGGCCCAGCATGCCGGTTTCAAGGCGTTCGCTGATCCGCAGGCCACGGTTGAGGTCCTTGGTGAAGACGTAGGCGACCAGCCCGTATTCGGTGTTGTTGGCCAGGCGAACCGCGTCATCCTCAGTGGAGAACGTGATGATCGGGGCAACCGGCCCGAAGATCTCTTCACGCAGGATACGGGCGTCCTCGGCCACGTTCTTCAGCACGGTGGGCTGGTAGAAGTAGCCGGGACCGTCAACTGCGGCACCACCGGTGACTGCCTCAGCGCCACCTTCTACTGCTTCGGTCACCAGCGCGTGCACGCCGTCGCGGGCCTTGCCGTCAATCAACGGACCGACTTTGGACTCTGCTTCGGTGCCGCGGGCCGTGGTCAATGCGCCGATCCGGGCTGCGAACTTCTCTGCGAAGGAGTCGGCGATGGACTCGTGCACAATGAAGCGGTTGGCTGCGGTGCAGGCCTCGCCCATGTTGCGCATCTTCGCGGCGATGGCGCCCTCAACGGCTTTGTCCAGGTCAGCGTCCTCGAAGACGACGAACGGGGCGTTGCCGCCAAGTTCCATGGACGTGCGCAGGACCTTGTCCGCGGCTTCGCGGATCAGTGCCTGGCCGACCGGCGTGGAACCGGTGAAGGAGATCTTGCGGAGACGGTCGTCCTTGATCAGCGGGCCGGTAACAGCTCCGGCCGTGGAGGTCTGGATGACGTTCAGGACGCCGGCCGGAAGGCCCGCTTCCTGCATGACCTGGGCGAACAGCAGGCTGGTCAACGGGGTGAGGTTGGCAGGCTTGAGGACCATGGTGCAGCCAGCGGCGACGGCCGGGGCTACCTTGCGGGTGGCCATGGCCAGCGGGAAGTTCCACGGGGTGATCAGCAGGCAGGGACCAACCGGCTTCTTCTGCACGAGCAGGCGGTTCTTGCCATCCGGTGCTGCGGAGTAGCGGCCGGAGACGCGGACCGCTTCCTCGGAGAACCAGCGCAGGAACTCTGCGCCGTAGGTCACTTCGCCGCGGGCTTCGGCCAGGGGCTTGCCCATTTCCAGGGTCATCAGGAGTGCGAAGTCTTCTGCACGCTCGGTGACGAGCTCGAAGGCACGGCGCAGGATCTCGCCGCGTTCGCGTGGGGCGGTGCTGGCCCAATCAGCCTGGGCGGCAGCTGCGGCGTCGAGGGCCGCGGCGCCGTCTTCAGCACCGGCGTCGGAGATGCTGAGCAGGACCTTGCCCGTAGCGGGGTCCTCAACATCAAACGTCTTACCGGATCCTGCCGGGCGCCACTGACCGTTGATCAGCAGGCCGGTGGGAACGGAAGCCAGCAGTTCGCTTTCGCGTTCAACCGTGACAGTCATGGCGACTCCTTCGTCTTGGGTGCTTTGGAGTGTTGCACCACTATGGTTCCTTGCCAGAAGTGGCTTGAATTACTGCCACGGTACTGCCCAGCCGGAAGGAGTGTCTACGCCTTCGCGCACTGCCAAGCGGGCGCCTATTTGTGCAGCTGCACAGCGTCGATCAGCGGGCTGCCAGGACCGCCGAGTACAGTTCCCGTTTGCTGACGCGGGCGTCCTCTGCCACCGCTGCCACGGCTTCCTTCAGGCGGATTCCCTGGGAAATCAGCTCGTTGACAGCTGCAACGTGGTCCTCGGGCTTGCCGGGTTCCTGTTCAGGCGCACCACCGACAACTACGGCAATTTCACCGCGGACTTCGTTGTTTTCAGCCCATTCGAGGAGTTCACGGAGGCTACCGCGGATGACTTCCTCGTACGTTTTGGTCAGTTCACGGCAGACAGCGGCGCGACGGTCGGCACCGAAGCGCTCATGCAACGCCCGGAGCATCACTTCGAGCCGGTGCGGCGCCTCGAAGAAGACCATGGTGCGGCGTTCGTCGGCGAGGTCTACCAGGCGGGAGTTCCGCTCACCGGACTTGCGCGGCAGGAACCCTTCGAAGCAGAACCGGTCCGTGGGCAGGCCGGAGAGGGCCAGCGCCGTGAGCACGGCGGAGGGGCCAGGAACCGCGGTGACAGTCAGTCCGGCCGCGACCGCCCCTTCAACCAGGCGGAAGCCAGGGTCCGAAACCGCAGGCATGCCGGCGTCGCTGACCATGAGGATGGTCTTGCCTGCACGCACGTGGTCCAGCAGTTCGCCGGTCTTGGCCACCTCGTTGTGTTCGTGGTAGCTGATGACCCGGCCGGTAACCTCCACGCCCAGTGCCGTGACCAGCCGGTGCAGGCGCCGGGTGTCCTCCGCGGCCACGATGTCCGAAGTCCCAAGGAGCTCAATGAGGCGGGTCGATGCGTCGCCAACATTTCCGATCGGGGTCGCCGCCAGTACGATCCTGCCAACACCCGGGGTTCCACTGGATGGTGGACTCTCCAAAAGGGGCGCCCCGTCCATATCTTCTTCGCCGAAAGGAGCCAGGTCCGGGGTGTTGCGTTCTTCGTCCACCTGCCAAGCCTAATGCCGCACGGCCCTCCGCGCCGCACCTCAACGCTGGCATAAGGATCGAAAGGTAGCATGGGCGGGTGAACCAGTCGCCCGTTCCTGCCACAGCTTCCGGCACTCCCGAGGCGTCTTCCGCGACCGCCGAAACAGTCGGCCCCGAGGCCCTCGGTGTCACTCAGCGGTCCGGCTCTGCGGGCAACACCGGAACTCCAGCCCATGACGGGTTGGCGTCGGCCTCGCCAAACCCAGCTTCGCCGAACCCAAGCGCTCACCTGCCTGGCCGCGGCTTGCAGCGCCACCGGTGGATAGCCCGGCCCGCGGAGGCGTTCACCGCCACCGCGCTGCGCGCCCGTCTCATCGGCGAGGTGCAGAGCTGGCGCGACTACCCGGCGTCGTTGCGTTTGTGGTTCTGGCTGATCCCCACCATCACGGCGGTACTGGGCGGAATCCTGCGATTCTTCCGCCTCGGCGAGCCACACAGCCTGGTTTTCGACGAAACGTATTACGTCAAAGACGCTTACTCCTACTTGATGAGCGGCTACGAGCGGAGCTGGCCGGCCCAGGCCAACGACTCATTCAACGCCGGCAACCCGAACGTCCTGCTCAACACGCCCGAATATGTTGTCCACCCACCGGTGGGTAAATGGATGATCGCGTTCGGGATGTGGCTGTTCGGCGGCGACAATCCTTTCGGCTGGCGTTTCAGCGCAGCACTGACGGGCACGCTGACGGTGTTCCTTGTCTCGCTCATAGCGTTGAAGCTCTTCCGCTCCCACACCCTGGGCGTTGTTGCCGGGCTCCTGCTGGCGATCGACGGCCACCATCTGGTTCTCTCCCGGACCTCACTCCTTGACATCTTCCTGGCGTTCTGGATTCTGGCCGCTTTCGGCGCCCTGTTGCTGGACCGCGACGACGGCCGACGCCGGCTTGCTGCCCGGCTCGCCGCGCAGGCGGCTGCTTCGCCGGGGCGTATGCCCACCCCCAGCCAACTCGTCGCTGGCCCATGGTTGGGAATGCGCTGGTGGCGGCTCGTCGCTGGCCTGTGCCTTGGCCTGGCGGTGGGCACCAAATGGTCAGCGCTCTTCTTCGTTGCCGCGTTCGGCCTGATGACAGTCCTTTGGGACATGAGCGCGCGCCGTGTCGCCGGCATCCGCAGTTGGTTCAGCGCCGGCATCATCAGGGACGGCCTGCCTGCGTTCGTCACCATCATCCCCGTCGCTGCCCTCACCTACGTGGCCACATGGACAGGTTGGTTCCTCTCCAAGGACGCCTACTACCGCCAGTGGGCAGCCACCAATCCGGCCCCCGGCTGGGATTGGTTGCCAAACTCTGTGCGGTCCCTGGCGCACTACCACCTGGAAGCGTTCAAATTCCACCAAGGCCTCAGTGCCGACCACCCGTATGAGTCGAGCCCGTGGACATGGCTGGTCATGGGGCGGCCTACGTCGTTCTACTACCAGTCCCCCAAGCAGGGCACGGCGGGCTGCGTCGTGGAAACCTGTTCCTCGGCTATCCTCCCGGTGGGGAACCCGGTGGTCTGGTGGGGTGGAACCATCGCGTTGGTCATCCTCTTGTTCTGGTGGGCCGGGCGCCGGGACTGGCGTGCGGGAGCAATCCTTGCCGGTGTGGCAGCTGGCTATCTGCCGTGGTTCATGTACCCCGAGCGCACCATGTTCATCTTCTATGCGGTGTCCTTCGAGCCGTTCCTGGTCCTGGCCTTGGCCTATGTGCTTGGTTTGGTCCTGGGGCGCAGCAGCGACCCTCCATGGCGGAGGCGCTCGGGGCTATACGTTGCGGGTTTGGTGTTGGTGCTGGCAGTTCTTGCAACCGCGTTCTTCTACCCGGTGCTGACTGCCGAGGTAATCAGCTACCAGGAGTGGCGGATGAGAATGTGGATGCCGTCGTGGATTTAGGAGGCAAGAAGTGAGGGAAGCAAGCACGGATCTTCTGGTGGAGGTCGATCCCGACACCAACGTGACGGACCTCCTCCTTGAACGCTGTGCCAAGGATCCCTTCGGCATCCTCTACGCCCATAACACCCCCAACGGCTGGTTGAACGTGTCAGCAGCCAGGTTCCTCGCCGACGTCACGGCCTTGGCCAAGGGGCTGATTGCCGGCGGCCTGAACCCTGGCGACCCTGTGGCGGTACTGTCGCGATCAAGCTTCGAGTGGACCCTGGTGGACTTTGCCATTTGGATGGCCGGTGGAGTGACCGTGCCCATCTACGAGACGTCCTCTGCCAGCCAGATTGAGTGGATACTGGCCGATTCCGGGGCACGCCGGATCTTCGTGGAGGACGCGGGCAAAGCCAGTCTCGTCCACGATGTGGTGGACAAATCTCCGTCGCTGGGAGACGACCCCGTCACCATTGTGCGGATGGAGCACGACGGCGACGCCCCCAACCTGACCAGCGTGTCCGCCGTCGGCGTCGGAATCATGGACTCCGAGCTGGAGCGGCAGCGCAGCGCCGCGACGCTCGCCGACGTCGCCTCCATCGTTTACACCTCCGGCACCACGGGCAAGCCGAAAGGCTGCGAAATCACGCACGGCAACTTTGTCCTGGTGGCGCGCAACGTCATTCCTTTCCTGCCCGAATTGCTGATGCAGCAGGACGCCCGGACGTTGATGTTCCTGCCACTGGCGCATGTTCTCGCACGTGCTGTCCAGGTGGTGTGCCTCACGGCGGGCATCACCCTGGGGCACAGCGCCGGCGCCAGCGGGCTCATGGCCGACCTCGGAACGTTCAAGCCAACGTTCCTGCTGGCAGTCCCCCGCATCTTCGAGAAGGTCTACGCCGGCGCCGGACACAAAGCTGCCATGAGCGGTAAGTCCGCGCTCTTCGCCGCAGCCTCGGCAACCGCTGTTGAATATTCGACGGCGGTCGACCTCGCCGCGCGCGGCAAGGGGCCAGGCCCCGGTTGGCTCCTGAACCTCAAGCACAGTACCTTCGACAAGCTCCTGTACCCGAAGGTCCGTGAGGTCTTCGGTGGCCAGGTGGGTTACACCGTATCTGGCGCCAGTCCCCTGAGCCTGCGCGAGAACCACTTCTTCCATGGCGCGGGCGTTCCGGTGCTGGAAGGCTACGGCCTGACCGAGACCACGGCACCTTGCACGGTCAATACGCCCAGCATGACAAGAATCGGCACAGTGGGGATCCCCTTGCCCGGGACCACCGTGAGGGTGGCCCCGGACGGCGAAATCCTGGTCAAGGGAATCGGCGTGTTCAAGGGTTATCACGGCAATCCGGCCGCCACCGCCGAGGCTTTCGTCGATGGATTCTTCCGGACGGGCGATCTCGGCGAATTGGACGAGGACGGCTTCCTGACCATCACGGGACGGAAAAAGGACCTCTTGGTCACGGCCGGCGGGAAGAACGTGGCTCCGGCTCCCTTGGAGGAGAAGCTCCGCGAACACCCATTGGTGGGCCAGGCAGTGGTGGTTGGCGACGGCAGGCCGTTCGTCGCAGCGCTGGTGAGCCTGGACCCGGAAGGGCTTGCAGACTGGTGCGCAGTGAACAAGGTCTCCCTTTCCGCTGAGGAAGCCGTTGGGGACAGCCGTGTGCAGGCCGCCGTCCAGTCAGCCGTGGACGAGGCGAACAAACTCGTCTCCGAAGCGGAGTCCATCCGGAAGTTTGCCTTCATCAAAGCCGAGCTCAGCGTCGAGTCCGGGCACTTGACGCCGTCGTTGAAGCTCAAGCGGGCCGCCGTCGTCAGCGACTTCGCGCCCATCGTGGAGAAGCTCTACGGAAAGTAGCTCCGGCACCCTCGCGCTGGACAACAAAAAACGGACCCCTATCGGGGTCCGTTTTTGTGTGGCTCAGCGGTCAGGACTACCGGCGGCCATTGACCGCTTCGGAATCGTCGTCCGCGTCCTCTGCGATTGGCTCCGGGTTTGCGTCAGCCTCGACGCCCTGACGGCCAGCGATGCCCGCGCGACGCCGCTTGGTGGGCCACGTCAGGATGAACGTCAGCGTCGCCACCAGGAACACCAGGGCACCGATCACGATCCCGGCATCGACCCAGAACTGTCCGGGGAAGAGTCGGATGAGGGTGTCATCCAGGGAGAACGTCCACGTCCCGTTGGCGAAGAAGATCCTGTGGAACTCGGTAAAGAACTGCTGCCAGCTCAACGCGGCCAGGACGGCGAGGCCAATGATGATGACCAACGTGACAATTGATCCCGCGAACAGGCCGCGGCGGATTCCGCCGTTGCTTCGCTTACGCAGGTACAGGATGCCGATGATGCTGAGGATGATCAGCAACAGACCAGCCGCGAAAGAAGTCAGGATGACCACTTTCACGTCGGCCATGTGTGCCACTTCGCTGTCCTTGAACAGCTTGGTCCCGTCCTGGTTCACCAAGCCGCCCAGGTACCGCGGACCGGCCCAGTTGCTGAGGTAGTCCACCGCGTACGACCCGAAGGTCATGCGGTCATCGGTGCTGAAACCGTAGCCATCGCCGGGGAAACCGGGACGGTTGTACTCCACCCAGAGGAACAGCGGGCTGGTGACCGCCCTGACAGCGAGCACCAGGAGGATCACGGGGTAGAACACCGCCAACAGCACCTGGAAGATCCGGGGACCCACCGGCTTGACCTTCGCCGCCTGCTCGCGTTCGGCATTGCGCCGGGCTACTTCGTCTTCAGGCGGTCGGACCTGAAGGGCCGACGTCGGCAAAGGCTCCGAATAGTGCGACGGTTCCTTATCCGCTGAAGTACTTGCAAGTGTGTCTGCGAAAAGCGGCGGTTCCGGCTCGGCGTCGGCCGCTTCAGCGGCTTTCCGATCGGCGCGGGTTTCCGGCTGTGCGGTGCTTTCTGAAGCCGTGGGAGTCGCGCCCGTCGTAGTTGCCGGCGCGGGCTGGGCAGCCTTGGGAGTGGGGGCAGCCGCGGGTTCGGGGGTCACTGCCGAAGCACCGGAGGACGTCTTTGGCTTCATCCAGTCGAACGCCGGTTCGTTGGGGTCCTCAGGGACGTCCGTGTCAGGCTCTTGTGGTTTTGGGCTCTTGTCGCTCACAGCGGGTTCACTTCCGTAGGCATGCACCGGCGGCGGTTGGGGACTGCCGGCTCTCTTGTCTGCATTCGAGCCTACCGCCCGCCATGACGCAGACACGCGGAGCCACCCCGCCTGCGACCAGATCGCAACGCAACCGTAAGGTCTATGCCGCGATACTCCGGTAGCCGGCGTCGTGGGCGTCCAGGTCTCCAGTCACACCGGACCGGACCGCCTTCCGGCCCAAAACCAGGGTGTAGGTCCAGTAAGCAGCCAGCACGAACGCGCCGATGCCGATTTTGGCCCACACCGGCAGTTGGCTCGGCGTTACAAAACCTTCAACGATGCCGGATACCAACAGGACCAGCACCAGGCCCAGGGCAACAGTGATCAGGGAGCGGCCCTCATCGGCGACCGCCTGCAGCCGCGTCCGCGGACCGGGCCTCACCATGGCCCAAAAGATCTTCAGCCCCGCCGCGCAGGCAATGAAAACGGCGGTGAGTTCCATGAGCCCATGCGGGAGGATGTAACTGAAAAAGATGTCCAACTTCCCCGTCGCCAGGAAAAGCCCAGCCGCGATGCCCACGCCCTGCGCATTCATGAAAAGGATGAACGGAACCCAGAAACCCGTTACTCCGAATGCCACTGCCTGGGCGGAAATCCAGGCGTTGTTGGTCCACACCGCGCCGGCGAACGACGCCGCGGGATTTTCCGAGTAGTAGTCAATGAAGTCTTCCTCGACGTACTGCTTCACTTTCGCGTCGCTTGCCACAGCCCTCAACGCTTCCGGGGAGGTGCCGATCCAGAGCGCATACGCCCCTGCAACCAGCACGAAGGCCACCCCGCACCACACTGTCAACCAACGGATCCGGTAGAAGGCGGCCGGGAGGGAAATGACGAAAAAGCGCGCCAGGTCTTCCATGAAATTCGAGCGGGCGCCGGTAAACCTGGTGCGGGCCTGCGCCAATGCGGCAGAAAGGGACGCTGACAACCCGGACTCAGGCGCCACGGACCGGATCAGTGACAGGTGCGCAGACACGGTTTGGTACAGACGAAGCAATTCGTCCGCCTCAGCCCCCGTAATCCGGCGTTTATGCGCCAGGAAGTGAAGCCGCGACCATTTGTCCCCATGCACGGCCGAGAAGGCATCTATGTCCACGCCACCACCCTAGCGCCCTTATCCGCCCACCGGGCCTGAACCGCCGCTAGACTCATTGGTGCGGGCACGCCGCCCGCAGCATGGGGGGCGATCTTGAGTTCCATCATTACTGGTGAGGCAGTTGTCCTTGAGCTGCGCCCGGCGTCCTTCGCCTCCCGAGCGCTGGGGCTCATCCTGGACGTCATCTCACAGGTGGTCCTCGCTATCCTCCTCATCATCCTGGTCTCCGCCGCCGCCAGGGACCTCGACGAAGCTGCCGTCCGGGCCCTGATCCTCAGCAGCGTGATCTTCTCAGTCATCGTTGTACCCGTCACCGTCGAAACGCTCACCCGTGGGCGGTCCTTGGGAAAGCTCGCAGCGGGACTACGCATAGTGCGCGACGACGGCGGCGCCATCCGGTTCCGGCACGCCCTCATCCGTGGGCTCCTCGGCTTCCTGGAGATCTACCTGACCTTCGGGGGCCTCGCCATCTTCGTGGCCCTGTTCAACGAGAAATCCAAACGCCTCGGGGACATCGTCGCCGGCACCTACTCGCTCCGGCAACGTGTCAGCTCGAAGCCGCGCATCATGCCCGTCGCCCCGTCCTACCTGCAGGCATGGATCGCCATGGCAGACATCGGCAGGGTGCCCGACGCCACGGCACGCCGTGCCGGAACCTTCGTACAGCAGGCATACCTCATGGCACCTGCATCACGCATCAACATGGCCGCGTCCCTGGCATCCGAACTCGCCCGGTACGTAGCCCCGCCACCGCCCGCCGGGACCATCCCCGAGGATTACATCGGCGCGGTCCTTGGCGAGCGGCGCAACCGGGAACTGGCACGCCTCCGGCAGGCCGAAATACGGAACCGCGCTACCGGCGAAAGGCTCCGCAAGCTGCCTTTTACCAGCAGCTAACCGGCCCGGACGGTGCCCGGGGCCGGTGAGCCGCGTCCTGCTTAGACCCAGTGTTCGGGTCTTGAAAGCCGTATTGGTAAGCGTGTGTCAGAACTGCCCTCAGCGGCATTCACTTGCGGCTGGGTCACGTAAAGAGCACGCGAAAGGTCCGCAGCCTGAAGTTGAGCTCCGCGAAGGTCGGCGCCCAACAAGTCCACCGCGGCCAAGTCACTCCCCCTCAGGTCGGCCCCAATCAAATAGGAGCCACGGAGGTCCGCCCCACAAAGACGCCGGTTGGCCAGTACCGCACCCATGAGGTCGGCACCCGGGCGCAGGCCGCCGTCGAGCGTTTCAGTTCCTTCGGCACCATAAGCACCGCGGACTTCCCCGCTGACCTCCATCAGGAGGTTCCGCACCTCGCCATGGAGGAGTCCGACGTCGGCACCCAGTACCGTCGTCGCGTCGCCTCCGGCGATGATGGCAATGCGGCTGGACAGGAGCCCCGCTTCGTCGGCAAGTTCAGGGTCGAAAGTCCGCAACCCGGCTTCCTCCAGATACCAGAGCATCTCGTGGAGTTGCTTGACTGTTTTGAATACGGCAAACATCGAGTGCCTGGACGACGGATCGTCGGCCCAGCTGACACCCCCAAAGGTGTGCTGGGAGACGGCTTGGCCCGCACCGAAACAATCAAACACGGTGCATCCGCGGAAGCCGCGGGGACGCAGGCGTTGATGGATGGTGCAGGAGAAGTCGCCGGCAAGGTTGGGGCAGGGCGCAGCCGCCGGCTTGTCGATGGCGAAATCCGCCGAGCGGGCGAAGCCAAGGGCGGTACAGCAAAGTGCGAAACAACTGCCGCAATCAGGGCGAAGGGTTGGTGAAATAGTCACATTTGCTCCAATGGGAAAAGGGATCCGGTGGGAAAGGCCGGGGAACCCGTCTACGGGTTCCCTTCAGGGACTCCCGGAATCACCACAAAAGGCAGCACAAAATGGAGGACCAACACTGGGTGGGCGCCTGAGGAATGGGTCAAAGCATGCAGGAAATAATCACTGACTTGATCCTACAACCGGAACTATCGCTGGGCGTAGCTGGCCCACGGGATGTTCCAGTCCCCGAAGCCTTCCAGGGGCTCCACGGCAGGTGCCCCGGTGTTCAGGATCTGGACAACATCTCCGGTCTTCATGTTGTTGAAGAACCAGGCGGCATCATCCGGCAACAAACCCACGCAGCCGTGGGAGACGTTCACGCGACCTATGGCGCCCCAAGCAGGTTCAAGGGCTTGGTGTACGTACACTCCGGACCAGGTGAGGCGGTTGGCGTAGTCCACCACCATGGGCGCGTAGTAGCCCTTGTCCCCGGGCTTCAGGCCGATGCTGCCGGCGTTGAAGTTGGATTTGCGTTCCTGTTCCAGGATGACGGCGTACCCCGTGGGCGACAACCAATCTTCGCCTCCCAGGGAGACCGGCGCTGTGTGCACCAACTGTCCATCCGAATAGACATTCATGGTCTTGGTGGTGTCGTCCACCACGGCAACACGCTGGGGGCCGGTGGTGAACGTGGACACGACATTCCCGTTGCCGATCATCTTGTTGCCGAAATCCACGCCAAGGAGCTTCATGTCGACGGTGACGGTGCTGCCCGAGGCCCAGAAAGCCTCGGGACGGATCCGCACTTTCTTGTCTGAGTACCAGTGCCACGCGACAGGTTGGCCGGAGGACACTGTGATGGCAACCCGCTTCTCCATGGCTGCCTTATCGAGGACTGGCTCGCTGAAGTTGATTTCGATCGGCTGGCCGGAACCGGCCGTTGAACCGTTGCGCGGGTAAATGGAGGCGTCGGCCTCGTATGCCGCGGAAACTGTGGTGAAGGTTTGGTTCTTCTTGGTTTCCTTGCCCGCAGTATCCACCACGGTGAAGGAATAGGAGTACTGGGTCTTGAACTTCAGCACCTCAAGCGTGGTCCAGGTACTGCCGTCCGGGCTGGTCTTCCCCTGCACAGGCGCACCGCCGCCAACCGGCGTCAGCACCACGTCCTTGACCTTGCCGTTGACCGCCTTGATCTGCGGCCCAACCACGGGGTTCCATTCCACCGCACCGTCAAGGGGCGTGATACCCAGCTCAACGGGCTTGGCTTCAACCGTGGGAGTGGGTGAGGCCGCGGAGCCGGCATTTTGGCTGGATCCAGCCAGCAGGCCTGGAACGGTAGCCACGCCAATCCCGCCCACGGCGATAGCCGCGCAGATCCCCACAATGGCAAGGATCTTGCCCGTTTTGCGTTTGGCGACTTCCGTCATGGTTCCTGTCTTCCTGTCCCCCGGCAAGCAATACTGAACACCCAATTCTAGCCGAAAGGCCGGCCACGCTGGACGCGTGCCGGCCTTTCAACAGCGAATCTGCGATCCACCACCGCTTAGTAGCGGTAGTGCTCCGGCTTGTAAGGACCGGCGACGTCCAGGTCGAGGTAGTCGGCCTGTTCCTTGCTCAGCTCGGTCAGTTCAACGCCCAGGGCGTCCAGGTGGAGCCGTGCGACTTTCTCGTCCAGGATCTTGGGGAGGACGTAGACCTGCTTCTGGTATTCGCGCTCCCCTGCCGGCTGGTCCCTCTTGGTCCACAATTCAATCTGGGCAATCGTCTGGTTGGCGAAGGAGTTGCTCATCACGAACGACGGGTGGCCGGTGGCGTTGCCCAGGTTCAGCAGGCGGCCTTCGGACAGGACGATGATGGAGCGCTCAGTGTCGGTCCCGGCGTCGAAGACCCATTCGTGGACCTGCGGCTTGATCTCGACCTTCTTCACACCCGGAATCTTCGCAAGGCCCGCAATGTCGATCTCGTTGTCGAAGTGGCCGATGTTGCCCACAATGGCCTTGTTCTTCATGCCCAGCATGTGCTCGGCCAGGATCACGTCCTTGTTTCCCGTGGTGGTGATGAAGATGTCACCCTGCGCGAGTACCGATTCCAGCTTGGCCACCTGGTAGCCGTCCATGGCTGCCTGCAGGGCACAGATGGGGTCGATCTCCGTGACGATGACCCGCGAACCCTGTCCGCGCAGCGCCTCGGCGGCACCCTTGCCGACGTCGCCATATCCACAGACGACGGCGACCTTACCGCCCATGAGGACGTCGGTGGCACGGTTGATTCCGTCCGGGAGGGAGTGGCGGATGCCGTACTTGTTGTCGAACTTGCTCTTGGTGACGGAGTCGTTGACGTTGATGGCCGGGAACAAGAGTTTGCCCTGCTCGGCCAACTGGTAGAGGCGGTGCACGCCGGTGGTTGTTTCCTCGGTGACGCCCTCGATCCGGGCGGCCAGGCGGGTCCACTTCTGCGGGTCGGTTTCGAGGGTCCTGCGGAGGAGGTCGAGGATCAGGACGTACTCCTCGGGGTCAGTCTCCGCAGCGGTCGGGACTGCGCCCGCCGCTTCGAATTCGACGCCCTTATGCAGCAGCAGCGTTGCGTCGCCGCCGTCGTCGAGGATCATGTTGGGACCCAACTCCGGGTTGGTTTCCGCGCCGGGCCAGGTAAGGATCTGCTCGGCAGTCCACCAGTATTCCTCGAGCGTTTCGCCCTTCCACGCGAAGACCGGGACACCCTGCGGGTCTTCCGGCGTGCCTTTACCGACGACGACGGCGGCGGCTGCTTCGTCCTGGGTGGAGAAGATGTTGCAGGAAGCCCAGCGAACCTCGGCGCCCAAGGCTGTGAGGGTCTCAATGAGCACGGCCGTCTGCACGGTCATGTGCAACGACCCTGCGATGCGTGCGCCCTTCAGCGGCTGGGAAGCACCGAATTCCTCCCGAAGAGACATAAGCCCGGGCATTTCGTGCTCGGCGAGGCGGATCTGGTGGCGACCTGCCTCCGCAAGGGTGATGTCGGCCACTTTGAAATCAAAAGTCATGGAAATCCTTTGGGTACCGTGCGGGTTTGGTGAAAAGACGGTGTTACGCCTTGGAATCGTGCTGGCCGGAAGTCGCTGCGTGGGCAGCGGCCAACAATTCCGGCGGCAGGAGAAGCGGAATGCCGTCCTCGATCGAGTAGCGGAGCTTTTCGCCGTCCGCCGCGGCGACGGAGGCAACCAACTCGTCGCCCTCCTGGACCAGCGGTGAACCCGTCACGGGACAGCGCAGGATGGACAACAGTTCAGGACTGACCTTTGGCATGAATGATGCTCCCTGGGTGGCGCCGCCCGGCGCCGCTGGCTGGTTAATCTGCAGATTCCAGACTACCGCGCACGTTCGTGCCGTTTGGAGCACCGCGACGATTTGCTACCCCTGCCTTGGGGTTGCCCGATCAGGACGGTTCGCGAAGGATCCGCAGGTGACCGCGTCGTGTGCCTTCGGTACCGGCCGGCGGTTCCATGTGCGCATGGTTGTGGCGTACCGGCGCTTCCGGGGCTGCGGAGGCCGCCTCGCGGACGGCGTTGGCGAGTGCGAGCAAATCGTCGGGCCCGGGCTGGGGCGGAGTGGTGGGCATCGCCAGCCGAAGCACTTCCCATCCCCGCGGCACGGTCAGGCTTTCGGCGTGCTGCGAGCACAGGTCATAGGCATGGGGTTCCGCATAAGTGGCGAGAGGACCCAGGACCGCTGTTGAATCCGCGTAGACGTACGTCAAAGTAGCCACCGCGGACTGGCGGCAGGCCGACCTGGAACATTGACGAATAGCACCCACAACATCCCAGATTAGCGCCTCGTGCCACCCAAAGTGCGCATTGGCCGTCCGTGGCTTGCCTACTCCGTTTACCGGGAACAGCTGCGGCGCGCTGGTGGCGGTGATGTCGCGCTGGCGGTCGCCCGGTACTAAAGTCGATATATGCAGTCACAGCCACATATCCCCGGTTTCACCATCCGGTGGACTGACGCGGATGGCGACCAGGCCGGGGAACACGCAGGCACGGGCGTGCGGAGCTTTCGGCGCCGCAGGCGCAACCGCCACGGACGGGGGCTGCGCGGTGAACTGATGCTTGCCAATCTGCCCGGTTTCCGCACCCGCTCAGAGCGCTTTGACGACATGGTGCTGGACTCCGCGGAGCGCCTGCAGGACATGTGGGGCAAGCAGTTGGACGGAGTGCTCTTCGCAGTCGATGAAATCCCACCGGACCTGGAGCAGTTGCTCGCTACGGGTGGCACCGCTCCCATGGGCTCCTACACTCCCGGGGGCCGCGGCGAAGCGCCCATGATCACCATTTACCGCAGGGTGGTGGTTCAAGGCGCCAGCACGCGTGAAGAGCTCCAGGACCTGGTCCACGACGTCGTGGTGGAGTACACAGCCGAAATGCTCGGTGTGCCACCGGAAACGCTCGACCCGGTCTACCGTCGCCGCTATCAATAACGACGACGGCAGGCTCGGGAGCGCTGCCTAGTAACCCACCGAAACGGGAACCTTTTCAAGTCCCGCCGCTGCGTCCTGGATCGCCACCACAGACACGTCCGAACGTCCCTGCTTTCCCAGGACAAGGGCGCCGTAGACGGGATCACCGGAAGCCGAGACAACGTATCCGGCCACTATGGCGTCGCCGGATTTTGCCGGGAGCTCGATCATGGACGTTGTTCCGCCGCTCATATCCACGTCCACGGCCTTGCCGATTTTTCCGTCGGCCGTCACGGGAGCGTAGCTCACTGTGGCACGGCCGTCGGGCACGCCAAAGCTGAGGAACCGTTGGCCATCGCGAGGAACAGCAACCAAGTGCTGGCTGCCCAGGCGGGCTGACGCCGGCGACCATGCGAAGTCAGTCGCGTCCTCCGGCTTGGCACCCCGCGTGATCCTGGTCGACGCCACGAACGATACGTCGGAGGTGGCCTTGACGGTGTAACTTCCGGCAGGAACGCCGTCAAGGTTCAGCGTGGCCACGGAACCACCCTTCACCGTCACTACTCCCCCGTTGGGTACCTTGCGTTCACCATTCGCTCCGTAAAGGCTGACCTGCACCACGGCGTCCGTGGATCCCGGAACAGCTATCTGGAGTGCAGGTACGGCATCAGCAAACCCCGACTTCCCGGCCAGCGCTTTCGCAGCGGCAGGATCCTGGATGTCGACGCCGGACATGACCTGCAGGTTGGACGGGCCAGCTCCTGGCGAGAGGTACTCAACTCCGCCCGGGGCGAGCCCGCGCAGCACGCTCTGCTGGATGGTCCCAGCCACAGGACCTCCGGTGCTGCGTACATGGACGGCCAGCTGCGCTTCATTCGGGGCAAGGCCGGCGAGGTTGACCGAGCGGGTCGTTCCGGGGGCTACCAGGAGCCCCCGCGCTCCGGGCGCCTGGATTTGTCCCTGGTGGCCAAAGAGCTCCAGGTTCACGGTGGCGGGAGTTTCGGAGGCATTGCTCAGGTTCAGGACGGCGGTGCGGCCGACAGCGGTGTTCGCACCCAACAGCCAGGCATCATTTCCTGGCTGCTGGCATTGGGCGGACGCCAAGCCACGCAGGTCCCCGTCCGTGGCCGAATAGCTGAGATTCGCAGCCAAGGATGCTTGTTCGTTCCCCAGCGCATCTGCGCCCACCACTGATTCTCCTGTGACGGGGCTGATGGACGCCACGCCCGCGGACAATACCGGCGGACCGGATGTGGGCGTCGGGCTGCTGGTGGGCGCCTTGGCGATCTCCGCCACTGTGCCGCCGCCGAGTGAGGTTACTTTGCTTCCGGGAACGGCACCTGCCGGGTTGCTCAGCACCACGGCATTGAGCGCGCTGGTGGCAGTGGTGGACACTGGACTGAAGTCGGCATCCGTGCCAACTACCGTTCCGTTGACCAACCGGGCCGGTTCAGGGCAGACACCCAGGGCACGTCCCGCCGGGACATCTGCCTGGCGGAAAGCCAGGGTGGTGCCACCGGACGGCTCGGGCATCATCGACGCGGCAGCAACCGCGCCGCCGCCAGCGGCCAGGATGACCACGGCGGAGAGCGCACCCGTGACGACGCCCTTCCTGGAGCTTCGGGCGCCCTTGCCGGTGCTGCGCGAACTGCCGGCGTCGCCGTCCTTATCGGCGCGGGACTTCCTGGGCACCGGGACATCAGTGGCTTCGTCAGGCACTTTCTTCCGGTCGTCAGACACTGCTGTACTCCTTACGGAGGGAAACTTCGTCCCTCGACATGCCGGTTCGGGTGCGGCGCGCAGGCATTGGAACGGCCAGCAGGAGCGTCAAACCGATCACCACTGCCTGCAGTATGCCGAACCATACAGCCCACGGATTCGTATAACGCACTTCGAGGTTTCCGCCCGTGGCAGGAAGTTCAAAAGCCTGCGCCCAGCCGGACGTCGTGGAGGTCAACTGGTGGCCATCCAGCGATGCGGACCAGCCTGGATCGGCACGTTCAGCCAGCACCACTTTGCGGCCCTCGTCCCCTGGCGCCACGTCGGCGTCAACGGAGACTTCTTCGGAGGGCAAGGAACTGACTACTGCCCCCTTGGCGTCGATAATCCTTACGCGGTGTGTCGTGTCCGCAGCAGTAGCCGCCGGCTGGTTCCGCGGCGTTACGCGCCACAACCATCCGGCGTCGGTCTGCCCCACAGCAACAAGGCCGGGAACGGCGTCGATCCTGCTGGCAGTCAGCTGGGCGGCATTGTCGGCCGCCTTGAGGACGACGAAACCCGCGCCAAGCTGTTCCAGGTCCGGCCGCGGGTCCACACCGGTGCTCGCCACAATCGTGGCTACTGCCCTGCGGAGGGACGTGGTTGCGGCGTCGTCAGCCGTGATCTCCTCACGTCCCGGAGCACCAATGATTGTCCGTGCGGAAGCAATGGTGGACAGGCTGTCCAAGGTGGTTCCCGATCCACGCATCAGGGATGACGTGAAGGCACCCTCCTCACCACTGGTGATAACCAGCGTCCGCGTCCGTTCCGGACCAATCCCGCGGTCGACGGCGGTGGCCGGCAGCGTGCCGGTGTCCACGGGCCGGACCAGGCGAGCGGAGCCAAGGGCCGACGTCGGATGTGTAGCCGTGTTAGGGACCGCCCCGCCTGCTATGGGTGCAGGCTGCAGGACGTTCTGGGAAACCCAGGCACCCAGGCCCGCCAAGGGGCCGGCGACGAGGAGCGTCATGACCACGGCTGAGGAAATCCGGCGCAGCGGAAGCTTCGCCCGCTGTGAATCAGGAGTCCGGCGGCGCGCTGTAAAGAGTTTGTCGGCACCGATGATCCCGGCACCGAGCAGCAACATCCCAGCAGCGGAGACGGCCGGGCCGGTGAAAGGGCCCACCATCACGTTGCCGTTGACGCCAGTGGCGACGTGACCGACCAGCCAGCTGGCCGCCAAGATAGCCAAGGCCGCCAGCCAGAAGACCCTGGCCATTGCGCTGCGTTTACCGGGAAGGAACAGGGCGGTCACGGCCAGGACCAGGATGGGCGCGCTGATGAGCAAAGCCAGGATCAGCGCCCATGGCACAGAACCCGGACCAAAGAAGGCCAAACCGTTCAGGCCGCCGTCGATACTGAACGCCAGCGGTTGCCCCAGGAACTGCTGCCACAGCGGTGCCGCTTCAAAAGTGAGGGGCAGGCCCGGGTCAGCGAGCAACGAACGTGGCCTGTCCAGTACGGAAATTCCGTACGGCAGGAACAAGGCAATAGTGGGCAGGAGCGACCACCACAGCGTCTTGCCCCGCTGTCCAAGAACCACGGCGGAGAGGATCACTGCGACGGCGATCGGGCCAAGCAGCGACGGCGCAGCCGAGGTGACCACTGCCATCGCAAGGCCAGCCGCAGCGCCGGCCGTCCAGGACGGCGTTCCGTTGATACCGGGCTTACCCAGGATCGGAGCAGGCTTCCGAGTGAGTGCGGAGTTACCAGAGGCCGGTCCTTGACCGATAGCGGATCCGGAGGCGCGCAAGAGCGCCAGGAGCAGCAGGGGCATCATCATGTGCGCCACCAAGGCACCAAGTCGTCCCTGGTTGATGGCGATCTGGAGCGCAGGCGCGGCGGACCAGGCAAGGGCGGCAACGGTGCGGAAACGCCGTTTCGTGGTCAGTGCGCCTGCGGCGAACCAAGCCCCAAGCCCTGAGAGCGGCATGGCCAGGATGAGCAGCCAAACCATGGCGGAATTTCCATCCCCACCGCCGAACAGCGACAACAGCCACAGCACGTATCCAAACGGATCACCATGGCCGGGCAGCCCTGCCCCCAAGGAGATCCACCAGGTGGACGCATTGGCCCAGATGTCTCCGGGGAGCGCAGAAAGGGGCAGGAGTCCCCCACCGGCCACCGCGCCGGAGCGCAGCAATCCCAGAAGGCCTACCAAGGCCGCGGCAAGGGCCAGGACCGCAGCAGCGACGGCACCCGTGCCCACCCAGCCGCGTTCATTGGTTGCCAGTGCCGCGAAGTCATCGGCGGCATCTCCACTCGGCTCCGGAGCCAGGAGGTCGGAGACGGCGGAGGACTCATCGCCGGGACGTATGGCCTCCAGCAGGGAGCGCCGGTTGGCCCTCACGTCTCGCGTGGAGGTTTGCAGGCCACGGATCACGGAGCGGTGTACACGCCGTGTCCTGGCCGCTACCCGGCGGCCCCTGGCGATTGCGCCGGGACGGAACAGGGCAGCCACCGTGGAGGTGAATTGGGAGAACCCGTAACCCGGCTCCTTGACCAGGATGCTGAGCAGCAACCGGACCACCGCACCGAACAAGGCACCGATTGCCTGGAAGGGCACGTTCCACCACGGGGTGTGCTTGAGCCGTAAGTGAATCTGCGCTTTCCTGGCCGCGGAGGAGGTACCCAAACCGTGGGGCCTGTGCTCCACATGGAACATGCGGGCGCTGGGGACCACCACCACACGATTTCCCGCGAGCCAGTTGCGCCAGCAGAAGTCGACGTCGTCGCCGCTGCCTGGAAGGGCGGGGTCGAAGCCCTGCAGCTGCTCCCAGACGTCACGTCGGATCAGCATGCCCGCAGAGTTCACGGCGAACGTGTCAGTCCGCGCGTCGTATTGTCCTTGGTCCACTTCATCGGCGTCGATCAACGTCAGGCGTTCGGCCCAGCGGCTGGTCGACAGACCCACATCAACAAGGTGCCGTTCGTTATCCCATCCGAGCTGCTTGCAGCCGGCTACCGTGACGGACGGAGCACGTTCGACGGCGTGGAGCAGTTCCGCCAGCGCGTCCGGCGCAGGTGCAGCGTCGTCGTGAAGGAGCCAGATCCATTGGACGGATCCCTGCGTGCCGCCTTCGGCTGCGTCCCGGGCGGGGGCAAGTTCGTTCAAGCCCGCCTGGACGGCCGCGCCGAAGCCGGACTTCGGTTGCGTGAAGGTGGTGACGCTGCCGGTTCCGAACGCTTCGCGAAGCAACGCCTGCGAGTTATCCGTGGAACCTGTATCAATGCCAATGGCGGCATCTGCCGAACGCGTCTGGTTCGACAATGCCGCCAAGGTCCTGGGGAGATAGTTTCCACCGTCGTGGGCAACCACGACGGCGGTAACATGCACTTCCTTGAGAATTAGACCGCTCGCTTCCTTAGCCGACGACGTTCCCGCTCAGAGAGGCCGCCCCAAATACCGAACCGTTCGTCATTTGCCAGGGCGTACTCAAGGCACTGCGAGCGGACATTGCACGCCCCGCAGACCTTCTTGGCATCCCTCGTCGATCCGCCCTTCTCGGGGAAGAACGCTTCAGGGTCCGTTTGCGCACAGAGCGCATCTGTCTGCCAGCCGAGCTCACCTTCGTCATCGAAGTCACCCTGGCTGGGGAGGCCGATCCACACGGGTTGCCCCGGGGTCTCCAGCGGACGACGCAACTCCATGGGAGGGTCGTCAACGTCATCGTCCGGCCCAGCAGGCAGGTCCCCGATCAGTGCTTCATGTGCGGCCAGGAGGGCAGTTGCCTGGTCCTCCAGGGATTGCTGCACATTCTGGTTGTAGCGGTCTGCCGCTTCCGGATCCGCGGGATCGACGTACCAGTCTCCCGGTACCTCCCGTGAACGGTATTTCACCGACGCATGTTCTGCGACGACTGCATCTTCCTGGATACGCAACGCTTGCCCCATGGCGTCCCTCCTGAGTTTGCAGCTGCTGCTTGGATGTATTTCCGATTCCCGGTGGCGTTCCGGTCCTCTGTGCAGCGGCGTTGATTACTAATTACACGCGTGTAACTACCCACAGTCAAGCCGCGCCGGGATAATAATCAAGAATCTGTAGAAACGTGGGATGCGCCACGCCCAAGATTTTCTCCGCGCCGCGGCGTTTCGCGGCGAAAAACTGGGAGTGTCGGATCGATTTACGTGAACGTTCATTGAATTCCTGCGGAAATTTGACCACCGAAGGAGGGCCATCCTTCAGCCCGGCCGCGTGTGGTGTGCTTCAATTCACAACGCCCCGCGTCCACATAATTGCAGCGTGGCAAGATGGGCCTATGACTATCCCGGCAGCGAACCTGATGACCGCCCTGAGGTCCGGCCACGCAACCTCACCCCGACTCACTTGGTACGGACCGGACTCCGAGCGCGTGGAACTTTCGGGCCGCGTTTTGGATAACTGGGTGGCCAAGACCAGCAACCTCCTGCAGGACGAGCTGGACGCCGAACCGGGCATGGCCGTCCGGCTGGACCTCCCAGCCCACTGGAAGTCGTTCGTGTGGGCCTTAGCTGCTTGGCAGCTCGGGCTGGAAGTCGTGTTTGACGATTCGTCAGCTGACCTTCTCGTTACGGACAAGCCCGACGACGGCGCCGGGGCCGGCTTCGACGCGGTCGTGGCGGTCCCGCTTGCGGCACTCGCCATGCGGTGGCCCGGCGAGTTGCCCGCCGGCGTCGTGGACTACGCCGCGGAAGTCCGCTCCCACGGTGACGTCTTCATGGCACATAACGAACCCGACGGTGATCTGCCTGCGGTCCGCAGCACAACGGCACACGCGCACGCCGAACTGATCGACGGATTTGCTGCCACCCAGGAGCCGGGGGTCCGCCTCTTGGTACGCGCGGCCGACGGTTTGGAAGAAGGCTTGTCCGCGTCGTTGGGTGCATGGAAGCAGGACGGATCAGTGGTCCTGGTTCACCCGGCAGTGGACGTCACCGAACACCTGCTGGAAAACGAACGCGTCACACAACGCTGAAAACGCGAGGACTAGCGGTCAGGCTTTTTTGATGGGAAGTTCGCCGGTCGCAGGGCTGGCGGTCTCGCCGTTCCTCTGCTTGGGGTGTCCTTCGATGATCTCGTGATCGTGCGAGAACTCCGGCTCGGCATCCAGTTCCTCGTTGAAGACCCAGAAGCGGTAGGCGAAGAAGCGGAAGATGGTGCCAAGGATGAGGCCCACGACGCTGCCGGCGATGAACAACGACGGCTTGTCGTTCAGGTCCAGGATGTACTTGGCGAACCATACGCATCCTGAAGCGATCAAAAGCCCAACGATGTTCATGACGGCGAACAACACGGCTTCGCGGACAACATTGGCCTGCTTGCGGTGGCGGAAAGTCCAGAAGCGGTTGGCTACCCAGGAGAACACACTTGCAACAATGGTCGCGAGAGCCTTGGCCCACACCTCACTGCCGTGCATAGGGCCCGAAAAGAGCCAGATGAAGACGGCCGAGTCAATGACGAAGGCAACACCGCCGACGGCGCCGAACTTGGCTACCTCGCGCCAGAAAAGCGAGGCAAGTCCGCGGATGCGATCTGCAAGTGTGGTGATCATGACCCTCCATGGCCGTTGAAGATGGGCCGATGGGCCAAATTTATTTTAGCGCCGATTTGGCGGCGGTGCCCGGGAACAGCCTGTGAGAACACCCATAGAAGACCGTGCGCGCCACCAAAAGGCAGGCAATAGAGCGCCAGAATCAGTGATCGCGCTGCCTGTTCGGTAGGCTGAACATTGTGACTTTTCCAGTAATTGGCGTTGTTGGCGGCGGCCAACTCGCACGAATGATGGCTCCGCCCGCTACCGCACTGGGCTTCGAACTCCGCGTTTTGGCTGAAGCCGAGGACGTTTCCGCCGTTGCCGCGGTGGCCTCGGCCCCGGTCGGCGACTATAAGGACCTGGACACGCTCCTCGAATTCTCCCGTGGCGTGGACGTGCTGACCTTTGACCACGAACACGTTCCTACCGGGCACCTCCAGGCGCTGCTGGATGCCGGCGTGAATGTCCAGCCCGGGCCGGATGCCCTGGTGAACGCCCAGGACAAGCTGGTCATGCGGGCCGCCATCGATCGGCTTGGACTGCCCAACCCCGAGTGGTCCGCCGTGCACACGGTTGACGAACTGGTGGCCTTCGGCGACCGCATCGGTTGGCCCGTGGTGCTGAAAACGCCGAGGGGCGGATACGACGGCAAGGGCGTCAGGATCATCGACTCCGCGGACGAAGCGCAGGAGACCGGCGACTGGTTCCAGGCCATGAGCCCGCTGCTGGCCGAAGCCAAGGTGGAGTTCAGCCGCGAACTCTCAGCCCTGGTGGCCCGCACCCCCAGCGGCGAGTCCCGGGCGTGGCCCGTGGTGCACACCATCCAGGTGGATGGCGTCTGCGATGAAGTGATCGCACCGGCCCAGAACATTTCCCTCGAGGTGGCTGCCGCCGCAGAGGAAGCTGCCCTCCGCATAGCCAACGAGCTCGGCGTCACCGGCGTCATGGCAGCCGAATTGTTTGAAACGCCCGGCGTCGGGGCAGGCTTCCTGATCAACGAACTGGCCATGCGCCCCCACAACACCGGGCACTGGACGCAGGATGGATCCATCACCAGCCAGTTCGAACAGCACCTCCGGGCTGTCCTGGATCTTCCCCTCGGCGCCACGGATGCCTTGGCCCCCGTCACGGTCATGAAGAACTTCCTGGGCGGCGACAACCAGGATCTCTTCAACGCCTTCCCCATGGCCCTCGCCTACGAGCCTGCCGCCAAGGTCCACTCCTATGGCAAGTCCGTCCGGCCCGGCCGGAAGATCGGGCATGTGAACCTGGTCGGCACGTCGACCTCCGACGTCGACTCCGTCCGCGAGCGTGCCACAGCCGTGGCAAACATCATCCGTGACGGCCGCAAGCCTGAACAGACCACTCTTGAGGAGACCGTATGACCTCCGGTACAACTGCCCCGCTGGTAGGGCTCGTCATGGGCTCCGACTCGGACTGGCCCGTCATGGAGGCCGCCGCGGACGCCCTTGCCGAATTCGGCATTCCCTTCGAGGCAGACGTCGTCTCGGCGCACCGCATGCCCACCGAAATGATCCGGTACGGGCAGACGGCCCACGAACGCGGCCTCCGGGTCATCATTGCCGGCGCTGGTGGCGCTGCACACCTGCCCGGCATGCTGGCATCTGTGACGCCGCTGCCTGTGATCGGTGTGCCTGTCCCCCTGAAAACCCTCGACGGCATGGACTCCCTGCTGTCCATCGTGCAGATGCCTGCGGGCGTTCCCGTAGCCACGGTATCGATCGCTGGAGCCCGCAACGCCGGACTCCTTGCGGTGCGAATGCTGGCATCGGGCACGGACGACCTCGCCTCGAAGCTCCGCGCGGACCTGCTGGCCTTCGCCCAGGAGCTGAACGACGTTGCCACCAAGAAGGGCGAAAACCTGCGCCACAAAGTGGAAGAGGTTTTCTCGCCTGCCAACGCTTCCGCACGGAGCATCCGCTAGGAAGGCAGCGGATGACTACCATGCACAAGACACCGAATCAGCCGGGTAACGCACTGACTGATCCTGTCCGCTACCCCGCCGGAGCCAGCGCTCCGGTGCGGACCAAACGCGCCTTCGTGCTGGTACTCCTGACTCTCTTCATCCCCGGCAGCGCGCAGATCGTTGCCGGGGACCGCAAACTGGGCCGCATGGCGTTGCGCGTCACCCTGACTGTGTGGGCCGTGGCGCTGCTGACCCTTGTCATCGCCCTGGTAAACCGGACCCTGCTGCTCAGCATCGTCACGCACCCTGTTGGTTCGCTGCTGGTCATTGTGGTGTTGGTGGCCTTGGCGCTGGGTTGGGCCTATCTGTTCCTCAACACGTTGAGGATCATCAGGCCCAACCTCCTGGCGCCGGGGATGCGGCCCATCATCGCCGTCGTGCTGGTCGTATCCACGGTGGTGGCCAGTGGCTCGCTGGGATACATCGCGTACGTCCTGAACGTGAGCCGCAATGCGATCGGCAGCATCTTCGACGCCGGTCCCGCCATCGATCCCGTGGACGGGCGCTACAACTTCCTGATGATGGGCGGGGACGCAGGCGATGACCGGACGGGCCGTCGACCCGACAGCCTCTCCGTCATCAGTGTCGACGCGAAGACGGGCGAAAGCGCCATCATCTCGGTCCCCCGAAACCTCCAGAATGCGCAGTTCAGCGAGGGCTCGCCCATGCGCAAGATCTACCCCGACGGCTACAACTGCGGCGATGAATGCCTCATCAACGCCGTCAACACCGAGGTCACCAACAACTACCAGAACCTGTACCCGGGCGTATCCGACCCAGGTGCACAAGCCACCCTTGAGGCCGTTTCCGGAACCTTGGGGATCACGGTGCAGGCCTACGTCCTGGTGGACATGGACGGCTTCGCAAAACTCATCGACGCCATGGGCGGAATCCGCATCAAGGCCGGGGGCTGGGTACCTATCAGCGGCCCTGTCACTGACGAGGCCCACGGTATCCACGGCATGCCCGACGGCTGGATCCCCGCCGGTGACCAGCACCTGGACGGCTTCCATGCCCTGTGGTACGGACGGTCCCGCGAATTCGTGGACGACTACGCCCGGATCGCACGCCAACAGTGCGTGCAGCAAGCCATGCTCAAGCAACTGGATCCTGCAACCCTGCTGACCAAGTTCGAGGACATCGCCAACGCCGGCACCAAAGTGGTTGACTCGAACATTTCTTCAAACCAGCTCGGCAGCTTTGTCGATCTTGCCCTGAAGTCCAAGAACCAGCCCGTCAAACGGCTGACCATCGGACCTCCGGACTTCGATGCGTCGTTCTCCACCGTTCCCGACTTCGACCTGATCCACTCCAAGGTCCAGGAACTCCTGAAGTCCTCCAACAGCCCCAAAGCGGATGACGCCGTCGTCTCCCCCACCGGCACGCCTGCCGGTGCCGCCGCCGCGGGCCCGGTACCGGCGCGCCTCCCGGCAAGCCAACTGCCGTCGCCGTCGGCGGATTTCACCCCGGTGACCACCACTCCGGACGGCACGCCCATCACCATTGAGTTGTTGAACGGCCTCAAGGCCCAGGGCGATGAGCAAGGTATCCGCGACCTCGTGGCCACCAACGGGCAATGCGCACCGCTCTAAGCCCGGCTGTCGTTCAACCACCACGTCCAGCGCAACGATAAGGACCTTCTTCCGTGTACCAGATTGAGAATGTTTTGCGGCCCTACGTCTGGGGTTCTACGACGGCGATCGCAGACTTGTTGGGTCGGCCGGCCTCGGGCGGGCCGGAAGCGGAACTGTGGATTGGGGCGCACCCGGATTCACCCTCGACGGCGATACACCCCAACGGTGTGACCGAGCCGCTGGATGCTTTGATTGCCTCCAATCCCCGGCATTTCCTCGGGAGTGAAAGCCTCGAAGCGTTCGGGCCGCGGCTTCCGTTCCTGACCAAAATCCTGGCCGCCGAGCAACCGCTGTCCCTCCAGGTGCACCCCAGCCTTGAGCAAGCGCGTGAGGGCTATGCGCGTGAGAACGCGGCCGGGCTGCCTGCCGATTCCGCTGAACGGAACTACCGGGATGACAACCACAAGCCGGAGCTGATCTTTGCGTTGACTCCGTTCCGGGCGTTGTGCGGATTCAGGTCCGCTGCCTCCGCACGACAGGTTTTCGAGCACCTTGCGGCGTGCATGGACTCCGCCGCCATGGATGTCCCGGACATCATCACCGGTGTCATCGCCGACCTGGGGCAGTCCGAGGAACCGGCAGCACTGAAGGCAGCCTTTACCCGCTTGATCGAGGGTGGCCGGAAGGTCTCGGAGGCCGTTGTCGAGGTCGAAGCTGTCCTCCGCTCGGGAGCGCCCAAGGAACCCCATGAGGACGTGCTGGGTGCGCTCCTGGACATCAACGAAGCCTTCCCAGGGGATCCTGGAGTGCTCATTTCGCTCCTCCTGAACCTCGTTTCACTGGAGCCCGGCGAAGTGGTCTACCTGCCCGCCGGCAACGTCCACGCCTACCTCCATGGACTGGGTGTGGAAGTGATGGCGTCCTCGGACAATGTGTTGCGTGGCGGGCTGACACCCAAGCACGTCGATGTCCCGGAACTGCTGAAGACCGTCCGCTTCGAGGCACTGGGGGTTCCCCGTGTCGAGGCGAGCGGCACCGAATTCGGGCAGGAACTCTATCGCCCGCCGTTCACGGAGTTCCAGCTGCAGCGCATTGAACTTGCTCCCGGGGCAGAACCGGTGCCGCTGGCGCAGACCGGGCCCGCCGTCGTCGTGGTGGTCTCTGGTGAGGTACTGCTGGATTCCCCCAAGAGCGATCTGCAGCTCCAGCGCGGTGGCGCGGCCTTCATTCCGGACATTGAGGCGCCCGTGAACGTGCACCCGATCCAGGGTGCCACGGAAACCAGTGTTGCCTTCGCCGTTACCACAGGGCTGGGGAACTGATCCATGGAGTTTTTCCTGCAAACCCCAGCGTGGGCCGACGTCCAGCGTGCCTTGGGCCGTCGCGTCCATGAACAGTCGGGCCCGGGCTGGAGCTTCCTCGCTATCGAGGAGAAGAATCCCGCGGGCAAGGTCATCTACTCCCCGTACGGTCCGGTCGCTGAGTCGGTCGAAGCTTTCGATGCCGCAACGGAAGCGCTGGTGGCCCTGGCCAAGAGGGAACGCGCGGTCTTCGTGCGCATGGAGCCTGCTGCCGCCGGTTTCACAGCGTCCGACGCCGGCCCCCTCCTCCGCGCACGCGGCCTGCGGCCCGCTCCGGTCAACCAGCAGCCCGAGCTGAGTTGGATTGTGGACCTCGAGGGTGACTTCAAGGATGTCCTGGCCGGGATGAAGCCGACCAACCGGAACCTGTACCGGAACATCCACAAGAAGGGCGTCACCTTCCGGGCGTCCCAGGATCCCGCCGACATTTCGGTGCTATTGCACTTCCTCCACCTGACGGCAGCCCGCAACGGCTTCAAGCCCCAAAGCGATGAGTACCTCACCCAGGTGGCAGCTTCTTTGCTCCCCGCCGGCGCCGGTATGCTGTTCATCGCGGAGTTGGAGGGCGAGCCGATCGCTGCTGCTTTCGCGTACGATTCGTCGGACACCCGCGTGTACGCCCACGCCGCCTTGGACGACACCCACCGCAAACTCAGCGCAGGGATCCCGCTCTTGGTCACCCTGATGGCCGACGCCAAGGAAAAGGGCCTCAAGCACGTGGACCTGTGGGGCGTGGCACCGGAGGACCAGCCGGACCACAAATGGGCCGGCTTCACGTCCTTCAAGAAATCCTTCGGAGGCCGCGAAGTCTCCTACCCCGGAACCTGGGACCTCCCGGTGAACAAACTCCGCTACAGCGCCTACCAACTGGCGAGAAGCCTCCGCGACAAGCTCCGCTGAACCCGTTCCCACAAAAACGCGCGCCAGCCGTAATCTGCGTCTGACACAAAGAAGGACGGCGAGTATTGCGGCAGCGGCATCAAATCGACGAGGTACGAGGAGATAGCCGCCGAGCAATGCTCGCCGTCCTTCTGTTTGGTGAGGGGATTACGCCTTGCGCGCGTACGTCTCCCACTTGGATGCGTGGTGCTCGGCGTCAACGAAGCGCACGGTCCCGGACTTGGAGCGCATCACGATGGACTGCGTCAGGACGCGGTCCTTCTGGTAACGCACACCGTGGAGGAGGTCACCGTCGGTGATGCCGGTCGCTGCGAAGTAGCAGTTGTCCGAGGTGACGAGGTCATTGGTGGACAGGACGCGGTCGAGGTCGTGTCCGGCGTCGATGGCCTTCTGCTTCTCGTCGTCCGACGTCGGCCACAGGCGGCCCTGGATGACGCCGCCGAGTGACTTGATGGCACAGGCGGCAACGATGCCTTCCGGAGTTCCGCCGATACCCATGAGGGCATCTACGCCGGTCCCGGAACGGGCTGCGGCGATGGCACCGGCGACATCGCCGTCCATGATGAACTTGGTGCGCGCGCCCGCTTCGCGGATTTCCTCCACGAGCGGACGGTGCCGGTCACGGTCCAGGATCATGACGTTGAGCTGGTTGACCTTCACGCCCTTGGCCTTGGCGATCAGGTGCAGGTTCTGCTTGACCGGCAGGCGGAGGTCAACCATGTCGGCAGCTTCAGGGCCGGTGACGAGCTTCTCCATGTAGAACACGGCGGAGGGGTCGAACATGGAGCCGCGCTCGGCAACTGCCAGCACTGCCAGGGCGTTGTTGATGCCCAGGGCGGTGAGGCGGGTTCCGTCGATGGGGTCCACGGCGACGTCGCACTCGGGGCCGGTGCCGTCACCAACCTGTTCACCGTTGAACAGCATGGGGGCTTCATCTTTTTCGCCTTCACCAATCACCACGACGCCATTGAAGTGGACGGTGTGAAGGAACGAACGCATGGCATCGACGGCCGCGCCGTCTGCCTTGTTCTTGTCGCCGAAACCTACCCAGTGGCCACCGGCAATTGCCGCGGCTTCGGTGACACGGACGAGTTCAAGCGCAAGGTTGCGGTCGGGTTCGTCGATGCCGACGGCGAGCGACGGCGAAATCGTGGAATACTGCTGGGTCATTGGTGCAGGAGACACTTGAACCTCTTCTTCGAGTGACGATTCACGGGACCGGACATGGTTGCACGGGGCAACCCGGGGTTCCTCTACCAACGATCATAGTCGCCGCATCCACTTGGGGTCGTTGAATGACTACCGACCGCAATAACGGTGGTGAGGTGCCCGGATGTGTGTTCCCTGCTCCGATAAGGGATCATTGAGTGGTGAGTGAAACGCAGGACAAGCCCGCAGCGGACAACCCCTCCGATGCTGCAGAGGCCAACCAAACCCAGGACCAGGCTGCCCCGGATGCACCGTACAAACCCGTCATCGCGGCGAAAGCTGCCAAGCGGGCCAACGCTTCGGTCATCGGTATGGTCATTGCGCTGCTGGTCTGCGTCCTGGCATTCCTTCCGATCGTCCTGATGAACCCCGCACCGAAAGGCGAAGGCTTCAGGCCGCCTGTGGACGTGGCTTCCATCGCAAGGAACGCCACGGATGTGGCGGGATTCACACCGGTTACCCCGGATACCGGCGACACATTCACTCCCAACTACGCCAGATGGGAGTCCGGCACGGGCAGCGGAGTACCCACTTGGGAAGTGGGCTACCTGACTCCCAAGGAGGCTTTCATCGGCCTCACCCAGACCAAACAGGCCAACCCCACCTGGATTTTGCAGCAGACGGGCAACCTGCCGGTCACCGGTACACGCAACGCAGGCGGCCAGGACTGGGAACTGCGGGACTCCGGGAAGGACAAGCGCAGTATGGTGCTGGAATACCGCGGCACCACGCTGATCCTTAGCGGCACAGCCAGCCTTGACGAGTTCGCAACGCTCGCAGCCGCCGTCGTTAAGTCCGCCGACCAGGCCCCCGCTCCCACCGGGTCACCCAAGCCGTAGGACAAGCGGCCAACTGCGCAACAGTTTCACAGGGCGCCGCACCTGCATCGTAAGGTAATAAGGTGCCTACTAAACTGACTCCAGCCCTGGCTTGGCAACGCCTTCGCGAGGGCAATGAACGCTTTGTATCGGGCGAATCGCGCCATCCCAACCAGGATGCCTCGCGTCGCTCCTCACTCCTTGAGGGCCAGAATCCTTTTGCTGTCATTTTTGGCTGCGCGGATTCCCGGCTTGCGGCCGAAATCATTTTCGACCTCGGCCTTGGCGATGCCTTCGTGGTCCGCACGGCCGGGCAGGTGATTGATGATGCCGTCCTGGGTTCCCTCGAGTACAGCATCAGCGAACTCAAGGTTCCCCTGATCGCCATCCTGGGCCACGACAGCTGCGGAGCTGTCACGGCTACCAAGAGTGCGGTGGAAACCGGCGAGATGCCGCCGGGCTTCATCCGGGACCTCGTGGAGCGCATCACCCCCTCGGTGCTCACGGCCAAGCGCAACGGCCAGGAGGACGTCAACGACATGGTGGTGGAACACGTCAAGCAGACTGCCGAGCGACTGGCGGACAGCTCGCGTGTGATTTCGGACGCCATTGAAGATGGTCGAGTTGCCGTCATTGGCCTTTCGTACAAGCTTGACGAGGGCCAGGCGGCCCTTGTTTCCGCCATCGGCGAGCTGTAGTTGGACGTGCCCCGGCCATGCGGCCGGGGCACGTAGCACTGTCCCCCGGGTTTTCAGTGAGGCGGCCAATCGCCATAAGCTAGCCCCATGACTTCCACCACTGAGTTCCGTATTGAACATGACACGATGGGCGAAGTTCGCGTCCCCGTGAACGCCCTGTACCGCGCCCAGACGCAGCGTGCTGTGGAGAACTTCCCGATCTCCGGCAAGACGCTCGAGCGCACCCACATCGAAGCCCTTGCCCGCGTCAAGAAGGCGGCCGCACTGGCAAACGCCGAACTGGGGGTGCTCGATGGTGAGCTCGCCGAGGCCATCGCCGCAGCTGCCGATGAGGTTGCATCCGGCAAGTACGACGGCGACTTCCCGATCGACGTCTTCCAGACCGGTTCGGGTACTTCCTCCAACATGAACACCAACGAGGTCATCGCCGAGCTCGCTTCGCGTGCACTGGCAGCAGCCAGGAGGGACAAAGTTGTCCACCCGAACGACCACGTGAACGCTTCGCAGTCCTCCAATGACGTCTTCCCGACCTCGGTCCACGTTGCCGCCACCTCGGCCCTGATCAATGACCTGATCCCCGCGCTGGAGTACCTGGCAGCATCCCTGGACCGCAAGGCTGTTGAGTTCAAGGACGTCGTCAAGTCCGGCCGCACCCACCTCATGGATGCAACACCGGTCATGCTGGGCCAGGAATTCGGTGGCTACGCCGCGCAGGTCCGCTACGGCATTGAGCGCATCAACGCCGCACTCCCCCGCGTCGCCGAGGTTCCCCTGGGCGGCACCGCCGTGGGCACCGGCATCAACACCCCGGCCGGCTTCCCTGAGCGCGTCATCGAACTCCTCGCAGCCGACACCGGCCTTCCGCTGACCGAGGCACGCGACCACTTCGAAGCCCAGGCAAACCGCGATGGCCTGATCGAGGGCTCCAGCCAGCTGCGCAACATCGCGATCTCCTTCATGAAGATCAACAACGACCTCCGCTGGATGGGCTCGGGCCCCAACACGGGTCTCGGCGAAATCGCCATCCCGGACCTCCAGCCGGGCTCATCCATCATGCCGGGCAAGGTCAACCCGGTCATCTGCGAAGCTTCCATCATGGTGTGCGCCCAGGTCATCGGCAACGACACCGCCATCGCCTGGTCCGGCACCAACGGCGCTTTCGAACTGAACGTCGGTATCCCCGTCATGGCCGCCAACCTGCTCGAGTCCATCCGCCTGCTGGCCAACACCAGCCGCGTCATGGCCGACAAAATGATCGACGGCATTACCGCCAACGTGGAGCGCGCCCGCTTCCTGGCCGAGGCTTCACCGTCCATCGTGACGCCGCTGAACAAGTACATCGGCTACGAGAACGCCGCCAAGATCGCCAAGATCGCCGTCAAGGAAGGCCTGACAATCCGCCAGGCCACCGAGAAGCTCGGCTTCGTCGGCGAGGGTGAAGGCAAGGTCTCCGAGGCTGACCTCGACAAGGCCCTGGACGTCACCACCATGACCTCCCCCGCCCACAAGGCATAGCCTTCCGGTTCATCCCTGAAGTACGACGACGGCCGGTACCCTTCCGCACGAAGGGTGCCGGCCGTCGTCGTCCCCGGAAGTTTAACCACGTGTGGGAGATGACACAGGAAAACATTTTGCACTCTTGATACAAGAGTGCAAAACTTTACTTTGTGAGCAATAGTGCAAATATCGACGGCGGCCTCCGCGAGCGCAAGCGGGCAGCCACGCGAACGGCGATCACCGCCGTCGCACGTTCCTTGACCGCCGAGCATGGCCTCAACGGTTTCACGGTCGAAGAGGTCTGCGAAGCGGCCGGGATATCGCGCCGGACGTTCTTCAACTACTTCCATTCCAAGGAAGACGCTGTGATCGGTTCGTTTTCCGACGAGCTGCCGACGGATGCCCTGGCCGCGTTCAACCAGAATCCGTCCCGAACGCCGGACAGCATTTCGGAAACGCTCCTCGCTGCGCTGCATGTCCTCACCGTGACCCTGATGGAGCGTTCATCCATCAACCGCACCGAGGTTCAACAGTTCATCGCAGCCATCACGGCCGAGCCCCAGCTCCTGGCCCGGCTCACCCTTGAAGGGGAAGCCCGCGAGCGCCAATTCGCCGGGCTCGTTGCCGCCCGTGAAGGGCTGGAACCCGATCATCCCGAAGTCATGACGGCCACCGTGTTGTTCGGGGCTGTCTCGAAGAAGACAGCCCAGCAGTTCTTTTCGGAGGACAACACCCGCCCGTACCGCGCGATCCTCGAACAGAACCTCAACGCCGCACGCAAACTCTTTGCCCAGCCGCTGGCCACGAGCCACCAGCTGGGACCCAACCCCCTTGAAACCTCAAAGGACCCCGCATGAGCACCTTATCCAAAGCGGCAGAGCCACTGCTGCTGACCCAGAAACGCATCTGGATCATCTTCTCCGCACTCATCGCCGGCATGCTCTTGTCCAGCCTGGACCAGACCATCGTCTCCACGGCCATGCCCACCATTGTGGGCAAGCTGGGCGGCGTGGAACACCAGGCCTGGATCACCACCGCCTACCTGCTGGCAACCACCATCGTGATGCCCATTTATGGCAAGTTCGGTGACATCCTTGGGCGCCGAAACCTGTTCCTGGTTGCGATCGCCCTGTTCACCCTGGCATCCGTGGGCTGCGCGTTCGCCACGGATTTCTGGGGCTTCGTGATCTTCCGCGCCATTCAGGGATTGGGCGGCGGCGGTTTGATGATCCTGTCGCAGGCCATCATCGCTGACATTGTTCCTGCCAAGGAACGCGGAAAGTACATGGGACCCCTGGGCGCGATCTTCGGCCTCTCCGCCGTTGCAGGCCCCCTCCTGGGCGGCTTCTTCGTGGACCACCTCACCTGGGAATGGGCCTTCTACATCAACATCCCCATTGGCATCGCCGCCTTCATCACCGCCTGGTTTACCCTGACGCTGCCCAACAAGAAGGCCGAAAAGAAGATCGACATCCTCGGTGTCGTATTCCTTTCCGCCGCCACCACCTGCCTGATCTTCTTCACGGACTTTGGCGGCAAGAAGGATGAAGGCTGGGATTCCCCGCTCACCTGGGCTTTCGGGGCGGGCATGGTCCTGGCAGCAGTGGCTTTCGTGATGACTGAACGCCGCGCGGCCGACCCGATCATCCCGCTCAGCCTCTTCAAGAACCCCATCTTCATCAATGCAACGGCCATCGGATTCACCTTGGGCCTGGGCATGTTCGCTGCAATCGCCTTCGTGCCCACCTTCCTGCAGATGTCCTCCGGGACGTCCGCTGCCGAGTCCGGCCTGCTGATGCTGCCCATGATGGTGGGCCTGATGGGCACTTCCATCTACTCCGGTATCCGCATTTCCAAGACCGGCAAGTACAAGATGTTCCCCATCCTGGGTGCGTCGCTGACCATTGCGGCCATGTTGTGGCTGACCACGTTGACCGCTGCCACGCCTATCTGGGTGATCTGCGTCCAGCTCTTCATCTTCGGTGCAGGTCTGGGCCTCATCATGCAGGTCATCGTGCTGGTAGTGCAGAACTCCGTTCCGGCTGACCAAATCGGTACCGCGACCAGCACCAACAACTACTTCCGTGAAGTGGGTGCCTCGCTGGGTGTTGCAGTGTTCGGTTCGATCTTCACCAACCGCCTGGCAGAGTCCCTCACGGACGCATTCAAGGGCGCAGGCGCGTCAACTGAACAAGCGTCCCAGTCCACCAGCACCCTGGATCCGCAGGCTCTGGCACAACTGCCTGAGCAACTGCGGGACGCGATCGTCAACGCTTATGCAAACTCCCTGGCCCCCGTGTTCTGGTACCTCGTGCCCTTCATCGCCATCGCACTGCTCCTGGCCATCACACTGAAGCAGATTCCCCTCTCTGACACCGCGGGAATGGTGGCCCGTGGAGAGGCCGTGGGTGGCGCCGAGGCTGAGAGGCTTGAAGCGGAGCGCTTGGAGACTGCGCAGCTCGAAGCCAGCCTGGCGGCTTCCACAGAGCTCGACGACGATCGTCCCACCGCGGACGCTGGGCGTCAGTAGCCCTCATCCTCCGACTGGTATGCCACGGGGCCTTCGGGCTCCGTGGCAAGCCTGATGGCTTCAAGGTTCCCTGCGCTCATTTCGGGGAGTTCGTCCAGGCCGAACCAGCCGACGGCAAGGGATTCGTCGTCGTTGACCCGCGCTTCTCCTGACACGTATCTGCAGCGGAACGTGATGTCCAAAAAGTCGCAGACATCGCCATTCGGGAACGTTATTGGCCCCACGACTCCTACACCGATGATTCGCTCGGTCCGTGCCACGACCGCCGTCTCCTCGAAGATCTCTCGCACCAAACCGGGTGCAGGGTGTTCCCCGGGCTCCAGCATGCCGGTGATGAGCGCCCAGTGGCCATTGTCGGCACGTTGGCCCAGCAGCACCTGTCCATCATCGTTGAAAACCACTCCGCGGACGGCGGGCAGCCAGAGGGCATCGTTGCCGATCTTTTCCCTTAGTTTGAGCACGAACTCGGGTGCACCCATTGTCCCAGCATCCTCCTCAGCAGGTCTCAGTCTTCTTTAGTCATCAAGGCCCGTTGTCTTTGCTGACAGGCTAGCCTTAGGCGGGCAACAGCACCATGGCGGCCGCGGCACCAGCCAGCATGAACGGTCCGAAGGGAATGGCCGAGCGCAGGTTTCCCTTCCGGCTCAACAGGATGGCCACGCTCCACAGCCCACCCAGCACGAATGCCGCAAACGTTCCGGCAAAGAGGTGCGCCCATCCCAGGTACCCCAGGTACAGGCCAAGTACCCCCGCGAGTTTGACGTCCCCGAATCCCATCCCGGGCGGGTGGATCAGCCGGAGCACAAAGTAGAACAGCCAGAGCGCAACTCCCCCGGTAAGTACGCCGAGGCCAGGAACTCCAAGGAGGTCGCCTGTGGGATGCGGGTCGATGCCGGCAATGGATGCTGCGAGGGCTGCCCCCAGCAGGAGCAACCCGGCCACTGCGTAGGACGGGAACACGATGCGGTTGGGCAGCAGGTGGCTCCGGACGTCAATCACCGTGAGCCGCACGGCCATCACCAGGAAGTACAGGCATGCCACGGCGACCAGCCAGAAGGCCAGCGGGCTGTCGTCCCAGAGGTCGGAGAGTCGTCGGATCACCTTCGTGATGCTATCCCGCTTTGGCTTCCCGGACCGCTTGGACCCCTAGGTAAACTGTGGATATGGGGCGATTCAGTGCAGGCGGACAGGCTTCTGACTTGTCCTCCACATTCCGGAACCTTTGCCGTTCTTCGCCGTGGAAGTGGACCACCCTCCGTTTCGAATACCTCGGGCGGCCAGGGACCGGGGCCACCATGGTCCGGGCCTGGCTTCGGCGTCCGGGTGCCCTCCGCCTTGAAACTCCTGACGGCCAACTGCTGCACAGCACCACATGCATCAACGATTCCCGTGATGACTTCTACGTCAGCGCTACGCGCCGTTCGTGGTTGCTCCCGCCACACCTTGTTACACCGGTCTATGACGACGCCGGTTTGGTCCGGCGCCGACCCGAGGCCGCCTACGGCGAGCCTGCGTTTGGCAATGGCCGGCTCGCCGCTGCGCTCGACCCCGTGGAACTTGCCGGTAACGCTCCGGTCCCGATCGAATTTCCCGATACCAACAGGGTGTTCCTGGACGAGCCGCGGGAGGTGGACCATGAGGGCCGGCCGGCACTGGAAACGATCGTAACGCCCAGCCGGACCTACGTCCCCTCGGACCCCAAGGAGCCGCTGGTCCACCCTGGACGGACTCTGCTAAGGGTCGACGTCGGTACGGGAGTTTGTGTTGCCAGCCAGAGCCTCGACGGGGAGACATCCGGCAAGGGCCACTGGCTCCGGATCCTGGGAGTCGATGAGTACATGCTGGACGATCTCTTCCTTGCGGAATCCATGAACCTCACCGACGTGAGGCGCCACATTCCCTGGGACATCGGCCCCGCCGCCTGATCCGAGCGCTTGACTCGCCCACGCATTGCCGACGGGCTAAGCTACGGCGATGACATCGCTGGCAAACATCTGGCCCCCGTTCGGACTCATCCTCACCACCCCGAGGCTCACCCTGCGCGCCGTTATGGACGCGGATATCCCCTCCGCTGTGGCTGCCGCCCGCTCCGGTATCCACGAGGCCGGCAAGAGCCCGTTCAGCACCCCGTGGGCCGAACTGCCGAAGGACGAACTGGCACCCAATATGGCCCAGTGGTACTGGCGGTGCCGTGCCAACTTCACGCCGGATTCGTGGACCCTGCTGCTGGCCGTCTGGCACGAGGAAGAGTTCCTCGGCGTCCAGGACCTTGGCGCCAAGGACTTCGCCACCCTGAGGACAGTCAGCACAGGCTCATGGCTCAAGCAGTCCGCGCAGGGCCGCGGCTTCGGCAAGGAGATGCGTTCCGCCGTCGTCGGTTATGCCTTTGACTACCTGAACGCGGAGATCGCCGAGTCCGAGGCCGCCGTCTGGAACAAGCAGTCCTTGGGGGTCTCGACAAGCCTGGGCTACGAACCCAACGGCACCTTCCGCCATGCATGGGGCGAGAAGGTCGAAGAGGTCCAAAAAGTCAGGCTCACCCCTACCACGTTCAAACGCCCGGACTGGACCCTCACTGTCCAAGGCCACGAAGCTCTGAAAACGTACCTGGGCCTCTGACGGGAGGCACCAGCCGCGCCGCGGTCCTTCGCAGAGGAGCGCATCGCGGGCCATCGGACGTCGCAGGTCGCCCAGCGACCGCAGACCGTCCCTATGGCCCGTGTCTAAGCGACGGCGAAGGGCCGTGGCCCGGCGAACCGGACCACGGCCCAGACCAAGGAAACGCTTAGATTTCAGCCCCTTCGAGCAACTCCGTCACCAAGGCAGCAATCGGCGAGCGTTCGGAGCGCGTCAGCGTGATGTGGCCGAACAACGGATGACCCTTGAGCGTCTCGACGACGGCCGCAACGCCGTCGTGCCTGCCGACGCGGAGGTTGTCGCGCTGGGCCACATCATGGGTAAGGACGATCTTGGAGTTTTGGCCGATCCGGCTCATCACGGTCAGCAGGACATTCTTCTCCAAGGACTGGGCTTCGTCGACGATCACGAAGGCGTCGTGCAGTGAGCGTCCGCGGATGTGGGTGAGGGGAAGGACCTCGAGCATGCCCCGGTCCATGACTTCTTCCACCACTTCCTGGCTGACCAGTGCGCCCAAGGTATCGAACACAGCCTGCGCCCAGGGGTTCATCTTTTCGGACTCGGAGCCCGGGAGGTAGCCCAGTTCCTGTCCGCCCACCGCGTACAGGGGCCGGAACACTACAACCTTCCGGTGCTCGCGGCGTTCCAGGACGGCTTCCAGGCCCGCACAGAGCGCCAAGGCCGACTTACCAGTGCCTGCCCGGCCACCGATCGATACGATGCCCACCGATGGGTCCATGAGCATGTCGATGGCAAGCCGTTGTTCGGCTGAGCGACCGTGGAGTCCAAAGACGTCGCGGTCGCCCTTGACCAGGCGGACCTGCTTGTCGGCCCCCACGCGGCCAAGGGCGGAGCCGCGGTTGGAGAGCAGGACCAACCCGGTGTTGACCGGGAGTTCGGCCGCGGCAGGGATGAAGACGGGCTCGTGTCCGTAGAGCGTGGTGATTTCGTCGTCGTTGGCTTCCACCTCGGCCATGCCAGTCCAGCCGGAATCTTTGACCAGCTCGTTGCGGTACTCGTCGGCATTCAGGCCCATGGCAGATGCTTTGACGCGCATGGGCAGGTCCTTGGAGACAACCGTGACGTTGTGGCCTTCGTTGGCCAGGTTCTTCGCCACCGCCAGGATGCGGCTGTCGTTGTCTCCCCCGCGGAACCCTGCCGGCAGGACGTCCGGGGAGATGTGGTTCATTTCCACCCGGAGGATTCCGCCGTCGGACCCGATCGGAATGGGGTGGTCCAAACCGCCGTGTTCGATCCGGAGGTCGTCCAGGAGCCTGAGCGCTTTCCGGGCGAAGTAGCCCAGTTCGGGATCGTGGCGTTTGCCTTCGAGTTCGCTGATGACAACAATCGGGACGATGACTTCGTGTTCAGCGAAGCGCAATAACGCGTGTGGGTCCGAAAGCAGGACTGACGTGTCGATCACGTAGCTGCGGCCTGTGGCGGACGTGACGGTCTGCGCTTTTTGTGGGACGCGCTTGGCGCGAGAGGTAGCTGCACTTTCCCCGTCGGAAACCATTGCGGGCAGTTGCTCAGAAATAGCCACATCGACTCCAGCCCCGGGCGGTCGCCCGGCCTAATGGTGAAGCGGCTCGGCCGGAAGGCCGGGCGTGGCCTCCCATGTAACTGGTGCGATGTTCCGCTCCATGTACTGGCCTCCCCGATCAGCGGGCGGTTTTGCCTGCTGATGGGATTAACGTAATCCCGGACACATTCATTTCCGCAATCCGTCGTCGGCAAGTCGCATGTCCGTCTCGTTAATTTTCGGTGAACCCGACGGCGGCTAGGTTCCGTACCGGCGCTGGCGCCCGGCATAATCCCTGAGCGCACGCAGGAAATCGACCTTGCGGAAAGCAGGCCACAGGGCTTCGCAGAAATAGAACTCGCTGTACGCGCTCTGCCACATGAGGAAGCCGGAGAGCCGCTGCTCGCCGGACGTGCGGATCACCAGGTCCGGATCGGGCTGGCCGCGGGTGTAGAGGAAGCGTGAAATGTCGTCCACCGAAAGTTCATCTGCGACCTCCGTCATGGTGCGTCCCTTGGCGGCAGCATCGTGCAGCAGTTCCCGCACGGCGTCGACAATTTCGCGTCGACCACCGTAACCCACTGCTACGTTGACGTGGATCTTTTCATGGACAGGCGTCCGGGACGTCAGTTTGTTGAGCCGTTCGGCGAGGTAGTCCGGGAGCAGCTCAGGTGCGCCCATGGCGTGGACCGAGACGTCTTCGTCCTCGTCGAGGCGGTCCATGGTGTTGGCAATGATGCCCATGAGCAGGTCCAGTTCTTCACCGGAGCGGTTCATGTTGTCCGTGGAGAGCATGTAGAGCGTCACGACCTTGACGCCGAGCTCCTGGCACCAGCCCAGGAATTCGTGGATCTTGTCCGCCCCAGCCTGATGCCCTTGGCTCGTTGGAGCGTTGAACTGGCGGGCCCACCTGCGGTTACCGTCCACCATTACGCCAATATGCCGCGGGATCTGGTCCTGCTTGAGTGAGCGCAGCAACTTGCGCTCGTAAAAGCCATAGAGGAAACCGGGCAGCTCCACCGGACTCTCACCTGACTTCCTTGCTTGTACGACGACGACGCACATCCAAGGCTACCCGCCCCAGCCGTCGAGCCGGTGCAGTCTCGGGTCAAAATCCTCCGACGCAGGTTACCCTGCGGTAACTTACCGGAACGTAAGTTATTCTGGAACCATGGCTGAGCTCGTCGAAACCAAGCCCCTCTGGCGTGGATGGATCCACGCCGTCGCCGCTCCTTTCGCGTTGGCCGCCGGGATCATTTTGGTGGCAGTCGCACCCACTCCCGACCGCAAAGTCACCTCGGCCATCTATGCGCTGACAGGGTTCCTGCTCTTTGGCGTCAGCGCCGTTTACCACCGCGGAAACTGGTCACCCCGGGTCAAGATGGTCCTTAAACGTTTGGACCACACCAACATCATGCTGGTGATCGCAGGCAGCTACACCCCACTGGCCTGGTCGCTCCTTGAACGCTCCGAAGCCATCACCTTGCTGTGGCTCGTGTGGTCCGGGGCAATAGTCGGGGTACTTTTCCGGATCCTCTGGACCGGAGCTCCACGGTGGCTCTACGTCCCCGTCTACATCGCCTTGGGCTGCGGCGCACTGTTCTACCTGCCGCAGTTTTTTGCGGCAAATGCCGCCGCGGCGGTCCTCATCTGCGTCGGTGGTGCGCTGTATATCGCCGGAGCGGTGTTCTACGGCATCAAACGGCCAAACTTCAGCGCCACCCATTTCGGGTTCCACGAACTCTTCCACGCTTTCACCGTGCTGGCCTTCGCGGCACACTTCATCGCCATCATGATGGCAGTACTGAGCTAGCTGGTTGCGCAGCCACCCGATTTGACCACCTGAAGCCCTGCGTCAGCGATTACCGCGTCAGCGGGTACCGGGCCCGGCGTCGCCGTTCTCGTCCGCCTGGTCGCCGGCCTCGGCAGCCATGCGGGCTTCCTCCACCTGCGCCCGATAGCGGACACGGCGGATACGTCGCACCATGTCCACAATCAGGAAGGTCGTGAGGATCACGATGAAGGCCGTCAGGACGAAGCCCCAAGTACCCGGCGTCACCTGATCCTCGGACAGACCAGGCCGCAGCGTGCCCGTAGGATCGGGCGACGGAGTAACGGTCAGGGCGAGTAGCAAGTGGTGCACGTTCAAACCTTCTATGGGAGCAGATGCAATTTCTACGAGCGATAGAAACTGGCGGCGTTCCTATCTTATCCCCGCGAAGAGGTCCTTCTCCGGCAGTTCGGACGGGACCCGCGAAGTGACCAGGGTGTAGTCCTCCCACGGCCATACCTTTCGCTGCAGCTCCGGTGACACAGCGAAGAAGAACCCCAGCGGGTCGATCTGGGTTCGGTGAGCGCGCAGGGCGTCGTCCCGGGCCTCGAAGAAGTCCCCGCAATCCACCTGGGTGGTTGTCTGGTGGGCCGGTACCGGCGGGGTGTGCCCCTCGGCGTCAGCTTCCAGCCAAGCAGCTAGCCGCTCGGCATACGGGGACTGCAAGCCGGCCTCTTCCAGGGCGAAGTGCAATGCCCGGAAGCGTTCGGGGCTGAATGCACGGTCGTAGTAGAGTTTGCTCGGCGCCCACGGCTCCCCCAGCCCCGGGTACCGGTCAGCGTCGCCTGCGGCTTCGAAGGCTTCCACAGCCACCTTGTGGGCCATGATGTGGTCCGGGTGCGGGTACCCTCCATTTTCGTCATAGCTGAGGATGACGTGGGGCTTGAAATTCCGGACCAGGCGGACCAGCGGCGCTGTGGCCCGCTCCAAAGGCTGCAGGGCGAAGCACCCTGCAGGGAGCGCAGGAAGCGGGTCACCTTCAGGCAAGCCTGAGTCCACGAAGCCCAGCCACCGTTGCTTGATGCCGAGGACTGCCGCTGCGTTCGCCATTTCCAGGCGCCGCGCACCGGCCATGTCGCGCTTGGGGTGCGGAGCATCCTCCATGGCGGGATTCTGGATATCTCCCCGCGAGCCGTCCGTGCACGTGGCAACCATGACGTCCACTCCGGCCGCGGCATACATTGCCATGGTCGCCGCGCCCTTGCTGGACTCATCATCCGGGTGGGCGTGGACGGCGAGCAGCCTCAGCTGCTGGTCGGAACTGCTGGACGCTGTCACGTGACGGCTCCTCTTTCGTATAACGGGTTTGTGGTACGGACTTGTGGGCGGTGAGCAGGCGCCGGGATCGGCACTAAACTGGATGGGTGACTTCAGAGGACCTATCGGCCACCCACGTACCGGCAAGCACCAGCCTAGCCAATCGCTACGGCGGCCAAAAGCACGCCATGAGCCGCAAAACCAAGCGGATCATCGTCCTCGTGGCACTGATCGTTGGTATTGCGTTCGCGGCGTGGGTTGCAACGTCCTCGGCCACAGCCCCCGTCACCTTCAAAGATATCGGGTACAGCACGGTGGATGGGACCCAGGCAGAGGTGGACTACCAGGTCACCAAGAGTCCGGACGCCACGGCAAAGTGCGCCATCAAGGCCATGGATTCCAAGTTCGCCGTAGTGGGGTGGAAAGTGGTGGAAATCGGCCCCAACCAGCCCGAGCAAAGCGCCGATGGCGGCCGGACCACCGTACAGCGGACCATCCTGCGCACCGAGTCCCCGGCGGTGTCCGGCGTCGTGGATAATTGCTGGATCGTGGACAGCGGAAAATAACAATCGTGTGACCCACGACTCAACCGGTTTGGGTTCGTCCAGAGGATTTACTACAATGGATGAAACCTTCACCCCGTTAAGTTGGTTACTGAGTTCCACGAGTGGCCACCTAGGCGGGGTCTTTTGCATTGTCAGATCAAGAGGAGAAATCCGTGTCTACCACCAACAGCGCCACTGCAGCTTGGCTTACCCAGGAAGCATTCGATCGCTTGACGGCTGAGCTGGACCACCTTTCCGGCGCTGGCCGGGCGGATATCGTCCAGAAGATCGAAGCTGCCCGCCAGGAGGGCGACCTCAAGGAGAACGGCGGCTACCACGCAGCCAAGGAGGAGCAGGGCAAGATTGAGGCCCGCATCCGACAGCTCACTGCACTTCTGCGCGATGCCCAGGTGGGCGAAGCACCTGCCGACGACGGCATCGTTGAACCCGGCATGCTGGTTGTTGCCCGCATTGCCGGCGACGAAGAGAAGTTCCTGCTCGGCTCCCGCGAAATCGCCGGGGATTCGGATATTGATGTTTTCAGCGAAAAGTCCCCCTTGGGCGCTGCCATCATCGGCCACAAAGAGGGCGAGAAACTGAGCTACGTTGCCCCCAACGGCAAGGAAATCCCGGTGGAGATCGTTTCCGCGAAGCCCTACGCCGGCTAAGCTGCAACGCCTTTAACCAACGACGCCGGTCCGCCCCTTCCCGGGGCGGGCCGGCGTTTCCTTTGCCACCTTGCCGGCGGTCAGAAAGTTGCTGCGGGCTGCGCTTTAGGGCGTAACAGGACGGCCGCAATCACGCCGCCGACAGCTCCGCCGAGGTGTGCCTGCCAGGAGATGTACCCCATGACCGTGGGAAGCACCCCCAAAAGGATGCTGCCGTAGGCCATGAAGAGCACCACGGAGAGCAGGATCTGCCACCAGTTGCGGTTGAAGAAGCCCCGCACAAGGAGGAATGCGAAGAGTCCGAAGACCAGCCCGGAGGCGCCCACCGTAACCCCTCCCCCGCCGATAAGCCACACAGCCAGTCCTGAGCCCAGCCAACTGAACGCCAGGGCGGTGATGAACACACGGAATCCGGACATGAACGCCAGGAATCCGAAGATGATCAGCGGCAGCGTGTTGGAGAGCAGGTGATTGAAGTTGGCGTGCAGGAGCGGGAACGTCAGGATGTCCAGGACGCCATCCAGGGTCCGGGAACGCAGGCCAAAGGTGCGGTTGAGGCTGTGAAGCATCAGCGTGTTAATAAACTCGATGACGTAGAGCAGGATCACGAAGCCGCCCATGAACAACAGGCCGCCCTTCGCCCGCCCGGCCAACGAATCCTTCGCCTCTACCGGCGTCCCCTCAGGCATTCCCAGCACCAATGGCTCCCCCTGTCAGTGCACCACGATTGGCTGGAAGCCCTCGGCACGCAGCGCACCGAGAACCTGTTCTCCGTGTTCGTGGCCCTTGGTTTCCAGGTTGATGGTGATGGAGACATCGCCCATGCTGATGGATCCACCCAGGCGGGTGTGGTCGAGTCCGGTGACGTTGGCATCGTTTTCGGCGATGATCCGCGCGATGGTCGCCAGCGAACCGGGACGGTCATCCAGCATCATGCGCACCGTCATGAACCGGCCGGCGGCCGACAGGCCTCGCTGGATGACTTTGAGCATCAGCATGGGATCGATGTTTCCGCCGGAAAGCACGACGGCGGTGTTCCCCGGGTTTTCGATCTTGCCATCCATCAGTGCGGCTACTCCGACGGCACCGGCAGGTTCAACCACCATCTTTGCCCGTTCGAGCAGGAAGATCAGGGCGCGGGCCAACGAGTCTTCGCTGACGGTGACGACGTCGTCGACGAGTTCCCGGATGATGCTGAACGGAAGCTGACCCGGCCGGCCCACGGCGATACCGTCCGCCATCGTAGTGACCTTCTTGAGCGGCACCAGTGCATCTGCTGCAAGGGAGGGAGGGTAGGCTGCGGCGTTTTCCGCCTGCACGCCGATAACCCGGATTTCCCGGCCAAGTTCCTTGGCCCGGGCCTTGATGGCCACTGCCACACCGGCCAGGAGTCCACCACCGCCGACACCCATGAGGATCGTGTCCACGTTGGGGATCTGGTCCAGGATTTCGAGCCCGATGGTGCCTTGGCCGGCCACGACGTCCACGTTGTCGAAGGGGTGCACGAACACTGCGCCGGTTTCGTTGGCGTAGCGTTGGGCCTCGGCGAGTGCCTCATCCACGTTGTGCCCGTGCAGGACCACTTCGGCGCCATGGCTGCGGGTTGCTGCCAGTTTGGGCAGGGCAACGCCGAGCGGCATGTAGATTCTGGCATTGATGCCAAGGCTCTTAGCGGCTACGGCCACGCCTTGCGCGTGGTTTCCGGCGGAGGCCGCCACCACTCCGCGCTTCTTTTCGTCTTCGGTCAGGCGGGCCATCCGGACGTAGGCGCCACGGACCTTGAAGGAGCCTGCACGCTGGAGGTTCTCGCACTTGAAAAAGACGTTTCCGCCTACAAGGCTGCCCAACGCACGGGACGACTCCACCGGAGTCTTGGTAATAATGCCCTCGAGCAGCTCCTGCGCCTTGAGGACATCGTCCAGCGTGACGGGCAGGGTTTCGAGGGTATTCACTGACTATTCTCCTTTGTTGGTGTTGGCCGCAGGGTCCTCTACGGAGGTACTCCCTGAAACCTTGGTCTTGCCACCGACGCCGTTACCGGCCCGGGATGAGGGCTTTTGGACGCTGACGTCCTTGAAGTTGGCGTCCGCGTCCGGGGCCGTTGCAGCAGTGCCCTGCTGGAGCTCCACGCCGCCCAGTACTTCATCATGTTCCCACGTCCGGCCCGCAATGTAGCGAACTGCCGTGTTTACTACGGCGAGCAACGGCACCGCGAACAGCGCGCCGGGAATTCCTGCCAAGTAGGAGCCTGCGGCCACCGAGAGGATCACGGCCACCGGGTGGAGGGCTACGGCCTTGCCCATCACCAGCGGCTGGAGGATGTGGCTTTCGAGCTGCTGGACAAGCAGGACGATGGCCAGCATGATCAGCGCGTTGATGGGTCCGTTGGCTACCAGTGCGAGAAGCACGGCGATGGCACCGGTGACCAGGGCACCCACCACGGGGATAAAGGATCCAATGAACACCAGGACGGCGAGGGGCAGGGCAAGCGGAACCTGGATGATGGCAGCACCCACACCAATGCCCACTGCGTCCACGAACGCGACGAACATCTGGATGCGGACGTAACTGACCATCGAGGTCCAGCCGCGGCGGCCTGCGCCGTCCGTGGCCCGGCGTGCCGTCTTGGGCAACAGACGGACCAGGAATCCCCAGATCCGGCTGCCTTCAAGCAGGAAGAAGATCAGGATAAACAGTGCCAGGACCAGGCCTGCCGCAAAGTGCCCGGCGGTGCTGCCAAAGGACAGGGCACCGCTCAGGATGCTGCTGCTGTTGTTCTGCAGGGCATTGGCACCATCGGCAATGTATTGGTCGATCTGGTCGGCCGTGAGATGGAGCGGCCCATCTGCCAGCCACGTCTGGATCTGCTGGATTCCGATCAGGGCCTCTTGCCAAAGCTCGCCGAAGCCGGATATGAGCTGCCTGCCCACAAGGGCCAAGGCACCTACGATCACGCCGATGAAGCCCAGGACCGTGACAGCCACGGCAGCACCGTTGGGCATGCTCCGTTGACGCAGCCAAGCGACCACCGGATAAAGCAGGCCTGCCAGGAGGGCTGCCACCATCACGGGGATGATGAGGAAACTGACCTTGCCCAGCAGCCACACGAGGGCGCCGATCATGAGCAGGATCAACCCTGCCCGCCACGACCACGCGGCGGCAATACGCACCCCGTAGGGGATGTCTTCGGCGATTTGGCGGTCAGAACGTGATCTGGCGTCAGGTGTTGGCGTCATGAACCTATACTTCCGCAGCCCGCGCCGTATGGGAAACCGACCCGCGCCGTGGCAGGGCCTGGCTAAAGGGACGCCGTGATGCCCCAGTTCATGGTGAATGCTTCGCCTGGGGCCAGCCAGCGCAGGCCATCGCCGCTGTTGAACGCGTTGGCCGGTCCGGTCATGGGCTCTATGGCCACCGCCCTGGTACGGCCGGGGAAGGTGTCGGTGACGAAGACGTGCACGTACTGGCAGCGTTTGTCCTGCTCCAGGCTCACACTTCGGCCGTCGGCTGCCGTCAGCGTGTGGCGGGCCACACCGCCGTCGAACGCCAAGTCCGTCAAGGCGACGTCCACCAGGAGTCCGCCCACTGTGCGCCCGGCGGAAAAGTCGTACTCCCCGTCTGCCGCAGCGGCGCTCCTGGGGATGAGCCGGTCATCAGCCACCAGACGGGTTCTTGCGTGGACGGTCAGCGTCAGGTCCTCCGGCGCGACGTCGCCGATGCGCAGGTACGGGTGGGCGCCCAGGACGAAGGGGGCCGCTGATGGGGAGTCGTTGAGCAAGGTCTGCGATACGCGGAGGTCCAAGGCTTCGTCCAGCTCGTAACGAACCTGGTGCCGCGCCAGGAAAGGGTACCCGTGTTGGGGGAAAACTGTGGCTTCCAGGGTCACGGAAAACTCGGACTCATCCACCAGCGTGTATCCGGTATTCCGGAGGAGGCCGTGGCTGGCATTGTTGCGGGAGGCTTCGGTGATGTCGAGCTGTTGTTTCTTTCCGTCGAGGTACCAGACACCGTCTTCGATGCGGTTCGCCCAGGGAGCCAGGGTGATACCTGTTGCGCCGGGCGGAATCTGGTCATCGCCGTAGCTTTCGGTCAGCGGGATACCCTTGCGCGAGTACAGGCGAAGGCCGGCCGCGAGCTCCGTAATGACGGCGAGCGCGTCGTCCCTGCGGAGCTCGAATTGGCGGCCCGAGGCGAATCGACGGGAGGCCGGCTGGTCGGTTTGGTCAACGGGCGCAGATGAGGCAGGCATGGCATTACCGTACTGCATCCCAGAAGTCCGGAGCGATCGGCAATGTTTGCTTTTGTTAGAAACTATGCGCTTTTGGTTACTTGTGGAATGATGGATTCATGAGTCGCATCACCAGCACCCGCCTCGCGGACAGCCGAGAGCTGATCTATTTCGATGACCCCGGAACTCCGGCACGAGCTCCCGAATCTCTGGTTGACCACCGCGGGCTTCCCGCCCGAGGCGAGCCCGGGGAAGTCAGGTATGACGCGTTGTCCGGTGACTGGGTAGCCGTAGCAGCCCATCGGCAAGCCCGGACGCATCTGCCCCCTGCAGATCAGTGCCCTATTTGCCCGACCACGCCTGCGAACCCGTCCGAGATCCCAGCACCGGATTATGACGTGGTGGTCTTCGAAAACCGTTTCCCGTCGCTCGGACCTGCAGTAGGTGACATCCCTCCCCTGCCGGCACCGGGCCTCAGCGGCCACGGCACCAAGGAGGTGGCCTACGGGCGCTGCGAAGTGGTGGCTTTCACCCCGCAGCACACCGGTTCGTTCGCCGAACTGGGTGAAACGCGCGCCCGCACCGTGATCGAAGCCTGGGCCCAGCGCACGGAAGCCCTGAGCGCCCTGCCCGGGATCAAACAGGTCTTCCCGTTCGAAAACCGTGGTGCGGACATCGGCGTGACCCTGCACCATCCCCACGGCCAGATCTACGCCTACCCGTACGTGACGCCCCGTGCGGCCCAACTGGGCGCCGTCGCCCGTAAGTACTACGACGACGTCGACGCGAAGGAAACCCTGGCGGCCTCGCTCCTCAAAGCCGAACGTGAAGATGGAAGCCGGATGGTCCTGGAGGCCAAGCACTTCAGCGCCTACGTCCCTTTCGCTGCGCGCTGGCCCCTGGAGATCCACTTGGTGCCGCACCGCAGCGTCCCTGATTTGGCTGCACTGACCGGGGAGGAACGGGACGAACTGTCGCACGTCTACCTTGACCTGTTGAAGCGGCTGGACTTGCTCTACCCAACACCCATGCCGTACATCTCCGCATGGCACCAGGCCCCGTTGGATCCGGCCCTGCGCCCTGCGGGCCAACTCCATCTGCAGTTGACCTCGCCCCGCCGCGCGGCCGATAAGCTCAAGTACCTGGCCGGTTCGGAAGCGGCCATGGGAGCGTTCATCAACGACACCACGCCCGAGGCCGTTGCCGAACGGCTGCGCAACGTTGCCGCCCCGGCCTCCGCCAAAACCCTGGAAGGCACCCCAGCATGAGCACCGCCACCGACACCAGCGTCCTCGCCGCCCGCTTCCAGGAAGTCTTTGGTGCCGCTCCCGACGGCGTGTGGCAGGCTCCCGGCCGGGTCAACCTCATCGGCGAGCACACCGACTACAACGAAGGGTTTGTCCTGCCCTTCGCGATCGACAAGACGGCAAAAGTGGCCCTGCGCGTCCGCGACGACTCCACGGTGCGCCTGCTCTCCACGTTCGGTGGCCACGGCCTCGTGGAGGCGGACCTCAACGGTTTGGAGCCGGGTTCAGGCCACGGCTGGTCGCGGTATCCGCTGGGGGTGGCCTGGGCTTTGCAGGATCGGGACGTAACCGTCCCCGGATTCGACCTGCTCCTCGACTCCGATGTTCCCCTGGGCGCCGGCCTTTCTTCCTCCCATGCGATTGAGTGCGCCGTCATTTCCGCCCTCAACGAGCTCACGGGAGCAGGCTTCGCCGCCGAGGAACTGGTCTTGGCTACCCAGCGTGCAGAGAACGTCTTTGTTGGCGCGCCCACGGGAATCATGGACCAGTCGGCTTCCTTGCGGGGAGCCAAGGGTCAGGCCGTCTTCCTGGACTGCCGCGACCAGCACGTGGAGCTGGTCCCCTTCGATGCCCAGGCTTCAGGTTTGGTCCTGCTGGTCATCGATACGAAAGTGTCGCATTCCCATGCCGACGGCGGTTACGCCTCCAGGCGGGCGTCCTGCGAGTTGGGTGCCGAGATCCTCGGTGTCAAAGCACTGCGCGACGTCGGTGTGGAGCGTTTGGAGGAGGCGTCCGGTTTGCTGGACGAAACCACCCTTCGACGGGTCCGCCACGTGGTCACTGAAAACGACAGGGTCCTCCAAACCGTGGAATTCCTTGGCACCCAGGGTCCTGCCTCCATCGGCGCACTGCTGGATGCCAGCCACGTCTCCATGCGGGATGACTTCGAGATCTCCTGCCCGGAGCTGGACCTCGCCGTGGACACTTCCCGGTCCGCCGGCGCCATTGGTGCCCGCATGACCGGTGGAGGTTTCGGCGGCTCGGCCATTGCCCTGACTCCGGTGGGCCAGGAGCAGCAGGTGCGTGACGCCGTCGTGCGTTCCTTCGCGGAGGCGGGCTTCACCGCACCGGACATTTTCACCGTTACACCGGCAGAGGGCGCCCGGCGCCTGGCCTGAGGCCTGCGCCGATTCGCCCGGTTTTCCTTCCGGATGCCGGGCGTAAGCTGGGGCCATGACTGAGGCTGTCATCGTTTCCACTGCAAGGAGTCCCATAGGCCGGGCCTTCAAGGGCTCGCTCAAGGACGAACGTCCGGACGACCTCGCAACCGCCATGGTCCAGGCTGCCCTGGCCAAGCTGCCCGAGTTCGATCCCGGAGCCGATGATGGCAAGGGACTCAATGACATCCTGCTCGGATGCGCAGAGCCCAGCGGCGAGGCCGGCTCCAACATGGCGCGCGTGGTTGCGGTCCTGGCCGGGCTGGACCGCGTACCGGCGGCCACCATCAACCGCTTCTGCGCCTCGAGCCTCCAAACGCTGCGAATGGCCTTCCACGCCATCAAATCCGGTGAAGCCCACGCGATCGTCTCGGCCGGGGTGGAGAGCGTATCCCGTTACCAGAACTGGGCCGGAGCGGGTGAAACCGATACCGCCAACCACAATCCCCTTTTCGAGTCTGCCGCACAGCGCACAGCTGCCCGTGCGGCCTCAAACATCCCGTGGACCGACCCCAGGCTGGGCGGGCGGTTGCCGGACATCTACATCTCCATGGGGCAGACCGCCGAGAACGTCGCCACAAGCTATGGCATCAGCAGGGCCGAGCAGGACCAGTGGGGCGTCCTGAGCCAAAACCGTGCCGAAGCCGCCATTGCCTCGGGGTTCTATTCGCGCGAGATCACACCGTACACACGCAAGGATGGGGTTGTGGTGGACCGCGACGATTCGCCCCGGGCCGGGGTGACCCTTGAAGCGGTGTCGGCGCTTCAGCCCGTCTTCCGCGCGTCCGGGACAGTGACTGCGGGGAACGCCTGCCCCCTTAACGACGGCGCCGCCGCCGTGGTGGTCATGAGCGACACCCGGGCCCGAGAACTTGGACTTCAGCCCCTTGCGCGCGTCGTTTCGACCGGAGTGAGCGCCCTCTCCCCCGAGCTCATGGGCATGGGACCGGTGGAATCCTCCCGTCGGGCACTCGCGTTGGCCGGCCTGACAATGGACGACATTGATCTGGTGGAGCTCAACGAAGCCTTCGCGGTTCAGGTTCTCGCCAGCGCCCGTGAACTGGGGATCGACCCGGCCAAGCTTAACGTCCACGGTGGTGCCATCGCGTTGGGGCACCCCTTTGGGATGACCGGCGCCCGCATGACCAGCACGCTGCTGAATGGCTTGAAGGAGCGTGACGGGGCATTGGGGCTTGCGACCCTGTGCGTAGGCGGCGGGCAGGGCATGGCGGTGGTGTTCGAGCGCCTGAGCTAGCAGTGAATACAAAAATGCCCCCAAACATTGTTCGGGGGCATTTTGGCGTTTACTTGTCCGGCGGTTTTAGTCGTCGCCGCGCAGAATTGCCAGCAGGCGGATGATTTCGACGTAGAGCCACACCAGGGTGACCGTCAGGCCGAATGCGGCAACCCAGGAATAACGTTCCGGGGCACCGGCGCGGACGCCTTGCTCGATGCTGGTGAAGTCCATGATGAGCGAGAACGCTGCCAGGCCAATGGCCAGGATACCGATGAAGACGCCCAACGGGATGCCCGCGATCGTGATGCTGGTGCGGAGACCGAACGGCTCCTGCACGGCACCGGTCCACATCATGACCAGGTTAATGAGCGCGAAGACTGCGTAACCGATGGTGGCGATCATGAAGAAGCGGACCATCTTGGGAGTCGCACGGACCTTGCCACTCTTGAACAGGACCAGCGTGACACCGAAAACAGCAAGGGTGCCGATGACTGCTTGAAGGCCGACACCCGGGAACATGCCATCAAGGATGCGGGTGAGGCCGCCGAGGAACAGGCCCTCGAGGCCGGCGTAAGCCAGGATCAGCGCGGGCGAGGGCTGCTTCTTGAACGTGTTGACGAGGGCCAGGACGAAACCGCCCAGCGCGCCAACGATCATGAGCAGGCTGGAGAGAGCCGGGGCAACGAAGAGGGTTACACCTGCACCGATGACCAAAACCACGAGGCAGGCGACAGTCTTCATGATGACGTCGTCATAGGTCATGCGCCCGGTGTCGGCGGGGCCGGCCGAGGGCTGGTTGTACATCTGCTGCAGCTGCTCGTTGGTCATGTTCTGCTGCTGAGCCGACCATGCGGCTTGGCCATCCATGACCTGCGAGGGTGCTCGACCGGCTTGGTTAAACTGCTGGCCGTAGGGATTTTGCGGTACAGGCGGGGCCTGCTTTGCTCCACGGAAATTCTTTCCGTTGAAGACTGGGTTTCCGCCAAGTGCCATTACGGGTGTCCTCCTGAAAAAGGGCTAAGTGATAGTTCACGGTACCAATTACCACGCCCGGGCGGCAGCGAAAGTTCCCTTGTTCACGAGGCCGAAACACAACCGTGACACGGAATTGGAACAGTGATGGGCGTAGGCGTTCGCCCGAACGTTTAGTAGCACCGTCAAACAACAAAGGTTTACTTAAGAAGTACTACATTGCTTGTTGCCTCCAGCTTCACAGTTGTTACCTGATCGCGATCTTTGCACTGCCGAACTGGGCATTCATTACTCCCCGCGAGCGGTAACATAGGCCACACATGGGTGACTTAGATCACATCGAGGCAGCTAGGCAAAGAGTTGTTCACAAGCCCCATGACCGTTCGCACCGGCCGCAATGGCGCAGCCGGGATCACCCCCACTGTGGAGGTTTCCATTTTGAGAAGCACACTGCGCGACCCGTCCATCAGACGGTCCAAGGGACTGCAGAGAGTAGTGGGGGCGCTTTTCGCTTCCCTCATTGCTGTTCTGTTGATCGCCGCCCCCGCGGCGGAGGCAACCACCCCCTCGCCTTCGCCATCAGCAACAAATTTCCAAAATAACATCAGCGGATTCCTCCGCGATGATGCCCGGGCACCCATACCCGGCGTCAAAATCAAGGCCTCAGGCAATGGCTTCCAGGGCGAAGCCACTTCTGGAGCCAATGGTGCCTGGAGCATCGGCGTCCCGGTCCAGGGCACTTACAGGGTAGAGCTGGACACTTCCACCCTGCCGGACGGCATCAAGCTCGCTGAAGGTCAGGACAATCCCCGCGATGTCACCTTCAGCCAGACCTCCAACCTGTCGGTGATCTTCGCCTTCGGCAAAGGCATTGTGATCCAGCAACAGGACTTCGGCCAGAACCTGCTCAACCGCCTCGTCGCAGGGCTGAGCTTCGGCTTGCTCCTGGCCCTTGCCGCTGTAGGCCTTTCCCTGATCTTCGGAACCACCGGCCTCACCAACTTCGCCCACGGCGAGATGGTCACACTGGGCGCGGTCCTGGTGTTCATGTTCAACGGCATGGGCCTGCCCTTCTGGTTGGCCATCCTGCTGGCCCTGGTCGGCGGCGGAGTCTTCGGCTACGTCCAGGACGCTGGACTGTGGCGCCCGCTGCGTAAACGTGGCTCAGGCCTTGTCCCCATGATGATCGTCAGCATCGGCCTTGCCTTGGCAATCCGGTACGTCATCCAGTTCTTCTTCGGCGGCGCCACACAGCAGCTGCCCGGAGCCCAAAGCGCCGAGATCCAGATCGGCCCTGTGTCCATCACGCCGAACAACCTTTGGTCACTGATCATCAGTGCCGTGGTCATCGCACTGGTGGGCATCGTCCTGCTGAAAACGCGCCTCGGCAAGGCAACACGCGCCGTGGCGGACAACCCCGCACTGGCAGCGGCATCCGGCATCGACGTCGACTCCGTGATCAGGCTTGTGTGGATCGTTGGCGGTGTGCTTGCTTCCCTTGGCGGCATCCTGTGGGCGTACTACCGGCCCGGCGTCACCTTCGACATGGGCTCGCAGATCCTGCTGCTCATCTTCGCCGGTGTGACCCTGGGCGGCCTGGGAACCGTCTTCGGCGCACTGATCGGCTCGATCGTCGTCGGCGTCTTCGTGGAACTGACAACCGTGTTCGGCCTCCCCGCCGACCTCAAATACGTCGGTGCCCTGTTCATCATGATTGTTGTCCTTCTGTTCCGACCGCAGGGTATCCTCGGCCGGCGTGAGCGTGTGGGTTAGGAGCGGGCCATGGATTTCGGATTTATTCTCTCCAGCGCCCTTGGCGAACTATTCAGTCCGACGACGGCGGCCTACGCACTTGCCGCTTTGGGCCTTGCGGTCCACTTCGGCTACTCAGGCCTGCTGAACTTCGGCCAGGCAGGTTTCATGGCCGTGGGTGCTTACGGCTTTGCCATCTCCACCCTGACGTTCAAGGCTCCGTTCTTCATCGGCCTGCTGATCGCCATCCTGTGTTCGGTGATCTTCGCCTTCATCCTCGGCATCCCGACGCTGAGGCTACGGGCCGACTATCTGGCCATTGTGACCATCGCGTCCGCGGAAATCGTCCGGTACGTCGTCACCACCAACCAGCTGACCAGCGTCACTGGTTCGGCAAACGGCCTGGCCGCCTTCGAGGGCGATTTCTACGCCATGAATCCATTCCCCGAAGGCTCCTACATGGGCATGAACAACAGGGACTTCTTCATCCGCGTGGTGGGTTGGGCCTTGGTCATCGTTTGCTGCCTGCTGGTTTGGCTCCTCATGCGCAGCCCCTGGGGCCGCGTACTGAAGGGTATCCGGGAAGACGAGAACGCCGTTCGATCACTCGGTAAGAACGTCTACTCCTACAAGATGCAGGCGCTGGTCATTGGCGGTGTGCTCGGCGCACTTGCCGGCATGATCTTCACCCTGCCCCGCGGCGCTGTCCAACCATCCAACTACGGCACCGAGCTGACGTTCTTCCTGTGGACCTGCCTCCTGCTCGGTGGCATGGCCACCGTCCTGGGGCCGGTCATTGGAGCCATGATCTTCTGGGTAGTGCTCTCGCTGACCCAGAGCCTTCTGTACGGCCTCATCGAATCGGGGGTCATCACTTGGCTGACCACTGTCCAGGCAGGCCAGCTCCGCTACATCCTGGTGGGTGTGGCACTGATGCTCCTGATGATCTTCCGCCCGCAAGGCGTCTTCGGCAATAAGAAGGAGCTTGCATTCGCATGAGTGAAATGAACGAACAAGACATCGACTATATGACCGATTCGCGGCCGATCGCCGTCGGGGAGAACCTGCCCGGCTGCAAGAAGCGCGACCCGATCGTGGTGGCAGAGGACGTTACCCGTTCCTTTGGCGGCATCAATGCCGTGGACGTCGAGTACCTCGAAATTCCCCGCCACAAGATCACGGCCCTGATCGGGCCCAACGGCGCAGGCAAGACCACGCTGTTCAACCTGCTCACGGGCTTCGACACCCCCAACACGGGAAAGTGGCAGTTCGAAGGCAACAGCCTCGCAGGTGTTTCCTCCTACAAGGTGGCCCGTATGGGCATGGTCCGCACCTTCCAGCTGACCAAGGTGATGGGCAAGCTGACGGTCATGGAAAACATGCGCCTCGGCGCTGCCAACCAGCCCGGCGAACGACTCTCCAAGGCCCTTTTCAAAGGCATGTGGGGTGGCCGGGAAAAGGAAATCACCGCCCAGGCTGACATCCTGCTGCAGAAGTTCAAGCTTGATGCCAAGAAGGACGACTACGCTGCGTCACTCTCCGGCGGCCAGCGCAAGCTCCTGGAAATGGCACGCTCGCTGATGGTCCGGCCCAAGCTGGTGATGCTCGATGAGCCCATGGCAGGCGTGAATCCGGCCCTGACACAGTCGCTGTTGGACCACATCAAGAACCTCAAAGCCGAAGGCATGACCGTGCTGTTCGTTGAGCACGACATGAACATGGTCCGCCACATCGCTGACTGGGTGGTGGTCATGGCCGAAGGCAAGGTGGTGGCTGAGGGACCTCCGGGAGAAGTGATGAAGAATCCCGCCGTCATCGACGCCTACCTTGGCGCCCACCACGACGTCGATCTTGGCGACGCTGAAGGCATCAAGGAACTTGAAGCGGAACTCGTGGCCGATGACGAGTCGGTTGTCGGAACGGAAGATGCCGGCATTCTGTCCGACATCGAAGAACCCAAGAAGGAGGACGGGAAATGAGCAGTCCCGCTGCAATGCCCGCCTCGGCAGCCGCCCCGGCAAACGATTCCGTCGTCAAAGTCACGAACCTGGTGGCGGGCTACATCCCGGGCGTCAACATCCTTAATGGCTGCAGCATCGAAGCGCGCAAGGGTGAACTGATCGGGATTATCGGACCCAATGGCGCCGGCAAGTCCACCCTGCTCAAGGCCATGTTCGGCCTGGTAAAGGTGCACTCCGGCACTGTTGTGGTCCGCGGGCAGGACCTCACCGGGTTGAAGGCCAACAAGCTGGTGACCCAGGGCGTGGGCTTCGTTCCGCAGACCAACAACGTCTTCGCTACCTTGACCATTGAAGAGAACCTCCAGATGGGCATGTTCCAGCGGCCCAAGGTCTTCGCCGAGCGCTTCGACTTTGTCACCAGCCTGTTCCCGGAACTGGGCAAGCGGCGCGCACAACGCGCCGGGTCCCTTTCGGGTGGCGAACGCCAGATGGTGGCCATGGGAAGGGCCCTCATGATGGACCCGGCTGTGTTGCTGCTGGATGAGCCGTCGGCCGGTCTCTCCCCCGTCAAGCAGGACGAGACGTTCCTGCGCGTCCACGAGATCAACCGTGCCGGCGTCTCCGTGATCATGGTGGAACAGAACGCACGCCGCTGCCTTCAGATCTGCGATCGCGGCTACGTCCTGGACCAGGGTAAGGACGCGTACACGGGTACGGGCCGTGAGCTCATGAAGGACCCCAAGGTGATCCAGCTGTACCTGGGCACTCTGGCGGACGAGGTCTAGTAGATCCACGACGCTCCAACACCACGTGGGCCCCTGCTCGGTTACTGAGCCGGGGCCCGCGCTTTGTTGTGGGGCCCGCTCTGCGCCCCATACTCCCCTCATGGCGCGCAGAGCAGGCCTCACAACATGCGTCGCCAGCAACCCGTGGCATGCTGGATTGGTGAAAGACGGGATCAGCGAGGAGCAGCAGCGGCTTCTGTCCTCGTGGCTGGGCCCCTTCGAGGTCATCAGCGACCACTCCTGGCCCATGCAGGACACCACGGTCCTGCAGCTCGGCACCCCGGATGGCGGGCGTTTCATCGTCAAGGCCAGCCAAACCAGCCACCACGTCCGCCGGGAAATCGCAGCCTATTCCCGTGGAATGCCAGGTCTGGAAGGCCGCGTCCCTTCACTTGTACACGCTTCCACGGACGCCCGCCTTCTGGTGACGCGCTTCTTGCCGGGCATTCTGGTGGCAGGGAGTCCGGCGGAGCACATTCCCGATACCTACCGGCAGGCCGGAGCGCTTCTGGCACGGCTGCATAGTCCGGCCGGGGTCTCCCGGAGTTACATGTGTTCGCTGGCGGCCAGAACCAGAGCGGTGATCGGCAAAGCGCAGGGCCTCCTGGCTGAAGACCTGGTACGCCGCCTGACAGAGGAGGTTGCCGCCGTCGAGCTTTCACCAGTTGAGTTGGTGACCAGTCACGGTGACTACCAACCAAGGAACTGGCTGTACGACGACGGCGAGGTGAAAGTCATAGACTTCGGCCGTGCCGACCTGCGCCCGTGGGTACACGATCTGGTCCGGCTCACCCACCAACAGTTCCTGGCGGATGCAGCCTTGGCCGCAGCCTTTCAGGAAGGTTTGGGAAGGGCAGTCACAAGCCCTGAGGAGGCCTCTGCATGGCGGCTCGAAAACCTCGACCAAGCAGTGGGAACGGTGGTCTGGGCTCACAGCATAGGTGACGAATCCTTTGAACAGCAGGGAGTCGCCATGGTGGAAAGAGTCCTCACGATGGCTTAACGGGAACAGGTCCCCTTCCTCCGGGAGGAAGGGGACCTGTTGCGTTTGCTACCGTCTCAGAGCTTAGAGCTTGCCGAACTCTTCGCGGACCGGCTTGTAGGTGTTGTCATCCTGGTACTGGTAGATACCGATGTACGCCTCGGTGGGGTCACCGGCGTCGGAGAACGTGACTGGACCGGACTGGCCGTCGTAGTCGATGTCCTTGCCCTGGCGGAGCAAGGTAACGCAGGCTGCGTAGCTGTTGCACTTCTCGCCGCCTTCAGAAACTTCCTTCAGCTTGGCTGCGATGTCGGTGCCCTTGGTGCTCTTGGCCGCCTCGGAGGCCAGGGCGATCAGGTTCACGGCGTCGTAGGATTCACCTGCGTAGCTGTAGTCCTTCAGGGCCGGGTCGATTGCCAGGAGCTTCTTCTTGAAGTCATCCTTGGCGAACGTGCCGGGAATGGTTCCCTGCGCGCCCTTCAAGGTACCCGGCTGGAAGTCCTTGCTGTAATCAGAGGTGTTGCCGTCGACCATGAACAGCTGCGTGGGCTTGATGCCCTTGCCGGTGATCAGCGGGACGATGCTCTTGGCCTGGTCGAAGGTGATCAGTGCGATGGCGTCCGGCTTGGCGGCCAGTACCTTGTCCACCTGGCTGCTGAACTGCGAGTCACCTTCGTTGAAGAGTTCCTCGGCCACAACCTTTCCGCCGGCTGCCTCGAAGGCTTCCTTGACGTTCTTCTGCAGGCCGGTTCCGTAAGCGTCGTTGAGGACGATCATGCCAACGGTCTGGGCTCCACAGGTGGCCATGTAGTTACCGAGCACCTTGCCCTGCAGGACGTCGGACGGTGCAGTACGCCAGTAGAGGCCCTTGTCGTCCCACGTTGTGAAGTCAGGCGACGTGTTCGCAGGCGAGAACTGGATGACACCGGCACCGGTGATCTGGTTGATGACGGTCTTGGAAACACCGGAGGAGGCAGCACCGATAATGGCGCTGACACCCTGTCCAAGGAGTGCCGTGGTGGACTGCGTGGCGATGTCGGTCTTGGTGTCACCGGAGTCGCGGTGGACCACGGATACGGGAGCACCCAGGACGCCGCCAGCGTCGTTGACTTCCTTGATGCCGAGGTTCACACCGGCGATTTCCGGTGGGCCAAGGAACGCCAGCGACCCCGTTGTCGGCAGGAGCGATCCAAGCTTGAGCGGCGTGGAAGTAGTAGTGGTCGAGGGAGGTACAGGTCCAGAGTTGGTGGCAGCCGCGCTGTTGCCGGCTCCCGCCCCCGCGCTGGGCGCCGGGCAGGAGATTCCTGCTGCGGCCGCGGCGGATGAAGACCCAGTTTGTGTTGGCGTCGAAGACCCACCACAAGCTGTGGCCAAGAGAGCGACCCCAATGCCAAGCGCGGTTAGCTTGGCGGCTCGGGGCGCCGCTGGGGAAAGATCAAACATTCGTTGTCTCCTCGATCGAAAGGTGCGAACTGCCTTTGATGCGATTACTCAGGTGTTCCTGATTAAGACTCAAACTAATGCAATTGATCGGCGAACATAAGTGATTCAGGTCACATCCCTATAACACTCGTTGCCTGTGGGAAATCTACGAGGTTGCTGGGAAATGGCGCCGAACCCGGCACCCGCGTCGCGGAAGGGAGAAACAGCTCTCACCTTCCGCCGTGCCCCAGGTGGGACTCGAACCCACAACACGCGGATTTTAAGTCCGCTGCCTCTGCCAATTGGGCTACTGGGGCGCCCGGACCATGGTATCCCAGCTACAGCCTGTTGAAGGGGTCGGCGTAGCGGAAGGTGCCCCGGGCGCCGTCGGGCCATTCCGGCAAGGGGAGCAACTGGAAGTGCGCGCCCCACGCCGCCTCCGGCGCTTCAACGCCCAGTGACGAGGCCGGCACGTAACCGAAACGAGGGTAGTAGGCGGTGCTGCCGAGCAACGCTATACCGCGCTCCCCCAGGGCTGTTGCCCGCGCTGTCGTTTCACGCATCAACGCCGATCCGACGCCGCGCCTTTGGAACGTGGGCAGCACACCAATGGGGCCCAAACCCAGGACCGGCAGGCCGTCGATCCAAGCCCTTGTTGAGATGGCATGACCCACGATCTCCCCACCGATTTCAGCAACAATGCTGAGTTCGGGAATGTATCCGCTGCATTCGAAAAGCTCCCGCAGCAAGCCAACCTCAACGGGCGTTCCCTCCACCGGCTCACCCGTCACGGGAGAGACGGAGAATGCGCGGGCCGTCAGGTCCAGGATCTCGGCCCTGTCCCCCGGCCTTTCCGAACGCAGCACCACTCCCCTGGACAGCAACTGGAGCACCTCCATGGCACGGCCCGTATCAGCAACCGCCACCAACAGGTGGTCGTGGTGGAATCCAGCAAGGACGTTGCAGCTGATTCCCGCGTGCGTCAGGGCCGCGCTGACAGCTGCTGTGAGACCTACGGCTTCGAGGGCGGAGTGGACCTGGAGGGTGATCCACGAGGCCACGAAATCGTAGGTGAGGCCCAGGCGATCGGCCTCGTCACGGTGGAGGACGACGGTCAGTCCTTCGGCCTCACGCACGGCCGCCTCCACCCCGCCCTCCAGGGGACGCCCGTGCGGCCACAGCGCGTACACGTACTCACCGTCGCGGACCACGGGATGCAGGGACTGCAGGAGGGTTTTCAGGTCGGATTCACCGGGCATGCCACCAGTCTAGGGGCCGCGAAATCGCGACGGCTTAAACGCCGACGGCGGCCACTCCCGCCAAGGGGGTGGCCGCCGTCGTGCGTGTACTACTTGGCGTCAGCCGTTACCGGAGTCTTGGTTTCCTCGGCAGCAGGCTTGGCTTCGGCGGGTGCCGGGGCAGCTGCAGGCTTCGGGGCCGGCGTTGCTGCGGCCACGAAGGCACCGCGCGGGTTGTCGAGGTCGATCAACTGCGTGGTGTCGCGGCCTGCGAAGAAGGCCAGGATCCAGCCGAAGACCACGCGGAACTTGCGCTCCACGGTGGGCATCGCCATGCCGTGGTAACCACGGTGTGCCAGCCAGGCGAGGCCGCCCTTGAGGCCGATACGGCCGAGCAGGTTGATGTTTGCAACACCCTTCCACTCGCCGAAGCCGGCCACAGCACCAAGGTTCTTGTGCTTGTAGTCGTGCAGCGGCTTGTCCCAGCGGGAAGCCCACAGGTTCTTGGCGAGCTTCTTGGCCTGGCGAAGAGCGTGCTGGGCATTGGGGACGCAGGTGCCGTCCGGCAGGCCCTTGCCCGTGAGGTCCGGAACAGCGGCGATGTCGCCAGCGGCCCAGGCGTTCTCCACGATGCCTTCGTCGCCTGCGATGCGCAGGTCCGGGAGGACGCGGACGCGGCCGCGGGGTTCCAGCGGGAAGTCCGTGGAGCGGATCATCGGGTTGGCCTGCACGCCGGCAGCCCAGACCAGCGTGTCAGCTTCAACTTCCTGTGCCGGAGTCTTGTCCGGGAGGTTGATGAGCTTGAGGGTGCCCTCGGCGCTGTCCAGGGAGGTGTTGAGCAGAACTTCGATGCCGCGGCTACGGAGGTGCTCCACAACCCATTCTGCCTGCGAGGCGGTGACCTCGGGCATGATGCGTCCCATGGCTTCGACAAGGATGAAGCGGACTTCTTCCTGGCGGATGCGCGGGTTGTTGCGCACTGCGGCGCGGGCGAGGTCTTCCATTTCGGTGAGGCACTCGATGCCGGCAAAGCCGCCACCAACAACCACGAAGGTGAGGGCCTTGGCGCGCTCTGCGGGGTCGGTCATGGTGGAAGCGGCTTCGATGCGCTCCAGGAGCTTGTTGCGCAGTGCAACAGCTTCCTCGATGGTCTTCAGGCCGATGCCCTTGTCCGCGAGGCCCTTGATGGGGAACGTACGGGTGATGGCGCCAGCGGCCATAACGACGTCGAAGTACGGGATTTCGAAGTTCTCGCCGCCATCGGCCGGGGCGATGACCGCGGTGCGGTTGGCGTGGTCGATGCTGGTGACGCGGCCCTGGATGAGCTCAGTCTGCTTGAGGTGCTGACGGTGCGAGACGACGGCGTGGCGTGCCTCGATGTTGCCGCCTGCAACTTCCGGAAGGAAGGGCTGGTAGGTCATGTACGGCAGGGGATCGACGACGGTGACGATGCCGCCCGCGTTCGCGATCTTCTTCTGCAGTTTGAGGGCTACGTACAGGCCGACGTAACCGCCGCCGACGACGAGGACCCGGGGACGGTCAATGAGCTCAGGGGTGGTTGCCATGAGTCCAGAGTACAACACTTTGTGAAAATCTTCACTAACTACTTCTTGCCGGGTGGATCCACCGCTTCCATCACGCCGGTTTCAGCCTCCTCCACCACCGGATTGGGACGCTTGGAAACCCTTCGGAGTTGAATGGCGGCACCAACGATCAGTGCGAGAAAAAGGCCGCCAAAACCCAGGACGACGGCGGCAGGGAGTGCGTCATCCATGGTCGCCGGCGTCTTGGCTACCGGAACGGTGGGATCAGCCAAGGTGGGCGCGGCGCTGGTAGGGCTCGCGACCGGTGCCTGCGACGGCACGCTGAGATCTCCGCGGCGATGGACGCGGATCCAGTCCGCGATGGAGCCCAAGGGATTACTGGCCGCTGCGGGCACATCATCCTTGAGGGCGGCTTCTGCGTTGAGGATGCCGTACCCGTACAGCGGGTCCTTACCCGGAGCACCTGCGTCCTTTGCCGTGCTGACGATCCTGTTGATGACCTGGCTGGCGCTCATCTCAGGCCACTTGGAACGGATCAGTGCGGCAACACCGGAGACGATCGGTGCCGCCCCGGACGTCCCGGCCCACTCGGCGTAGCCCGCGCCCGGCATCGCACCCACCAGCTTTTCGGCAGGGGCCGCCACCCCAATGCTGATCCCCTGGGAGGAGGAGTCCACGCTGGCGCGTCCCTCGCCGTCAAGCCCGGCTACGGTCAGGACACCGGGAATGGTGGCGGGGGCGCCGACCTGGATGTTGCCGCCAACCCGGTTACCGGCGGCAGCCACAATGACAACATCCTTTTGCTCGGCATAAAGAAACGCCGCGTCCCAGCTCTGTGGCCAGTCAGGCGAGGTGCTGCCCAGCGATATGTTGATGACTTTGGCGCCGTTGTCCACGGCCCAGCGAACGGCGTCCGGGATTTGTTCCTGGTCCGACTTGCCGCCAGGGTTCGGGGAGCCGAGCCAGGTGGAGACCGAAAGGATCTGCGCCTCAGGCGCGACACCTACGATTCCGTCAGGCCCGCCTGCGGGAGGGGTGGTAGGTGGCGCAGCGGGAGGCGCGGAGGCGGATGCTGAAGGCGAGGCCGTGGGCGTAGTGTGTCCCCGGCCAGCTAACATGCTTGCCACCAACGTCCCATGCTCGGTCTTGGCGCCAATGCTCTTCTGCCCGTTGGGTGCCCCGGCACCGGATACATCGGTGCCTCCGACCACGACGCCGTTGAGGTCGGGATGGCTGCCGTCGATGCCGCTGTCGATGACCGCGACCTTGACGCCTGCACCCTTGGAAACCTGCCAGGCGTTGGTGATCCCGGAGTCCTTGAGCCAGAACTCCTTGTCACGCCAGGCATCGGCGTTGGCGGCCGGAGCCGTGAGCAGCGCACCCGCGAGGGTCCCGCCAGCCAGGGTGCTGGCCAGCGCAACCGAAAGGGAGCGGCGTCGCAACGTCATTCGGCTCCCCGGATACTCAGCGCAATGCCGTCCAGGATGTCGTGCTCGCTGGAAACAGCGGCACTGATGGCACCGTCGCTGACCTCGGCCAGCCGCGCCAGGATGCGGCGCCACACCAAGGCGCCGGCACCGATGACGTCTACGCGACCGGGATGCATGTAGGGAAGCGCTGCCCGTTCGGCACGGGTCATTTCGAGCAAGTTGGTGGCGGCGTCGCTGATCGTTTCCAGGTCAAGGGAGGCACCGTGGATCCGGCTTGGCTGGTACTCGCTCAGGCCAAGCGCGTGCGCGGTGATGGTGGTGATCGACCCGGCAACGCCGACGACGGCGGTGGCGCGGTTCAGCGGCACGGCCTGGGCCGCAAGCGCAAGGGCGGCATCGACGTCGGCCTCTGCTGCGGCGATCTGCGCGGCAGTGGGCGGATCGCTGCGAAGGTGGCGTTCAGTCAGACGCACGCATCCAATGTCCACGGAACGGGCAGCAATCACCCCGGTGGAATCCCCCAGGACGAATTCTGTGCTGCCTCCGCCCAGGTCCACGACCAGGATGGCGTCCTCACCCGTTGCGGGAAGGACGCTGCTGGCCCCCGCGAACGAGAGCGCAGCTTCCTCATCTCCGGAAATCACTTCAGGCTCGACGCCCAGCAGCTCCCGGATCCCGTCCACGAAAACCTGGCGGTTGCGGGCATCACGGGTTGCCGATGTGGCCACGAAACGGACGCGTCCGGCACCGTGTTCCCTGATGAGCCCTGCGTAGTCCGCAGCTGCAGCGAACGTGCGTTCCAGGGCTTCCGGGGCGAGTTCGCCGGTGGCATCAACGCCTTGCCCGAGCCGCACTACGCGCATTTCGCGCACAACGTCCGTCAAGGGCCCCGGAGCTCCCTGGGCCGCGGTGTCCGCGATGAGCAGGCGGATGGAATTGGTTCCACAGTCGATCGCGGCGACGCGGCTCATGCGGTGCCCTCCTGCTCACTGCCGGACTGCTCACTGCCGGCCTGTTCGCCGGCAGTGTCGGTTTTCGGCTTCCGCACGGGTGCGGGCCGGCCCACAATGTCGGGCAGGCCCTGCGGACCATGGCGGCTGAGATCACGGGAAGGGGCCTCCCCCGCCGTATCCCAGGCGCCGTCGCAGTAGCAGCGGTCCTTGGTCCACCACTCGGAGATGGCTTCCAAGGCCTCGTCCCCCAAGGGGTTCACGCCGGGTCCGGCAGCCAAGGAATGACCCACCAGCACGTGCAGGCACTTGACCCGCGTGGGCATGCCACCGGCGGAGATTCCATCGATTTCGGGCACGGCCCCGGTTCCGGAACGGTCGGCAATATCGTTGCGTGCCTGGAGATACGCCTCATGTGCCCCGCGGTAGGACTCGGCGAGTTCCCCGTCCACGGTCAACCGGTCGTTCATCCGGTTCATGAGCCCGCCCGCTTCCAGCCGCGACACCGCCGAGGTGATGACCGGGTGGGTCAGGTAGAAAGTCGTGGGAAACGGTGTTCCATTGCTCAGCCGGGGCGCTGTGGCTGCAACCAGTGGGTTGCCGCAGACGCACCGCGCGGGGATCTCAACGACGTCCCGGACCGGCCTGCCGAGCTGGCGGCTAAGGACCTCGAGATCGTGTGCCGACGGCTGGCGGGATTCCTGGGGCAGGGCTGCCGTGTACTCTTCCACGTGCGTTGCCAACCTTCCTGCCCGTTAGTCGTGTCCCAGGCGGGAACGACGGCGGTGGGCGCCGCGTCTAGTCAGTTGCCGACCGTCTGATTGACTCCCAAAGAGCATCCACCCAGGGCAGATTCTCCGGGTTTGCAGACGAGCCGGAGCCGGTGCGGCCACCCGGCGTGCCAGCGGCTTCCTGCCCGCCAAACACCCAGTAGCCCGTTTCACCCGGCATAACCATGTTAATGCGGTCGCGGGCCTGCTGTTTCACATAGTTGGGGTCCTGCCACCGTGAGATCTGTTTGTTCAGCTCGGTTTGCTCGGCCTTGCGGCTGGCGATTTCGCCCTCCAACGCCGAAATCTCGGCACGTTTCTCCAGGAAGATCTTCACCGTAGGAGCCAACATGATGGTGATTGCAATCATGACCACGGCCAACGCAAGCATTCGACCGGAGAATGCCTTCGCAGGAACGGGATCGGCCTCACGCCCGTCCTTGGCAGACGGAGTCGACCGTCCCGAGCCGCCGGACTCAGCTTTGGTGGAGGCAGCCGGTTTCTTTCCGGTGGCGGGGGCTTTCCCGGACTCCGTGGGCTTCTTTGGGCTCTTGCTGCCACTGCCGGCCGCCTTGGCGGGCGTCGCCGCCGTCGTCGGTTTCGAAGCGGTGCGGGTGGCACCGAACTCTGCCTTGATGACGTCGGCCCCGCCCTTGTCCGCGCTTGCTGCCCCGGCCGCCTCGGGACGGGGAGCCGGGGTGGACGGCCGGGTTGCGCTGGAGCCGGAGCCCAAGGCGTCGGCCCTGGGTACCTTCGGTCGACGGGTAGCCATGACACTCCTGTAATGCCCGGTGCTTGCCTGGCGGGTTGCTGCGCTTGCTTGTTTGAGGTGGCCAGCGTTAAACAGAACCGGTGGCCATGGTCTTTCCACCATAGCCACCGGTCAGCTGTTTTCGCGGAATGCTAGCCCTTGAAACGCGGGAACGCGCTGCGGCCGGCGTAGCGTGCGGCGTCGTCGAGTTCTTCTTCGATGCGCAGCAGCTGGTTGTACTTGGCGACACGCTCGGAGCGGGCCGGGGCACCGGTCTTGATCTGGCCCGCGTTGGTGGCAACGGCGATGTCAGCAATGGTGGTGTCCTCGGTTTCGCCGGAGCGGTGCGAGGTGATGGTGGTGTACCCGGAGCGCTGAGCCAGCGAAACGGCGTCGAGCGTTTCGGTCAGGGAACCGATCTGGTTGACTTTGACCAGCAGGGAGTTGGCCGTTGCGGCGTCGATGCCCTGCTGCAGGCGGACCGGGTTGGTGACGAAGAGGTCGTCGCCCACCAGCTGGACCTTGTCACCAATGGTGTCGGTGAGGGTCTTCCAGCCTTCCCAGTCGTTCTCGTCCAGCGGGTCCTCGATGGAAACCAGCGGGTAGTCGGCAACGAGCTCGGCGTAGTAAGCGCTCATCTCGGTGGCCGAGAGGGCCTTGCCCTCGAACTGGTAGGCACCGTCCTTGTAGAACTCCGAAGAGGCGACGTCCAGGGCCAGGGCGATGTCCGTGCCCGGGGTGTAGCCGGCGTTCTTGATGGCTTCGGTGATCAGGTCCAGGGCCGCACGGTTGGACGGCAGGTTGGGAGCGAAGCCACCCTCGTCGCCGAGGCCAGTGGAGAGGCCCTTTTCCTGCAGGACGGACTTGAGGTTGTGGTAGACCTCAACGCCCCAGCGCAGGCCTTCGGAGAAGGTCTCGGCACCGATCGGGGCGATCATGAATTCCTGGATGTCCACGTCGGAGTCGGCGTGCGAACCGCCGTTGAGGATGTTCATCAGCGGAACGGGCAGTACGTGGGCGTTGGGGCCGCCGAGGTACTTGTACAGCGGCAGGTCGGCCGAAGCTGCTGCGGCGTTGGCCACGGCCAGGGAAACACCCAGGATGGCGTTGGCGCCGAGCTTGCCCTTGTTGGGGGTGCCGTCCAGGTCGATCATGGCCTGGTCGATGCTGCGCTGGTCTGTGGCGTCGAAGCCGATCAGGGCCGGCGAGATCTCGTCGATGACCGCGTCAACGGCCTTCTGGACACCCTTGCCGAGGTAACGGCCCTTGTCGCCGTCACGGAGTTCGACAGCTTCGTGCTCGCCGGTGGAAGCACCGGACGGAACTGCTGCGCGGCCGATCTGGCCGTCGGAGAGCAGGACCTCAACTTCAACGGTCGGGTTTCCGCGGGAATCAAGGATCTCGCGTGCGTGGATGGCATCGATAAGCGCCATGGATGTGCTCCTTATGGGCAAATTACAGGAATGAGGAGGGAAATTCTCAACGTCCTCGTCGCTACTAGCGTAGTCCAGAGTGGCTCAGGTTACGGAACGACTTCCAACCTTTCACGTCATGAACCCTGGGCCTGGTTGTTCTGAAACGATCGAACCGTGGCGCGTAGGGCCCGTTCGGCGTCGAGACCTTGCTCCCGGGCCGCGGTGACGATGGCGAGCAGCAACTCACCGAGCGCCTCTTCCGAAGCCGGGACAGCAGGAAGTCCGACGGCGGCCAGCGCGCCTTCCGCGTCGACGTCCAAGCCCGCACGGACGGCCCTGTCCAAGGACTTCTGCGCCGCTGCCAACGCAGGAAGGTGCGGCGGAATGCCCTCGAAGGGGTCCTTCCTTTCGGGCTTCTCGGCCCGTTTTGCGGCGTCCCATTTCACGATGATTTCCTCGACACTCGCCGGGAAACTCTCCTGCAGGGAACCATCGGCCTTAAAGACGTGCTGGTTGCGCCGGACCATCTTGGCGTTGATGGACCGGGCTACGTCGTCGAAGGTGAAACTGCCGCGCTCCTCGGCGAGCCGGGCGTGAAGTACTACCTGAAGCAGTACATCGCCCAGCTCGCCGCGGAGTTCGCTGTCCCTTACAGGTGAGTCGCCGGCCTCGATCGAGTCCACCACTTCATAGGCTTCCTCGATCAAATACTCCACCAGCGACTCGTGGGTCAGCGCCCCCATCCAGGGACAATGCTCCCGGAGCGCGGCGACGCTGCCCAGCAGCTGGTTCAGGGGAGAATCAGGCGAGGTTGGCGTAGGCATCGTTGATGTACTCGACCAGGGCTTCACGCTCGTCCAGCGGCAGGAAAGCTGCCTCCGCTGCGTTGAGGGTGAGCTCGAGCAAATCGTCGAGGTCGTAGTCGAACGTTTCCACCAGGAGCTCGAACTCGTCCGTCAGGGTGACGCCACTCATGAGCCGGTTGTCCGTGTTGATGGTCACATTGAAACCGAGCTGGAACAGCATGTCCACGGGGTGGCTTTCGATGCCCTCTCCGAAGCTTGCGATCGCACCTGTCTGCAGGTTCGATGACGGGCAGACCTCCAAGGCAATGCCGCGGTCGCGGACCCAGGCGGCCACGCTGCCGATGGTGACCATGCCGATCACGTCCTCGCCGTCGTCGTCGGAGTTGTCCTCGAACTCAACCGAGATGTCCTCGGCGATCCGGACGCCGTGGCCGAGGCGCAGGGCCCGGCCGTCAACCAGGGCCGACTGGATGCTGTCCAAGCCTGCAGCTTCACCGGCGTGGACGGTTGCGGGGAAGTTGTTTTCGGCGAGGTAGGTGAAGGCGTCCTTGAAGCGGGACGGCAGGAAACCGTCTTCTGCGCCGGCAATGTCGAAGCCCACGGCGCCGTTGGCCCGGTGGCGGACGGCGAGTTCGGCGATCTCCTGGCCGCGGTCGGCATGGCGCATGGCGGTGATCAGCTGTCCCACCTGGATCTGCTGCCCGCGCTCCTCGGCCGCGTCAACACCGGCTTCGAGTCCAGTCTGGACGGCCTCCACCACTTCGTCGAGGGTCAGGCCCTTCTGGAGGTGCTGCTCAGGAGCCCACCGGACTTCACCGTAGACCACACCGTCCTCGGCGAGGTCCTCCACGAATTCCTTGGCGACCCGGAACAGGCCCTCTTTGGTCTGCATGACGGCAATGGTGTGGTCGAACGTTTCAAGGTAGCGGACCAGCGAGCCGGAGTCGGCGGACTCGCGGAACCAGGCGCCCAATGCCACGGGATCGGTGGAGGGCAGGGTGTGGCCGACGGCTTCGGCCAGTTCAATGATGGTGCCTGGGCGAAGTCCTCCGTCCAGGTGATCATGGAGGGAAACCTTTGGCAGGCTCTTCAGGTCGAAGTCAAGGGCAGGGGCGGCGTCAAGTATGGGCTCAGTCACGTACTAAGACTAGTCCCACCGGCAAGCGCAGGCCGCTTAGCCGGTCGGTTTGGAGAGGTCGACGCCGGCAACCGCGTTGTGTTGTGAGTCCGGCTTGGGTGCCTGCGCAGGTGCCGCTGCCTCGCGGGCATGATCCTTTTTCTCCAAGTACTTGTGCCACCAGCGCAATGCGTGGTCCACCACGATGCCCAGGACCACCGCGAATGCCACGGCAATGCCCACACCGAGCAGCGGGTTGTTGTGTACCCACTGGCCCGCGAGGATGCCGATGCCGATGGAGTATCCCACCCATGTGACGCACGCAAAGGCGTCCAGGAGGAAGAAGGTCCGGTGGCGGAAGCCGGTCTGTCCCGCAACGTAATTCACCGCGACGCGTCCCCACGGAATGTAGCGGGCCGTGAAGATGAGGACCGCTCCGCGCTTATCCAGCTCGTATTGGGCCCAGGCGAACATCTTCTGGACTTTGGGTCGTCGCATCCACTTCCAGCGGGTGAGGCCGATTTTACGGCCCAGCATGTAGGCCATGTTGTCGCCCGCCATGGCACCGATCAGTGCTGTAGCCCCGAGGATCCACAGGTTGGGCTCTCCGCTGTGAAGGGACAGCGCCGAGAGGCCAACGATGGCCGTTTCACTGGGGAGGATGGTGGCAAATCCGTCAATAAAGAAGAAGACAAGGAGTACCGGGTAAATCCAGGGCTGCCCGGCTGCATGCTCGAGCATTTGGTTCAAAGACTCCACGCGGTGGTAGCTCCTAGATGAATATGACTTGACACTGTGACCAAAGTCGCTATTAGTGTCCCACGGCCGGGACGTCGTTCGCTACGTCCCAGCCTTGGGATCACGCGTTTAACGCTACCGGTGGGCTGCTCGTTCCTGCGTCAGCCGCGGGACTGATCTTGGGGAGCCGCCAACGTCATACCGTGGGTGGAGGTGGAGCGCCTTCCCCGGGGATGTTTTTCCGGTCCAGCGGCACGGATCCGCGGACCCTGCTGATGATGCGATCGATAATGACGCCCAGGATCACGGCTACGACGATCGCTATGACAGCGCCCAACAGATGGTTGTGTTCGAACCACACTCCGAAGAAGTAGCCAAGTACCACAGAATACGAGGCCCACAGGATCGCGGACATAGCCGTCAGGCCGACGAAGCGCCGGTGGTTGAACTGCGTGGCACCCGCTGTCAGGTTGACCGCCACCCGCCCGATCGGGATGAACCGCGCCACCATGATCAGGGAGGCTGCCCGACGTCGGAGTTCCTTGCCCGCCCAGAGGAAGGCGCCCTGCATGCGCGGCGTACGCATCCATCGCCAGCGCTGGACGCCAATGCGTTGGCCAATAAGGTAGGCGATGTTGTCCCCCGCGAAAGCCCCCAGGGCCGCCATGAAGGCCAGCAGCCACACATTGGGCACGCCGCTGCTGCCGGAGACGGCGCTCAGGCCCACCACCACCGACTCGCTGGGGATCGGTGGAAAGAAGCCATCGATCACGCAGCAGGCCAACACCAGGAACAACACCCAAGGCTGCCCTGCCGCGGCGAGGATGAAATCGTTGATGCCCTGCACTGTGTCCTTAAGGTAGCCGGCTCACCGTAGCGCCGGATGACTCAATTGTCCGGGCTGATCCTGAGGGCCAGCCCGGAACAATTAAGCCTAGGCGATGCGGTCGATGATGAGCTGATGCGCCGGACGTGATCCCTCGGGCGCAATCACCACCGCGTCCTGGAGTGCTTCCTTGGCGCGGTCGAACTTTTCCGGGGTGTCCGTGAGCAGCGTCATCAGGGGCTCGCCGGCGCGCACCAGGGCACCCGGCTTGGCATGCAAGCGGACGCCTGCTCCGGCCTGGACCTGGTCCTCCTTGCGGGCCCGTCCGGCACCAAGGCGCCAAGCGGCGACACCCACAGAGAGCGCATCCAGCTCCATCAGGATGCCGTCAGCGGGTGCGTAGATAACCTCGGATTCCTTGGCCACAGGCAGCGCAGCCCGGGGATCCCCGCCCTGGGCTTCGATCATCCTGTTCCACACGTCCATGGCCCGGCCGTCCCTGAGGGCGGCTGCCGGATCGGCGTCGTGGATGCCCGCACCGGCGAGCATTTCCTCGGCCAACCGGACAGTCAGTTCGACGACGTCTTCCGGACCGCCGCCGGCAAGGACCTCCACAGACTCCTCGACCTCGATCGCGTTGCCCGCGGTCAGGCCCAGCGGAGTGGACATGTCGGTGATCAGTGCCACGGTGTGGACTCCGGCATCCTTCCCCAGGGCCACCATGGTCTCAGCCAGCTCCCGTGCCCGTGCTTCATCCTTCATGAAGGCACCCGAGCCCACCTTGACGTCCAGCACCAGCGAGCCAGTGCCTTCCGCGATCTTCTTGCTCATGATCGACGAGGCAATCAGTGGAATGGCTTCCACGGTCCCCGTGACGTCGCGCAGCGCGTACAGTTTCTTATCCGCCGGCGCGAGCCCGGAACCTGCCGCGCAAATGACCGCACCCACGTCCTGGAGCTGTGCCATGATCTCGTCATTGCTCAAGTTGGCCCGCCAGCCGGGAATGGCCTCGAGCTTGTCCAACGTGCCGCCGGTGTGGCCCAGGCCGCGGCCCGAGAGCTGCGGGACCGCGACGCCGAAGACCGCGACAAGCGGTGCCAGCGGCAGGGTGATCTTGTCCCCCACCCCACCGGTGGAGTGCTTGTCGCTGGTAGCCTTCCGCCCGCCGTCGGGCGTTGTCAGCGACGAAAAGTCCATCCGTTCGCCCGAGGCGATCATGGCAGATGTCCACCGCGAAATCTCGGCGCGATCCATGCCGTTGAGCAGGATGGCCATGTTCAGGGCCGCCATCTGTTCATCGGCGATCACACCACGGGTGTAGGCGTCGATGGTCCAGTCGATCTGCTCGGGAGTCAGCGTCCCTTTGTCCCGCTTGATGGAAATAATCTGGACGGCGTCAAACGCTTCTGTGGTCACGCGGTTTCCTCCAAATGTTCGGGACCAAAGGCGTCAGGCAGCACCTGGTCCATGGATTTGATGCCCTGCGTTGTCATGAGCTGCATGCCCGGTGCCCGGAATTCGTAGAGCAGCTGGCGGCAACGCCCGCACGGCATGAGGACGTTGCCCTGGCCATCCACGCAGTAGAACGCGGCGATCCTGCCGCCACCGGTCATATGGAGCTGTCCCACGAGAGCACATTCTGCGCAAAGGGTCAGGCCATAGCTGGCATTCTCCACGTTGCAGCCACTGATAATCCGCCCGTCCTCGGTAAGGGCCGCAGCCCCCACCGGGAACTTCGAATACGGCGCGTAGGCATGCTCCATGGCCCGCTTCGCGGCATCTTCCAGGGCGCCCCAGTCGACGTTGCTTGCCGACATGGTCAACCCTTCACGTACGGTATGCCGCTTGCGGCCGGTGGCCGCGACTTACCCACCAAACCGGCGACGGCGAAGATGGTCACCAGGTACGGCAGCATGGCCATGAACTGGCTCGGAACGGGAGTACCGATGATGCCCAGGATGGACTGCAGGTTGTAGGCAAAGCCGAACAGCAGTGAAGCCAGGAAGGCACCGATCGGATTCCACCGGCCAAAGATCAGCGCGGCCAGGGCGATAAAGCCACGGCCACCGGAGATGTCCTTGGTGAAGGAATCGATGGTGACCAGCGTGAACACGGCACCCCCGATACCGGCGATGGCACCGCCCAGGGTGACGTTCCAGAACCGGGTGGCGTTGACGTTGATGCCCAACGTGTCCGCCGCCTGCGGGTGTTCGCCGACGGCGCGGACGCGAAGCCCCCACCGGGTCTTGAACAGGCCGAACCAGACCACGGCCACCGCAACGTACATCAGGTAGCCGGCGATGGACTGCTCAAACAGGATCGGTCCGATGATGGGGATGTCCGAAAGCAGCGGGATCGGAAGGATGTCCAGGCGGCCCGGGGTGTTGAACTGCTCCTTGTTGGGCACCATCAGGGTGCCGAAAAGGAAGCCGGTGAGCCCGGAGACCAGAACGTTCAGCACCACGCCAACAATGATCTGGTTGACCAGGTATTTGATGCTGAACACGGCCAGGACCATGGACACTGCGGCACCTGCGGCAGCGGCGGCGATCAGGCCGATGTAGGGGCTGCCGGTAATGGTTGCCACCAAGGCCGCGGTGAATGCGCCACCCAGGAGTTGGCCCTCGATGGCGATATTGACCACGCCGACCCGCTCACACAGGACGCCCGACAACGAACCGAAAACCAAGGGTACGGCCAGCGTCACCGAACCGGCGACGAGGCCGGCCAACGAGATGGACGGCTGGCGTGCACCGGCCACGATCCACACCAGCAAGGCGAACACGAACACCACGGCAAACGCAATAGGCAGCCACTTTGGTGACCGCTCACCCCGCGTCCACAAAAAGATCGAGTAGGCCGCCATGGCGAGCAGGAGAATGCCCAGGACAACCCCACCCACCTGGCCCGGGATCATCAAAGCCGGTACGACTACGGCATCCCCGGAGTCGCTGATCTTCATCTCGGCGGTCTTGTCCGGGCCCAGGAATCCGAAGAAGACCAGGGCTATCAGCGCCAGGACGCCAAGTGAGATGGGGACCTTCATGGACGGCCTGAACGCGGGCAGGGCTGTTGCACCCGCCCTGGGAGCGGTGGTCGTAGCGCTCACTTGGCACCTCCGGTGGCGTTGGCAAGGGCAGCCTTCGGGGCCGCTTTGGGTGTCTTGGTCTTCTTCTTGGCTTCAAGCCTGAAGATGGACCGGATCAGCGGCGGCGCCGCGATGAACAGGACGATCAGCGATTGCACCACCAGCACGATGTCGATGGGTGTGCCAGTCTGGATCTGCATCTGCACAGCTCCAGCGCGGAACGCCCCGAACAGCAGGCCAGCGAAGAATGTCCCCCACGGCGTGCTGCGGCCAAGCAGGGCCACGGTGATGGAATCGAAGCCGATCTGGGCTGCAACGCCCCCTGTCAGTACCTTTTCGGTACCGGCAACCTGGGCGACGCCGCCGAACGCAGCCAACGCGCCGGCCATGGCCATCACCAGGATGGTGGCGCGGGATACCTTGACGCCGGCGGTCCTTGCTGCGATGGGGTTCGCACCGACGGCACGGAATTCAAAGCCGATGGTTGACCGGTTGAGCAGCCACCACACGCCGTAGGTCAGTGCCACTGCCACGAGGAAGCCAAGGTGGAGCCTGGAGCCCGGGATGAGCACAGGGTAGGTAGCCGACTCGTCAAGTCGCGGCGAGATGGGGCTATTGTCCCCCGGACGGCGGAATGCCGCCGTGTTCAGGAGGAAGTCCAACAGGAACAACGCCACGTAGTTCAGCATGATGGTCACGATCACCTCATGCGCACCGGTCCGGGCCTTGAGGATGCCAACGATCGCACCCCACACTGCGCCGCCCAGGACACCCATGATGAGGACCACCAGCAGGTGCAGGCCGAACGGCAGGTGCCATGCGAAGCCCACGTAAGCCGCCAGGGTGGCGCTGATAATGATTTGCCCCTGGGCACCGATGTTGAACAGGCCCGCACGGAACGCCAAGGCCACGCCGAGGCCCGCACAGATCAGCGGGGTGGCAACGGTCATGGTTTCCAGGATGGGCTTGAAGCCTTCGCGAGGACTAAAAACGGAGCCTTGGAAGAGTGCGCCGTAGCTCTCGGTCATTGCAGCCCACAAGGCACTCAGGAAGTCCGTGGGCCTGGCGAAGAGGTAGCCGGCGGTCTTGGCGACCTGGCTGTCCGTGCTGGCAATCAGCAGGCCACCCAGGAAGAGCGCGACGATGACCGCCAGGACGGAGACGAAGCCATTGCCCATGACGATGCGGCGCATGACGCTGCCCTGCTGGTGGCCCGAGTCTCCGCTCTGGGAGGACACCGGAACAATGGACGGTTCCAGCATTCCGCCGGCAGTATCAAGCGAGACGTCCGCGGCACGTACTTCCGCCGTGGATTCAGCGGGGGTCTGATCGCTCTTAGCCTGATCCTTCTCAGTCATCTGAGCCTCCTTCCGGGCCGACGCCGGCCATCATCAAGCCGAGGGTGTCCCGGAGAGTGCCCGCGGGGACAATGCCCACGAGCTTGCCCTTGTACAGCACCGCGATTCGGTCTGCGAGCTCAATGACTTCATCTAGCTCAGTGGATACGATCATCACCGGTGTTCCGACATCCCGCTCGGCAACGATGCGCTTATGCAGGAACTCGATGGAGCCCACATCCACGCCGCGGGTGGGTTGGCTTGCGATGAACAGGCGCAACGGGCGGGACAGTTCCCGCGCCATGACGACCTTCTGCTGGTTGCCACCGGACAGTGTTCCTGCAGCCGAACCGGCCGAAGGGGTCCGGATGTCGAACTCCTCGATCTTGGCTTTGGCGTGCTCTGCGACCTTGGCGGGCTTCATGCTGATGCCACTGGCGAACGGGGCCTGGTCGTAGAGGTCAAGCACCAGGTTCTCGGCCACCGAGAACGGACCTACGAGTCCGTCCACGGTGCGGTCTTCCGGGACGAAGCCGACGCCGGACCGCAGCACATCCTTGACCGGCAAGCCAAGCAACTGCTTGCCGTCCAGTGTCACGGATCCGGTCACGTGCTCCTGCACGCCCAGGATCGCTTCCGTCAGTTCGGTTTGGCCGTTGCCCTGGACGCCGGCGACGGCGAGGATCTCACCTTGGGCGATGTCGAAGCTGATGCCATCCACCACGTTGGTGCCGTTGGCTGCACGCACGGTCAGGTTCTCCACGACGAACGTGGTTTCCTTCGGCTGTGCCGGTGCCTTGTCCAGGCTCAGGCTGACAGGCCGGCCCACCATCATGGAGGCCAGCTCGGTAGCGGATGCCGTGGGAGGGGCGTCGCCCACCACTTTGCCGCGGCGGATGACGGTGATGACGTCCGAAACAGCCTTCACTTCGCGGAGCTTGTGCGAAATGAAGACAATGGACGTGCCGCCCGCTTTGAGCTGCCGCATGATGTCCAGGAGTTCATCGGTTTCCTGGGGTGTCAGCACTGCCGTGGGCTCGTCGAGGATGAGCACCTTGGCTTCGCGCACCAATGCCTTGATGATTTCAACGCGCTGCTGGACGCCTACGGGGAGGTCCTCAACGAGGGCGTCGGGATCAACATCAAAACCGTACCTGTCGGAGATCTCCCGGATCTTCCTGCGGGTTTCGTCGATGCTCAGGACGCCGCCGAATGTTGTTGGTTCAGCGCCGAGGGCCACGTTTTCCGCGACCGTGAAGACGGGAACCAGCATGAAGTGCTGGTGCACCATGCCAATGCCCGCCGCCATGGCGTCGCCGGGGCCGCGGAAGCTGACGGGTTTGTCATCCACCAGGATGTGGCCGGCAGTGGGCTCGTAGAGCCCGTAGAGCACGTTCATGAGGGTCGATTTGCCGGCCCCGTTTTCGCCCAGGAGGCAATGGATCTGTCCGGATTCGACCACGAGGTCAATGTCTTGGTTGGCGTAGAAGGTCCCGAAGGCTTTCGAGATCCCCTTCAATTCGAGTTTCACAACTCCACCGTTCTGTGAGTCCGAGGGACTTTACTGCCCACAAGCCGTGGCTTGGGTTCAGCCTAGTCAGGGCAAAAACGCGCCGCCAGTACCGGGGCACGGTACTGGCGGCGCGTTCAGGAATTGTTTACTTCTTGGGGCTCGCTGCCGATTCGACAACCAGCTTGCCGGAGACGATGTCCGCCTTCAGGGCATCGAGTTCCTTCTTGGTGTCAGCGGAAACAGCGGAGTCGAGATCGTGGAACGGAGCAATGGCAACGCCGTCGTTCTGCAGCGTGCCAACGTAGGCCGTGTTGCTGAACTTGCCGTCCTTGTCGTCCTTCACCACGGTCTCCACAGCTTCGTCCATCTTCTTGACCACGGAGGTCAGCATGAGGTCCTTGTACTCGGGAGCCGTGAGGTAGCCATCGGAGTCAACCCAGATGAGCTTGACGTCCTTACCGGCTGCCTTGGCTTCCTTCAGCGCAGCGCCTGCACCCTTGCCGACCGGGCCGGCAACGGGCATCACGATGTCCGCACCCTGGTCCAGCAGGTTGATGGTGACCTGCTTGCCGGTGTCCTGCTTTTCGAAGTCTCCCGTGAACGAGCCGTCCTGGGTCTTCTTGTCCCAGCCGACAACCTGGACGGACTTGTTCTTTGCCTTGTTGTAGGCCTGGACGCCGTCGTAGAAGCCGTCCATGAAGATGGTGACCGTGGGGATCTTGATGCCACCGAAGGTACCAACCTTGCCGGTCTTGGTGGTGGCCGCAGCAGCGTAGCCGGCCAGGTAGGCGGCCTGCGCGGTGTCGTAGACAACCGGCTTCACGTTGGCGATCGGAGTCTCGTACGTGTAGTCGATGATCGCGAAGTGCTTGTCAGTGTTCTTCTCTGCAGCGGCCTTGGTGGCATCGCCCAGGAGGAAGCCGACGGTGACCGTAAGGTTGCAGCCAGCGGAGATCATGCCGTTGAGGTTGGTCTCGAAGTCGCTGTTGGCCTTGGATTCGGCGGACTTCATGGTGATGCCAAGGTCCTTCTCGGACTTCTTGAGGCCTTCGAACGAGGACTGGTTGAAGGACTGGTCATCGAATCCACCGGAGTCGGAGACGATGCATCCCACATAGTCGCTCTTGGTGGCGGCACCGGATCCGGCGTCGGGAGCCTGGCCACAGCCGGTCAGCAGGAGCGCTGCTGCGCCGACGGTTGCAACACCGGCCATTGAACCGCGCTTCAGGGTGGCACGCAGTGGTTTCTTCAATTTTCCTCCAGGAAGAAAGTGATTGGCGCTACGACGGATGGTCAATGAGTGTCCGTTTCCTATACCTGAGGCAGAAATTCTGTTTTCACTGATGCTCGCAGCTGCGCCTAGGCGCATTGATGGAAACAACACTAGTGTCCTAAAACACACCCGGATAGCACATCGCGGTCCCCGAGGGCAGATTGTTGACCTTTTGTTACCAAGCAGTAGCCGGGTGCGCAAGTCACACCCGGCTACTGCTTGGTAAATCCTCGTTGCTAGAGCCGGACGAGCATCTTTCCGGTGTTTGCTCCGTCCAGCAGGTCAATGAAGGCCTGCGGTGCGTTTTCCAGGCCATCGACAATCGTCTCGTCGTAGCTGACGCTGCCATCGGCAAGCCAACCGGCCATCTTCCGCGCGAACTCAGCCGCGTGCTGGCGCTGTCCGCCCACCAGGAAACCGCGCAAGGTCAGCTGCTTGCCGATAGCGACGGCCAGGTTGCGGGGGGCAACTGGCGGCTCGGTCGAGTTGTACTGGGCGATCGCGCCGCACATGGCCACACGTCCGCCCACCGTCAGGGTGGCCAAAGCTGCCTCGAGGTGTTCGCCACCAACGTTGTCGAAATAGACGTCGATGCCGCGCTCCCCCGCCGCCTCGCGGAGCTGGTCAAGCACCGGGGCGTCGTTGTAGCTGAACGCAGAGTCGAAGCCCAATTCCAGCAACCGGGCAACCTTCTCGGCCGACCCAGCGCTACCGATCACCTTGGACGCGCCCATGGCCTTGGCAATCTGGCCCACCATGGAACCAACAGCCCCTGCCGCGCCGGAGACGAACACGACGTCGCCTTCCTTGAACTCCGCCACCTTCAGCAGGCCGGAGTAGGCAGTCAGGCCGGTCATGCCCAATGCGCCGAGGAACGCGGAGGTGGGAGCAAGCCCACTGGGAACCGGGGTGGTCGCTGCGGCATCCACCACTGCATGTTCGCGCCATCCGAGGGAATGCACGACGACGTCCCCCACCTTGTGCGCGTCCGAACGGGACGCAATCACCTCACCCACGGCACCGCCGTCGAGCGCTGCATCGATCTGGAACGGAGCCGAGTAGGACTTCACGTCGTTCATGCGGCCACGCATGTAGGGGTCAACGGACATGAACTGGTTCTTGACCAGGATCTGTCCTTCGCCGAGTTCAGGCAGCCCGGCCGTGGCCAGGCGGAAGTTCTCCTGTGCCGGGCGGCCTACGGGACGGGATGCCAGCTGGATTTCGCGGGTCTCTACGGGAGTGGAAACGGCGCTCATGCTGCGAACTCCACGAGCTTGAGGTCTACGGCCATGTTGCCACGGGTGGCGTTGGAGTAAGGGCACACCTGGTGCGCTTTGTGCATGAGCTGCTCGGCCGTTTCACGGTCCAGGGCGGGCAACGCGATTTCCAGTTCAGCGGCGAGGCCGAAGCCTTCACTGTCCGTCAGTGCGCCGATGTGGATCCTGGCCGCGACAGCAGAGTCCGTCAGGTCCACGCGCTCCTTGCGGCCCACCAGGCGAAGGGCAGAGTGGAAGCAGGCAGCGTAACCGGCAGCAAAGAGCTGCTCCGGGTTGGTGCCTTCGCCATTGCCGCCAAGCTCCTTGGGGCTGGCGAGGGCGACGTCCAGCTTGCCATCGTTGGTGCGGGCGTTGCCGTCACGGCCTTCGCCGGAGGCCAGGGCCTCAGCAGTGTAAAGAGTCTTCATGGTGGTTCCGTTTCTCTTCGGTAATGGGTGGCTTGGGAAAATTCTTAGAGTGAGCTGTTCAAGGCCGTGGTGAGCTTGCCCAGCGTGGCGTGGAGTTGCTGGATCTCCGCGGCGGACAGTCCAGCGGCATCGGCCAATGCCTGGGGCACGGCCTGGGCGCGGGCACTGAGTTCCCTGCCGGCGTCGGTCAGCACGACGTCAACCCGGCGCTCGTCCTGAGAGGACCGCTTACGCTCCACCAGGCCCAGGCCCTCAAGGCGCTTGAGGAGCGGCGAAAGCGTGCCGGAATCGAGGCCTAGTTCGGCGCCCAGTTCGCGGACGCTGCGCGGTTCCTGCTCCCACAGCACCAGCATGACCAGATACTGCGGGTAGGTCAGGCCCAGGTCCTCCAGCACGGGGCGGTAGACCGCTGTGGCTGCTTTGGACGCCGAATACAGCGCAAAGCAGACCTGGTGGCGGAGGCGGGGTGCATCACTCATGAATAAAACGATAGTGCACAATTCAATTGTGCACAACTCAATTGGCCGGCACTAAGCCGAACAGGTTGCCGATAAGCGAGTTTTTTGAGTGGAAAAGAACGCGCTTGACGGCTTGGTCGGGGTTAGGACTCCAGGTCGCGGATGGTCCGCAGGGCAGCGCCGGTAAGCACCCGCACCGCGTACCCAAGCGCGCGCTCATCCACGATGAAGTCCCCGCGGTGAAGGTCATACTCCTCGCCGCCAGGGGTATGCGTCCCAAGCCGCATCATGGCTCCGGGAAGATCCGCGAGGAACCACGCGAAATCTTCTCCGCCCATGGACTGCGGGGTCAGGACCACGGCGTTCTCGCCAAGTTCCGCCCGCGCGGAAGCCTCGATCAGGGCGGTCTCATGCTCGGAGTTGACCACCGGCGGCACTCCGCGGGTGTGTTCCAGGTGCACATCAACGCCGTAGGGTGCTGCCACCTGCTTGACGACGTCGTCCAGCAATTCGCCGGCACTGTGCCAGGCGTCCCGGTCCAAGCAGCGCATGGTGCCGGCCATGTAGCCCGACGCCGGGATGGCATTGGGAGCCGATCCGGCAGAAATCTGGCCCCACACCACGGAAACACCGCTGCGGACATCCACCCGGCGGGAAAGTACAGCCGGGACGTTGATGGCGATCTGCGACAAAGCGAAGACCAGGTCTTCGGTAAGGTGCGGCCGTGACGTGTGTCCGCCACGCCCGGACAGTTCAATCTTGATGGTGTCCGATGCCGACGTGATCGCACCAATGCGGGTGCCGATCTGGCCCACGTTGATCCGGGGATCACAGTGCAGGGCCAGGATACGGGGAACCCCTTCCAACACACCCTGCTCGATGCAGGACAAAGCGCCTCCGGGCATGGTTTCCTCGGCGGGCTGGAAAATGATGCGTACCGTGCCGCCCAACGGGTTGTTCTTGTGCATCCGGTGCAGCACCAGGGCAATGCCCAGCATGGTGGTGGTGTGGATGTCGTGCCCACAGGCATGGGTGACGCCGTGGTTCTTCGAAGCAAACGGCAGGCCGGTCTCCTCGATGATCGGCAGGGCGTCGATGTCGCCGCGGAGTGCTGTGGCAATGGGCCCTTCGCCGACATCCACAGTGAGCCCGGTGCCCTCGAGCCGACGTGGCTTCAGGCCCGCTGCCTCGAGGCGCTCTACGAGCTTGTCGGTCGTCCTGAACTCCTTGAAGGACAGTTCAGGGTGCGCATGGAGGTCACGCCGGAATTCAATGAGTCCGGGCAGGAATTCGTCAACCCAGGGACCGACAACAGGGGTGGGCTCGGTTTCAGTCGTGTAATTGCGCACGTCACAACTCTAGCCATGCGCGGCCTCCGAAGAACGAAAGCCACCTCTTGGTTACGCTGCGTTCAGACGCAGGGCAACCAAAGAGGTGGCTCACGGTATAAGCAGATGCGTTACAGCACGTCCGTGTCGCCGCTGGCTTTAAGGGCGTCAACGGTGCCCTTGACCAGTTGCGCGTGCTCCTTCGTGGTCACCAGCAAGGCGTCCGGGGTGTCCACGATGACCACGTCCTTGATGCCGATCAGGGCAATGACGCGCTTGGTGTCGGAAACCACCACGCCGCTGGCATTCTCCGCGAAGACGCGGGCGCCCTCGCCCAGGACGGTGACTTCGTCGACGTCGCCGGCGTTGTTCAGTCGACCGATCGCGGCGAAGTCGCCGACGTCGTCCCAACGGAAAGTGCCAGGTACGACGGCGACGTCCCCGGCTTCCGCTGCAGGCTCAGCCACGGCGTAGTCGATGGCGATCTTGGGCAAGGTTGGCCAGACACGGGCCTTGACCTCGTCGCGCTGGGGCGTGTCCCACGCTTCGGCGATCTCCTGCAGGCCCGCGAAGAGCACCGGCTGGTTCGCTTCTAGGTGCTTCAGCATGAGTGCGACCGGCGCAACGAACATGCCAGCGTTCCAGACGTAGTCCCCGGCTTCGAAGTACTTGTTGGCCACTTCCTGGCTGGGCTTCTCAACAAACTCGGCCACAGCCATGGCATTCGGAGCACCCTCGACGTTCAGGGCCGCGCCTGAGCGGATATAGCCGAAGCCCGTTGACGGGTGCGTGGGCTTAATGCCGATGGTGACGATCTTGCCCTTGGCAGCTGTGTGGATCGCCTCACGCACGGCCTCCTGGAAGAGGTCGTCCGGGCTGATGACCTGGTCTGCGGCGAAGGAACCCATGATGGTCTCCGGATCGCGGCGGTGCAGGATCGCGGCGGCCAGCCCGATGGCAGCGCCGGAGTCTTTGGGCTCGCTTTCGAGGACGAGCTCGTCATCCCCTACCTCAGGCAGTTGGCGGCACACGGCGGCACGGTGCGCTTCACCGGTGACCACCAGCACGCGGTCTCCGGCCAGCGGCTCGAGCCTGTCATAGGTGGCCCTCAACAACGTGCTGCCCGAACCGGTCAGGTCGTGGAGGAACTTGGGCGCAGCGGCACGCGAGAGTGGCCACAGCCGGGTCCCCACACCGCCCGCCGGAATGACCGCGTGAAAGCGGTCCAATGGCGATTCCGGGTATTTCGCGTCTTCTGTACTCACCGCAACACTTTATCCTGTGCAAGCAGGAAGCCCCGCAGAACGCCACGCATGTGGCGTTCGTCTCAGGCAGTTCCCAAAATCGCCTGAATCCGGGCAGGAAACATGGAATTAACAAGCAGAGAAGTCCGCCCTAAATTGAATATGCTGTGAGCGAAGCCTAGATTTAGGCGTGAGCTACGAGTGCTCTCGCAGCAGGCGTTCCCCCCGCATGGATCCCATGCCAGCGCCGCTGTGTTGCAGGAAGGTTTAATCAGTGCCGACAAAACCAGCTGGCACCTTGTACCGCGGCCGTGAAGGCATGTGGTCCTGGGTTGGACACCGTATTACCGGTGTAGTGATCTTTTTCTTCTTGTTGGTCCATGTGCTGGACACCTCATTGGTGCGCGTGTCCCCTGAGGCCTACACCGCCGTCATCGGCGCATACAAGAACCCCCTGATGGCCCTGGGTGAAACGGGCCTGGTCGCAGCGATCATCTTCCACGCCTTCAACGGCCTGCGTGTGATCGCCATCGATTTCTGGAAGAAGGGCGCGAAGTACCAGCGCCAGCTGCTGTGGATCGTGCTTGCGCTGTGGCTGGTCACGTTCGCAGGCTTCGCCATCCGCCACCTTTCCCTTGCGCTGGGAGGCCACTAAGCCATGACAACCATCGAATCCCCGCGCAGCGGGAAAATCGGGAGCGGCAAGATCGCGCCGAAGTACAACCGCAGCGGTTCCAGCCGCGGCAACTTCGAGATGATCGCCTGGCTCTTCATGCGCCTCTCCGGCATCGTCCTGGTGGTGCTGATCTTCGGCCACCTCTTCGTGAACCTGATGGTCGGCGATGGCATCCACGCCATCGACTTCGGCTTCGTTGCCGGCAAGTGGGCCGATCCCTTCTGGCAGTTCTGGGACCTGGCCATGCTGTGGCTTGCCATGCTGCACGGCACCAACGGCGTCCGCACCATCATCAACGACTACGCCGAGAAGGATTCCACTCGCTTCTGGCTCAAGATGGTCCTTTATGCGGCCACCCTGGTCATCATCATCCTGGGCACTCTGGTGATCTTCACCTTCAACCCGTGCCCCGTCGTCGACGGCGTTCAGCTGCCTGGCGGATTCTGCCCGGCCCCGTAGCGGGCTGTGCCACAGCGGCGGTCCGGCCCCTCCTTGGAGTAAACCGGTTCGCCGGACGTAGCGGAGCAGCCTCCGCCGACCATCTGAATTTTGAAAGAGAGAGCATCTGGTATGCAGGTCCATAAGTACGACGTCGTCATTGTCGGTGCAGGTGGCGCCGGCATGCGCGCCGCGATCGAGTCCGGTCAGCGCGCACGCACAGCGGTACTGACCAAGCTCTACCCCACCCGTTCGCACACTGGTGCGGCACAGGGCGGTATGTGTGCAGCACTGGCCAACGTCGAAGAAGACAACTGGGAATGGCACACCTTTGACACCATCAAGGGTGGCGACTACCTGGTTGACCAGGACGCAGCCGAGGTCATGGCGAAGGAAGCCATCGACGCCGTGCTGGACCTGGAAAAGATGGGTCTGCCGTTCAACCGCACGCCTGAGGGCCGCATTGACCAGCGTCGTTTCGGTGGCCACACCCGCGACCACGGCAAGGCTCCTGTCCGCCGTGCGTGCTACGCAGCTGACCGTACCGGCCACATGATCCTGCAGACGCTGTACCAAAACTGCGTCAAGCACAACGTTGAGTTCTACAACGAGTACTACGTCCTGGACCTGCTGATCGTCGAAGAAGACGCAGTACGCGAAGACGGTACGCCGTACAAGCAGAAGCGCGTTGCAGGCGTTGTCTCCTACGACCTCGCTTCCGGCGAACTGCACGTCTTCCAGGCCAAGTCCGTGGTGTTCGCCTCCGGCGGCGCCGGCAAGGTCTTCAAGACCACCTCCAACGCCCACACCCTCACCGGTGACGGCATGGGCATCGCGTTCCGCCGCGGTATCCCCCTGGAAGACATGGAGTTCTTCCAGTTCCACCCGACCGGCCTCGCCGGCCTGGGCATCCTCCTCACCGAGGGTGCGCGTGGTGAAGGTGCCATCCTGCGTAACTCCGAGGGTGAGCGCTTCATGGAGCGCTACGCCCCCACCATCAAGGACCTCGCACCCCGTGACATCGTGGCCCGCGCCATGGCCAACGAAGTGCGCGAAGGCCGCGGCTGTGGTCCGAACAAGGACTACGTCCTCCTGGACCTGACCCACCTTGAGCCTGCGCACATCGAGGCCAAGCTTCCGGACATCACCGAGTTCGCCCGCACCTACCTGGGTGTGGAACCGTTCACGGATCCGGTTCCCGTGTTCCCCACCGCGCACTACGCCATGGGCGGCATTCCGACGAACATCACCACCGAGGTGCTGCAGGACAACGACACGATCGTGCCGGGCCTCTACGCAGCCGGTGAAGTTGCCTGTGTTTCCGTGCACGGCTCCAACCGCCTCGGCACCAACTCGCTCCTGGACATCAACGTGTTCGGCAAGCGCGCCGGTATCGCCGCTGCGGAGTACTCCAAGACGGCTGACTTTGTTGAGCTGCCGGCTGACCCCGAAGCCATGACCCGTGGCATCCTGGACCGCCTGCTCACCGGCAACGGCACTGAGCGTGTTGCGCAGATCCGCAAGGAACTGCAGGACACCATGGACGCCAACATGCAGGTGTTCCGTACCAAGGAATCGCTGGAGCAGGTCCTGCGCGACATCGCATCCTTCGAAGAGCGGTACAAGAACGTCACGGTCCAGGACAAGGGCAAGCGCTTCAACCTGGATCTCCTGGAAGCCGTGGAGTTGGGCTTCCTCCTGGACATGGCCAAGGTCATGACCGTCGGTGCGCTGCACCGTGAAGAGTCACGCGGTGGCCACTACCGTGAGGACTTCCCGGACCGCGACGACGAGAAGTTCATGAAGCACTCCATGGCTTACCTGGACAACACCGTCACCGCCGCATCCTCGGCGGAATCTGTTGCGGGCATCCGTCTCGAGACGAAGCCCGTCATCTTCACCCGTTACGAGCCGATGGAGCGTAAGTACTAATGACGACCGAAATGGCAGAGCCCGCTTCCAAGATCGAGCTCCCGGCAAGCGTTGCCGGCGACGGTGAAATCCCCACGTTCCACATCACGCTTCGCGTACGCCGCTACGACCCGGAAATCTCGGACGAGGCACGCTGGGACGACTACAAGCTGACCATGTACGGCACGGACCGCGTGTTGGATGCCCTGCACAAGGTCAAGTGGGAGATCGACGGAACTGTTTCCTTCCGCCGCTCCTGCGCCCACGGTGTCTGTGGTTCCGATGCCATGCGCATCAACGGCCGCAACCGCCTCGCCTGCAAGACGCTGCTGAAGGACCTGGACACGTCCAAGCCCATCACCGTCGAGCCGATCAAGGGCCTCCCCGTGGAGAAGGACCTGATCGTGGACATGGAACCCTTCTTCCAGTCCTTCCGCGAAGTCATGCCGTTCCTGATCAACAAGGGCCACGAGCCCACCAAGGAACGCCTGCAGTCCGTCGAGGACCGTGAGCGCTTTGACGACACCACCAAGTGCATCCTGTGCGCCGCCTGCACCTCGTCCTGCCCGGTCTTCTGGACCGACGGCCAGTACTTCGGTCCGGCAGCGATCGTCAACGCACACCGCTTCATCTTCGATTCCCGTGATGACGCCGGCGACATGCGCCTGGAAATCCTCAACGACAAAGAAGGTGTGTGGCGCTGCCGCACCACCTTCAACTGCTCCGAAGCATGCCCCCGTGGCATCCAGGTGACCAAGGCAATCGCCGAGGTCAAGCAGGCCATCCTGGCACGCAAGATCTAGTTAGCCGTTCCCTTAAAGAACAGCACGACGACGGCGCCGCTCACCCCACATGGTGACCGGCGCCGTCGTCGTTAATCACCGTCAGCAAACCGGTTATCGCACCACAAGGAGACCAGCGTGTCACGCTCTGAGAAGATCAGTTTCACCGGAAGCACCGGCGACACGCTGGCCGGCATCGTGGATGTCCCTGAGGGCCCCGTCCGCGGTTGGGGCCTTTACTCGCACGGCCTGACCCTTGGCAAGGACAGCCCCGCCGCCTCGCGCATCTGCAAGGGCCTTGCTGAGCAGGGAATCGGGATGCTGCGCTTCGACAACCTTGGCCTGGGTGGATCCGAGGGAGAGTGGTCTGCGGGCTCGTTCAGCGTCAAGGTGGCTGACACGATCCTGGCCGCCGGGTTCATGCGCGAACAGGGCCGCTCGATTTCGTTGCTGGTAGGCCACTCCTTCGGCGGTGCCGCTGTCCTGGCCGCGGCCCGCGATATCCCCGGGCTCAACGCAGTGGTGACCGTTGGTGCCCCCTACGAGCCCAAGCACGTCGAGCACATGTTCGACGCCGAGATCGAATCGATCCTGCGCGATGGCAGTGCCGTGGTGGATCTGGGCGGACGGCCCATGGAGGTCCGCAGGCACTTCGTGGAGGACGTGGAGCGGGCCGACCTGCGCGACTGCATCCGGACCCTCCACAAGCCGCTCATGGTGATGCACTCCCCCACCGACAACACGGTGGGGATCGATAACGCCAGCGAGATTTTCCGCACCGCCCGGCACCCCCGCAGCTTCATTTCCCTGGAGGGCAGCGAACACCTGCTCACCGGGAAGGGCCAAGCAGCACGGGTTGCACGAATCATTGCCGCGTGGGCCGACCCCTACCTGGAAGTCTCCTAAAGCAACGCGGGGTCACTTGTGGCCCATGCTCCACCCCTGGACGGGCCAAAAGTGACCCCGCGTTGCTCTTGGCTACTTGCCGATGGCGGCTTTGCTTTCGCTGAGCCACTGTTCCGCAGCCTTCTCGGGAGTGAGCCGCTTGAACAGGACATCGGTGTTGATGCGGGCCGTGATCTCGGAGACCGCCGTTGAACCGGTGGGACCGATGAACGTCGGCGCGAACTCCATCTTGCCGATCTGGTCGATGTACGCTGCCTCGGTCTTGCCCTGTGGCGTCAGGAGATCCTGAATGGCGGTACGCATGCCGGCATTGCTGGGCACACCGCGGTCGCTTTGAACGATCTTAGCCGCGGCCTCGTTGTTGACCAGAAAATTGACCAGTTTGGCTGCTGCATCAGTGTGCTTGCTGCGGGCGGAGATGGTGTAGAACTGCGAGGACTGAAGCCAGATGCCGGGAGTGGGCGTCTCACCCGGCAGCTTGAGCAGTTTCAGCTCGGCACCGGAGGCTTTGCTCAGCGCAGTCAGCGAATTGCTCCAAGTGAGCATCATCCCGGCCTGCCCCATGCCCATGAGCGTCTGCTCGGTGCTGACATTGAGTTTCTCAACGGTCTCCGATGCGCTGGGGGCTGCACCTGATTCGCTGAGCTTCAGGGAGTAATCGAAGTAGGCCTGAACCGTGTCCTTGTCCAAGCCAAGCTGGCCGTCCTGCGTGTAAAGCGACTTGCCGCGCTGCCGGGCGAAGGCGTCCAGTGAATCGTGGGTCAGGACGGTGGCTGTGCCGTAGGTTCCCTTCGGGCTCTTATCGGTAATGTCCTTCGCGGTCTTGGCGAAATCGTCCCAGGTCCACTTGCTGTCATCCGGGAGTGCGACCCCGGCGGCCTGGAACACTGCCGGATTGACCACGATGGCCAGCGCATTGGCCCCTGTGGACACCCCGTACTGCGCGCCCTTGACCTGGCCATTCTCCAGGGCACCCGGGTCCAGTTTAGAGAGGTCCAGGGAATCCTTGACCTTGGACAGGTCCAGCAGCGCTCCCCTGTTTGCGTATTCGGCGGGGTACGCTCCACCCATGGTAATGACGTCGGGAGCGTCGTTTGCAGCTACCTGGGTTGCGAGCTTGTCGAAGTAACCGCTGATATCGCCGTATTCGGGCTTCACCTTGATGTTGGGGTTGGCGGCCTCGAACTCCTTGACGGCTTTGCTGGTGATGTCCGCCCGGGTTGCGTTGCCCCACCAGGAGAACCTGATTTCCACTGGGCCATTCTCCGGCTGGTTTGAGGACGGGCTGGAGCAGGCCGCAGTGAGGCCCATCAGGCCGAGAGCGGCGACGAAGGCGATGGATTTTTGGATGATACGGAGAGATTTACGCGCCATTGGGTAAGCTTCTTTCAGACTCAAGAAAACGGTTCCTGAAACGTATCAAGGCGGTGTATATTCGTCAATAGTTTGGGGCATGAACTATATCTGCAGCAGAGGAAACCACCGTGTCGCACAGCTTGGATGACATCCAAATCAGGGATCCATTCGTACTAACACTGCCCGCCTCCGGGCGTTATCTGCTCTTTGGCAGTACCGACCGGAACATCTGGTCCGGCCAGGCAACGGGTTTCGATTGCTACGGGAGCCGTGACCTGATCCACTGGGAGGGACCAGTGGCAGCCTTCCGCCCGTCCCCCGGATTCTGGAGCCAAGAACAGTACTGGGCCCCCGAAGTGCACCAGTATCAAGGCCGGTACTTCATGTTTGCCACATTCATTGCACCCGGCCGGCTCCGTGGAACCCAGGTTCTTGCCGCGGAAGCGCCGGAAGGACCGTTCGAACCGTGGAGCGACGGTCCGCTCACTCCGGCAAACTGGCAGTGCCTGGACGGGACCCTCCACGTGGACCAGCAAGGGACGCCGTGGATGGTCTTCTGCCACGAATGGAAGCAGGTGCATGACGGCGCCATGATGGCCCAGCGCCTCAGCCCGGACCTGCGGACCGCCGAGGGCGTGCCGGTGTTCCTTTTCAGCGCCTCGGAAGCGCCATGGTCCCGGGCCTTGGATGTTCCGTCCGCAAAGGACCGGGAGTTTCCTGTCCATGTCACCGATGGCCCGTTCTTGTTCCGGCTCAGCAGCGGCAAACTGATCATGCTGTGGTCCAGCTTCGGTGACAACGGCTATGCCATGGGCATAGCCCGCAGCACCTCCGGGACTGTGCTTGGCCCATGGATCCAGGAGGAAGAACCACTGTGGAACACCGACGGCGGCCACGGCATGATCGGACGCAGGCTCGACGGCGGCTTGTTCCTTACCCTCCACCAACCCAACAAGACTCCGTATGAGCGGGCCGCATTCTTCCCACTGCGGGAAATTGAAGACACCGTTGTCCTCCAACCAGCAACCCAGGAACGGGATCCGCACCGTGCGTAACAACCAACCCATCGACCGCGAGAAACTCGTCCGGCGCCACAACGTCCGGCAGCACCAGCTCGACCCGCGCAGCCCTGTATCCGTCGGCAACGGCGAATTCGCCTTCACCATGGACCTGACCGGCTTGCAGTCGTTTCCGGGCGCCTATCCCGTTGGCGCACGCGACGAGCTGCCACCGGGGACCCTGCTGGGGACCCAAGCGCAGTGGGGCTGGCACTCCGTTCCCTCCGAGCAGCCGCACGACCTTGCAGGTTCCACCGTCATGTATGACTCACCACGGGGTCCTGTCCCCTACGTGGACATGGTGGGCGACATCGTCAACGACCGGGAAACAGGCACATCAGAGGCAGAAAACTGGTTGCGGGCCAACGCACACCGGTTGGACTTGGGCCGCATCGGACTGCGCTGGCTGGATCACGGCACTGAACGCCCGCTGGACCAGGCGGACATCACAGACGCCGAGCAAACGCTGGACCTGTGGACAGGCGTGGTGACCAGTCGCTTCACACTGGCCGGTTACCCCGTCAAAATCACGACGGCGTGCCACCCGTACCGCGACGAAGTCGCCTTCCGCATTGAGTCGCCCGCCCTCCGGTCCGGCCTGGTAATAGGCGTGGACTTCCCTTACGGTTCCGAAGCTTGGCATGACGCCGCTGACTGGACCAGGCCGGACGCACATTCCACCGTTGTGGGCGTGCCCATGTCCTCTGCCGATGACCAAGGGACGACCGTTTGGCCGGTCTTCCGTGCACTGGACAACTCCCGGTACCGGGCGTTGATCACCGGGCAAAGTCTGGGAGTTGAACAGACAGGGCAACACACTATCCGTGTGTCCGCGGAGGACAGGGATCCGGGAGCTCCAGACGTGCTGGACTTCGCCGTCTTTTTCACCCCTTCCGGAGACGGCGACTGCATTCCACGTGGCTCTATCCGCTCAACCCCAGCGGCACCCCAGCCCGGCCTCCAAGCGGCGGCGGGATACGGCGTCGTGCTTTCAACTGCTGGAATCGTCATCGCTGCCTCCGCGCAGTATTGGCCGCAGTTCTGGTCCTCCGGCGGCGCCTTGGAACTGGAGGCCACGGACGATCCCCGGGCGAAGGAACTGGAACGCAGGATTGTGTTGTCGCAATACCTGACAGCGGTCAACTGCGCTGGTTCCTTGCCTCCGCAGGAAACAGGGCTGGTGTGCAACTCGTGGCGTGGCCGCTTCCACCTGGAAATGCATTGGTGGCATGCCGCGCATTTCGCGCACTGGAACCGGGTGGAGCTGCTCCTGCCGTCCCTGCGGTGGTACTCCACAGTCCTGGACAGCGCTCGGCAGACCGCCAAGGCACAGGGTTTGGACGGCGTGCGATGGCCCAAGCAGGTGGGTCCGGACGGCCGGGAAAGCCCCAGCACCATTGGCACCTTCCTCATCTGGCAGCAGCCACACCCGATTTATCTCGCAGAGCTGGTGTACAGGGCCAACCCCAGCCGCGAGGTGCTGGAGGAGTTCGCGGAGATTGTTTTCGAGTCGGCCGCCTTCATGGCCAGCTTCGCGCATCCCACGTCCCGCGGCTTTGAATTGGGTCCTCCACTCGTGCCGGCCCAGGAAAGCTACGGCTCCATCAGGGCTACGGTCGCCAACCCCACCTTCGAGTTGGCGTACTGGCAGTGGGGGCTCAGAACAGCTGCCGCTTGGCGGGAGAGGTTGGGCCTGGAACCGGTGGAGGAATGGTCGGTGGTAGCGGACGGCATGGTCAAGCCACGGGTGATCGACGACGTGTACGCGGCCATCGACGTCGAGCCGTTCACCATCCGCACCGACCACCCCTCCATGTTGTGCGCACTCGGCGTCCTCCCGCAGACGGACGTGATTGATCCAGCGACCATGCGGGCAACCCTGACGGCTGTGCTTGCCGACTGGGATTGGGGCAGCACGTGGGGCTGGGACTACCCCGTGATGGCCATGACGGCTGCGCGGCTGGAGGACCCGGAAGCTGCGGTGGACGCACTCCTGCTGGACGCCGGGAAGAACACGTTCCTCGCCAATGGACACAACCGCCAAACCGACTCCCTGCCGTTGTATCTTCCCGGCAACGGCGGATTGTTGGCTGCAGTAGCTTTGATGGCAGCGGGTTGGGACAACGGACCTGAGCAGCACGCCCCGGGATTCCCTTCGGACTGGACCGTGAAGTGGGAGGGACTGGCCAAGGCCCCGTAGCCTCCCGCGTTGCTTTTAGTTGCGGCGGGGACCCACGGCGGCACCCACGAGAGCCCCCAGCCCTACACCGATGAGGATGCCCAGGAAAGGTGAGTTGAAGATCAGCTGCCCAACGACGAGACCTGCCGCAGCACCGACGAGACAGGCGATCCACAGCTGGTTGTTCATACGCGCCTCCCGGGGCCAGAAAAGAGTCAGGTACGGGGCGCTACGCGGCGCGAACCGAGGACCTTCTTGCGGGGCCCCTCCCCCGATTCGGCATCAGCCTCGCGGATGGCCGCCCACGACGCCGAAACAAGGTAAACCTGGCTCACCAGGTTGAACCAGATCAGCAGGCCGATGATGATGGCGAAGGACGCCAGGACGGGATTGTTCCCGGACCGGGCAAGGAGCTCGGTGCTGAAGAACTGGAGGACGGTGGTTCCGACCCCGGCCAGCGCCACCCCTTCGAGGAAGGCCTGGCGCCCCAACTTCAGGCCAGCGGCGACACGGAACAGTACTGCCGCCGTCGCGCAGTTCAAAAGGAGCGGAACCACGATCTTGACGGTGGCGGCGATGGGCGCTGCCACCTCCTCGTTTAGCTTCAGCAAGCCGATGAACCAGTCCGCCGCGGTTCCAAAGATCAGCGAGGCTCCGGCGCTGATCACCAGGATGACGCCGAGGAGCAGGAGCGTACCGGCGTCGATGGCCTTCTGCAGGAGCACATTTCGCACCAGGGGGCCAGCGTTCAAAACCCCCCGAAGACCTTCCCTGACACTGGCAATCCAACCCAGGGACGTGAAAATGGTGACCGCCGCCGCGATGAGCGCCGTCCACCCCAGCCCGGACGGGTTGAGCAGCGTCTGTGGATCCACCAGCCCTTTACCGCCGTCGACCTGCAGGAGCCCTGGAGCGGCGGCGGCCACGCTGCTGATGACGGCGTCTTCAAGGACCGGATTGCCGCCCAGGACGATTCCGGCGATCGCGAAACCGGTAGTGAGGAGACCTGTCACCGAAAAGAACATGTTGAAGCCAATGCCCGCGCTGAGCAAAGGCCCGTGCTGCCGCGAGTAATGCTGGAACGAGCGCATGGCGCGGTTGGTGTTCAGCCTGGCCATGAAAACGGCGAAGAATGCACCTGCCCTGGCCGGGAAGCCCGCGCCGGAGCGCTTGGCGTGGCCTAATTCCTGCCGTTTATGCAGAAGCTCCAGTTTGAGCTTGGCCAGCTCAGTTGGCAGCGGAGGAGCGTCCGCCGCCGTGGCTTGGATCCGCTTGCTGTTCCTCGTCAGTATCGCCGCCAAAGTCGAGCTCTTCCCGTAGCTGCCATATTCCATTGGTGTCGTGTTCGTAAAGTCCCATGCTAACCACTGGGAACGTCGCCCGGTAATCCCTGAGCACCGTTTCGGCCTCATCAAGGTTCTTCTGGGCGACGTCGTGGGCCACCGTGACGTGCGGGTGGTACGGGAAGGGAAGCATCCGCTCAAGCGGGCCGCTTTGCAGCTTCTCGTGCAGCTGCACGCACTCCTCAAAGCCCTCTTCGACGTTGACGAACACCACGGGCGAGACGGGCCGGAAGGAACCAGTACCCGAGATGGTGATGTTGAACGGTTCCTGCGTTTTGGCGACCGCCCGCACGTGCTCGCGGGTTGCTGCCCAGTCCTGGGTGGGCGTGGTGGTGATCAGGGTGATGTGCGCAGGAATGACAGCCGCCATGGGATCACCGAACGATGCCCGCCATTCCTGGAGCTCCTGGGCGATCTCAGGCGGGAAGCCGAGAATCACGCCCACGCACATGGTGTCACCGGCACCACAATCGGCGCCGGTGACAGCCGGCTGGCGAGAATCGTCCGGACCGACACCCTTCCGGGCGTCGGTCTCGACGTTGAGCTGGCCAGCAGAGCACATGGGCTTAGCGGACTCCCTGCTCGCCGTGTACGGCGTCTCCGCGGTACGGCAGGAAGCCGACCTTGGAATAGACATCGGCCAGGGTGGCTGAGGCGATCCCGCGGGCCTTGTCCGCGCCGAGGGCCAACAGGCGGTCCAGTTCTGCCGGGTCCGCCAGGAGCTCGTTGGCCCGTTCCCGGATGGGTGCGAGGTGGGTGGAGACGAGCTCGGCGAGGTCCACCTTGAGGTGGCCGTACATCTTGCCCTGGTAGTCGGCCACGATCTTTTCCACGGGTGTGCCGCTGATGGCCGAGTAGATGGTCAGCAGGTTGGAAACACCAGGCTTGTTTTCGCGGTCGTAGCGGATCTCGGTTTCGGTATCCGTGACAGCGGACTTGATGCGCTTGGCCACTGTCTTGGGATCGTCCAGGAGGTTGATCAGCCCGGCCGGTGATTCGGCAGACTTGGACATCTTGGCCGTGGGGTTCTGGAGGTCGTAGATTTTGGCCGATTCCTTCTGGATGAAGGCTTCGGGCACCTGGAACGTCTCGCCAAACCGGCTGTTGAAGCGGTTCGCGAGGTCGCGGCTCAGCTCCACGTGCTGGCGCTGGTCTTCACCGACGGGCACGCCGTGCGGCTGGTAGAGCAGGATGTCCGCGGCCTGCAGGATGGGATACGTGAACAGGCCAACGCTCGCGTGGTCCGAGCCCTGCTTTTGTGCCTTGTCCTTGAACTGGGTCATGCGGGCGGCTTCACCCATGCCCGTGATGCAGTTCAGGACCCAGGCCAGCTGGGCGTGCTCGGGAACCTGGGACTGGACGAACAACGTGCACTTGTCCACGTCCACGCCGCCTGCAATGTACTGCGCGGCCGTAACACGGGTGCGGCGGGCCAGCTCGGCCGGATCCTGCGGCACGGTGATGGCGTGGAGGTCCGGAATGAAGAACACGGCGTCGTACTCGTCCTGCATCCGGACCCAGTTGACCAAGGCACCCAGGTAGTTGCCCAGGTGCAAGGAGTCAGCGGACGGCTGCATGCCTGAGAGAACGCGGTGCTTGGCGCCAACGGCCAGCTTGGTGGACGCTGCGGCGCGTTCTGTGGCGGCGGTGCCGGTTTCAGTCGTGATGGAACTGGTCATGGAGAAAATACCTTCGGAAGCTCAGAGCCGGTAGTCGACTACCAGCGGTGCGTGGTCAGAGAAGCGGGTGTCCCACGAAGGCGCCCGGTCAACAACGGCCGAGAAAGCGGCTGCTGCAAGGCCCGGGGTGGCCAGGTGGTAGTCGATGCGCCAGCCAGTGTCAGTGTCAAAGGCCTTACCGCGCTGGGACCACCAGGTGTAGGGGCCGGCGACATTTCCTGCCAGGCCCCTGTGGACATCCCTCCATCCGATCTCTTCGCCGAGGAAGCGGTCGAAGTATGCCCGTTCCTCGGGGAGGAAGCCGGCACGCTTGACGTTGCCCTTCCAGTTCTTGATGTCGAGTTCTGTGTGTCCGACGTTGAGGTCGCCAACCACCAAGGCATGATCGCTGTGCTTGGCGAGCTCGGGCAGCCTGACGGTCATGGCATCCAGGAAACGGAATTTGTCGTCCTGCTTGGGCGTCCCCACTTCGCCGGAGTGCACGTAGGCGCTGACGACGGAAAGAGTGGTGAAGTCGCCGGCAGCGGTCTGCACGGTGTAATCCGCCTCGACCCAACGGCCTGAGGTATCGAAATAGGAGTCGCCGATCCCGATGCGGGTAGCTGTGGGCTCCTGGCGGGAGGCGATGGCTACTCCGGCCCGGCCCTTGGCTTCAGCCTCGGTGTGGAGGATGTGCCACCCCTCGCCGATCAGCTTCCTGACGATGTCATCAGGGGCCCGCACTTCCTGCAAGCACAGGATGTCAACCTCGCGGGGCTCCAGCCATTCCGCCATGCCGTTCTTGTAGGCAGCCCGCAGGCCATTGACGTTGACTGATGCGATGCGAAGGAAATCCTTCTTCAATGCCGTACTCACCCGGTCCACTCTAGTCGATGATGGTTCCGGCTACGGGCTCCTCCGAGCCACCTGGGGACTTGATCATGTCCCGGGCGTTGGTGGCCGTGATGGCGATGGTTTCCAGTGCCCGGTTGATGGTGTCCTGGTCCGCAGCGGCTCCCTTGGCGCGTTCCTCGTCCACCACACGCACTTGCACCTGGACGATCTTGAAGGAGTGGTCCAACTTGAGGTCGCGGACTTCGTCTGCCTGGCTGCGTTCAGCGACAACGCGGGTGCCGCCATTGTCAGCAACACCCGACGACGGCGCGCGGCCGGTTGCGGAGTTGAATGCCGCTTGCGCTTCGCTCAGCTTCGCCCCGGCCCGCTGCGCGGCCTTGCGAATGCTCAGGACTACGAAGGTGGCCAGTGCCAGCCAGCCGAAGGCCACTGCGGCGACGACCCAGCCCACGACGTCGTTCTTGTTGGCCGCGAAGATGACGGCCACCAGGAAGGCGATGATGACGACAGTCATCCCCAGGCCGCCGATGCGGAAGCCCTTGAACATGCCTTTGCCGGCGGGGGACGTGGACGGGCGCGGGTCACCGAGAGATTGCATGGCTCTATTCTCTCAAAAGACCAATGGTGCCTGTGCCGGCTTCCACGGACGGCGAACACAGAGGCGTCATTTGAGGAACAGTTGGCGCAGCCGTCCGGTGGTCAACATGATCCCGAGCCCGATCATCACCACGTAATACCCCACGTGGATGGCCGTGGCAGGGCTGAACGAGCCCACGCTGATCTGCCGCAGCAACTCCACGCCGTGCCACAGGGGCATGGCTTGGATGAACCACTGGATGACCTGCGGGTAGACGCTCAGCGGGTAGAACGTGGCACTGAACAGGAACATGGGCAGCAGGAAGAAGTTGATCCAGTCCATCTGCTGGAAGGTCTTCATGAAACTGGTAATACCCATGCCGAAACTGGCAAAGCCGAAAGCGATCAACACCGATGCCGGGATGACCAGGATGGCCCACCAACTGGTAAGCAGCCCCATGACCCCCATGACGGCGGTGAACCCGGTAGCGTACAGCAGGCCCCGCAGCAGGGCCAGGAAGATCTCGCCGATGGCAACGTCCAGCGGCCCCAGCGATGTGTAGAGCATCCCCTGGTAGAGCTTGGCGAAGTTCATCTTGAAGAACACGTTCCAGGTGGAATCGTAGATGGCCCCGTTCATGGCCGAGACCGCCAGCAGGGCGGGCGCAATGTACGCCGCGTAGCTGATCTCTCCGCCTCCCGGGCCCTGCACGGTACCCACAATGGAACCCATCCCCACGCCCATGGCCAGCAGGAACAGCACCGGCTCGAAGAACCCGGACACCATCACCAGCCAAGTGCTCGACTTGGCCGCCATGAGCCCGCGTCCCACAACGGCCCGTGCGTTGCGGGAGTAGAGCGAGCCGAACTTCCGCTCGCGCGCAAGATCCGTGGCGCTGTGGCCGCCTGTCAGGACACTCATGAGCCCATCCTTTTCACGAACTGGCGTCGGACAAGGACCCATCCAATGATGGCTGTCGCCAGCAGGAACACGACGTGCGTGATGGTCAGCAACGGGTCCTGGTCCATGCCGTAAGTGAAGACCCTGCCCAACTCCGTTCCATGCCAAACCGGCGAGATCCACCCGATCCAGCGGACGGCCAACGGCAGGGTATCAAGCGGGAAGAACGTGCCCGAGAAAAGGAACAACGGCATCACGATGAACCGCTGGACCAAGGCGAACTGCCCCTTGTCCTGGGTGATACTCGCGGCGTAGGCCATCAGCGGCAGGCCGAAGGACAGTGCCGCCACTGTTGCCACGATGGCCGATACCCAACCCCACGGACTTGGGGACGCACCGAACAGGGCCACCACCACGAAGTAGACCACCGATTGCAGCAGGAACCGGACCGTGCTGGCCATGATGTGGCCACTGGCGATCTGTTGCGGAATCAACGGCGAAGCGTGGGGGCCGTAGAACACCCGGCGCCATTTGAAGCCGTCCATAATGGGGTACGAGAACTCCCCCGACGCCGTCATCACCGCCGCGGAGACCAACAGGGCCGGCGCCACGAATTCGAGGTAGCTGACGCCGCCGAAGGCCGCCTCGCTGTTGGCGTCCACCAAGCTGGCGAGCCCAACCCCCATGGCGAACAGGTACGCCACCGGCTGGCCTACGCTGTAAAGGACCACGGACCAGCCGTAATTGCGCATGACGCGCAGAACCTGTTCCGCATAGAAGAAGGAACCCCAGCGTCGTGCCCTGGCAGCCGAAACCTCAGGTGAGTGGGCCAGCAACGGCTGCGCCGCCGTCGTGAGCGGTTTACCCGGTGAGTCAGTCAACAAGGCTCCTTCCGGTCAGCCGCAGGAACACGTCCTCCAGCGATGAACGGCGCACCAGCGACGTCATGGGCCGCAGCCCACGCGACGTGACCTGCTCCAACGCGGCCTCGCCGTCGTGCGCGTAGATGAGCACGCGGTCGGGCAGCGTCTCCAGCCGCTCACCGATGCCTTGGAGTTCGACGCCGATTGTTGCGTTCCGCTCGGACCCGAACCTGAGTTCGAGTACTTCGCGCGAGGAGTGCTCGCGGATCAGGTTGGCCGGCGACCCTTCGGCCATGATCCGTCCCTTGTCCACCACGATCAGCCGGTCGCAGAGTTGCTCGGCCTCGTCCATGTAGTGCGTGGTGAGGATCAGCGTCACTCCACTCTCCTTGAGCCGGAAAAGCCTGTCCCAAAGGATGTGGCGGGCCTGCGGGTCAAGGCCTGTGGTGGGCTCATCGAGGAGGAGGATCCGTGGCTCGTTGATGAGCGACCGCGCGATGGTGAGCCGCCTTTTCATGCCACCGGACAGCGCATCCACCTTCGAGTTGGCTTTGTCCGTCAGCTGCGCGAATTCCAGGAGCTCGTCGGCTTTGGGCCGCAGGTAGCTCAGCGGGAGTCCGAAGTAGCGCCCGTACACGATCAGGTTTTCGCGGACCCGTAGTTCCTCGTCCAGGTTGTCCTGCTGCGGGACCACGCCCAGGTGCGCCCTCACCTCCGGGCCATGCGACTCGGGGTCCAGGCCCATGATGTTGAGCGAGCCGGAGGTGCGCTGGGAGACGCCGCCGATCATCTTCATGGTTGTGGACTTCCCGGCACCGTTGGGCCCCAGAAGGCCGAAGGACTCCCCCGCGGGTACGTCGAAGGAGATGTTGTCCACGGCGGTGAGGTCACCATAGGCCTTGGTGAGGTTCCGGGCGCTGATGACGGTTTGCGGGTTCATGTCGGGGTTGGTTCGCGACGATTCTGATGGTGTCAGGGACTGTGTCGAGGAGCGGATGGCTTCATTGTGCACCCTCAGCAGACTAGTAGCGCCAGGGAATATGTGAAAGGGCTCTTGCAGATATTCCTGCAAGAGCCCTCTCGTTTCAGTTGGCCGGCCAGTCAACTGCCCGGCTGCGAGCGCAACACCTCCAGCCGCTGGCGGAACTCGGTCTCATCGATCTCGCCGCGGGCATAGCGCTCCCGCAGCACCCCCTCGGCGCCTTGGGTTGCGGCCCAGTGGTGGTTGCGGCGCCACGTCCGCCGGCCCACAAAGATGAACAGGCAGATCACGATGATCCAGAACAGCGGGAAGATGATGAAGAACGGCCAGAACGGTCCGTCGCCCCACGGTCCGTGGGTGGCGACGGCGGCCGGCAACTGTGCCACCGCTCCCCCAAGCGTGGTGGTCTCCCCGACGATTGACGTCAATGCGGTGAACATGTCTTTGATCCAAACTCTGCGTCGCCGGTGCCCGGCGTGAACCGTCTTTCGGCTCTGGTTCGAGTCTGCCCGGGAGCGGCAGGTGGGGCGTCCGCCGTCGGGAGTCACCTTGCCCCGGCCGCCTACTCCCGGCGGAGTCCCGCCAGGTGGTCAGCTGCTCCAGCCCGGTTTCACCAAGCCTGATTCGTAGGCAAGGACTACCAGCTGGGACCTGTCGCGGACCATCAGCTTGGTCATGATGCGCGAAACATGGGTCTTGGCGGTGAGCGGTGTGATGAAGAGGCGTTCGGCGATTTCGGCGTTGTTCAGGCCCTCGCCCACCAGGGCCAGGACCTCGCGTTCGCGCTCGGTCACCTGGTCCAGCGGGACCACCTTGCCGGCAGCGCGGCTTTGGGACGCCAACTGGGCCATGATCCGCCGGGTCACCGACGGGGAGAGCAGCGCGTCTCCATCGTGCACCACCCGGACGGCCCGGATGAGCTCAGCCGGTTCCGTGTCCTTGACCAGGAAGCCTGCGGCGCCGGCCCGCACGGCTTCGGCAATGTACTCGTCCAGCTCGAAGGTGGTGAGGATGATGATGCGCGTGCCGGCCATGGCAGGGTCGCCCAGGATTGTGCGGGTGGCGGTGAGGCCGTCGTCGTCCGGCATGCGGATGTCCATGAGGATGACGTCGGGCCTGTCCCGGGCCGCGGCGCGGACAGCCTCGCGGCCGGTGCCTGCCTCACCCACCACCTCCATGTCCGGTTCGGCATCCAGGAGCGCCCGGAAGCCCGCCCGGATGAGGGTCTGGTCGTCGGCCAGGAGGATGCGGATCATGGGCGGGTTCCTTCGTGATGTGTCGGCAAGGTCGCTTGGACTCGCAAGCCCGGCTCAAGGCTGTGAAGCGTGAACGAGCCGCCCAAGGCGACCGCCCTCTCACGCATGCCCGTGAGGCCGTTGCCGGGGAGCGCGCCACCCATGCCCGCGCCGTCGTCGTCAATGGTCACCTCCAGCTCCCTGTCGGTTTGGGCAATGCGTACGACGGCGGACCGGGCGCCTGAGTGCCTGCCGACGTTGGTGAGTGCTTCCTGGATGATCCGGTAGGCGGCTTCCTGCTGGGCGGGGCCAACACCTGGGTGGTCGGCATTGTCCTCCAACGTGACCCGAAGACCACCGACCTGCGCGTTTCGCACCAACTCGGGGACACGGGCCAACGTGGGCCGTGCGGCGGGAGCCAGCGGGACGTCCTCGCGCAGCACGCCCAGGAGCTGGCGTACCTCGGTGAGTGACTCTTTACTGGCGGCCTTGATGGCCTCGAGGGCCGGCCTGAGCTTCTCCGGATCATCAGCACCGACGTGCAGGGCCACGGATGCTTGGACGTTGATCATGGAAAGGGAATGGGCCACGACATCGTGGATATCCCGGGCCAGGGTGAGCCTGTACTCGTCGCGTTCCGCCTTCTGCGCTTCCTCGCGGCGCCGACGATATTCGGCGAACCGTTCGCTCCGCCGTCGGAAGCCCTGCCCCAACAGGACCAGGATCGCGGCCCAAGCGACGCCCGCGGACGCACGCACCGGCCAGTTCTCGTCGCCCGTCATTGCCGACCCGGCGACGACCGCCGCAGCCGCGATTGCGGCGCCTGCCCACGCCTGCCACCGCAGTCCGGCAGCTGCCGTGAGCACGATTGCCAGCGCCAAGGACAAAACGATCGGCCCCCAGGCGTAACCCAACACCAAATAGGCCCCGGTGGCGACGAGCGCGAGCGGAAGCATCACCTGGGGCGCACGTTTCCGGATGGCCAACCCGGCCGGGCCGGCCAGGAGCAGCAGGACCCCCAGCCCGTCCAAAGGCCGGGGCGCATCCTGGTGGCCTGCAGAAAACAGCGTCCCCACAATCTGGACCACAGCGACCGTGATGACAATGAAACTTGTGGGCGGGCCTGCGAAACGGCGGGGGCCGGCGATGGGCGGTGGCCCCGGACGCCGTGTGGGCTCAGGGGAACGGGGCTGCATACTCAGAGCCTAGCCGTGGTTGTTGTGTGGCGTCGTCGGGTTAACGGAGCAGGGCGCCGACACCGGGGGGGGTAGGCGCCCTGCTGCGTTCGCGGGAACGCTGTGCTCGCGGAACCCTAGGCGATTCCGGCCTGGCGTTCGGCGCTCTCCACCACGTTGGCGAGGAGCATGGCCCGGGTCATCGGGCCCACGCCACCCGGGTTCGGGGACAACCAGGCCGCGACGTCGGCAGCTGCCGGGTCCACGTCTCCGGTGACAACAGCCTTGCCGTTGCCGTCGTCCACGCGGCTGACGCCGACGTCGAGCACTATTGCGCCCGGCTTAAGGTCTTCGGCCTTGATCATGTGCGGCACACCGGCGGCAGCGATCACGACGTCGGCCTGCTTGATTTCAGCGGGCAGGTCCACGGTCCCGGTGTGGGCGAGGATGACGGTTGCGTTGACTTCCTTGCGGGTCAGCAGCAACCCGATCGGGCGGCCGATGGTGACACCGCGGCCGACCACCAGGACGCGCTTGCCCTTGAGTTCGATGTTGTGGCGGCGCAGCAGTTCCACACAGCCCTTGGGGGTGCAGGGCAGCGGGGACTTCATCTCGCCGTTGACGTTGGCCACCAGGCGGCCGAGGTTCATGGGGTGCAGGCCGTCGGCGTCCTTGTTCGGATCCATGGCCTCCAGGATGACGTCCTGGTCGATGTGCTTGGGCAGCGGAAGCTGGACGATGTAGCCGGTGCATTCCGGGTTGTCGTTGAGCTCGCGGACAACCTCCAGCAGGTCCTCCTGGGAGATATCCTCAGGAAGGTCGCGGCGGATGGACTGGATGCCAACCTCGGCGCAGTCCTTGTGCTTGCCCCCCACGTACCAGGTGCTGCCGGGGTCGGAACCCACCAGGATGGTGCCCAGGCCCGGAACAATTCCCTTGGCAGCGAGGACGGAAACGCGGGTGGTCAGTTCTGCCTTGATGGCTGCGGCGGTGGCCTTGCCGTCGAGGATCTGTGCGGTGGACTGTGTCATTCCATCTGCTCTTTCTGGTGGGTGACCTGTTGGCTCATGCCAACGGGACCCACCGCCGAAGATATGGCGGCGGATCCCGTCGGCTCCGGTTCAATGCCCGGGTAATGCGTGTTCAGCCTTAAAGGGGCTGGTTACCACTGCTCGTGCTGCGGGTACAGCGGGAAATCGGCGGCGAGCTTGTCGACGCGAGCCTGGAGGGCTTCTACGTCCGTAGCCGAGCCGGCCTTGAGCGCTGTGGCGATGATCTCCGCAACCTCGGTGAACTCAGTGGCACCGAAACCGCGGGTAGCCAGGGCGGGCGTACCGATGCGGAGGCCGGAGGTGACCATCGGCGGGCGGGGGTCGAACGGAACAGAGTTGCGGTTCACGGTGATGCCAGCCGAGTGCAGGAGGTCTTCGGCCTGCTGACCGTCCAACTGCGAGTTGCGCAGGTCAACCAGGACCAGGTGCACATCGGTGCCGCCAGTGAGCACCGAGACGCCGGCGTCGGCAACATCGGGCTGGTTCAGGCGGTCAGCGATGATCTTTGCGCCCTCGAGGACACGCTCCTGGCGCTCCTTGAACTCCTCGCCGCCGGCGATCTTGAACGCAACAGCCTTGGCTGCGATCACGTGCATGAGCGGGCCGCCCTGCTGGCCCGGGAAGACGCTGGAGTTGAGCTTCTTGGCCCACTCCTGCTTGCCCAGGATCACACCGGACCGAGGGCCGGCCAGGGTCTTGTGGACCGTGGAGGTGACGACGTCGGAGTACGGCACCGGGCTGGGGTGCAGTCCTGCTGCAACGAGGCCGGCGAAGTGCGCCATGTCCGTCCAGAGAAGCGCGCCAACCTCGTCGGCGATGGAGCGGAAAGCAGCGAAATCGAGGTGGCGGGGGTACGCGGACCAGCCGGCAATGATGACCTGCGGCTTCTCGGCGATGGCCTGCTCACGGAGCTTGTCCATGTCGATCCGGAAGTTGTCTTCTTCAACCTGGTATGCGGCTACGTTGTAGAGCTTGCCGGAGAAGTTCAGCTTCATGCCGTGGGTCAGGTGTCCACCGTGGGCCAGGGACAGGCCCAGGATCTTGTCGCCCGGGGTGATCATGGCCGAAAGGGCGGCGGCGTTGGCCTGAGCACCGGAGTGCGGCTGGACGTTCGCGTACTCTGCGCCGAAGAGTTCCTTGACGCGGTCGATGGCGAGCTGCTCGGCGACGTCGACGTATTCACAACCGCCGTAGTAGCGGCGGCCCGGGTAGCCCTCGGCGTACTTGTTGGTCAGGACAGAGCCCTGGGCTTCCATGACGGCGCGGGGAGCGAAGTTTTCGGACGCAATCATTTCCAGGGTGCCGCGCTGGCGGCCAAGTTCCTGGTTGAGGACTGCTGCGATCTCGGGATCGAGATCGGCGAGCGACTGGTTGCTGACAGACGCGGAAGTGGTTGTGGTAGTCACGGAGATCTCCTGGCTAGGCAACGGTGGTGCTACAGGTCAGGCTACCGGCAGCAGCATTCCCGCGTCCCGTAAATTACAGAGGGATTGGTCACGTGCGTGCAGCGGTAAGACATGACCCTCGGCCCAGGCGTACGATCCGTGGTCTTCATGATTGCCGCTCCCTGGTGGTAGTCCACCCAACGCCAGTTGCGACCCGTTAACAGTACAACAAGGCAGCACAGGTAGGCTTGATCGTGTGACTGAATCCACCGCTTTCGTAGTAACACTGTCCTGCCCTGACCGCCCCGGCATCGTTCATGCGGTAGCCGGCGCCTTGCTCGAGGCGGGATGCAACATCGCTGACTCCCAGCAATACGGAAGCCCCAGCACCGGCAACTTTTTCATGCGTGTGGAGGCAACGACGTCGAGCACGCAGGCGGAACTGACAGCCGCGCTGCAGCCGGTGGCTGAATCGTTCGGGATGACGTGGCAGATCAACCCCGTCGGGCAAAAGGTGCGCACCCTGATCCTGTGCTCCAAAGACGCCCACTGCCTGAACGACCTCCTGTTCGCACAACGCGCCGGAACGTTGCCCATTGAGATCCCGGCCATCGTGTCCAACCACCGTGACCTGGAGTCCCTTGCGGAGTTCTACGGCATCCCGTTCCACCACATTCCCGTGACGGCCGATACCAAGGCAGACGCCGAGGCCGCGCTGCTCAAGCTCATCGCCGAACACGATGTTGAACTCACGGTCCTGGCCCGTTACATGCAGATCCTCTCCAATGACCTGTGCAAGGAGCTGAACGGCCGGGCCATCAACATCCACCACTCCTTCCTCCCGTCCTTCAAGGGCGCCAAGCCTTACCACCAGGCCCATGCCCGCGGTGTGAAGATCATTGGCGCCACGGCCCACTATGTGACAGCCGACCTGGATGAGGGCCCGATCATCGAGCAGGAAGTCATCCGCGTTGACCACGCCCGTACGGCGGAGCAGTTCGTTCAGATGGGCCGGGACGTCGAGGGCCGTACGCTGGTGCAGGCGGTGCAGTGGCAGGCCGAACACCGCGTGCTGCTCGATGGCACCCGGACCGTAGTGTTCAACTAAGGGCCCGCCGCGCCCAACTAAGCTGGGCGCATGGCTCCTTCCTACACGTTCGCCGGGGACACCCCGGACATCCATGAATCTGCTTTTGTGGCACCCACTGCGTCCATCATTGGCAAGGCCACGCTGGCCGAGGACTCCAGCGCCTTCTACGGCGTCTCCGTCCGCGCTGACACTGCCGCCATCAAGGTCGGCGCAGGGTCCAATCTGCAGGACAACGTAGTCCTCCACGCCGACCCCGGGTTCCCCTGCACCGTGGGCAAGCGCGTCTCCGTCGGCCACAGCGCTGTGGTCCATGGCTGCACTGTGGAGGACGACTGCCTGATTGGCATGAGCGCCACGATCCTGAATGGCGCCGTGATTGGTACCGGCTCCCTTATTGCCGCTGGTGCGGTGGTGTTGGAGGGCACGGTTATTCCCCCGCGCTCACTTGTGGCGGGTGTCCCGGCAAAGGTCCGGCGGGAACTGACGGACGACGAGTTTGAGGGCGTCAAGCACAACGCGGCCCACTACAAGGAACTCGCTGCGGCGCACCGGGAAATGCACGCTTAAATGACAAATGCGAGGCCCGCTCTACGCGCCAACCAAGGGTTTTGGTGCGTAAAGCGGGCCTCGCAACGGAACCTAATCCAGGCTGATCGGACCGAGCTCATCCAAGAGGTCACCCGGGCCCGGGTTGCCGGCAACGGACGAACCGCCGAGGTGGTTCACCACGCCCCACACAGCGTTGAGGCCGGTGGTCACAGCTCCTTCGGCCCAGCCCGCAGTGAAGGACACGTCATCCCCGGCAAGGAAGATGCCGCGCTGGTGCTCGGGCAACTTGTCCTGCTTGAAGTGCGTGAAAAGCCGCTGCTGGTACCGGTAGTGCCCGGGCAGGTTGGCTTTGAAGGCGCCCATGAAGTTGGGATCCGCCTCCCAAGACACGGTGATGGGTTGGCCAACGATGTGGCTCGCGATGTCCACGCCCGGGTAGATCTGCTCCAAGGAGTGCAGCATCAGCTTCACGCGTTCCTCGGCGCTGAGCGCCAGCCACTTCAGGGCATCGTCGTTCCAGGTGTAGGACAGGAGGATGACAGCGGGCTTGTCCGGGCCGTCGTCGAGCAGGTACGTGGCCCGGTTGAGGCGGTCGGTGAGCGTCATGGACAAAACTTCGCGCCCGGTCTCCGGGTCGATGTCCTTCCAGAACGGCCGGTCCACCATGACGAACGTCTTGGACGACTGCATGTAGTGCGAGCGCTCGATCGCCGTCCACAGCTCGGCCGGGAACAGCGCTTCCTCGGTGTGGATGCGCGTCGACAACAGCCACGACTGGCAGGTGGTCACTACGGCCTGGTACGTCGCTTCGCGTCCCCAGTTCTCCCGGACCAGGAGGTCGCCGTTTTCTGCGCGGCGGATGTTGTCCACCGCTCCGCGCGGCGAGCCGGAGTGCAAGGACGAAAGGGACGTTCCTTCCGGCCAGTGCTTAATGCCCGACGGCGCGTGGTTCCAAAGTGCCTCAGGGAGCCTTTGCGCTCCTCCCGCGATGGAGCGGTGCTGATCGTCGGCGTCGGTGTAAACAACCCGGAGGATTTCGAGGATGGAGTTGGGGAAGTCCGTGTCCCAGCCGCCGGTGCCGAAGCCCACCTGGCCGAACGCTTCACGGTGGGCGAAGCCGGCTTCCTTGAAGGACTTACTGGCAGCGATGAAGCCGTAGAAGGTCTGCTCGTCCAGTTCCGGCAGGAGCGCGTTCCACAGCTCCTTGATCCGCCGGGTGTCGCGGGCCTTGATGGCTTCCTGCATTTCGGCGAAGGCCGCGCCGTCGTTCACTGCGGCCTTCCAGGCATCGGCGACTTCGCGGAAGAACTCCGGCAGCTCATCAGCGGTGGTGGCGTAGTGCTTCTTGCCGGCGAGCTCAATGACGGTGCTGGACGTGGCCGGGGCCATGGGGTTGGGGAAGTCGTTGGTGTCCAGGCCCAGCAGGTCCACGTAGTGGTAGAACGCCTTACCCGAGACCGGGAAGCGCATGCCGCCAAGGTCGGCTGTGACGCCCGGGGCGGACGGGAAGCTGGCTGTCCTGAGACGGCCACCGATCTGGTCGGCCTCGTAGATGACCGGTTTGAGGCCGAGCTTCATCAGTTCGTAGGCAGTGACCAGTCCGGACAGGCCGGCACCGATGATGGCCACTTCGGTGCCGTACAGCTCTTCCGGAACGGAGCCCAGCCCGTCAGGGTGAGCCAGGTAGTGGTCGTAGCTGAAGGGGAAGTCCGGATTCAGCATGGTGATCGGTGCTTCTCCGGGCGCTCCGGCGTCATCGACGTGAGGGAGTTCGGTGGCAATGGTCATGGGTTGACTGCTTTCACAGGTTCCGGGCGGACGGCCCTGGTGGTCATTTCAGGTAGTCCTGCTCACTGAGCGCGGCTACCTTGGAGTTCCGGCGTCCATAGCCGAAGTAGATGGCGATGCCCACCAACATCCATACGCCGAATGTCACCCAGGTGTCGGCGCCGAGGTTGAGCATCAAGTATGCGCACATCAGGGTGCCAAGTATCGGCGTGATGGGGTACAGCGGAACCCGGAAGCTGCGCTCAAGGTCGGGGCGGTTGCGCCGGAGGTAGATGACGGCGACATTGACCAGGGCGAAAGCGAAGAGCGTGCCGATGCTGGTGGCGTCGGCCAGGGCCCCGAGCGGGACAAGCCCGGCGGTGAGGGCGACGACTGAGCCGATGATCAGGGTTCCGGCCACCGGGGTGCCGGTTCGGCGGGAGACGCGGCCAAAGACCTTGGGCACCATGCCATCGCGGGACATGGACAGCATGATGCGAGTCTGTCCGTAGAGGACGGTGAGAACGATGCTGGCGATCGCCAGGACGGCACCCACCGAGAAGACCAGTGCGATCCACGGCTGGCCGGTGATTTCGTGGAGGATCTGAACCAGTGCGGCTTCGGTCCCATCGAACCAGCCCCAGGGACGGGCTCCGATGGCGGCGACGGAAACCAGGACATAGATGCTGGTGACGATCACCATGGAGAGCAGGATGGCGCGGGGAAGGTCACGTTTGGGGTTCTTGGCTTCCTCGCCGGCGGTGGAGGCGGCATCAAAGCCGATGTAGGAGAAGAAGACGCTCGACGCTGCGGCAGAAACACCGGCTGCGCCCATGGGCATGAGCGGCTCGAAGTTCCCTGCGTTGAAGGCAGTGAAGGCCACAGCGCAGAAGAAGATCAGGATACCCACCTTGATGATGACGATTGTGGTGTTGATCCAGGCGCTTTCCCGTGCACCCCGCACCAGCAGGATCATGGCAAGCACCACGATGATCAGCGCGGGGAGGTTGAGAACGCCCCCATCGCCCGGGGGCTGGCTGATGGCATCAGGCAGGACCTGCCCAAACGCTGCCAACGTCTCATTGACGTACTGCCCCGCACCCACGGCTACAGCTGCGACAGAGACCGCATACTCCAGCACCAGGCACCACCCGCAAATCCAGGCCATGCCCTCACCCATGGTGGCGTAGGAATAGGAATAGCTGGATCCTGCCACGGGGACGAGGCCGGCCATTTCGGCGTACGAAACAGCCGAGAGGAGCGCGGCCACGCCGGCGATGACGAAGGAGATCCAAATGGCCGGTCCCGCCAGCGGCACGGATTCACCCAGGATCACGAGGATGCCGGTGCCAAGCGTGGCACCAACACTGATCATGGTCAGCTGGAGTACGCCGAAGCTGCGGACCAACGGCGTACCGCCCTCGCCGCCTCCGGCTTCATCGACCATCTGGCCGATGGGCTTGCGGCGCAGGAGCTGCGCACCGAGGCTCGGCCTCGTCACGCTCACCGCCGCTTCGTTTTCGGTGTTCACAGGCACGGTCACCCTTGACGTCCCTTCAAAGTAGTTTCGATTTCCCCTCCACAAGACTGGCATGTGAGCCACCTCTCACTGCGGTGCAAAATGACCTATAGTGTTCAACCATGAGACGTAATGCACATTATCAAGGGGCAGCCCCGGCCGCCCTTTCCGGACAGGTCACCGTAGATCTGTCCGCAATTTCAGACAATGTCCGGTCCTTGAAAGAGCGCAGCGAAGCGCCCTATTTCATGGCCGTCGTGAAGGGCAATGCCTATGGTCACGGACTCGTGGAAGTGGCCCGCGAAGCCATTGCGGCGGGCGCGGACTGGCTGGGAACCGCCCAGCTCACCGAAGCCATCGCGCTACGGCAAGCAGGAGTCACCGTCCCCATCCTTTCCTGGCTCTATCTGGCATCCCAGACAAGCGCCACCATTCTTGAAGCCCTCGAAAACGACATTGATGTTTCGCTTGGAAGCGTCGGCCAACTGGAGGTGCTGGTAGGCATCGCTGGACGCCTTGGCCGGCCCGCCGTCGTGCATTTGGAGCTGGACAGCGGCCTTAGCCGCGGTGGCGCGCGCAAGGAGGATTGGGCCGAACTGGTAGCCCGGGCACGGGAGGCCGAACTCGACGGGACTCTGCGGGTTCGAGGCCTCTGGACCCACCTGGCCTGGGCCGATGTTCCCGCGCACCCCGGTAACGCCACCGCCGTCGCAGAGTTCGAAGATGCGGTCCGTCAGGCCCGGGAAGCCGGACTCACCCCCGATCTCCGGCACGTGTCCAGCTCCGCCAACATCCTGGACCGGCCCGAATTCCACTTCGACATGGTCCGGGCAGGACTGGCAATCTACGGCCTCGCCCCCGCCGATCACCTGGACCCGGCAGACTTCGGGCTGCGACCCGCACTCAGCGTCACCGCCCCGTTGGTGATGGTCAAAAAAGTCCCGGCCGGCACCGGCGTGAGCTACGAACACCAGGCCATCACCTACGAACCCCGCTACCTCGGACTGATCCCGCTCGGCTACGCGGACGGCATCCCCAAAGGCATCAGCGGGCGCTCGGTGGTGAATATCGCAGGCCGCGCCGTACCGGTGATCGGCAAGGTCTGCATGGACCAGTTCATGGTCGACCTGGGCCCGGACGCCACGGGAATCGACGTCGGTGATACAGCTGTGCTGTTCGGGGACCCTGCCTGCGGGGCGGCGAGCGCCGACGATTGGGGCGCCGCAATCGGCAGCCACGGGGACGAAATCATCAACAGGATCGCCCCTCGCCTGCCGCGGGCCTACGCCACAGCCGCTTACCAGTGCCCCGACTACCAGGAGCCGGCAGCCGCCGGGCCGGGCAATGTCGCCTGAGCCCGCCACCGCCCGACTGAGTTTCGTCACGCTGGAACAGTTCGTGGAGCAACTGCCGCCGGAGTTGAAAATGCTTCACGACGGCGGCAGCGGCTCCTCGCTGCTGCGATGGGTGGAACCGAGTGAGCTGGAGGACCCCACGCCCTACCTGCCCGAGGGCGAGTTCCTCCTGACCGCCGGGCTGCCTTTCCTTGGGGAGGGCGGCTCGGCGGAGAAGGTTGACGCCTACGTCCAGCGGCTGGTGGTAGCGAAGGTGGCGGCACTCGGATTCGGGATCAGGCCCTATTTCGACGGCGTCCCTGACGTGCTGCTGGACGCTTGCCGCAGGCGCAACCTCACCCTGTTCGAGGTGCCCGAATCCGTGCCCTTTGCGGCGATCGGCTTGGAGTTCTCGCAGCTCCTGGAAAGCGACAACGCACGGGTGTTCCGCCATCTGGCCGACACCAACCGCCAACTCATGCGGGCAGTCCTCTCCCCCAGGCCCGAACACGAACTGCTCGCCGCACTCGTGCAGCGGGTGCCGGTGTGGGCCGTGCTGGTGGGCGCGGACGGACGGGTCCGGGCGCGCGGGCACAATGCCGGCGGCAGCACCGGCGTCGAACATTCCCTCCTGGAACCGATGCTGGGCAGGTTGCTGTCCGGGAGCGGGCCGCGCGTGGAGATGGACGGCTTCGACCAGCCGGGGTCGGCACTGGTGTTCGGGCATCCGCTGCGCAGCACCAAGGACGCGAACCTGGGTGCCTTGATCCTCGGCTCGGACACGCCCCTGACCCCTGCCCAGAACAACGTAGTGCAAGCTGCGGTGGGGTTGCTGGAGCTGCTGGTGAGGCAGCGGACCAGCGGCTCCCTTGCACCCAGCCAATTGGCCACGGCGGTCCTCCTGCACCCGGAATCGCTGGCCACGGGCGGGACCAAACATATCAACGGTTTGAAGGACCTGCTTGCGCAGAGCCTGTCCTCCACGCGATCCTCGCAGATACGGGTTGTGCAGGGGGTCCGGGTGGACGGCGCGGCGGATGAAGGGCCCGTGCGGGAGCTGCTGCAATGGAGGCGGCTGTTCGACACCAAACTCGTGGAGATTACCGACTATGGTTTCGCGGCCATCACCCGGCTGCGCGTTGACGATTCCTTGCTGGCAGATGTCGAGAAACTCGGTTGGCGGCTGGTGATCGGAGAGCTAACGGAACTGACCGGGCTCACGGCAGCGTACCAGCGGGCAAGCTCGTTGCGGAGCCGTGTCGTGACAAGCGGTGTAAGTGCCCGCGTGGATGAGATTTCGTGGACCGTGGCTGGTCTCTTGGGTCGTGATGCGGGAACCATGTTGGCGTCACGGCTGTTGTCTCCCGTGCTGTCGCTGGAGCCGGACCGCAGGGACCCGCTGTTGAGCGTCCTGCGCGGCTGGCTCAGTGAAAATGGCAGCTGGGACGGTTCGGCCAAACTCCTGGGACTGCACCGCAACAGCGTGCGTCGCCAGATCGGCGTCCTCGGGGAACTCCTGGAGATGGACCTCAACCAGGCACAGGTACGGGCCGAGTTGTGGTTTGCGCTGCAGTACGTGGACGATCTCCTGACAGCGGGCGCCACCGCTTCAGATTAGGCTCAACCCTATGGAAACCTTGGCTGTCATAGCGGTGCCGATCGCCCTTGCCCTCGGCGTCGTTTGGAGAAGCTTCCGCCAAAAGAGGAAGGCGAAGGACAAGCCACCCGCCCACAGGGGGACGTTCCAATCCCAGCGTGGCCGGGTTTACCGGGACGGCGGTACGTACAGGAACGCCAACCCGAGTGACGGCACGGGCGGGGGCTATTAGTCCGCGCGGCTGCACTGAGGGTGGATAGCGGACAGCGTTAGTTGCCGCGTTCCCAGCTGCCATAAAGGTCCGGCCGTCGTTCGCGCAGGTATGGGACTTCGTCCCGTGCCGCCTTAACGGCTTCCGTGCCCACCTCGGCGAACAGCAGCGTCGCGGACTCCCCCGCGGCGGCAAGCAACGAGCCGTCCGGTCCGGCCACCACGCTGCCGCCCAGGAAGTTGTACACGTCCTCGTGTCCGGAGTGGTTGGCGTAGGCCACGTTGAGCTGGCTTTCCAAAGCGCGGGCCCGGATGAGGACCTGCGGGACGTTCTCGAATCCGGCGGACAGGGCCGTGGGCACGAGCAGAAGCTCGGCACCCCTGGTTGCCGCGGCCCTGACGGCTTCCGGGAATTCGACGTCGTAGCAGATCAGCATCGACGTCCGGATTCCATTGAAATCCACGACGGCGGGAGGTTCTTGGGCGCCGACGAACGCCTTGTGTTCATCCTGGCCAAAAAGGTGGACCTTGGCGTAGTTGAGGACCTCTGAGCCGGTTGCGTCCAGCAAAGTAGCCGTGATGTTCCAGGCGCCATGAGCTGCAGGCGACTCTGCGCCGTCGTGCGTTTCCTGGCCCGACGCTACGGCAGGAAGGCTGTAGACCAAGCCAATGCCGTGGGACTGCGCAATCGACACCAGCCGTGCGCGGATGCCTGGCAGCGTGGCGGGATCAAGTTCAGCATGGAGCCGCAGTGGTGCGTATCCAACGGGAAACAGCTCCGGCGTGAGGAGCAGCCCGGCACCGGCGTGGGCGGCTCGCTGCGCGGCGTCGTCGATAGTGCGCAGGTTCGCCTCGACATCCATGACGGAAGCGTTGGCCTGCAGGACGGATAGCAGCATCATTACCACCTAGGTTTTCGCTAAATCCCGGAGGCTCATCTCAAGGCCGGGAAGTTTCTTGATTCAAGCCTAGGCCGGGACCCGTCCTGATGACTGAGGCAATTGGACCCGGACACTTCCAAAATGGGACGCATTGCCCGCTCCCGTCGCGTTGTGAGGCCCGCTCTGCACGGTATGGCGCGCACTAACCCTGCAAACCGGGCCCCGCAACGCATAGAGAGCTTCACAAGGGGTACATAGCAATTGCTCTTGTGTTGGAGTATCTCGGTGAAAGTTGACTCACTGTGTTCACTTCTTGACTACAAGGATGCTTGTGGGGCAATCTTCTTGTCATGCCCGCTACACAGCGCTCAACGAAGAGCCACCCTCGAAAACCCGGCTCGCAGTCGGCGCTCCGCCACCTTAATCAACAGCGCATCATCGAGTGCTTGCTGAGCGGGCCATCCACGCAGGCAGAGCTCTCGCGTCAGACCGGGCTCTCAACGGCAACGGTGTCCAACATCGTCAAAATCATGCAGGACGCCGGCTTGGTCTCGACGGAACCCACCACCAGTTCCGGCCGCAGAGCCACCAACGTGAGGCTGAACAGCAACGGTGCGGTCGCCGTCGGAATCGACTTTGGGCGCCGCCACCTTCGGGTGGTCCTGGCGTCACTGGGCTATCACGTCATTGCCGAGGATTACATCGAACTGCCGCTGGGTCACCAGGCAGAGGAAGGCATCGAAGCGGCCGTCCAACTGCTGGAAAAACTGCTCCGCGAAAACGGTATCGACCGCACTGCCGTGGTGGGAGCGGGCGCCGGCATTCCAGGACCAATCGACCGGCGCACAGGCACCGTGGCCCAAGGTGCCATCCTGCCTGAGTGGGTGGGCATCGACATCCTCCACCGGCTGGAGGAAGCACTCAATTGCCCCGTATTCGTTGATAACGACGCGAACTTGGGCGCGCTGTCCGAAGTGACATGGGGACCGCACAGCGGCGTCTCCAACCTGATGTTCCTCAAGATCGGATCCGGCATCGGCGCGGGCCTGATCCTCAATGGATTTCCCTATTACGGCAATGTGGGAATCACCGGGGAGATCGGCCACGCAACCATCCACGAGCATGGACTGGTGTGTCGGTGCGGGAACAGGGGTTGCCTCGAAACGATCGCCTCCACAACCACCATGATCGAGTTGCTGGGGCGTGGGCAAGAGTCGCTACTGACACCCCAGGATATTGTCCGCAATTGCCTCGCCGGGGACTCCGCGACGCAGCGGGTGGTGGACGACGCCGGGCTGGCGGTCGGCCGCGCTTTGGGCAACGTATCCAACCTGATCAACCCGGAGGTGATCGTGGTGGGTGGTCCTCTCGCGGGGCTCGGTGACCTGCTGCTGGACCCTATCCGCCGCGGACTGGTCAGGCACGCAGTGCCCGTTGTGGGCGAGACGACACACCTGGCCATGTCCTCGCTGGGGGCACGTGCAGAGGCACTCGGAGCGGCCGCTTTGGTGTTCCAACACGCGGGTATTACTGGCAGGTAACGAAATCGTTAGCTGGATGATGCGTTCAAGTCTTGACGACAAGCCGGGTGATCCAGTTTACTTTTTCATCAGACAGCTCCGCCGTTTGCGGGGCCGACAACGAAGTCATGCATTGGAGGCGTAAGGGCTGATGACATCCCTCGACACGCAAGGTGATCCCATCCTTTTGGAGATGCGTTCGATCACGAAGGAATTCCCGGGCGTGAAGGCATTGTCCAATGTGAGCCTCCGGGTGATGGCTGGCGAAATCCACGCCATCTGTGGTGAAAACGGAGCAGGGAAATCCACCCTCATGAAGGTCCTCTCCGGCGTTTACCCTTACGGGAGCTACACGGGCGACATCGTGTACCAAGCCGAGACGCAGCAGTTCAAGGACATCCGTGCCAGCGAGGCCGCAGGCATCGTGATCATCCACCAGGAACTGGCATTGATCCCGGAACTGTCCATCATGGAGAACATCTTCCTGGGCAACGAGCCCACCAAGTGGGGCGTCATTGACTGGGCAGAAGCCCGCAAGCGTTCCCTGGAGCTGCTGGCCCGCGTCGGCCTGCGGGACGACCCCGATACCCCCATCAAGGAAATCGGCGTCGGCAAGCAGCAGCTCGTGGAAATCGCTAAAGCGCTGAACAAGTCGGTAAAGCTCCTGATCCTGGACGAACCAACGGCGGCGCTGAACGAATCCGACTCACAGCACCTGCTCGACTTGATCCTTGGCCTGAAGGGCAAGGGCGTCACCTCGATCATCATTTCCCACAAGCTCAACGAGATCGAACAGATCGCCGATGAGATCACCATCATCCGCGACGGCAAGTCGATCGAGACTTTGAACGTCAAACGCGACGGCGTGGACGAAGACCGCATCATCAAGGGCATGGTGGGCAGGACGCTCGAGTCCCGCTTCCCGGACCACGAGCCCAAGATCGGCGAAGTCTTCTTCGAGGTCAAGGACTGGACCGTGGGCCACCCGCAGATCCAGGACCGCCTGGTCTGCAAGGGCTCCAACTTCTACGTACGGCGCGGCGAGATTGTCGGCTTCGCCGGCCTGATGGGTGCGGGGCGGACCGAACTGGCCCGTTCCCTGTTCGGTCACTCCTACGGCCGCTTCATCAAGGGCCAGGTCTATAAGGACGGCAAGCCGGTGAACCTCCGCAGCGTCAAGCAGGCGATCGACGCTGGACTCGGTTACGTCACCGAGGACCGCAAGTCCCTGGGCCTGAACCTGTTGGATGACATCAAGACCACCACTGTGGCAGCGGCGCTGGACAAGATCAGCAACTACTCGGTGGTGGATACCCGCAAGGAGTTCTCCGTCGCGGAGGAATACCGCAAGTCACTGCGCACCAAGACCCCCTCGGTTGAGGAAGGCGTAGCCAAGCTTTCCGGTGGTAACCAGCAAAAGGTGGTGCTGGCCAAATGGATGTTCACCGATCCGGACCTCCTGATCCTGGACGAACCCACCCGCGGAATCGACGTGGGCGCCAAGTACGAGATTTACGGCATCATCCAGAGGCTCGCGAACCAAGGCAAGGGAGTGATTGTCATTTCCTCGGAGCTTCCTGAGCTCCTGGGCCTGTCCGACCGTATCTACACCATCTTCGAAGGCGCCATCACAGGCGTCCTGGACAAGAACGAAGCAGACCAGGAAAGCCTCATGAAACTCATGACTTCCGCCCGCAAGACCGCCTGACCCGTTGGCCCAGACTTACCCCTTCCTGACACAAGGACCAAAACAATGAACGCGCTCAAGAAGCTATTTGGTGGCAATACCCGCCAGTTCGGCATGATCTTCGCCCTGGTGGCACTTATCGTCTTCTTCCAGATCTTCACCGAGGGACGCACGCTCACCCCCGGCAACGTGATCAACCTGTTCAACGGCAACTCCTACATCCTGATTCTGGCCATCGGCATGGTGCTGGTCATCATCGCCGGCCACATTGATCTTTCTGTGGGCTCGGTAGCCGCTTTCGTGGGCGTCTTCGTGGCTCTCGCGATGCGGGACTGGGGATTCCCCTGGTGGGTCGGGGTGCTCTTCGGCCTGTTCCTGGGCGCGGTGATCGGTGCCTGGCAAGGGTTCTGGGTGGCCTACGTGGGCATACCTGCCTTCATCGTGACACTGGCCGGCATGCTGCTTTTCCGTGGCTTCAACCAGTTCGTGGGCAAGTCCAACACCATTCCCGTTCCCAAGGAATTCCAGTTCATCGGCTCCGGGTACCTTCCCGAGATCGGGCCGAACACCGGCTTCAACAACCTCACATTGCTTATTGGCCTGGTAGCAGTCGCTTTCGTGATCATCATGTCCCTGCGTGCCCGCGCCGCCGCCAAGGCCCTTGGCGCCGAAGTTCCGGAGCTCTGGGTTGAGGTCACCAAGCTGGTCCTGATCTGTGGCGCCATCCTTTACGCAACGTACCTGTTCGCCACCGGCCGTCCCGGCACCTCCTTCCCCATCCCCGGCCTGATCCTGGCTGTCCTGGTCCTCATCTACGGCTTCATCGCCGACAAGACGGTCCTCGGCCGCCACGTCTACGCGGTGGGTGGCAACCGCCACGCAGCGGAACTGTCCGGTGTGCAGTCCAAGAAGGTCAACTTCATGGTCATGATGAACATGTCCATCCTTGCTGGCCTGGCCGGCATGATCTTCGTAGCCCGCTCTACCGCATCGGGTCCGTTCGACGGCGTCGGTTGGGAACTGGATGCCATCGCCGCAGTCTTCATCGGTGGCGCTGCCGTCACCGGTGGAGTTGGTACGGTTATCGGCTCGATCGTCGGTGGCCTGGTGATGGCTGTCCTGAACAACGGCCTCCAGCTCCTCGGCGTTGGCGCCGACCTCACCCAGATCATCAAGGGCCTGGTGCTCCTGGCCGCCGTGGCCTTCGATGTCTACAACAAGTCCCAGGGCAAGCGCTCCATCACCGGACTGTTGATGAAGAACTTCCAGCGCAACAACGAGCTCAAGCCCGAAGAAGCCACCTCCACCAAAGAGGTCATTTCCAAGGAAGCCTGACAGGTTTCCGCACGACTCGCTCCACCCCACCCACACAGAAAGTGAACCAAGATATGCGAATGTTTGGTAAAGCAGGAAAGGCAGCAGCAGTCGCTGCCATCGCGGCACTGGCGCTGACGGCCTGCGGCCGCACTGACAGCGGCTCAAGCAGCAGCACAGCTGGCGGGGAAGCGTTCCCCAAGGACTCGCTGATCGGCGTCGCACTTCCGCAGAAGACCAGTGAGAACTGGGTCCTGGCGGAGAAGCTGTTCAACGACGGCCTCACCGGCGCCGGCTTCAAGGCCGACGTCCAGTTCGCCAACGGCGGCGTGTCCGAGCAGCAGAACCAGATCAGTGCCATGGTCACCAAGGGTGCCAAGGTGATCATTGTGGGTGCCATCGATGGTGCCCAGCTGGGTACGCAGCTCAAGCAGGCCAAGGATTCCGGCGCAACGGTCATCGCTTACGACCGCCTGCTCCTGAACACCGAGAACGTGGACTACTACGTGGCCTACGACAACTTCAAGGTTGGTGTCCTCCAGGGCCAGGCCCTGTTGGACGGCATGAAGGCCAAGAAGCCGTCCGGCCCGTACAACATTGAGCTCTTCGCCGGTTCCCCCGACGACGCCAACGCCAAGGTCTTCTTCGACGGCGCCATGAGCGTCCTGAAGCCGAAGATGGACGACGGCACCCTGAAGGTAGTTTCCGGCCAGACCTCGTTCGAGCAGGCTGTTACCCAGGGCTGGAAGGCTGAAAACGCCCAGCGTCGCGCTGACACGCTGCTCACCGGCAGCTACGGCACCGCTTCACTGGACGGCGTCCTGTCCCCGAACGACACCCTGGCCCGTGCAGTGCTGACGTCCGTCAAGGCCGCCGGCAAGCCGCTCCCCGTTGTCACCGGCCAGGACTCCGAAGTTGAGTCCGTCAAGTCGATCATGGCCGGCGAGCAGTACTCCACCATCAACAAGGACACCCGCAAGCTCGTTGAGCACGCCATCACCATGGTGAAGGACCTCCAGGCAGGCAAGCAGCTGGAGATCAACGACAAGGACTCCTACAACAACGGGGTCAAGACCGTTCCGGCATTCCTCCTGCCGCCACAGATCGTGACCAAGGAGAACGTCAAGACGGCTTACGTTGACGATCCGGTATTGGGCCCGATCACCAAGTAACACCTCTTTACAGCAAGCCCGGTCCGCCAAACAGGCGGGCCGGGCTTTTGCTTTGGCAACACGCTTTGCCAACACGCTTTCACAGCCCACACATAGCTTCGGCTGGTGCGCCGCACAGCAGTGCTCAGCAATGTTGGACCTGCGGCCCGCGCCTGAGCGGGCCGGACAATCTGCAGGTCCAGAGGAGAAACGTGAGCGTCCTTGCCCGAAGCGTAGGCAATGCCTTCCGCAACAAGATCAGAACGGCGGCGGTTGTTGCCGTCCTGGCCGTAGCCATCGGCTTGGCTTTGGCCATGCTCGTGGCCAACCAGGCCGTGGGTGCCAAGGTCCAGGAGCTGAACGCCTCCGTGGGGACCACCCTGACCGTCAACCCCGCAGGCGGCCAGGGCTTCGAAGGCGGCGGCGAACCGCTCACGACGACGGAAGCCCAGACCGTGGCCTCGGTGGCCAACGTCACGTCCGTGGTGGGAACCAAGGCGCTGCGGCTCCAAACCGCGAGCACGACGACGGGAAGCACCGGTGCGACCACCGGCACCACCCAGCAGGCCGGCCCGGGTGGCGGATTTGGTCCGGGCGGGCAGCAGGCGACGGTGAGCACCAACCTGACGGCCGCCGTCGACGCCGGAACTCTTGGCAACCGCAACAGCTCCACCGGAACAACAGGCTCTACCGGTTCCACCACCCAGCCGACACGCACCTTGCCCATCACCGCAACAGGGACCGGCGCCGAGGTGGACAGCACGGGTAAGGCACTGAACATCACCAGCGGTACCGGCCTGGGCGACTACACCGCGGCCGAAGCCAAAGCCCTGGTGGGCAGCTCGCTTGCCGAGAAGAACAACCTCACCGTGGGCTCAACCTTCACCGTCCAGGACAAAACGTTCACGGTAGCTGGCATCTTCGACGCAGGAACCACGTTCGGCAACAACGCCGTCTACGTGACACTGCCCGAAGCCCAGGCCCTTGCCGCCACCCCGGATGAACTCTCCACCATGATCGTCACGGTCAACAGCATGGAGAACGTGGACAGCACCAAGACCGCCGTCCAAAACGCACTGGGCGCGGACAAAGCCGACGTCACCCAGGGCCAGCGCAACCTCGAAACAGCCGTCAGCTCCCTGAACAGCGTCAAGAACATCTCACTGATCGCTTTCATCGCCGCACTGGCCACAGCTGGCATCATCATCCTGCTCATCATGGTACTGCTGGTCCGCGAACGCCGCCGCGAGATCGGCGTCCTCAAGGCGATCGGCGCCCCGAACCGCACCATCGGCCTGCAATTTGTGCTGGAGTCCCTGGTGCTCGTGGCCCTCGGCAGCGTAGTGGGTGCCGTCATTGCCTCCGTTGCCAGCGGCGGCATCGCTTCGGCGCTGATCAGTTCCAACACCACCACGACGGCGGCCACCAGGACCCAGCGGGGTGGCGGCCTGGCCGGGGCCGTACCGAACGGTTCACTACCCGGTGGTGGCGGCTTCCAGGGTGGTGGTCAGGGAGGTCCATTCGGCGGCGCTTCCCAACTGCTGACGTCCGTTACGGCCAGCGTCTCCCCCGGCGTCCTCGCTGCAGGCATCGCAGCCGTGTTCGCTGTAGCCATCATCGGCGCCCTGGTACCCGCGCTGCTGACTGCACGTATCCGCCCGATCGAAGTACTCCGAGGAGAATAGCCGTGATTGTAGTCAAGGATTTGGTCCGTCAGTTCAAGTCCGGCGACCGGACCATCAAGCCGGTCAACGGCGTCAGCTTTGAACTCGGGAAGGGTTCGCTCGCATCCATCGTCGGCAAGAGCGGCAGTGGCAAAAGCACGCTGTTGTCCCTCCTCGGCGCGCTGGACAAGCCCACTTCGGGAGACGTCGTCGTGGATGGCGTCAGCCTGGCGGGCCTGCCGGACGGCAAACTGACCGAATACCGGCGCCGGGACATCGGCTTCGTGTTCCAGCAGTTCAACCTGATCCCCAACCTCAGCGCCGTGGACAACGTGATGCTGCCCATGGAGTTCGCCGGTGTCCGCAAGTCGGCCCGTTTTCAGCGGGCCAAAGAGCTCTTGGAGCAGGTTCAACTGGATCCGGAAAAGCACGCGCGCAGGACCAACCGGCTCTCGGGCGGCGAGCAGCAGCGGGTGGCCATAGCCCGTGCGCTGGCCAACGAACCCAAGCTGATCCTCGCTGATGAGCCCACCGGAAACCTGGACGAGCAGACCGGTGAGCACATCATCGAGCTGCTCAGCTCGCTGAGCCGCGACCACAACACCACCATCCTGGTGGTCACCCACGACCGCAGCCTGGCCCAGAAAACCGAACGCTGCTTCCGCCTTCAGCAAGGCCGGCTCACGGAGGAGGTCAGAAGCGGATTGCGTCGATAACCTTGACGCGCACCGCCACCAGGGCGGGGATTGCTCCGGCGAGCGCACCCACCAGGACGGCGGCACCGAAGCCCAGAAGGGCCGCGTCGACGGGGAAGGCCGGATATTCAGTGAGTCCCGGAGCCACCTTAGATTCGATCCAGGGGTGTTTGACCACCGCGACGGCGAGCATCACTCCGGCGATGCCCGCCACCGCGGTGGCCACCACGGACTCCATCATGACGCCCACGAAGATGCGGCCCGAGGTCGCTCCGAAGCTCCGCCGGATGCCGATTTCCCGCACCCGATAGCGCACGGTGACCATGGAGATGTTCAGCATGCCGACCGCCCCGAGGAGCAGCACCAGCCCGGCAACTCCGCCCACCACCAACTGCACGGGAGCAAGCGGGTCGCCCCAGGCCGCGTAGTCGACACGGTTGGCTTGGGCGTAGTAGCCGGGGAATTGTCCTTGCAGGTCTGCGGTGATCGCGGCCATGAGGACATCAGCCTGCTCCTCGCCCACCCACAGTTTGAACTCCGACATTTGCGGTTTCATCCCCGTCACGGCCGCACCCTCGGTGAGGATGAACGCAGCCGGAGGCATGTCCGGAAAAACGTCCGGCACCACGCCGATGATCACGGCCGTTGCCGGCTGGTCACCTGGAATGGTGACTGTGGGGTGGGTTGTCAGGTTGGGCCTGCCCGCTTGGTTGTAGAACGCTTCGGAAACCACGACGGCGGGGGCCAGCCTTTGGCCGTCGTCGGCAGCGAACCAGCTTCCCTGCAGAAGCGGTACGCGGTGGATGGTGCCGTATCCGATGTCCACGATGGTCATGCTCACCGGGGTCACTCCGCGGGGAAACTGAAAACCCGCCTGGGTCTGGCCCATGTGGGTGGAGGTAGTGATGCCGTAGCGCTGCTGGATCCCTTGGTACACCTTCTCGATCTTCTCCGGGTCCGGAGGGGTGGGGCCGTTGACGCTGAGGGCCAGCGTGGCAACACGTCCCCCGTTGCGCTCCGACTGCACTTTGTAGCCTTCGCGGGCCAGGTTTCCCACGCCCACTACGGAGGTCAGGGCAGCCACGGACAGGGCAACGCCCATGAGCGCCAACAGAATTCTCACCTTGTTGATCCGGAGTTCCTGCCAGGCTTCCACCAACGTGGAGATCACGCCCGTCATGCGGACACCCCCGTGTCGGCGAGCGCGAGCGGGCTGAGGACCCCGGAATCCAGGCGGTAACAAGCCCGGGCCAGCGCTGCCACGTTGGTGTCGTGGGTAATGGTGACCAGGGCCGCGGCGGTTTCCGTGGCGACAGTATCCAGCAGCGCCATGACCGACTGGCCGGTCTCAACGTCCAGGGCGCCTGTCGGCTCGTCGGCAAGGATGAGCCGGGGCCGGCGGACCAAGGCCCGCGCGATGGCAACGCGCTGCTGCTCACCGCCGGAGAGCATATTGGGCATGGTGTTGGCCCGCGCCGCGAGGCCCACCCGGTCCAACATATCCATGGCCAGTTCCCTTCGACGCCAGAACTCCCGGCCTTTGGCGTAAAACAGCGGGGTGATCACGTTGTCCAACGCGCTGCGTCCCGGTAACAGGTTGAATTGCTGGAAGACGAAGCCCACGGTGGATCCGCGGAGGCGGGCGCGGGCGTTGTTGCCCAGCCTGTCAGCGGGCTGGCCCAGAAACTCCAGCTCCCCCGACGTCGGAACGTCCAACAGGCCCAAAAGGTTGAGCAGGGTGGATTTGCCGCACCCTGAACGGCCCACAATCGCTGTGTGGTCTCCGCTGTGGACCTCCAGGTCGATGCCTTTGAGGATGTGAAGTTGTTGTTCGTCCGGCAAGGTGACGGACCGGGTGACCGAGCGGAGGCTGACGAGTGTTTCCTTGGGTTGCTCCATTGCCGCTAACCCGCCGGGGCTACGGCAACCTGTCCAGGACCCATGGGCCCTGGGACAGCCGGCGCGCCGGGTACGAATTCAAGGACCTGCTCGCCTTCGGCCAGGCCAGACGTCACTTCCACCACGGAGCCATCATTAAGGCCCAATTGGACCGTGCGCTGCTCGGGTGCGGCCGCTGCCCCACCCGGCCCCGCGATCCAGACGATCCCGTCCTTCACGCTTCCCTTCACCGACGTCAACGGAACGGTCACCACATCCGGTGCGACGCCCGCACTGACCGTCATGGTGGCTCCCAAACCAGGGAAGACCTGCTGGCCCGACGGGACGGGGCAGCTCAACGTTCCTGTGGGGCTGCCGCCTTCTTCCGGTTGGCTCGGCGCCCCCGGGCCGGCAACAGCCATGCCCACGCCCATTCCAGCACCTCCACCGCTGGCGACAGAACCGCCGGAGCCGGTGCCGCCGTCGTCGGACGCGTTGTTCTTGAGCGTCACTTCGGTGCACTGGAACGGCGCCGGGCCGCCCACCAGGGCGATTTCTGCCGGACCGGGCTTGCCGAGCAGCCGGTACTGCTGGGCGGCGGTAACTGAACCCGCCACAGTGTAGGTTCCGGGATCGATCTTGCCCACGGGCTCACCAACGGTCACTTGCTGGTCAACGAGTGTGGAGAGTGACTGCAGGGTTCCTGCGCTGGGGGCAAGGATGTCGAAGTAGTCGTAGACAGGCTTCGGCGGGGTCCCGTCCTTGGACGGTGCGCCGGTGACAGCGCGCTCGGCCTTGACCTGGAACAGCGCGTCACCCCTGGCAACGGTGGCACCCTGATCAACGAAGACCTTGATGACTTTTCCGGCCGAGGTGCTGCGGACGGTTGCGGCTGCGTCGCTCTGGACGGTGCCCTTGATCTGGACGGTGTTGGTGACCGTGGCCCGTGTGGCCGGGACCACCGGAATGTCCACTTGGGCCAGCGGTGCCGGCTCCGATGCCGCTGACTCCATGCCATCGACAAAAGCGATCTTGACCAAGGCCACCGCGATAACCGCGAATATGGCCAACCAGGCAACCGGCAAAATGACGCGCCGAAAAATACCCATCCCTGCTCCATTTCGGTAACTCCCCACAGAACCTCTGCGAGGGATGATGGCCTAAGCCTAGGCGAGGAAACCGCGGCTCCGGGCATTCGTGTGACTTGACAGAAGGCTTACCGTGTCGCGGCCTGTTCCCTGCGGGCGCACCCGTTGCCGCCGGGCGCACCCCACGTTCCCGGCGGCCGCACCCGTTCCCGCCCCGTGCACCGGAGGTTCCGGGAGCGAGGGGCGCGAAAGGGTGCGCACCGCAGCGGCTTGACCGCCAACCCTTGCGCCGAATGACTTGTGACAAATGAGAGGATGGCACTCATGACCCTCCCCATCGCCAGGCCGTGGCTGTTCGAGCAAACCAACCAGGATCCCCGGGCAGCGACCGGACGGCCGTTGCGGTGGGGTGTGGTGTCCACCGGCAACATCGCCAAAAGCGTGTCCCAGGACCTGGCGCTGCTGGAAGACGCGGAACTCTACGCCGTTAGTTCACGGACCCAAAAGGCAGCGGATGCTTTCGCCAGTGCACTCGGCTTCGCCAAGGGTTACGGGGACGACGGCGGTGTTCCCGGCTACCAGCGGATGTTCGCCGACCCCGCGGTGGACGTGGTGTACATCGGCACTCCGCATGCCCAGCACTTCCAGATCGCCTCCGCCGCACTGCGGTCCGGCAAACACGTCCTCTGCGAGAAGGCCCTGACCATCAACGCCCGCGAAGCGTCGGAACTAGTGAAGCTGGCCAAGGAAAACAAGGTGTTTTTCATGGAGGCCGTGTGGAGCCGGTTCCTGCCCAGCATGCAGCGCGCGTTCGAGATCGCCGGTTCAGGTGAGCTTGGGAGCATCCAGTGGGTCAGCGCAGATCTGGGTTTCCCGGCGCCCTACGACCCCACCGCCCGGATCTGGGCTTTGAACGATGGCGGCGGGGCGCTCCTGGACATTACCGTCTATCCCCTGCTCTGGGCGCTGGGAACCCTTGGCTTCCCACAGTCTGTCACTGCCATCGGATCACTGAACGAGGACGGCGTGGACACCCAGAACGCACTGACACTCGGGTACGCCGACGGTGCGCAGGCCCAGCTGACGTCGTCCTTGATGGCGCACGGGCCTCGGACTGCCACGGTTGCCGGCGGGTTGGGCTTCCTGCAAACGGTCGGGTCGGTGAACAACCCCCGCGAACTGCTCATCAGGGTTGGCTGGGACGAGCCCCGGCGCGAGCACTTCGACGTGGTGGGCATCGGCTACACGTACGAACTCCGCGAAGTGACGCGATGCGTCCAGCAAGGCCTCACCGAGAGTCCCGTGATGCCCTTGGAAGACTCGGTCAACGTGATGCGCTTGTTTGACGGAGTGCGCTCACAGCTGGGTATCCGGTACCCGAACGACGCACGGTGAGTGCCGCCGCCGTGAGGGGTTAGCTCTCGGGGGCTTTGGCATGGGGTTCAAGCGCCGGGACGTCGCCCCTCGACGAGTGCCGCCGGCGTGATTTAACCCAGGTGGGCTAACGTCACGTGCGCTAGCGACCGCGAGCCGGCTGGCGCGCCAGTTTGCGGTCCAACGACAGTGCTCCGGGACCCAGGAACACGAACGCTACCGAGATCGCGAAATAGATAATCAGGAGCTCGGCCGTCACGCCGGACGCGTCGGTCAGCAGCGGTTTGCCCGCCTCCGTCACGAACCAGATCGAGGCGAAAAGGATCGCTGCGAGGAACCCGGCCACCCGGGTCAGCGCACCCAGGACCAGCAGCGTGCCAAGGCCGAGTTCGCCGGCGATGACCAACCAGGCGATGAGTTCGGGCTTTTGGACACCCATGGCGGCCACGGACGCGGCGAAAGCTGCGTGTCCGGCCATGAGCTTCTGGAGGCCGTGGACCACCATGAGCGCACCGAACACCACGCGCAGGATGGAGACACCGCGGGAGGAGGACTGGGGAGAGGGGTGAAGGAATTTCACCGTCCCAATCTTCCACGTCCGCGGGTCAGGCGCCAACCAGGGCCTGCATCAGGGCGTTCCCAACGCGCAGAACGACGCGAACCGTCACTTGGTCGGGCGCTTGGGGGCAGAATGGGAGGTGGCCCTGTTCGGGGCCGCGTTTCAAGAGGGCCACGGTGGATGGAGCAGGCATGGAAGTTGATGTTGTAGTCGTTGGTGGAGGAGCCATGGGATCGGCTGCCGCGTGGCAACTCTCCCGGTCCGGACGCTCAGTGGTCCTCCTGGAACGGTTCGAGGCCGGCCACCACATCGGCGCATCCCATGGCGCAACCCGCAACTTCAACACCGCCTACGCCGAGGCCGACTACCTCGACCTCCTGGCTGAGTCCAAGACCCTCTGGGACGAACTCGCCGCAGAGCACGGCGCACCCCTGCTGGACCTGGTGGGGCTGGCGAACCACGGCAACATCCCCAAGCTGGAAAAGGTCCGCGAAGCCCACCAGGAACGCGGCATCGAGAGCTACTTCATTTCCGCGGACGACGCCGCCAATCGCTGGCAGGGCATGAACTTCGCCACCGACGTTCTCTTCGTGCCAGGTTCCGGACGGATCCGCTCAGCAGATGCCCTGGTGGCGCTCCGGAACAGTGCCGAGGCCCGGGGAGCCATTTTCAAATACTCGACGCCGGTGCGGGACATCCGCGTGGACGGCGCGGAATCTGTGGTCGTGGTGACCGAGGAAACCGAGTACAGAGCCAAACGGGTGGTGGTCACGGCCGGGGCGTGGACCCCCAAAGTCCTGAACGGCCTCGCCAAGCTTCCGTCCCTGGTGGTCACGCAGGAGCAACCTGCCCATTTCACCCCTACGGACAACACCCTGGTGTGGCCCAGCTTCAACCACAGCCCGGACCCCGACCCCAACAACGAACTCTACGAATACTGGTTCAGCCCCGTGTACGGCATGCTCACGCCCGGCGAAGGCGTCAAAGCGGGCTGGCATGGCGTTGGCCCCGTCATGGACCCCGATGAGCGCACGTTCGAACCCATCCCCCAGCAGCTCGAAGCCTTGGTGCGGTACGCAGAAGAGTGGCTTCCCGGCGTCGACCCCTCCACTGCGGTTCCCATCAGCTGCACCTACACCACCACCCCCACCGAAGACTTCGTGCTGGACAGTTTCGGGCCGGTGGTGGTGGGCGCCGGTTTCTCGGGCCACGGCTTCAAGTTCACACCTGCCATTGGCCGGGTGCTGAAGGACATCGTCGACGGCGGCACCGCACCCGCCAGGTTCCACGCCGACCGCTAAGCCGACCTCCAACCGGGGCACGAACGCAAAAAAGACCCCGCAAGCTTGACGCTTGCGGGGTCTTTTCGCGTGGCTTAGCCCAGGGTCGAGAGAACCTTGTTGAACGTCGCCGACGGGCGCATGATCTCAGCGGCCTTGGCAGCGTCCGGACGGTAGTAACCGCCCAGGTCGACGCCGTGACCCTGCACTGCGGCGAGCTCGCCAACGATGGTGTCCTCGTTGGAGGTCAGGGCTTCAGCGATTGCTGCGAAGTCCTTGGCCAGCTCTGCGTCTTCGGTCTGCTTGGCCAGTTCCTGGGCCCAGTACGTGGCCAGGTAGTAGTGGCTGCCGCGGTTGTCCAGCTCGCCGACGCTGCGGCGCGGGGACTTGTTTTCCAGCAGGAACGTACCCGTTGCGCGGTCCAGCGTGTCAGCCAGGACCTGTGCGCGGGCGTTGTCCGTGGTGGTGGCAAGGTGCTCGAAGCTCACGGCCAGGGCAAGGAACTCCCCCAGGCTGTCCCAACGAAGGTGGTTTTCCTTGACCAACTGTTGGACGTGCTTCGGAGCGGAGCCACCGGCACCGGTCTCGAACAGGCCGCCACCGTTGATCAGCGGAACGATGGAGAGCATCTTGGCACTGGTACCGAGCTCGAGGATGGGGAACAGGTCCGTGAGGTAGTCGCGGAGGACGTTGCCCGTAACGGAGATGGTGTCCTCGCCCTTACGGATGCGCTCCAGGGTGAAGGCCGTGGCCTCAACCGGGGAGAGGATCTCGATCTGCAGGCCTTCGGTGTCGTGTTCCTTGAGGTACTCGTTCACCTTGGCGATCAGGTTGGCGTCGTGCGCGCGGGTCTTGTCCAGCCAGAACACGGCCGGAGTCTGGGACGCGCGGGCACGGGTGACGGCCAGCTTGACCCAGTCGCGGACCGGGATGTCCTTGGTCTGGCAGGCGCGCCAGATGTCGCCCGGAGCAACTTCGTGCTCGATCAGGACCTTGCCGGCGCTGTTGACCAGCTGGACCGTGCCCGGAACCTCGATTTCGAAGGTCTTGTCGTGGCTGCCGTATTCTTCGGCAGCCTGCGCCATGAGGCCCACGTTGGGAACGGTGCCCATGGTGGTGGGATCAAACGCACCGTTGGCGCGGCAGTCGTCCAGGACAACCTGGTAGACACCGGCGTAGGAGCTGTCCGGGAGGACGGCCAGCGTGTCGGCTTCCTTGCCGTCCGGGCCCCACATGTGGCCGGACTGCCGGATCATGGCGGGCATGGAAGCATCCACGATGATGTCGGAAGGGACGTGGAGGCTCGTGATGCCCTTGTCGGAATCCACCATGGCCAGCGCCGGACCGTCTTCGAGGCCCTTGGTGATGGCAGCCTTGACGCCTTCGCGGACGTCTTCCGGAAGGTCTTCGAGACCGTTGAGGATAGCGGCCAGGCCGTTGTTGGGGCTGATGCCAGCTGCGGCGAGCTGCTTGCCGTAGGTCTCGAACAGCTCGGAGAAGTAGGCCTTGACCACGTGGCCGAAGATGATGGGGTCCGAGACCTTCATCATGGTGGCCTTCAGGTGCGCGGAGAAGAGGATGCCCTCTTCCTTGGCGCGGGCAACCTGTGCTTTGAGGAATTCGTCCAAGGCTGCTGCGCGGAGGACTGTGCCGTCAACGATTTCGCCGGCCAGGACCGGGAAGCCCTTCTTCAGGACCTTGACGGAGCCGTCTTCGCGGACGAGCTGGATGGTGAGGGAGTCATCCTTGTCCAGGACCACGGACTTCTCGTTGGAGCGGAAGTCATTCTCGCCCATGGTGGCAACGTTGGTCTTGGAATCTGCGCTCCAGGCACCCATGGAGTGCGGGTTCTGGCGGGCGTAGTTCTTCACCGACAGGGGTGCGCGGCGGTCGGAGTTGCCTTCGCGCAGTACCGGGTTCACGGCGGAGCCCTTGATCTTGTCGTAGCGCGAGCGGATGTCCGTCTCGGTGTCCGAGGAGGGGTTGTCCGGGTAGTCCGGGAGGGCGTAGCCCTGGGCCTGGAGCTCGGCGATGGCAGCCTTGAGCTGCGGCACGGAGGCGCTGATGTTGGGCAGCTTGATGATGTTGGCTTCCGGCTGCTTTGCCAGTTCGCCAAGTTCAGCCAGGGCGTTGCCCGTGCGCTGCTCCTCGGTCAGGAAATCACCGAAGACGGCGATGATGCGGCCGGCCAGCGAAATGTCGCGGGTCTCCACCTCTACACCTGCGGTCGAGGCATACGCTTCCACAATCGGCAGGAATGAGTAGGTTGCCAGCATCGGCGCTTCGTCTGTGTGGGTATAGATAATCTTGGCCATTGGCGGGGTTCTCCCTGAAAGTCTGCAGATTTCAACATCTCCTAACTTACCCGAGTAGGCCGTTTTGGCGGCTCTTCGTGTCCGGGATCACTCCTTTGGTTACCGGCCGGGAAAACGATTTATGCCGGGCGGTGACCTGCCCGCCGCCGCTGCGCACCGCCGTCGTACGCCCCCTCCAGTAGCACGACAAGAAGTGACAGCCAAATATCACAAACTCTGAAACATCTCTTTACAAACTTGTCATACGCGCGATACCTTCGATTCCGTCAGTCGGCGGTCGCCATCACTGGCCGCCTCACTCCCTCGATAGGTAGGAACAACGTGACGAAAACCAAGACCCTGGCCACAAGCCTGCTGAGTCTGTCCGCTGCCGCAATCCTGGCGCTGGTTGGAACCACCAGTGCAAACGCGGCACCGGTGAACACCACAGACTCCAGCGGCGCTTCGGTCAGCAGCCATGCAGCGTCCGACACCGGCGCTGCAGACTACTGGACGCCTGAGCGCATGCAGAACGCCAAGTCCGGCGACATCCTCGGCGTCAAGGCACTGGAACGCGGCAAGCTCCTCAACCTCGGCAAAGCCCAGGTCACCGAAGCCCCGGGCGCTGTCAGCAGCATTCCCGGGCAGCAAGCCACCGGCTCCACCACGATCGACCGCAAGGTCAACCAGAGCGAAACCCCGGTCAAGCACATCGGCAAGATCTTCTTCACCCTCGGTGGCTCCAACTACGTCTGCTCCGGCAACTCCGTGACCGCCGCCAATAAGAGCACGGTGTCCACCGCCGGCCACTGCGTCAACGAAGGACCCGGCGCCTACGCCACCAACTTCGTCTTCGTGCCGGCCTACCTCAACGGCGCAGCACCCTACGGGAAGTGGACGGCAAAGGCGCTGTACTCCCCCACCCAGTGGGCCTCCAACGGCAACATGCAGTACGACACCGCTTTCGCCGTCATGAACACCCTCAACGGCCAGAAGCTCGCAGACGTCGTGGGCTCCTCCGGAGTCCAGTTCAACGCCGCACGCGGCCTGAGCTACAAGTCCTTCGGCTACCCGGCAGCTTCCCCGTTCAACGGCGAATCACTCAAGAGCTGCTCCGGCACTGCCACCAACGATCCCAACAACCCGCAGTTCAACACCCAGGGCATCCCCTGCAACATGACCGGTGGTTCATCAGGCGGTCCGTGGTTCATCGGCAACAGCTCCACCGGCTACCAGAACTCCATCAACAGCTACGGCTACGGCAGTAACTCCACCACCATGTACGGCCCCTACTGGGGCACCGTGATCCAGTCCACCTACAACACCGCGGCGGCTTCGTAACGGTTTCTCAGTAGCACGTCCCTGTTAAGTACGACGGCGGCCGTCCCCTACCGGGGGCGGCCGCCGTTGCGTTGGACTGCTTATAGGGCGCGTGGTCTCCTAGTGGAAGAAGTGGCGTGCGCCGGTGAAGTACATCGTGATGCCCGCGGCGTTGGCTGCGGCGATGACTTCCTCGTCACGGACGGAACCGCCAGGCTGGACCACTGCGCGGACACCTGCCTCGATCAGGATCTCCAGTCCATCGGCGAACGGGAAGAACGCATCGGACGCTGCAACGGCGCCGCGTGCGCGCTCGGGTGCGTCGGCACCGCTGGCGTTGGACGCGCCGCCAGCACCTTCGACGTCGGACTCCACCTGGACGCCAAGCGTGTTGGCGCGTTCGACGGCGAGGCGGCAGGAGTCCAGGCGGTTGACCTGGCCCATGCCGATGCCCACAGCAGCACCGTGGTTGGCAAGGAGGATGGCGTTGGACTTGGCCGCGCGGCACGCGGTCCACGCGAACGCGAGGTCAGCGAGGGTTGCATCGTCAGCAGCTTCGCCGGCAGCGAGCGTCCAGTTGGCGGGGTTGTCGCCGTCGGCGTCTACCTTGTCGGACATCTGGACCAGGACGCCGCCGGAAACCTGGCGCATCTCGGACGGGTAGCGGCCGTAGCCCTCGGGCAGGACGAGCAGGCGGATGTTCTTCTTCTTGGAGAGGATCTCCACGGCCTCGGGCTCGAAGTCCGGGGCGATGACAACCTCCGTGAAGATGTCCGCAACCGTGCGGGCCATGCCGGCGGTGACGGTACGGTTCGCCGCGATCACACCGCCGAAAGCGGAGACGGGGTCGCAGGCGTGGGCCTTGGCGTGTGCGTCGGCGATCGGGTCCGCAGAGTCTGCAGAACCGACGGCGACACCGCAGGGGTTGGCGTGCTTGATGATCGCGACTGCGGGCTCGGCGAAGTCGAACGCAGCGCGGAGGGCTGCATCGGCGTCGACGAAATTGTTGTAGCTCATGGCCTTGCCGTGCAGCTGGTCAGCCTGGGCGATGCCGGCCGGAGCAGCCTTGTCAACGTACAGGGCAGCCTGCTGGTGCGGGTTCTCGCCGTAGCGGAGGACCTCGGAGCGCTCGAGTGCCAGGCCGGCGTATGCGGGCCAGTCGATGATGCCGTCGCCGTCTTCGTCCAGGAACTGGCTGGCGGTCCAGGAAGCAACAGCGTTGTCATAGCTTGCCGTGTGCGCGAAGGCCTTGGCGGCCAGGCGGCGACGGGTGTTCAGGTCGAAACCGCCGTGGGCTGCGGCGTCGACGACAGCACCGTAGAAGTTCGGGTCCGTGACGATGGCGACGGCGGCGTGGTTCTTCGCGGCCGAGCGCACCATGGCGGGGCCTCCGATGTCGATCTGCTCAACAACGTCATCCTGCGCTGCGCCGGACTTCACGGTCTCGACGAACGGGTACAGGTTAACCACCACGAGGTCGAAGGTTTCGATCTCCATGCCGGCCAGGGTGTCCATGTGGGCCGGGACGCGGCGGTCAGCCAGGATGCCGCCGTGCACGCGCGGGTGCAGGGTCTTGACGCGGCCGTCCAGCATTTCCGGGGAGCCGGTGACTTCTTCGACTTCCTTGACCGGGATGCCTGCGGCGGCGATCTTCTTGGCGGTGGATCCGGTGGAGACGATTGCGACGCCTGCTGCGTGCAGGCCCTTCGCGAGCTCCTCCAGTCCCGTCTTGTCATAAACCGAGATCAGTGCACGGCGGATGGGAACACGGTCAAGCTGCGTCAAGCTCACAAAAGTCTCCGTCTTAGTTCGCGTAGATATCGCGGGTGGTGGGATACGGGCAGTTTATCGTGTTTCGTTGGTTGGCTCGTTTTGCGTCTTTGGGGACCCTTGCGTTGCGAGGCCCGCTCTGCGTGCCACTCGCGCCCCTAAGCGCGCACACCAGGCCCCACAAGTTGGGCTTCGCGTTGCGAGGCCCGCTCCGCGCCCCAACACTCGGACCTCACACGCACACCAGGCCCCACAAATCACGCCCCCGCGTTGCGAGGCCCGCTCCGCGCCCCAACACTCGGACCTCACACGCACACCAGGCCCCACAAATCACGCCCCCGCGTTGCGAGGCCCGCTCCGCGCCCCAACACTCGGAC
>NZ_JBFPFP010000005.1:0-391734 GCF_047977885.1 Arthrobacter sp. LFS091
AAAAGCTTGCCGCTTTGGCGGGCGGCCCGGTCCCTCAGCACCTCGGCAAGTTCAGGAACACGGGAAGGTTCGACGACGGCCACCCCCGCCTGGGTGCGCGGCCCGCCGTCGTTGTTTCAGGAAGCGTTGTACCCGTAGGGGTTGTTCTTCTGCCAGCGCCAGTGGTCCTCGCACATCTGGTCCACCGTCTTGGTGGTGGACCAGCCGAGGTCGGCCAGGGCGGACGAAGCATCGGCCCAGAAGGCAGGGAGGTCGCCTGCGCGGCGGCCCGTGATTTCGTAGGGGATCGGCTGGCCAACGGCCTTCTCGAAGGACCGAAGCACCTCAAGGACGGAAGAACCCCGCCCGGAGCCGAGGTTCCAGCGGCGAACGCCTGCGCGTTCGGCAATGTAGTTCAGTGCTGCCACATGGCCGTCCGCGAGGTCCACCACGTGGATGTAATCGCGCTGTGCCGTGCCGTCAGGGGTGTCGTAGTCCCCACCGAACACCATGAGCTTCTCGCGGCGTCCCACGGCTACCTGGGCAATGAATGGCACGAGGTTGTTGGGAATGCCCTGGGGGTCCTCGCCGATCCGGCCCGACGGGTGGGCGCCCACGGGGTTGAAATAGCGCAGCAGTGCGATATGCCAGCGGTCGTCCGCGTTGCCCAGGTCCGAGAGGATGTCCTCGATCTGTTCCTTGGTGCGGCCGTAAGGGTTGTTCGCGCCGATTTCCATCTTCTCGATGTAAGGGATGGGGTTGTGCTCGCCGTAAACGGTGGCGGAGGAGCTGAACACAATGGAGCGGACGTCGTGCTTGTCCATGGCCCGGAGCAGGTTCAGGGTGCCCACAATGTTGTTGTAGTAGTAGGCGAGTGGCTCCTGGACCGATTCGCCCACGGCCTTCAGCCCGGCGAAGTGGATCACGGCGTCGATCTGGTGCTGGTCGAAAACGGCCTCCACGGCCGGCTCGTCCACCAGGTCAACCTTGTGGAAGGCGGCACTCTTGCCGGTCAGCTCCGAGACCCGGCGGAGGGATTCCTCGCTGGAATTCACCAGGTTATCCAGCACGACGACGTCGTGCCCGGCTTCCTGAAGGGACAAAACGGTGTGCGAACCGATGTAGCCGGTGCCACCCGTGACAAGAATTTTCATGGTCCCTACGCTATCGGAAATCCAAGCCACGCCGCTCAGTGTTGAGGGGTGTGGAAGCACGTTCGTGCTAAAAACAATTAGTGCCCAAAATTGTTGATGCCGAAGCCCGGCGCCAGGAAGTCGTCCACGCTGTTTTTCGGATCATTGCCAGTGATGGCCTGGAACGGGCGTCCCTGCGGGAAGTAGCCGATGAGGCGGGGCTGGCAGTGGGCTCGGTGCGCCACTACTTCGCCAGCAGCGACGAGCTGCTGGCCTTCTCTTTCGGCGCAGTGATCGACCGTATAGCCGGCAGGCTCGAGGCCGCACTCAGTGCAGTCGAAGCCGAGCCACCCGGAAGCCAGGAACAGCACGTGGCCGTCCTGAACCTGCTCGGCCAATTCCTTCCCCTCGACGAAGAACTGGCCGTGGATGCCTGCGTCTGGATGGCCTTCCGCCATGCTGCACGCATCAAACCGGTGCTGGCCGCAGAAGCCGAGCGCAGCCACCGTACCGTAGCCGCCGTCGTCGGGCGTTTGATCATGGCGCTGAATCCCGGAGAAAGCGCCCAAGAAGGCCTCGTCACCGAGGCTGAGAGGCTCCTGGCCACCCTCGACGGTCTGTGCATGCATTCATTGCTCCAGCCCGAGTGGATGACCGCTGAAATGTGCAGCGACGTCCTCGCCGCCCACCTGCGTTCCTTGGAAGCGTCACCGGTATCCCGGTAGCCGGTTCCGCCCCCGCGAAGCAGTGGGTCCGGACCTCTACCGCCGGGGGTTAACGGGAATAGACTGGGACTTGTCGGGGACCTGCCAAAGGGAGGAAGTCGGATGCATGAGTCAGGCGGCCCGGGATGGCGCATCACCATGGATACTTCGGGGCCGATGCTCATTGCCTTGTACTTGCGTGACATTGCCGGTCTTGACGGTGCCGGCACGCCGCTGCTGTCCCATGCAGCGCCCAAGGTCCGACACGCCGACCACAGCCACCTGACCTCGGATGTTGGGGGCATCCAGGCCCTTAAGACCGAGTGGGAGGCCTGGTGGGAAAGCCTGGTGAAGTCCTATCCCAAACCCGCATCTGAGCTGGCACCGCCAAGCTTCAAGGCGTTCGGGAATTCGCCTGCCCTCCAGCGTGTCCTCCAGGCCCATTTCGGCTCTGCCCTTGGTTGGGCAACGGACAGGATCGACGAGTACGCAGACCTGGAAGCAGCGCGCGAGGCAAATGGCGTCACCCAAGTGCTGAACGAGATGGTGGAGGACAGGCTCCTGGAGGTCGGCAGGAGCTCCCGGGACTTCGAGCTCACCATCATCGAACTGCCACTCAGCGAACCCCGGGCCTGGTATCTGGAGCCCAACACCATGATCATGAGCCACCGGCTTTTGTCGGAGCCGGACGTGTTCCGCAGTTACGTCCAGCCGGTGGTGGAGCTCCTGGTCTGACCTACAGAAACTCAGGTGGTGGGGGCAGACACCGTGATGGTGACCGGTCCGGCTGGAGCCGCCGACGCTTGCCAGCCGTTGCGTTTCTCCCGGTTCCAGGTCTGGCCGGCAACATCGACTTGCGTGATGGACAGCGTCTTGGCATTCGCTACAGCCCAATGAGCCACGGCCCAGGCCTGGGTTCCGCTGATATTCAGCTGCACCGTCCGGCCCTGAACGGTGGCCGGCTGGGTGCCGAACGCCGTCGAAAGTTCATCGACGACGGCGGCAGGGTCGCCTGCCGCTTCGGGCATGCGCAATTCGCAGCTCAATGATGACTCCGAGTGCCCGGTCAGCGCCGACGCGAAGGCGCGGCCCATCGGTTCATGCTGAGCGTAGGCGCGTGGGAATGCCGAACGCTGGACCGCTTGCGCGGCTTGGGTGATCTCCATGGTTTCGTAGCCGGGCACTTTGACCAGCCCGTCATAGAACGCGTTGGTTGCATACACGGGGTCCATCACTTGGGCTTCCGTGCCCCAACCCTGCGAGGGCCGCTGCTGGAACAGGCCGCGGGAGTCGGGACCGGCGTCGTCCCCGTAGTTGATGTTGCGAAGCCTGGATTCCTGCATCGCCGTGGCGAGGGCGATGCTCGCGGCACGCGGGGGAAGTCCGCGCCTGACGGAGATCGCGGAAATAAGCGAAGCGTTGGCCGCCTGGTCCGTGGCGAGCTCGTGGCTGTCAGAACCTACGACGGCGACGCAGCGCTCCGTGACCAGGGTCTCGGAGCGCTGCAGTACAGCCACGATCGCGTAGATTGCCCCTGCTATGAGGGCCAAGGCCAGCACCGCAACGATGGCGCGGCGGAACCGGCGCACGGATTTCCTCCTGCTAGTTGGCGTGAAGTGCCTCGTTCAGCTCCACCGTCTGGCCCTTGCGGGGAAGGACTTCCACGCCGCCGGTGGTGGAGTTGCGACGGAACAGCAGGTTGGGAACGCCGGAGAGTTCCACGGCCTTGATGATGGTGCTGGTGTCCTCGCCGTTCTCGTCCTTGGGCCCCGGCACGCGAACCCGGGTGCCGGCGGTGACGTACAGGCCGGCTTCAACCACGGAGTCATCGCCGATGCTGATGCCTACGCCGGAGTTGGCGCCCAGCAGGACGCGCTCACCCAGTGCGATCTTTTCCTTGCCGCCACCGGAGAGGGTGCCCATAATGGAGGCTCCGCCGCCAACGTCGGTGCCGTCGCCGGCGACGACGCCAGCGGAGATGCGGCCCTCGACCATGGAGGTGCCCAGGGTGCCGGCGTTGAAGTTCACGAAGCCCTCGTGCATCACGGTGGTGCCTTCGGCCAGGTGGGCGCCGAGGCGGACACGGTCGGCGTCGGCGATGCGCACGCCGGAGGGAACGACGTAGTCAACCATGCGCGGGAACTTGTCCACGCCGTAAACCACAACGTTGCCGCGCTTGCGCAGCCGCGCCCGGGTCAGCTCGAAGCCATCAACCGCGGCCGGGCCGAAGTTGGTCCACACCACGTTGGGGAGCTTGCCGAAGACGCCGTCCAGGTTGATGCTGTTCGGCTTCACCAAGCGGTGGGAAAGAAGGTGCAAACGCAGGTAGGCGTCGGCAGTGTCTGCCGGGGCGGCGTCGAGGTCGATCTGGGCGAAGACGACCCTTTGCTCGGTGCCGCGGTCTGCGTCCTTGCTCTGGTCGGCGAGTGCCGTAAGGGCAGGATCAGCGTTCTCCACGTCCCGGAGAGAGTCAGCGGCGACACCCAAGGAAGGTGCCGGGTACCAGACGTCCAGCACGGTTGCTTCCCCGGATGCCGAGGTGGCAATGGTGGCGAGGCCGAATCCGTAGGCTGAGCGGGTGTCGGTGGCTGTGCTTGCGGGCACGGTGGAAGAAGCAGTTTCAGTCATGCGCCAAGTGTATCCAGCAGGCAGAGGTCGGTTAAAACCCGTCTCACGGACAGCAGGTCGCAATGGGGGTTGTTAAGCTGGAGCAGTGACCCAGAACCCTGCCCTCCTTGACCTGCGCCAGGACGTCGCCTTGCTGACAGCGGCGATCATCGACTACAACAGCGTGTCCGGAAACGAGACTGAGCTCGCGGACGCCGTGGAGGCAGCCCTCCGCGCCATTCCCGCCTACACTGTGATCAGGGACGGCGATGCGATTATCGCGCGCACCGAACTTGGCCGGGCTGAGCGCGTCATCCTGGCCGGGCACCTGGACACGGTCCCGCTGCCCACCGTTGAAGGTTCCTTGGGTACCGTTCCGGCCACTTGGGAGTCCGGCACGCCGGGGGAGGGTGTGCTGTATGGCCGCGGCACCACCGACATGAAGGGCGGCGTGGCGGTGCAGCTCGCCTTGGCCGCCACACTGTTCGACGACGGCAGGCAGCCGGACAAGGACGTGACTTTCGTCTTCTACGACCATGAGGAAGTGGAAGCGGTCAAGAGCGGGCTGGGGCGTCTGGTCCGGAACCACGGTGAGCAGCTCCACGGCGATTTCGCGATCCTGCTGGAACCAACCCACGGCACGGTGGAGGGTGGTTGCAACGGAACCAGCCGGTTCGAAGCCACCACCCTGGGTGAAACCGCGCACTCCGCCCGCGCATGGATGGGAGTGAACGCCATTCACGCTGCCGCTCCCATTCTGGAACGGCTGGCCGCCTACCAACCCCGCACCATCAACGTGGACGGCCTGGACTACCGTGAAAGCCTCAACGCCGTGAAGATCAAGGGTGGCACGGCAGGCAACGTCATCCCGGACCGGTGCGTGGTGGAGATCAACTACCGCTTTGCCCCGGACAAGACCCCGGACCAGGCCGAAGCCCACGTCCGCGAACTGCTGGAAGGGTTCGACGTCGTCCGGACCGACGCCGCTGCGGGCGCGCGGCCGGGACTCAACCACCCCGCCGCCGCGTCCTTCGTTGCCGCCGTGGGTGCCGAGCCAAAGCCCAAATACGGATGGACCGACGTCGCGCGTTTCAGTGAGCTGGGAATCCCGGCGGTGAACTTCGGCCCCGGCGACCCCCTGCTGGCGCACAAAGACAACGAACACGTCGACGCCGATGCGATCCGTGAGTGCCTGCGGGCACTGCGGACGTGGCTGGCTTAGCCCGACGAATCAAAAGAAGGTCCGCAGCCAGGTGGCTGCGGACCTTCTTTGCGTGGTGCGGAGACTACTTCTCTTCCGGGTTCGCAGCGCCGTGAACCACGTTCTGCGCGACGGGGTCGTTGCCGGTCCCTTCGAGGCCGGTGCGAATTGTCATCGGAGCCATTCCACCCGCGGTCTTCTTGGAGCCGCGGCGCTCAATCAGGATCGCAATCCGTGACACCGTCAGGTTGATCAGGATGTAGATCGCAGCGCCCACAAAGAACGCAGGGAACAGGAAGTTCGGCCCGAGGAAGTCTGCCATGATCTGGATCTTCCGCAGCAATTCCTCGTACCCGACGATGTAGCCCAGCGAGGTGTCCTTCAACAGGACCACCAGCTGTGCCACCAATGACGGAAGCATGCGGCGCACGGCCTGCGGGAACTCGATGGACATTCGGGACTGGAAGCTCCGCAGGCCAATGGCCAGGCCCGCTTCGCGTTGTCCTTTGGGCAGCGACTGGATGCCTGCACGGAGGATTTCGGCAAAGATGGCGGCGTTGTACAGCGTCAGGCCCACGACGACGGCCTGGAACTGACCGGTGGCAAAGACCAGCAGAATGAACAACATCATGAGGACCACGGGCATACCACGCAGGAATTCCAGTACCACCTGGGTGGGGATACGGATCCAGGCGATCAGGGAAATCCGCAACAGGCACAGTGCGATGCCGAGCGGGAAAGCGATGACCGCTGCTACCGCTGCCGCTGCCAGCGTGGACAGGATGCCCTGACCGATCAAGCTCCAGACATCCGGCGCCATGGGACCGTAGAAGATTTCCCAACGGTCGGCGTCGAAGATTCCCTGTTGTGCCAGGGTGGTCACCGCAATGGCGAGTACGCCCAAGATGATCAGGATGCCCACGGCGGAGCCGATGAGCGAGTAGAGGCGGGCCTTGGGCCCGGGGACGTCGTACAGAACCGAGGTCATCGGGCAATCGCCACCTTACGTTCAACAAAGTGAGCCAGGAGGCCCAGCGGCACTGTGATCAGGAGGTAGAAGAACGCCACCCCGAGCAGGATCCAAAGAACCTGGTCGCCGTAGTCGTTGGAGAGCTTGCGGCCATAGCCGAAAAGCTCAAGGACGAAGAAGGCGCCGGCTACCGATGAGTTCTTCACCAGGGCGATCAGGATATTGATCAAGGGCGGGATCACAGTGCGGACAGCCTGGGGGAGGACGATGAAGCCGAGCACCTGGATGAAGGTCATCCCGATGCTTCGGGCGGCTTCGGCTTGTCCTACGGGCACGCTGTTGACGCCGGAACGGACGGCTTCGGCGATGAAGGCGGCCGTGTAGCTGCTCAGGGCGATGATGGCGGCGACTTCGAATTGTTCGAACTTGACGCCCAACCGCGGCAGAACGATCGCGGCGAAGAAGAAGATGATGGTTAGGGGAGTGTTTCGGGCGACTTCAACGTAGAACGTGCTGAATCCGCGGAGGGCAGCCACGGGGGAGACCCTCATGGCCGCCAGGATCGTCCCGACGATGAGGGCAATGATTCCTGAAATGACGGAAAGGTAAAGGGTTCGGAGAAATCCGTCCCAGTATTGGGGGAGGCTTGCTATGACGGCGTCCATGGGTTCCTTTGGCTGCAGCTAATCAGGGAACAGGGTCCTGGATTCGTCAGCTGCCGCCGTCCATCGGGCGGCGGCAGCTGACTGGTCCCGACTAGTAGCGGTTGATCGCAGGAAGTGAAGGAGCGGTCTTGATGACCTTTCCTGCAGTGGCTTCCCAGGCCTTCTTGTAGGTGCCGTCCTTTTCGAAGCCCTCAAGCTGGTCATTGATCCAGTTGCGGAAGACGGTGTCGTCCTTCTTCAGGCCGATGCCGTAGGGCTCCTTGGTGAAGGTCTGGTCCGAAGCGAGCTTGAAGGCGTCCGGTTCCTTGTCGACGTAGCCGGCGAGGATGACGTTGTCGGTGGTGACAGCCACAACCTGCTTGTTACGCAGCGGCTCAAGGCAAGCGGTGTAGGTTGCGGCAGGGACAACCTCTGCGCCGTACTTCTCAGCGATGGTCTTGGCAGGGGTGGAACCGGTAACGGAGCAGACCTTCTTGCCCTTGACGTCTTCAGGCTTGGTGATGGAGTTGTCGTCCTTGTTCACCAGCAAAGCCTGGCCGGCTTCGTAGTACGGGCCGGCGAAAGCGACCTTTTCCTTGCGGGCATCGTTGATGGTGTAGGTGGCGATGACGAGGTCTACGCGGCCCTGCTCGATGAACGATTCGCGGTTCTGGGAGACGGTCTCAACCCATTCGATCTTGTCGGCCGGGATGCCCAGCTTGGCGGCGATTGCCTTGCCCATTTCAACGTCGAAACCGACAGGCTTGCCATCAAGGCCCTTCTGGCCGAAGAGCGGCTGGTCGAACTTGGTGCCGATGGTGATCTTCTGCGCCTTGTTCAGCTTTTCCATCGTCGTGCCGGCATCGAAGCTGGCCGAGGCAACGGGGGGAGTGGTGGAGCTTCCGCCACCTCCACAGGCGCTCAGGGAGAGGGCGAGCACGGCCGAAGCGGCCACCAGGAGCGACTTCCTCCGGGTAATAAAAGCCTTCATGACATTCCTTTCATTGGTTGGCCGTCGTACGGCCAGGGTGCGTTCTCTACAGCCGGGATGCGGGCGGTGGGGAGCTAGTGGGTCAAAAGCTTGGACAGGAAGTCCTTGGCGCGGTCGCTCTTCGGGTTGGTGAAGAACTCCTCCGGAGTTGCGTCTTCCACGATCTGGCCGTCCGCCATGAACACCACACGGTCAGCGGCCTTGCGCGCAAAGCCCATCTCGTGAGTGACCACGATCATGGTCATGCCTTCTTTGGCCAGCTGGATCATGACGTCCAGGACTTCATTGATCATTTCGGGGTCAAGTGCGGAGGTGGGCTCATCAAAGAGCATGACCTTCGGCTTCATGGCCAGTGCACGGGCGATGGCTACGCGCTGCTGCTGACCGCCGGACAGCTGGGCGGGCAGCTTCGGAGCCTGGTGACCCACACCGACACGCTCGAGCAGTGCCATCGCTTCCTTGTCAGCTGTCCCCTTGGCCACCTTCTTGACCTTGATCGGCCCCAGCGTGACGTTCTCAAGAATCGTCTTGTGGGCGAACAGGTTGAAGGACTGGAAGACCATTCCGACGTCGGCCCGCAGGTGGGCGAGGTCCTTGCCTTCTTCCGGGAGCTTCTTCCCGTCGATGGCAATCGCACCGTCGTCGATCGTTTCCAAACGGTTGATCGCACGGCACAAGGTGGACTTGCCGGAGCCGGACGGTCCGATGACCACCACGACTTCGCCCTTCCGAACCTGCAGGTTGATGTCTTTCAGGACGTGCAGTTGACCGTAATGCTTATTGACGCCGTTCAGTGAGACGAGGGCATCGCCGGACGCTTGAGTAGTCATACGAAGAATCTAGCGAACAAAGACCCAAATATGACTACGGTCACGCCAAGTTCGCCAAGATCGTGATTGAACAGAAACCTGTCCTTCAGCGATATGCCAGACTGCAATGCAACGGGCGGGTCGCATGGACGAAGCAGGGGTCCATAGGGACTAGCCTTGGGCAATGAGCATCAGCCAGCACCCAGTTCCCCATCCGGATGCCAACGGACGCGCCAAGTCCAGCCATGTGCCCTTGCCGTCCGAGATAGCGCCTGCCAAGCACAAGGGCTCCTTGGAGCTGCGACGGAAACAAGCCGATACGGGGATGTCCGACCAGCACTTGCTGGACACGAGTGGTGCCGGCCAGTTCATTCATACGGATCCTTGGCGGGTCCTGCGGATCCAGAGCGAATTCGTGGAGGGCTTCGGTGCCCTGGCAGACCTGGGGCCTGCTGTCAGTGTCTTCGGTTCGGCACGGACCAAACCGGGCACCGAGTACTACGAGATGGCTGTCGATGTTGGCCGGAAGCTTGCCGAAGCCGGAGTCGCGGTCATCACAGGCGGCGGCCCCGGTTCCATGGAGGCAGCCAACAAAGGTGCTGTGGAGGGCAACGGGGTTTCCGTCGGCCTGGGCATCGAGCTTCCCTTCGAACAGGGGCTCAACCAGTGGGTGGACCTGGGCATCAACTTCAGGTATTTTTTTGCCCGCAAAACCATGTTCGTCAAGTACGCGCAGGGCTTTGTGGTCCTGCCGGGCGGACTGGGCACCCTGGATGAACTCTTCGAGGCTATGGTCCTCGTCCAGACACGCAAGGTGACCTCGTTCCCGATTGTGCTGCTGGGCGTGGGCTTCTGGGGACCCATGATCGAATGGATCAGGGAAACTCTGGTGGCAGAGGGCATGGTGTCCGAAAAGGACCTCGACCTGATCCAGCTGGTCGATGACCCGGCAGACGCCGTCCATCGCGTGCTCCATGGTGCCCCGCTGCCCAGCCCCACCGGAGAGCAGCGCCCGGAGTAGCAACGGGTTTCTGGCACCATGGACACTGTGAGCTTTTTTCTGGTGTTCGTCGCGATTGTCCTGGTTGGCGCTGCCCTCTTTGTGGGCGCCGGAATCGTCCGCGGCCGCTCCATGGGGGCCGGCCTGGATGACCCGACGCCAAACCTCCCTCCGGTGTTACTGCCGGCGGAGGCCAAGCCATCCGACATCGATACAGTCCGCTTCGCCCTGGGCCTGCGGGGCTACCGCATGGACCAGGTGGACCAGGTACTCGATGAACTCCGGGACCAGTTGAAGGCCAAGGACCGCGAGATCGAGCGGCTCAGTGGCCTCACGCCGCAGCGGCCCGGCGTCGATGATGATACGCGGACCAAACAGTGAGTTCCGGGGCTCAGATGCCCGGGGGAGTGGGACCCACGGCACTCCTTTCGCGTGCCGTGTCGGATGCCGGCGCGCGGATGGCACGGTGGCCGTGGTGGCTCCAGGTTGCTGCGGTCTTCATCGTTGCGCGGCTGGTCAGTGCGTGCATCTTCATGGCCGCCGCAGTGCACCAAGGGACCAACCCTTGGTTTGCGCCGGCACCGGACTACTGGAACTTCATCACCATCTGGGATGCACGCTGGTACCAGCAGGCCGTTGACGACGGCTACCCGGCTGTCCTGCCGCTAGACCAGAACGGCGTGGTGAAGGAAAACGCGTGGGCCTTCTACCCGTTGTTTCCCTTGCTCGCCCGTGGGCTTTCGGCCATCACAGGGCTGGGCACGCTTCCAGCGCTCACTGCCATCGCGATGGTGGCAGGTCTTGCAGCCGTCCTGGTCATTCATCAGCTCTTCAGGCAGTTCGCGGGCAGGCGCACAGCCATGTGGGGCGTCATTTTCGTCTCGACCTTTCCCATCGCGCCGATCCTCCAAGTTCCTTACGCGGAGTCCTTGAACCTCCTGCTTCTGGCAGCGTCCCTGCTGTTGGTTGTACGGCGGCACTACCTGGCGGCCATACCGGTGGTCCTTCTGATGTCCCTGTCCCGGCCCTCGGGCGTCCCGTTCGCGGCCATGGTGGGCCTCCTCTTCCTCTGGCATCTATGGCAGCGTTTCGGGCCGGCCAGGAACAGGCAAGGGTTCGTTTCCGATACCCGGCCCTTGTCCACGCGGAACCTGTTGTCGCTGGGTGCCTTGGTGGCAGCCGCCTGTGTCGCAGCCCTTGCATGGCCGGCGATTGCCTGGGCGGCCACCGGCGACCCTGCAGCGTATACCCGCACTGAAACTGCCTGGCGCGGGGATGACCTGGTGCCCTTCAAGCCCTGGTTCGACACCGGCCGGATGCTTTTTGGTCCAGTCCTTGGCGTGCTCGCCCCCTTTGTCTTCACGGCGTTGTTCGTACTGGTCATGATCTCCCGGCCAGTCCGGGCGCTGGGGACGGAGCTCCGGCTATGGTGTGCCTGCTACATGGGTTACCTGCTGGTATTCCTGCACCCGCAAACCAGCACGTTCCGGATGCTCCTTCCACTGTTTCCCCTTGCCCTGGCAACAGCGATGTTGTCGAAGTCCAAGGCGTACCGTGGAACCGTCGTCATCATGTTCATCCTCCTCCAGATGGTCTGGGTCGTTTGGCTCTGGGCGTGGGCCCCTTTGCCCGGAGGTGGCGATTATCCGCCCTGACGTGGAGCTTTATTCGGGAACGGCAATATGTACAAAGCCCTGACTAACAGACTGTTGATTTCGTTACGGGCGGGTAAGTACGGGATAATGGACTATTAGCAAGGACAAAGCACCTAAAGTGCCCGGCCAAGGCGGCCTCCCAAGCGGTGCCGCCGGCTGCGATTGCTAGGCGGATCCAGCCCGGCCGGGTTGGGCGGACTTGGGACAAATGGAGGGGATTTTCCTAATGGCGGCTATGAAACCACGTACTGGCGACGGCCCTATGGAAGTTACCAAGGAGGGGCGCAGCCTGATCATGCGTGTGCCGCTCGAAGGTGGGGGACGGCTTGTGGTCGAGCTCAACGCTTCCGAAGCGGAGAACCTCAAGGAATGCCTCGTAGGTGTGACCGAATAGATTTACCAAGCAGGGCCCGGCGGAAGCTGGAGCCCTGCTTTGAGTTTAAGGGCGGCGTCCTTCGACGCCGCTCCCCGCTACTTCTTGACTGCCACCAGGAGTCCGTCACCCGTGGGCAGCATGGCCGAAGCCAGTCGCTCGTCGTCGCGGATGGCTTTGCCGATCTGGCGCAGGACCACGGTAGTCGCGTCCCGTGCAGCAGGGTTGGACACCCGGTCCTTGTCCAGGGCGTCATTGATCACCAAGGTGCCGCCGGTTTTAAGCAGACGGACCGCCTGTTCAACGTATTTGGGGAAGTTCGGCTTGTCCGCATCGATGAAGACGAGATCGTAGGCAGAGTCCGTTAGGCGAGGCAATACGTCAGCCGCCCTGCCGGAAATGGTCCTCGTACGGTTTGCCGGGCTGCCGGATTCCAGGAACGCTTCCCGTGCGGCTTTCAGGTGCTCAACATCGACGTCGATGGTTGTCAGGACCGCCTGCGGGCTGAGGCCCCGCAGCAGGCAGACCCCGGATACTCCGGCACCGGATCCGACCTCTACTACTGTCTGTGCCTTGGACGCAGCAGCAAGGACTGTCAGCACCGCACCAACACCCGGACTGATCGGGGTGACACCCAACTCGAAGGACCGCTCACGGGCACGCAACAAGACGTCGTCCTCAGCCGGCAGATCTTCTGCATAGGACCAGCTGGTTGACTTGTCGGCACTCATGAAGGATTCGCTTTCCGCGGGTAGGGGTGTTTGTACCAGACTACTGCGTGGTCCGGCGTAAACCCGCTGTTGGGAGAGCGGCATCCGGCTGTGTCCGCCGATGTTTTCCGCCCTGCGGGGAAATCGGCGGCCGGTCAGGAAATTCCCAGACAACCTTGGGATGATATTGCTCCGGTCATCCATGAGGTGGACGGCACCGGATTCTTCGGTGAACCACAGTTTGAGGGGAGTGGACGATGCCGGCATCGCATGCTGCGCCAGTCCAAACATCAGAAGGCCACGAGGCCGTAGCCGAATGGGTCATGCCCAGCTGGGAGGACGTGGTTGCGAACCACTCCGCCAAGGTATATCGCCTCGCCTACCGCCTGACCGGCAACAAGTTCGACGCCGAAGACCTCACCCAGGAGGTCTTCGTCCGCGTGTTCCGCTCGCTTGAGAACTTTAAGCCGGGAACATTGGACGGCTGGTTGCACCGCATCACCACCAACCTGTTCCTCGACCAGGCCCGCCGAAAGAGCCGCATACGGTTTGATGCGCTTGCCGAGGACGCCGAGTCCCGCCTTCCTGGCCGCGAGCCCGGACCCGAGCAGAGCTTTGAGCACAACAACCTGGACCTGGACGTCCAGCGGGCACTGGAAGAGCTCCCACCCGACTTCCGTGCCGCCGTCGTTCTTTGCGATCTTGAAGGCCTCTCCTATGACGAAGTCGCCGAGGCGCTTGGGGTGAAGCTGGGGACCGTCAGGTCCCGTATCCACCGCGGAAGGACCATGCTGCGCGAGAAGCTGGCCCACCGCGATCCCCGACCCGCAGAGGCCCGCAAGCCGCGCTTGAAGATGCCCCGCATCGCCAGCATCCACTAGGTTGTCGATGCCTCGACGTCCCTTCCGTCCGGGAGCCCTGTCCCGGCGCGCTTTCGCTGCCCGGCGCCATTCGCGGCTACCGGAACACCTTCAGGAATGTGCGGACTGCCGTGCCGCGGCAGGCCGGGAACGGCAGTACCTCGAGCGGCTCCGGGGTGCGGCCGTGCCCGAAGCGAGCCAGGACCTGGCTGCGCGCCTGATCCAGCACACGGAGCGGCTTGCCAGTGAACCTGCACAGGATCCGTGGAACCACCCACAGCAGGGTGGGCTGTCCAGGGGTCTCCGCTTCGCTGCCGTCGCAGCGGGTACCCTCGTGGTGAGCGCCGGAGCTCTGGGCGTCGCAGCTTACGTAGTGGCCGGGGATGACCAGCCGCGGGTATTGGCCGGCGCCGGCAATGCCGGAGCGCTGGTGGGGGCTTGGAGCGCTGGACCGGTGGACGTCATGGACCCCTCGTTCAAGGCTGGAAGCACCATGAGTCTTAGTGCGTCGCAACTGGATGCCCTCCGCGACCAAGGGTGGGCCTGTCCTGAACTCCTGGAGATGGGCTTCCACGTCGTCTCCGCCCAGGCCTCGATGCTCAATGGACACCCGGCGGTGGAAATCCGGCTCGAAAGCAACGGCCATTACGCCACCATCACCGAAGAACACCTTCCGGCCGACGCGCAATCCGCCGACCAGAGGGGCGCGGCGCAGCTCTCTGTCACCCAGGGAACGCCGTGGAAGGCCGTCTACGCCATGCCTGCTGCCGTGATCAGCTACACCTCCGACCTGCCCCCGGAAAGCGCTGATGACGCGGTGCCGGAAATAGTCCGGGCAGGAGAGTCCATGTCGCATCAAGGGCACGGAGACAGCTCCGGGTCCTGGTATGGGCGACTGCTGCGCGGACTCCAGACCCTCCTCCGTCCCGCCGGTTTATGAGCGGCACCACAGACAAGGTAATCTTCGTAGCGTGTTTGGAATCAACGGCCCGGAGTTCATAATCCTCCTCCTTATCGGCGTACTCGTCATCGGTCCCAGCCGTTTGCCCGAATACACTCAAAAGCTCGCCAACCTGGTCAAGGAAGTCCGGCGGATGGCGTCGGGCGCGCGCGAGCAGATCAAGGAAGAAGTCGGCATCGACATCGATGAGGTCGACTGGAAGAAGTACGATCCGCGTCAGTATGATCCCCGGCGCATCATCAAGGATGCACTCCTGGAGGACGACACCAAGCCAGTGAGTCCCGGTGCGCCCGTCGCCGCGGCAACTGCCCCGACCGCGGACACCAAGCCCAAGGCCCCGGCGAGGATCATCGAGCGGCTTGCAGATGGTGAAGCCGCGCCTTTTGACACCGAAGCTACCTGACCGGAAGACGGCGTTCAGCTCGCCCGAAAGTCGCTGTTAGCGGGGTTGGATTCCCAAAGGCATCCCGGATAGCCCACGCGGCCGGGTGGCCAAGGACGATGCAATACCCTCCAAGGCCTTCGCGGCAGCCGTTTCGGGCGCTGCCAGGACTACGGGCTTCCCGGCGTCCCCACCTTCCCGCAAACGGATGTCCAAAGGAATTTGCCCCAACAGCGGAACATCGGTGTCCACCGCAGCGCTCAACCTCGCAGCCAGGGTAGCACCGCCGCCGCTTCCGAACAGCTCCATGCGGCCGCCGTCGGGCATTTCCAGGAAGGACATGTTCTCGATCACCCCGGCCACCGTCTGTCCGGTCTGGGTGGCGATCGTCCCCGCGCGTTCGGCGACGTCCGCGGCCGCTGCCTGCGGTGTGGTGACCACCAGGATCTCGGCGTTGGGAAGCAACTGGGCGACAGAGATGGCGATGTCTCCGGTGCCGGGAGGCAGGTCCAGGAAAAGAGCGTCGAGGTCGCCGAAGTACACGTCGCTGAGGAACTGTTCCAGGGCGCGGTGCAACATGGGGCCGCGCCAGGCTACGGGCGTGTTGCCTGCGACGAACATGCCGATGGAAATGACTTTTACGCCATAAGCCACTGGCGGGAGGATCATGTCGTCAACCTGTGTGGGCTTCTGCGTGATTCCCATCAGGGCCGGTACGGAGAAACCATGGACGTCCGCATCCACTATGCCAACGCGCAGTCCCTGGGCCGCCAGGGAACAGGCGAGGTTCACGGTGACGGACGACTTGCCCACGCCCCCCTTGCCGCTGGCCACCGCGTACACCTTGGTCAACGAACCCGGCTTGGTGAACGGAATTCCGCGTTGCCCGCCGGGGCCACGGAGCTGCTCTTTGAGGGCTTCGCGCTGGGCCGGCGTCATGACCTTGAGTTCCACGTCCACCCCGGTCACACCTGGCACCTTGGACAGGGCTGCAGTGGCGTCCTCCGTGATGGTTTCGCGCAATGGGCAGCCGGCAATGGTCAGCAGGACAGCAACGTGGGCTGCGCCGGCCTCATCGGCAGAGACCGATTCCACCATCCCGAGTTCGGTGATGGGGCGGCGGAGCTCCGGATCAATGACGGTTGCCAGGGCAGCACGGAGCGCCTCGGCAGATACGGTGCTCATACGGTCAGGCTCGGCTTTCGGGGTTCTCGGGTGTTCGCTTGGCAGTGGAATGCTGGGGGCCGGCGGTCCGCGGCGGACGGACCTTGGGGATTTGCTGGGTGCGGGGTCCGCGCGACTTGTCCCGCTTTTCCTTCAGCTTCTCCTTGACCTTTTCTCCGGAGGATTCGCTGCCATCGGTGGCGGGATCGTGCTCGCGGAGTTCTTCCTGGGCGTCGATGATGTCTTCCAGGAGGCTCCGGAGTTCGGCCCGGACGTAGTCACGGGTGGCCACTTCACGCAGGGCAATACGCAGCGAAGCCAATTCCCGGGTCAGGTACTCGGTGTCGGAAAGGTTGCGCTCAGCGCGCTGGCGGTCCTGCTGGAGGGAGACACGGTCGCGGTCGTCCTGCCGGTTTTGGGCCAGCAGGAGCAGCGGGGCTGCATAGGAGGCCTGGAGCGACAACATCAGGGTCAGGAGGGTGAAGCCAAGCTCCATCCGGTCAAATTGCCACTCAGTCGGCGCGAAGGTGTTCCACGCCAGCCAGAACACACAAAAGATGGTCATGTAGACCAGGAACTGCGGGGTTCCCATGAAACGGGCGAAACCCTCAGTGGCGTTGCCGAAGGCGTCCGGGTTGGGGGAGAACTTGGGCAGGATACGTTGGCGCCCGCTCAGGGGCGTGTCCAGGCTGCTGACGGTACGTCCAGTGGCCTTGGGGGATCGGGTGGCGTTGTTATCAGCCAATGCGGCCTCCAAGTCTCCTTATAGGGGCGTCGTCCTCGTGGGCGCGCCAGTCATCCGGCAACAGGTGATCCAGCACGTCATCAACAGTCACCGCCCCCACAAGGCGGCCGTCGTCGTCGACAACTGGAAGTGAATTCAGGTTGTAGGTGGCCAAGGTCCTGGCTACCTCGCTGATGTGGGCTTGGTCCGAGAGCGGCTCAAGGTTCTTGTCCACAAGGTTGCCCAGAGGTTCCGGCGGCGGGAAACGCAGGAGCTGCTGGATATGCACCACGCCGAGGAATCGGCCCGTGGGCGTCTCCAGCGGTGGGCGGGCAATGAAGATCGATGAGGCCAGGGCAGGGGAGAGCTCCTCCCGCCGTACGTGGGCCAGGGCCTCCGCGACCGTGGCTTCCGGCGGGAGGATGACCGGGACGGGGGTCATGAGGCCGCCTGCCGTGTCTTCGTCATACTCCAGGAGCCGTCGCACGTCCTCGGCTTCCTGAGGCTCCATGAGCTGCAGCAGTTCCTCGGCCTGCGCGGAGGGGAGCTCAGCGAGGAGGTCTGCGGCGTCGTCAGGATCCATCTCTTCAAGGACGTCGGCGGCGCGCTCCACGTCCAAGGCCGAGAGGATTTCCACTTGGTCGTCCTCGGGCAGTTCCTGCAGCACGTCCGCGAGGCGCTCGTCCTGGAGCTCGCTGGCCACTTCGAACCGGCGCTTGTCGCTCATTTCCTGCAGGGCTTCGGCAAAGTCGGCAGGCTTGAGGTCCTCGTGGGTGGCCACGAACTGGGTGGCCGCCTGCGGCTCGTTGTGGGCGCCGGTCTGGGCGTCGGCCCAGTCGATGATCAGGGTCTCGTTGCGGCGCAGCCGGCTCAACGGCGACAGGGAGTGCCCGCGGCGGACGAACAGTTTGCTGACGAACCAGTCCTTGGACCTGTGCTGGTCCATGGCAATGTCCTCGATGGTGGCGTCTCCGCTGCCGTCGGCAAGGGTGACGCGGCGGTCAAACATCTCGGCCACCACCAGGGTCTCGGCTCCCCGCTGCTCAAAGCGGCGCAGGTTGACCAGCCCGGTGCAGATGATCTGTGTTTGGTCGATGGACGTAATGCGGGTCATGGGCACGAAGACGCGCTTCTTGCCGGGAACTTCCACCACGATGCCCACCACGTGCGGGGCTCCACGGGTGCCCCTGGAGAGCACCACGACATCGCGCAATCGGCCAAGACGGTCACCCAGGGGGTCGAAGACGTCCAAGCCGAGCAGGCGCGCGACAAAGACGCGTGAGGGATGTGTGCTCATGTTTACAGGCTACCGAGTCTGCTCTCTTTTAGCTGAATTCCAGCCGCTTCACATGTCCATGGGACACAATGGGGCTATGTCTAACATTTTTGGTGGTCCCAAAGCCGTCGAGGAGTCCCGGAGCGTCCCCCAAGGAGACACCGTCGGCTCATACACCTCGTATTTGGATGCCCAAAAGGCGGTGGATTACCTGGCAGACCAGCAGTTCCCGGTTCAGTTGGTATCGATCGTGGGCAACGACCTCAAAATGGTGGAGCGGGTGACCGGTCGCCTGAGCTACCCCAGGGTGGCCCTGTCCGGTGCCTTGAGCGGCATGTGGTTTGGCCTGTTCGTCGGTGTGATGCTGTCCTTCTTTACGCCGGGCGGCGGACCGTTCTCCATCATCACCTCGGTCCTGATGGGCGCGGCCTTCTTCATGCTCTTCGGCATCGTCACCTATGCCACCCAGCGCGGGAAGCGTGACTTCACCTCCACAAGCCAGGTGGTGGCCACCAACTATGACGTGATCGTCGCCATGGAAGCAGCCAACGAGGCCCGTCGCCTGCTGCACCAGCTGCCGATGAACCCCTCGCAGGCGGCAGCGCCGCAGGCAACGAACTACAACCAGCACAGCGCTCCGCTCCAGCAGCCGGGCCAGGCGCCGGAAAGGCCATCCACATGGAATGACCCTTACGGCCAGCGCGGCACCGGTGAAACCGGCACGCAGGGGAACGGGGAACCCCAAGCCGGTGCGGCGCCGTCGAGCCACCAGCCGCCGTCGGCTGTCCGCTACCCCGACCTGCCGGACGGTAGGCCGCAGTACGGTGTCCGTGTGACCGAAGGCCACAATGCCCCGCATGAAGACGGACAGCAAGCCGGCTCCGAGGACACACCGAAACAGCAGTAGTCCCCGGCAAAGGACAAATTCAAAAGGCAAAGGGAAGGCCACCGGATCTCCGGTGGCCTTCCCTTTGTGTTGGCAGTTCCCTTGGACTGCGCGGGCCAGTGCCTAGCCCTGCGCCTCCTGGTAGATACCGGCCATCCATGATTCGACGTCGTCTGCCTTGCGGGGCAGGGCGGCGCTGAGGTTGACCGGGCCATCGGCCGTCATCAGGATGTCGTCCTCGATGCGAACACCGATTCCGCGGTACTCGGCAGGGATCGCCAGGTCCTCATTCTTGAAGTACAAGCCCGGTTCGATGGTAAAGACCATGCCCTCGGTGAGGATCCCGTCCAGGTAAAGCTCGCGCTTGGCCTGTGCGCAGTCGTGGACATCCAGCCCCAGGTGGTGGCTGGTGCCGTGCGGCATCCAGCGACGGTGCTGCTGGCCCTCAGGGCTGATGGCTTCCTCCACGGACACGGGGAGCAGGCCCCACTCGGCGAGGCGTTCGGCCAGGACAGTGGTTGCGGCCGTGTGGATGTCGCGGAACTTCACGCCCGGTTGCGCGGCTGCGAAACCGGCATCGGCTGCGTCAAGTACGGCTTCGTAGACCTTGCGCTGTACATCGGTGAAGGTGCCTGTGGCGGGCAGGGTGCGGGTGACATCGGCCGTGTAGAGGGAATCAGCTTCCACGCCGGCATCGAGGAGGAGGAGTTCGCCCGCGTTGACCTTGCCCGTGTTCCGGGTCCAGTGAAGGACAGTGGCGTTGTTTCCCGAGGCAGCGATGGTGTCGTAGCCGAGCTCGTTGCCTTCCTCGCGGGCGCGGGCGAAGAATGCACCCTCAACGACGCGCTCGCCGCGTGCGTGGGTCAGCGCCCGCGGAAGGGCGCGAACGACGTCGGCGAAGCCCTCCACAGTGGCGGCCACGGCGATCTTCATCTGCTCGATTTCCCACTCGTCCTTGAGGAGGCGCAATTCCGAGAGTGCTTCGCTGAGCTTCTCGTCCAAGGCATCGAGTTCGCCCAGGTCCAGGGTTTCGGGATCCTTGGCGGTGTTGTACCGGGCGGTGTCCACCAAAGCGTCAATGTTCTCGTCCACCTTGCGGACCAGGCGGATGGAGATACCACCGATTTCCGGGGCGCCTACGTTCTTGGTAATCGCCATTTCGAGTTCGGCGATATGGGCGCAGGAGAGGCCCAGGCGGGCTTCGAATTCCGCCAGCGTCGGACGGGCACCGATCCAGAACTCACCGGAGCGTGAGTCGGCGTAGAACTGTTCGGTATCGCGGCCGGCCAAGGGACGGAAGTAGAGCGTGGCGGTGTGGTGACCGCCGTCGTCGCCCTTGCCTTCAGCCACCGGCTCAAGGATGAGGACGGCGTCGGGCTCGTGGTCCAGGCCCAGGCCCGTGAGGTGCGCAAAGCCGGAGTGGGGCCGGAAACGGTAATCGCAGTCGTTGGAGCGGACCTTCAGCGGACCGGCCGGGATGACAAGCCGTTCGCCTTTGAACAGTTCGGAAATGGCACGACGGCGGCGTGCAGCGTGGTCTGCAACGGCGTCGCGCGCAGGGGTCACCTGCGGGGCGGCAGCCCAATTGCTGGCCATGAATGCTTTGAAAGCATCCGATGTTGGCCTCTGTGAGCGGTTGTTAACGCGCTCCTGCAGCGGCTGGGAATTTGCGGAGTCCATGTTTTGGGTGTTTTCGGCATCGTTCACCGTTACATCGTCCCACCAGTTCGGTGAGGAGGCCAACGGCGCAACGCTCCAAGGAGCCCTGCATCCCATAGGCTGGGAAAGTGAGGATAGACCTGCATGCGCACTCCAATGTTTCCGACGGAACCGAGACACCCGCCGGGGTGATCGTTTCTGCTGTATCGGCGGGCCTGGGCGCCGTGGCGTTGACGGACCATGACTCCACAGATGGCTGGGACCAGGCTGCGGCAACCGCCGTGGAACACGGGATTGCGTTTGTCCCGGGCATGGAGATCTCCTGCCGGACGGAGCAGGGCATCAGCGTCCACCTGCTCAGCTACCTCCACGACCCGTCCCACCCCGGCCTCCTCGAGGAAATCACCAAATCCAAGGACGCACGCCTGACCCGCGCAGAGCATATGGTGACGTTGCTGTCCGAGGACTATCCGCTGACCTGGGACGACGTGATCCACCATGTGGCACCCGGAGCGACGGTGGGCCGCCCGCACATCGCCGACGCCCTGGTGGCCGCCGGAGTCGTCGCGGACCGCACGGAAGCGTTCACCTCCATCCTTACCTCCCATTCGCGGTACTTCGTGCAGCACTACGCGCCCAACCCGGCGGTCGCCGTCGAGCTGGTGCGCGCGGCAGGCGGCGTTCCCGTATTCGCCCATCCGGTGGCTTCGTCCCGGGGACGGATCGTGGGGGAGCGCACCTACCGTGAAATGATCGACGCCGGCCTGCTGGGGGTTGAGGTGGACCACCGGGACAACCCGGAGGACGGCAGGCGGTTCCTGCGCGAGCTGGCTTCCCGGCATGGGCTGCTGATGACCGGATCCTCCGATTATCACGGCGCAGGCAAACCGAACCTCCTCGGCGAAAACACGACGCCGGCCGACGTTCTGGCCCGTATTGAGGACCTGGCGACGGGCAGCAAGGTAGTCCGTTGATGGACCTGCAGTTGCTGGCCTCGGTGATCGTCACGCTGTTCGTCATCATGGACCCGCCGGGTACAGTGCCGATCTTCATGTCGTTGACGGCCCAGATGTCACCGAAGGACAGGAACCGCTCGGCTTTTCAGGCTCTTTTGGTGGCCACGGGCGTGATCGTGGTTTTCGCGATTTTCGGCCAATCGATCCTGAACTACATGCACATCTCCTTGGCGGCCCTGCAGGGTGCCGGCGGCCTGCTGCTGGTGCTCATTGCCCTGCAGCTCTTGACGGGGTCCACCAGCGGCGAGGAAAACGCCGCGAAGTACAAGAACGTGGCCTTCGTTCCCTTGGGTACGCCGCTGATGGCCGGGCCTGGTGCGATCGTGGCGGTCATGGTCTTTGTCCAGCAGTCCAAGGACCTGTCAGGTTACCTGGCCGTTGGCCTGGGCATCGCGGTGGTGCTCGCCTCGCTATACCTGGCCATGCGGTTCGCGGGAGTGGTCCAGCGGGTCCTTGGGGAGAACGGAGTGGAGCTGGTGACCCGGATTGCCGGCCTTTTGCTCTCTGCCATCGCCGTACAGATGATCGCTGACTCGGTGACTGCCTTCGTGAAGGGTGTCGCCTGACAGCTCCAGGCTAGGACGCAGTGGTTTGGGCCTGGTGGAACACGGCCTTGCTGCCCAGGCGTTTCCGCATGACTTCAATGGCCTGCTCGTTCTGGTCCACGCACACGAAGTTCCGGCCCAGTTTGGCCGCCACTGCCCCGAGGGTTCCGGACCCGGCAAAGAAGTCCAGGCACCAGTCGCCCTCGCGGCTTGATGCCGAAACGATCCGGCGGACCAGGCCTTCGGGTTTCTGCGTGGGGTAGCCGGTTTTTTCGCGCCCTGTCGGCGAAACGATGGTGTGCCACCAGACGTCCGTGGGCAACTTTCCCAGCTCACGTTTGGCGGGGGTCACCAAGCCCGGAGCCATGTAGGGCTCCCGGTCCACTTCGGCGTTGTCGAAGTGGTACTTGGTGGGGTTCTTCACGTACACCAGGATGTTGTCGTGCTTGGTGGGCCAGCGGTTCTTGGCCCGGGCGCCGTAATCGTAGGCCCAGATGATTTCGTTCAGGAAGCATTCCCGGCCAAAGATGGCGTCGAGCATCACCTTGGCGTAGTGCACCTCGCGGTAGTCCAGGTGCAGGTACAGGGTGCCGTCGTCTGCCAGCAGGCGCCAGGCTTCCACGAGCTTGGGCTCCAGGAAAGACCAGTAGTCGCTGAAGGCGTCGTCATAGCTGTGCAGGGCGCCCTTGATGGTGTCGTAGGAGCGGCCCTTGAAGCCCACGCGGTCGCCGTCGCCGTCCGAGTTGCGGACCATCCGGGTTTCCTGGCGTCGTTGGACCCGCCCAGTATTGAAGGGAGGGTCCACGTAAATGAGTGTGAAGGCGCCGTCCGGCAGCGTTGGAAGGAACTCCGCGTTGTCCGCGTGTACCACCAGGTTGCCGCCGTCCGGCGCCCAAACAGTTTCAGTCATTGAGAAAATTAAGCCTCGGTGCTGCCGGACTGGGCAGCTGCGGCCTCACCGGAGACTACTTCGCCGTTGCGGCGGCGGGTCCGGGTGCGACGTGTACGTGCAGGCTTCTCGGAATGGTCCGAGCCCGTTTCCGGGACTGCGGCAGCCGGGGCTGCTTCGCCTTCGGAGGTACGACGGCGGCGGGTACGGTTGCGTCCGCCCTCACCCTTGGATTCGCCGGAGTCAGCCTTGCCTGACCGGCCGCGGCCGCCATCGCGGCCACGTCCGCCGTCACGGGAGCCATTGCGGTCCGAACCACCGGAGCGGGAGTTCTTCTTGCCGGTCTCACCCAGGTCCTCCAGGACCTCGGCGTCCACACCGGCCAGGGTGCGCTTGTTCCGGGGCAGGCGTCCCTTGGTGCCCTCGGGAATATCAAGGTCGGAGTAGAGGTGCGGCGAGGAGGAGTACGTTTCAACCGGCTCCGGAACGCTGAGTCCCAAGGCCTTGTTGATGAGTCCCCAGCGGGGCATGTCGTCCCAGTCAACGAACGTGACGGCGGTGCCCTTGTTGCCTGCGCGGCCGGTGCGGCCAACACGGTGCAGGTAGATCTTCTCGTCTTCAACGCACTGGTAGTTGATCACGTGCGTGACGTCGTCCACGTCGATGCCACGGGCGGCGACATCGGTGGCAACCAGGACGTCCACCTTGTTGTTGCGGAAGGCACGCAGGGCCTGTTCGCGGGCGCCCTGGCCCAGGTCGCCGTGAATGGCTGCAGCCGCGAACCCGCGGTCCACAAGTTCCTCGGCGACCTTTGCGGCGGTGCGCTTGGTCTTGGTGAAGATGATGGTCCGGCCACGTCCGCGGGCCTGGAGGATGCGTGCCACGACTTCGGTCTTATCCATGCTGTGGGCACGGTAGATGAGCTGGCGGATGTCCCGCTTGGTCAGGCCCTCATCGTTCGGGTCAGCTGCGCGGATGTGGGTGGGCTGCGTCATGTAACGACGTGCCATCGCGATCACGGGGCCGGGCATGGTTGCGGAGAAGAGCAGCGTCTGCCGCACGGCGGGGGTGCCGGCGATCAGGGTCTCTACGTCGGGAAGGAAGCCAAGGTCCAGCATTTCGTCGGCCTCGTCAAGAATCACCATCTTGACGTTCTTCAAGCTCAGGTGCTTCTGCTTGTAGAGGTCGATCAGTCGGCCAGGGGTACCTACGACGATCTCGACGCCCTTCTGCAGCGCATCGATCTGGGGTTCGTAGGCCCGGCCGCCGTAGATGGTGGCGATGCGCGCGTTGCGCTTGCGCGAGGCCGTCTGGAGATCGTTGGCGACCTGCACGGCAAGTTCGCGGGTGGGGACGATGACCAGTGCCTGCGGTGCGCCGGGGACGGCGAGCTTGTCATAGCCGGCGTCGTCGCGGCCTACAACGCGCTGCAGGGCAGGCACGCCGAAGCCGAGGGTTTTGCCTGTACCAGTCTTGGCCTGGCCGATGATGTCGTGGCCGCCCAGTGCGACGGGCAGGGTCATGGCCTGGATGGGGAACGGGTGGGTGATCCCGGCATCTGCCAAGGACTCCACGATGTCTGCGCGCACGTTGAAGTCTGCAAACGACTTCTCTTCGATCTCGTGGGGCTTCTCGTCCGAGACGATCGTTTCCTCGGGCTCGAGGGTTTCTGTTCCGGTGGGGTCCGTCAGGACTTCATGGGTATGCAATTCACTCACAGGGAGTTTCCTTATTCATTTGGGCATTGGCGCCGCATGCTCAACGGGGGCGGCATAGCCGTACCGGAGCACCAACGGGCGCGCAAGCAAGTCCAGTGGAAGCCGATCGCGGGCTATCTAAGTACTGGCACTGGTGACCAGTTGGTACATCTCAAGATCGCGTAGGGGCGGGCTTGTTGAGTTCAAAAATTAACTGAATCAACGACCGGGCATCCATTACTACACGCCCAGTCTATCCTCTGGGAGCCCGAAAGCCCGGATTGGGGATTGAACGGCGCTATGGCAGCAGTTCAAACAGAATCTCCCGGCTGGCAATGTCAGCCTTGACCAGCCGGACGCGGACCTTGGTCCCGGACTCCAGTTCGCCGTCGCAACGGGCGGTCACGGCGGGCTCCGCTATTTGGACGATTCCGTAGGGACCGCCGTTCCCGTTGCCGTTGCCCCTTCCGTTCCCGTTCCCGTTTGGCTTCGAGCCGGAAATGACCACCGCATCGAACTCCTGGCCAACATGGTTGGCAACCAGTGCCGCCTCCACCGTGTCCAAGGCGGCGCGCTCGAGGCGGCCAGCGAGTTGATCGGACGAGGCCATGATCTCGGGCAAGGACGGCAAGGCTTCACGGGCCCAGGCAGGGATGTCCCGCTTGTTGCTCAGTGCCTCGCAGATCACCAGGACGAAACGGTCGATAAGGCGGCGCAACGGTGCTGTGGTGTGCGCGTACGGAGCGCCGATGGCTGCCTGGATGACTTCAGTCGGGACCTCGCCGTCGAAAGGTGTGTAGTTGGCACCCCTGAACAACGTCCCGGCTGAGTGCAGGATGGCGAGTTGCTTTGGGTCTGATGCGTCCAGGGTCCGCAGGTATTCGCCGTAGCTGATCCGTCCGTCCCAGGGTTTACCAAGGGCCGTGGTCTGCCTTTTGAAGTGCCGCAGGGAGCGTTCATCCGGTGCGGGCATGGTGCGCAGTATGCCAACCTTGCCGTCCAGCATCAGCTGAGCTGCCGCCATCCCGGTCATGAGTGAAATCTGCGCGTTCCAGTCCTCCACCGGCAACGACGGGGCAGCAACGATCCTGTACCCGCCGCCGTCGGCCGCTCGGACGATCTCCTGTTCGGGCATGTTCAGGCTCGCGCCGCCGCGGAGGCGTTCGAGTTCAACCCGCTTCAACCCCACTTCCTTGAGGAGCTGCAGTACGGGCGGTGCCGTTCCGTCGTCGATCTGCTCCTGGACGCCCTTGTAACTTAGCTTGGCCCGGCTGCGCACGGTGGCGCGGCCTACTGTCACCGTCACTGCTTCGGCCTGCGCGTCGAGGACGAAATCCCAGACAAAGGCGCCACAGTCCTGCTCTGCCAGCAGGCTGCCGGCATGTTCGCTGATGATTTCCGGGTGCAAGGGAATGCGTCCATCCGGAGCATAGAAGGTCTGGCCGCGCCGGCGTGTCTCCGTGTCGAGGGCACCACCGGGAGCCACGAAGGACGGAACGTCGGCGATCGCATAGAGGACCTTGTAACCGTCACCGGCGCGCTCTATGAACAGCGCCTGGTCCAGGTCCGTCGACGTGGCGGGGTCGATGGTGACAAACGGAATGTCCCGAAGGTCGCGTTCAGGCAGCTTCAGGTCCGCCACGGCTTCTCGGGCTTCTTCCACTGCCCCCGTGGGGTAGGCGCCTGGGAGTTCCAGCTCCGTCCGGAGTGCGGCGAGGGCCGCTGCGAGCTGGTCCGACGAGTCGTCGACGTTGGGTGCAATCCGATGATGTGACACGAAAATCAGGGTAGCCCGGATTCCGGGGATCACACCATGTCAAGGCCGCACGGTGAGCGACTTTCGCTAAATTGAGTCCAGGGCTTCCAGCAGCGACTTGGCAGCCGCCGTCGGGTCTGCGGCTTCGGTGATGGCACGGACAACCACGATCCTGCTGGCCCCCGCCGAAAGGACCTGTTCCACGTTGCCCAGGTCGATGCCGCCAATAGCGAACCACGGGAGCTGCACGGCGCCGTCGGTCGTTTCCGTGGCACGCCTCATCGCTTCTGCGGCATATGTGACCAGGTCCGGCCCAACGGCTTGGCGCCCCGGTTTGGTGGGTGTCGCCCAAACCGGACCGACACAGAAATAGTCCAGGCCGCCGTCGCCGGTAGAAGCGGCAATGGCCGCATTGACCTGCTCCGGAGTGTGCGTGGAAAGTCCAATCGCGGCAGGGGCCGGGAGGAAGGTCCGGGCCACCGGAAGGGGCAGGTCCTTCTGGCCCACGTGGAACACAGGAGCCCCGGAAACACTGGCAATATCGGCCCGATCGTTGACAGCCCACAGTCGGCCGTGCCGCTCAGCCACACTCCGCAGGATGGCCAGCAAGTCCAGTTCTTCGGCTGCCTCGATCGACTTGTCCCGGAGCTGGATGATGTCCACCCCACCCTCGAAGGCGGCATCGACGAAGTCTTCGAAATCGCCCTGTCGCTTCCGGGCATCGGTGCACAAATAGAGTCGGGCTGAGGCGAGGGATTCAGGCTGGGTCATGGGAACCAGAGTAGTTCCTCTACACTGGGCACGTACTGCGGGAGCCGCGACGTTCGACTATGTGACCGTCCGGCTGAGAGGGCTTCAGCGCCGACCGCTTGACCTGATCCGGCTAATACCGGCGTAGGGAAGGGAACACATGGCAGACGCCATTCATGCAGATGTAGCCATTATCGGCGGCGGCATCATCGGGTTGGGCACCGCCCACCAACTGCGCAGGCTGGGCCGCTCAGTCGCCCTCATCGACCCTTGGCCCGCTAACGGCGCAACTTTCGCAGCGGCCGGGATGCTGGCACCCGTCAGTGAACTGCACTACCAGGAAGAAGAACTCCTGGAACTCATGGTCGAATCCTCCCGGCTGTGGCCCGCTTTTGTTGGCGCGCTCGCCGGAGGGGCGCACGCCGCCGGATACCGCACGACGCCGACCCTCGCCGTGGGTGCCGACGCCGCCGACCGCCGCGCGCTCGCAGACCTCCGGGTGGTACAGAAGGCTGCAGGCTTGGGAGTGGAGCCATTGGCCCTCCGGGAGGTGAGGGAGCGTGAGCCCTTGCTGAGTCCCCAAATTTCCTGTGCCTTCGACATCCCCACCGACCACCAGGTGGATCCCCGCAAGCTCGCCGCCTGCCTTTTGGCCGAACTTTCGGATCACTCTCCCGATGATCCGAGCTGGGTTACGGGGGCGGACAACGGATTCGCTGTGAAAGCGCTGGCACATCGTCTCCTGTGGGATGAAGGCAGGGTCTCTGGAGTCGAACTCGAGTCAGGCACCAGGGTCTTTGCCACCGAGACGGTGGTCGCAAACGGTCTGGGCGCCGCCGGCTTGGACGGCGTGCCCGAAGGGCTCACGCTGCCCCTGCGGCCGGTCTATGGTGACATCCTCCGGCTTCGGGTTCCGGACAACCTGCAACCTCTCGTTACCTCCACCGTCCGGGGGATAGTGCGGGGCGTTCCCGTCTACATCGTCCCCCGCGACGACGGCACCGTGGTGATCGGAGCGACCCAGCGTGAGGACGGACTGTCCACGGCCTCCAATGCCGTCTCAGCGGGCGGCGTCTACCAACTCCTGCGCGACGCCCAGGTCCTGGTCCCCGCGGTCGCCGAACTCGAACTCCTGGAGGCAACAGCCCGCGGCAGGCCAGGGACGCCGGACAACGCGCCGTTGCTTGGCCGCGTCGCCGGAACCAATGGCGACATTGAGGGTTTGGTGGTTGCCACCGGGTTCTTCCGTCACGGAGTCCTGCTGACACCGGTAGCCGCAAGGATTGTCGGCGAACTGATCAACGGATCGACCGATCCACAGTGGGCCCCTTTCCGCCCCGACCGATTTACGGCCAGCGCACCCGATCCACGGAACTTCGTCCCAGCACACGCCCGCAGCAAGGAAAGCGCATGAACATCAAACTCAATGGATCCGACCATGCAGTGGCCGATGACGCCTCTGTGAGCACCCTCGTCACCGCCATCACCGGCCGCGAACTGGACCACAGGGGACAGGCGGCCGACGGCGGCAAGCTGGGTGTCGCCGTCGCGCGCAATTCAGAGGTGGTGCCGCGCAGCCAGTGGGCGGCAACAGCACTCGCCGACGGCGATGAACTCGAACTCGTTACCGCAGTCCAGGGAGGCTGAACAATGACCACAACAAGCACTGCCCCCAGCACCGACGCCTTGGTGATCGACGGCGTCGACTTTGGTTCGCGGCTGATCATGGGAACAGGGGGTGCCCCGAGCCTGGACGGTTTGGGCGCTGCGCTCCTGGCCTCGGGTACGGAGCTGACCACCGTGGCCATGCGGCGCTATTCGCCGGCAGAAACCGGGTCTCTCTTCCAGCTCCTGGTGGACCACAACATCCGGGTGTTGCCCAACACGGCCGGCTGTTTCACGGCGAAGGACGCGGTGATGACCGCCGAACTTGCCCGCGAGGCGCTGGAGACCAATTGGGTGAAGCTGGAAGTCATCGCGGACGAGCACACACTCCTGCCCGATGCCGTGGAACTCGTCGATGCCACGGAGCAGCTGGTCAACCGCGGGTTCAAGGTCTTCGCTTACACCAATGATGATCCGGTCCTTGCCCTGCGGCTGGAAAACCTCGGCGCCACCGCGGTGATGCCGCTGGGCTCACCGATCGGGACCGGCCTGGGCATCCTGAACCCGCACAACATTGAGCTGATCGTGTCACGGGCATCAGTGCCCGTGGTGCTCGACGCCGGGATCGGAACCGCTTCCGATGCCGCGCTGGCCATGGAACTGGGTTGCGATGCCGTCCTGCTGGCTACCGCGGTAACGCGTGCACAGAACCCGGTGCAGATGGGGGAGGCCTTCAAGCACGCTGTCCTTGCCGGCCGTTTGGCCAGGCAGGCAGGCCGGATTCCCCGGCGCGAACACGCCCTGGCATCCTCCGCGATGGAGGGACGCGCCGAGTTCCTTTAGGGTGTTAACCAGCGATGGCCATCACCCGCGGGTGATGGCCATCGCTGTAAGTGGCGCTTAGAGCCGGAGGGCCCTGGTGAGGGCCTCGGTATCGTGCTTGGTCCGGGTCCGGCCGAAGTACACCACAACCGCCGCGGCTGCCGCGGTTCCGATGACGATGGGGAGAACCCACGGAATCCAGGTGACCCCCGGTTGGTAACCCAAGCCCGCGCTGATGAAGGCAATCCAGCTCAGCGCCGCAACAGCGGTTGAAACGCCTACCGGTAGGGCGACGCCGTACCTGCCGTGCCGCTTGTCGTTGGCCCAGACAATGAAGCCCGTGGCAATGGCTGCAAGAACAACCACGACGAGTGAAAGCATGAAGACTCCTTAGCGGACGACGGGTGGTGGGGGAATGCTAGAGGGCGCCGAAGCCCACGCGACGGACTTCCTCGGCGCCGATCTCCACATAGCCCAAAACGTTGCCAGGAACGATGACCTGGCGGCCCTTCTCATCCGTGAGGCGCAATTCCGAGCCCTTGGACACGGCCTCCGCCACGATCTTGGCTACGGCGTCGGCATCCAAAGCGGATTCGAGCACAATTTCGCGGCCAACGTTCTGAATGCCGATCTTTACTTCCACAGCAAGGCCTCCAAGCCAATCAAGTTTTGAATCAGTCCTCTATTTGTAGCTTAGGACTCTTTGGGGAATCGACTGATTCCGCGCCAAGCTAAACGATAGATCAGATCGCTGGCCACATCGAGGTCCAGGTTTCCGTCTGTCTCAAGCCAATACCGCGCGCTGACCTGCGCCATTCCGGCCAGGCCGCGGCCAAGGAGCTGCGCTTCCAGGGGCGGCAGCTTGGTGTCCTCGGCGATGACATGGGCCACGGCGTCCGCAAACGTCTTGTTGAACGTTTCCAGCCGGGAACTGACATCGGGGTCGTTGATGAGGTCCGACTCAAACACCAGCCGGTGCGCTTGGTCGTCGTCGGCAATGAACCTGTAGTAGGCCCGCATGACTGCCTTGACGCGCTCTTTGTTGTCGGTTGTGGAGTTCAGGGCGCTCAGCATCAGGTCCGTCAGCGTCGCGAGATGGCTGTCCAGCAGGGCCATATAGAGCTCGCGCTTCGACGGGAAGTGTTGGTACAGGACCGGCTTGCTCACGTGTGCGGTCTCTGCGATTTCGTCCATGGCTGCGCCGTGGAACCCGTTGGCAACGAAGACTTCCAACGCTGCGTTGAGCAACTGTGCGCGGCGCTCGTCCCTTGGCAGCCTTGGCGATCGAGGGGAACCGCTCCGTTCCTGCTTCGCGGGTGCTCCATCGTTTGCCCGTGTGCCGTCAGCCACAGTCTGCCGCCTTTCCTTTGCAGTTATGACCACTCTACCGGTGGGTAATATGACCGGGCGGTATCTGCGGGCATACATTGGGGTATGGCCTCAATTGCTGCTGTCCGCACCGCTGCGCCCGCCGTCCTTCCGCCCCTTGTGGAACCGGCCGCTGAACTTACTCCGGCCGAGGTGGAGCGGTACTCCCGGCACCTCATCATTCCGGAAATCGGCGCCGTGGGCCAACGCAGGCTTAAGAATGCCAGAGTCCTCGTCATAGGCGCCGGCGGGCTCGGTTCCCCGGCCCTGCTGTACTTGGCTGCAGCCGGGGTGGGAACTTTGGGCATCGTGGACGACGACACTGTGGACCTCAGCAACCTTCAGCGCCAGGTCATCCACGGGGTGAAGGACGTGGGTACGCCCAAGATCGAGTCCGCACGCGACGCGATCGCCGAGCTCAACCCCTTGGTGAACGTGGTCCTGCACAATCTCCGCCTGGATTCTTCCAACGCCCTGGATTTGTTTGCCGATTATGATCTCATCCTCGACGGTGCTGACAACTTTGCCACGCGGTACCTCGTGAACGACGCCGCGGCCATCCTCGGCAAACCCTACGTGTGGGGATCCATCTTCCGCTTCGACGGGCAAGTCAGCGTTTTCTGGGCCGAACACGGACCCACCTACAGGGACCTCTACCCCGAGGCGCCTCCGGCCGGCTCCGTGCCGTCGTGTGGCGAGGGCGGAGTGTTCGGCATGTTGTGCGCGGCTGTTGGATCGCTCATGGTGACCGAAGCCGTGAAGCTGATCACCGGCGTCGGGCGTTCCTTGCTGGGACGCGTGGCACTCTTTGACGCCTTGGGCGGCAGTTGGCGGGAAATCAAGGTGTCCAAGGATCCGGAAGCCGAACCCATCACCGAACTGACCGACTACGAGGCCTTCTGCGGCGTCGCTCCCGTCACGGCCACTGACCAGGACCACACCGTCACGGCCACCGAGCTGGCAGCGATGCTCGCCGAGCGGGCGTCGGGGGAGCGGGACTTCGAACTGGTGGATGTCCGTGAATCAGGCGAGCACAGCATTGTGAGCATTGATGGTTCCGTGCTGATCCCACAAGGCCGGATCCTGGCCGGAGAGGCGTGGTCCCACCTGCCACAGGACAAGGACATTGTGTTCCACTGCAAGGCCGGAACGCGCTCGGCGGCGGTCCTGGAGGCCGCGCAGAAGGCGGGCTATACGCGCGTCAGCCACCTCGACGGCGGTATCCTCGCCTGGGTGCGTGACGTGGAACCCCAAAAGCCAGTTTACTGAGCGTTGCCCGTTCCGGCCGTTATCTGTAAAGCTCAACCATGAGCGAAGAACGGGCAGAGACCCAGCAACACCCTATTGGTTCCGGTTTTGGACACGGTTCCACGGCCCGGGAGGTCATCGACGGGATCGACCTCTCCGGAAAATCGGCGATCGTCACGGGCGGGTATTCGGGGCTTGGCCTGGAGACCGTGCGGGCACTGGCCTCCGCAGGCGCCTCCGTGACCGTCCCCGCACGACGCGTGGAACATGCCAAGGAAGTGCTTGCCGCGGCCGGGCTCGGCGACGCCGTCACAGTGGAAGAAATGGACCTGGCTGACCAGGACAGCGTCAAAGCATTCGCCCAGCGGTTTTTGGCCGGGCATAGTTCCTTGGACATCCTGATCAACAACGCCGCCATCATGGCCAGCCCGGAACAACGGGTAGGTCCTGGCTGGGAGGCGCAGTTCGCAACCAACCACTTGGGGCACTACACCCTGGTTAATGCTTTGTGGCCGGCCCTTGCCGCCTCGGGGGATGCCCGCGTCATCTCCCTCTCATCCACCGGCCACAAGTTGTCGCCGATCAGGTTCGACGACGTCAACTTTGACGGCGGCTACGACAAGTGGCGCGCCTACGGCCAGGCAAAAACGGCAAACGCGCTCTTCGCCGTGGAATTGGACCGCCTGGGCCAGGACTCCGGAGTCCGGGCCTTCGCCGTTCATCCTGGTGGCATCATGACCGAACTTCAACGGCATTTGCCCAAGGAAGAGATGGTCGCAGCGGGATGGATGGATGCGGAGGGAAACGTCCGCGAAGGATTCAAGACGCCGGAGCAAGGCGCTGCTACCTCGGTGTGGGCTGCGACTTCCCCTGCCCTGTCAGGTATGGGAGGTGTCTACTGTGAAGACTGCGACGTTGCCAATCCAACGGACAAGGAATCGCCGTTGGCGAGGTACCAGGGGGTGGACGCGCACGCCATCGACAAGGCGGACGCCGCCAGGCTTTGGGAATTGTCAGCGAAGCTGACAGGAGTCAACGCTTTCGCCTAGCAGGCGGTGTCAGGCGCTTTCGGAGCGGAGTTGCCCGTGATCCACAGGGCACTCCGCGGCCGGGGCGGCTGCAGGTTGCTCAACCTGGATGCCGTACAGCGCCTCAAGTGCTGCTACGTACTCCTCCTGCTGGCCGTTGGCGGCCAGTTCACGGGCCCTGACGGTAGGGATGTGGAGGAGCTGCTTGACCATCCGGCGCAGGGCGAATTCGACTTCCTCCGCGGCAGCCGTGCAACCGTGGCGGGCACGGACCTTCTCCATCTCAGCGTCCAACACGTTCATGGTGTGCCGGCGCAGCGCGACAATGGCCGAATCCACGGAGCGTGCCTCACGCTCGGACTCAAAGGAAGACGCCGCGCCTGTGACGATGGCACTGGCCTGGGACAACGATTCTGCCTGTTCCTGGGGTGCAGCGAGCCGGACGGATTCAAGCGTGAGGAGTTCCACGCCGTCGAGTTCGCCGACCGCGGGATCGAAATCATGGGTCAGGGCGAGGTCGATCGCAATCAAGGGCTTATTGGACTGTGCCCGGACGCGCGCAAGGTCCGCTGCTTCGACGCGGTTGTCCGAACCGCTGCAACCGATCATGACGTCAGCTGCGGCGACAGCAGCGGGGAGCGTTTCGGCGTCGAGCGCTGTACCCCCGCGGGTGGCTACGAAAGCCTCGGCACGGCCGGAGGAAGAATAGACGGAGATCGCGGTGCAGCCGCGTTCGCGCAGGAGTGACATGGTGGCACCCGCATAGGCGCCGGTGCCGAAGACTACGACGTTCTTGGTGGACCAGTCATCGTTCTCGGCGAGGTCGGTGGCGAGGTCCAAAGCAACGGAGACAATCGACAGGCCGCGGGAGCCCAACGCTGTCTGCGCGCCGACGTCCTTGGCGGTTTTGGAAGCTGCTTGGAAAAGCCGGACCAAGCCGGAGCTCGCCGTGCCTTCCTGCTGAGCAGTGATCAGGGCGCGGCGGACCTGGCCTGCGATTTCGCGCTCACCCACCACTGCCGAGTCCAGCCCGGCGCTCACGGCGAAGAGGTGCCTGGTGACGTCCGGGCCGGTGTGGGTCGCAAAGGAGCGGGAGACGAGTTGCTCGTTCAGGCCGCTCAATTCACTGATCTGGGAAACCAGGGCAGAGCGGGCCGCTTCGATGTCAGCGCCGTTGCCTGTTTCGCCGTAAATCTCGTAGCGGTTGCAGGTGGCTAGCACCACCGCGCCGGAAACCACGGGCGAATCCGTGAGGGCCGCGGAGGCAAGCTCGGAGGAACCGTTGCTCAACTGAGCGACAGTTTCAAGGTCGATGTCGGCGTGTGTAGCCACCAATGAGAAAAGAACCACAGCAACCCCATCATAGCTTTTTCGTAGCCCGGTAGAACAATATGGCGCCGTGGTGATCCACACGCGGATGCGTGATCCCCGCCACAGCGGCTCCTTTTGGGCTCGACGTGACAGCTTGTCGTTATCTTTTGCCCCGGATTTTCGGCACAATCAAAGGCATGACTTCTAGCTCGGCAGCATCCCAGAGTACGGCCTCCAACGCCCCGGCGGGAGCCCTCGGCCCCAACCACCCGCTGAAGGACGGCCGTACCTCGGACTCACCGCTGATCACGGCATACCGTGGCGGCAAGCCGTCGCGGCGGCCGGTGTGGTTCATGCGCCAGGCCGGCCGTTCCCTTCCTGAGTACCTCAAGGTCCGCGAAGGCGTTGCCATGCTGGACTCGTGCCTGCGTCCTGAACTCGCCGCCGAGATCACGCTGCAGCCCGTCCGGCGCCACGATGTCGATGCCGCCATCTTCTTCTCGGACATCGTCATTCCCCTGAAGCTGGCGGGCGTTGGCGTGGATATCGTGCCCGGCGTGGGGCCGGTCCTGGACAAGCCCGTCCGCACGGCTGCCGATGTCGCCGCTCTTCCCACCCTGACCTGGGAGGCCCTGGAGCCAATCCGTGAGGCCGTTCGCCTGACAGTGGCTGAGCTTGGAAAGACTCCGTTGATCGGCTTCGCAGGTGCCCCGTTTACCCTCGCTGCGTACATGGTTGAGGGCAAGCCCTCCCGCGACCACCTCGGCCCGCGGACCATGATGCACGCCGACCCTGAGACCTGGAACGCGCTGGCAAACTGGGCCGCCGATACGTCGGGAATGTTCCTCCAGGCGCAGCTGGAGGCCGGAGCCTCGGCCGCGCAGCTCTTTGACTCCTGGGCCGGTTCGCTGGGCCTTGCCGACTACACAAAGTACGTAGCACCGGCCTCCGCCCGCGCACTGGACCATGTCCGGGACCTCGGTGCTCCGTTGATCCACTTCGGCACCGGCACGTCCGAACTCCTGGTTGCCATGCGCGACGTCGGGGTGGACGTGGTGGGCGTGGACTACCGGCTTCCCCTTGATGAAGCGAACCGTCGCCTTGGCGGGGCCGTTCCGTTGCAGGGCAACATCGATCCCGCACTGCTGTCCGCGCCCTGGGACATCCTGGAAGCGCATGTCCGCGAGGTTATCGCAGCCGGCGCCCACGCCCCGGGCCACGTCCTGAACCTGGGCCACGGCGTCCCTCCGGAAACGGATCCGACCGTCCTGACCCGCGTCGTGGAACTCATCCACTCGATTCCGGCCGAGTAGGGCTCATGCGCGGCGGACATCCAACGCCCACAGCCCGTCCCGCAGGACCACGTGCCGTGGTGGTGGGCGGTGGCATTTCAGGGCTCCTTGCTGCGCGGGAACTTGCCATGGCCGGCATGCCGGTCACCGTCCTCGAGGCCACCGGCGCCTGGGGTGGTTGCGTGGGCAGCCATGTAGTCGCAGGGCTCCAACTGGACAGCGGCGCAGAGTCATATGCCACAAGGTCTTCGGCAGTAGCCGACCTCGCCAGGGAGCTCGGACTCGGCGACAGGATCGTGGCCCCGCACCCCGGTGGTGCCTGGGTGCAGCTGCCGGACGGACCGCAGGAGTTGCCCAAGACCGGAGTCCTCGGCATACCAGCCAACCCCTGGGACCCGGAGGTCCGGCGTTCACTGGGCTTCCTCGGTGCCGTGCGTGCCTCCTGGGACCGGTGGTTGCCGGCGTCGGTGGGTACGTCCTCGGATGTGACCAGTGTTGCCTCCCTTGTGCGGACCCGGATGGGCAGGAAAGTCCTGGAACGCCTTGTTTCCCCCGTGGTGGGCGGTGTCCATTCCGCCGACCCCGCCCTCCTGGACGTGGACATGGTTGCGCCCGGGCTCCGGGCTGGAATCCGAACACACGGTTCCTTGTCGGCGGCCGTCGCAGCCCAGCGCAAAGTTGCTGCCGTCCCGGCCGGCGAAAATGCGTCAGCCCGAAAAACAGGCTCCGGGCTGGCCAAGGCGGGTTCCGCCGTCTCCGGTTTAGCAGGCGGGATGAACACCCTGGTGACGGCCCTGGTGGCCGACCTCCGCGGGCGGGGCGTAGACCTGCTCGCTGGAACTGCGGCAACGGACGTCGTCAAGACTGCGGCCGGTTGGCGTGTCACCGCCGGCGATTCCACATACGACGCCGGCCGCCTGGTGGTTGCGCTGGACGGCCCGGCGGCTGTGGGCCTGTTGGAGAAGTCGCTGCCGGCATTGTCTGACCTGCGTCCGGCGCCAGGGCCCTTGGTGAGCCTGGTGACGATGGTGGTTGACGTGCCGGAACTTGATCGCCGACCCCGCGGAACCGGCATCCTCGTGGCGCCCCAGACCCCGGGAATCACGGCGAAGGCGCTGACGCACGCCACGGCTAAATGGGATTGGCTTGCCGGGGAAGCCGGGCCTGGAACCCACGTGCTGCGGCTGTCCTATGGTCGCCGCGAGGATGCGGGTGGATCCCCGGATGTGGTCCTGGATGACGAATCCCTCCTTTCCGCGGCCTTGGCCGATGCCTCGCAGTTGTTGACGGTGCCGGTATCCCGGGCGGATGTCGTGGATTGGGATGTGGTGCGCTGGGCAGGTGCCCTGCCGTTCGCTGCCGTCGGTCATAAACAGCGTGTGGCGCACGTCCGTGAGGTGTGCGCCGCTGCGGAGGGGCTGACGGTTGTCGGAGGGTGGTTGGCAGGCAACGGCTTGGCCGCGGTCGTGTCGGATACCCGGAAGCAACTCAGCGAGGCAATCAAGCGCGGGCCCGCCATTGTGTGATTTGCATCACTTCTACGCCCTGTAGAACTGATCCGTTTCGACTTAGCGCCATGCACGGGGCAAACTTGAACCATGAGCCACACTTCTGCCGAATCTGTCACTAAAACTGCTGGAACCGACGAGCAGTTCTTCACGCTTTGGACCGTCTTCAAGCGCTCGGCCGACGTCTTGCGCAGCGGCGATGCTGCCCAGGAATTCGAAGCCCTGATCGAAACGCTCGCCGACGGCGGCGTGGTCCTCCGCGGTAGCTATGACGTGTCGGCGATGCGCTCGGACGCCGACATCATGGTGTGGCTCCACGGCGCCAAGCCCGAGGACCTGCAGTCCGCCGTCCGCTCCATCCGCCGCAGCAAACTGTTCGCAGGAACGGAAATTGTCTGGTCCGCCATGGGCGTGCACCGCGAGGCCGAGTTCGCCAAGAGCCACGTGCCTGCCTACGCGCGGGGCGTCGAGCCCAGCACCTGGCTCTGTGTCTACCCGTTCGTCCGCTCCTACGAGTGGTACATCCTGCCGGCCGAAGAGCGCGGCGCCATGCTCCGCGAACACGGATTGCTGGGCCGGGAATTCCCACAGGTCATCTCCAACACCGTCTCCTCCTTCGCCCTTGGGGACTGGGAGTGGATCCTTGGTCTTGAGGCACCGGAACTGGTGGACCTGGTTGACCTGATGCGCCACCTGCGGGACAGCGAAGCCCGCAACCACGTCCGTGAAGAAATCCCGTTCTACACCGGCCGCCGCATCAGCGCCGCCGAGATTGCTGAGGTCCTGGCATGAGCGAGCTCCCCCTTTCCACCGAACTGAACAGCGTCACCGAGCGCGGCCGCCAGGAACCCAAGAACTACGACGCCGTCCTGCTGGCTTCCTTTGGTGGACCCGAAGGCCAGGAGGACGTCATACCCTTCCTGCGCAACGTCACCCGTGGCCGTGGCATCCCCGACGAGCGGTTGGAAGAGGTGTCGCACCACTACCGCGCATTCGGTGGCATCAGCCCCATCAACCAGCAGAACCGCGAGCTGAAGGCAGCGATCGAAGCGGAGCTGGCACAGCGCGGGATCGAGTTGCCCGTCCTGTGGGGCAACCGGAACTGGGACCCGTACATCGCCCCCGTCCTGCAGGACGCTTACGACGCCGGTCACCGCCGGATCCTGATGCTCACCACCAGCATCTACTCCTGTTACTCCAGCTGCCGCCAGTACCGCGAAGACATCGGCGTTGCCCTGACCGGAACCGGCCTGGACGGCAAGCTCGAGGTCGACAAGATCCGCCAGTACTTCGACCACCCCGGTGTGGTCCAGCCCTTCCTTGAAGGGACAGCCGCCGGGCTTGAAGAGATCCGGGGCAAGCTGGCTGCTGCCGGCGAAGCCGACCCGGACTCGAAGATCCGTGTCCTGTTCGCTACCCACTCCATTCCCACCCGCGATGCCGAGGCTGCTGGCCGTTCAGACGACGAGCCGCGCGAGTTCGCTGAAGGATCTGCCTACGCAGCCCAGCACCTTGCCAACGCCAAGGCCATCATGGATACCGTGGCACCCAACGTCGCATGGGATCTGGTGTACCAGTCGCGCTCGGGCGCACCGCACATTCCCTGGCTGGAGCCGGACATCAACGACCACCTCGAGGCAATCGCTCCTGAAGGTGTTAAGGGCGTTGTCATTGTTCCCCTCGGTTTCGTCAGCGATCACATGGAAGTTGCCTGGGACCTCGACACTGAGGCGCTGGAAACGTGCCAGAACCTCAACATCGAGGCCACTCGCGTTCCCACGCCGGGCACGCATGCAGCCTTTGTTTCCGGTCTCGTGGACCTGATCTGCGAACGTACCGTGGATAACAACATCGCCGATCGTCCGCATGTCACCGACCTCGGACCGTGGTACGACGTGTGCCGTCCCAACTGCTGCGAGAACTTCCGCGGTGCCAAGCCTGTCATCGCCGAAGTCGGTACCCGCGTCGGCATCGGCCACGACGCGTACGCCGCGTCGGAGGCCGCCAAGTGACCGTCCGCATCGGCACCAGGGCCAGCAAGCTGGCCCTAACCCAGACGCAGCAGACTGCCGACAAGTTGGCTGCTGTCGGCGGTTTCCCGGTAGACCTCGTGCACATCCGGACCGAGGGCGACGTCAAGACAGGTTCCCTCTCCCAGATGGGCGGCACAGGCGTGTTCGTCGCGGCGCTCCGTGATGCGCTGCTGGCCGACACCTGCGATGTCGCCGTGCATTCCTTGAAGGACCTGCCCACAGGGGCGGCCCTTGGCCTGAGTATCGCTGCGACGCCAAAGCGCGTCGACGTCCGGGATGTCCTCTGCGCGCGCGACGGCATGACGCTCGCGGAACTGCCGGGTGGCGCGAAGGTGGGCACCGGCTCGCCCCGCCGTGCAGCCCAGCTTCGGGCCGCGCGGCCGGACATTGAGGTCCTCGACATCCGGGGCAACGTTGACACCCGTCTTGGCAGGGTCCCGGGGCTTCCGGGAAACACCACGTCCGAGGTTGTTCCCGGTAAGTCATGCGACCTTGACGCCGTGGTGCTCGCCGCGGCTGGCCTGGAGCGGATGGGCCGGCTGGACACCGTCAGCGAGTTCTTCGAAACCAGCGTCATGTTGCCGGCACCTGGGCAAGGGGCGTTGGCCATCGAATGCCGCACGGAGGATGCTCCCCGCCAGGCAGGCACGACGGAGGGCTCCAACGGCGTGTTGGCGCAGGCCCTTGCCGCGCTGGACGATGACGACACCCGCCTTGCGGTCACAGCCGAGCGTGCGGTCCTTGCCAGGCTCGAGGCCGGCTGCGCGGCTCCCGTAGGTGCCTTTGCCTTCCGCAAGGGGAGCATGCTTCATCTGGAAGCTGCCGTCTGCTCCGTGGACGGGACCAAGACCGTGCGCGAGAAAAAGGCCACCGACGGCCTCACTGAGGTGGGAGCCACCCTGCTGGGCATCGAGGTTGCCGAGCTGTTGCTCGCCGCCGGCGCGGCGGAGATTGCGGATCTTGCCGCATCCTAAGCCCTTGGAAGCACAAACCTTGGCCGGCCGGCGCGTCCTGGTTACCAGGACCGCCGACCGCGCCCAGGCTTTGGCTTCACTCCTCACCGGAGCCGGTGCGGAGCCACTGGTGCTTCCACTGATCGATTTCGAACGGGCCCAAGACCAGTCCCCGTTGGATGAGGGCATCGACCGGCTGTCAGCGGGAGGATTCGACTGGCTGGTCGTCAGCAGCATCACCACGGTACGGGTCCTGCTGGAAAAGGCTGCCGAACGCGGTGTCACCCTTGCTCATCTGGTCCCCGCCGGGACCAGGGTGGCCACCGTTGGCGAGTCGACCAGGCGCGCGCTGGAGTCCGTTGGACTCACAGTTGCGCTGGCGCCCGTCGAGGTGCAGTCGGCGGATGGCCTTCTTGAGCTCTGGACAGCGGCACCCGGGCAGGTCTTCCTGCCCCAAGCAGATATTGCCGCGCCGGGCCTCCGTGAAGGCCTGGCAGCGAAGGGCGCCGACGTCACTGCCGTGACCGCCTACCACACCGTTGATTTCCCGGCCCGCGCCGGTTCCCGCCTGACTACGCAGCTGCCATCCGCCGTCGTGGTTGAAGACCGGGCACCGCGGATCATGAGTCCTGCGGAAGTGCGGGACGCCCTGGACGCCGGGACCATGGACGCCGTGGTGCTCGCCTCGCCCAGTGGCGCACGGCGCATCGCCAGGGACTTTCCGGGACTGGGCCGCTGCCAGGTCATCGCGATTGGACGTCCGACGGCGGCTGCGGCCTCCCAGCTCGGACTCGCCGTGGCTGCCACGGCCAAAGAACCAACACCGGACGGCATCGTGGCCGCCCTGGTATCTGTTTTCGCCAACGAAGGGAACCCGCAATGAGCTTTCCAAACCATCGTCCCCGCCGCTTGCGCACAACTCCCGCCATGCGCAGGCTGACCGCCGAGAACCGGCTGGCCCCCGCAGACCTGATCCTCCCGGCATTCATCCGGGAGGGCCTCACTGAACCGAGCCCCATCAGCTCCATGCCGGGCGTCGTCCAGCACACCACCGACTCCCTGAAGCGTGCTGCCGCCGAGGCCGTGCAGCTGGGAGTGGGCGGCATCATGCTGTTCGGCGTACCCGCGGTCCGGGACGCGCAGGGCACTGCATCCCTTGACCCTGACGGTGTCCTGAACAAGGCAATCCGCGACGTCAAAGCCGAAGTCGGTGACGACCTGGTGATCATGGGCGACGTGTGTTTGGACGAATTCACAGACCACGGCCACTGCGGTGTACTGGACGCCGAGGGCTACGTGGACAATGACGCCACGTTGGAAATCTACGGCAAGATGGCAGTCGCCCAAGCAGATGCCGGCGCGCACGTCCTGGGCCCTTCGGGAATGATGGACGGCCAGATCGTCGTCATCAGGCAGGCCCTGGAGGAATCCGGCCACAAGAACACCGCGGTCCTGGCGTACGCCGCAAAATATGCTTCCGCTTTCTACGGCCCGTTCCGTGAGGCCGTTGATTCCCAGCTGAAGGGTGACCGCCGGACCTACCAAATGGACGCGGCCAACCGTCGCGAAGCCATCCTCGAAGTTGAGTTGGACTTGGAGGAAGGGGCGGACATGGTCATGGTCAAGCCGGCCATGAGCTACCTGGACATCCTTGCCGACGTCGCCGCCATGAGCCCGGTGCCCGTTTCGGCCTACCAAATCTCAGGTGAGTACGCCATGATCGAAGCGGCTGCGGCCAACGGCTGGATCGACCGGCGTGGTGCCATCACCGAGTCCGTGCTGGGGATCAAGCGGGCCGGAGCCGATACCGTACTGACCTACTGGGCCTCCGAACTGGCAGGCTGGCTTAAGGAGTCCTGATGACCTCTGTTTCTTCCGACCCCACAGCTCCGGTAGCTTCTGACGAGATCCTGCTCGGGCTAAACACCTTCGGCGACGCGGGACTCGACGCCGACGGAAATCCCAAGGAGCATGCCCAAGTCCTGCGGGAGCTGTTGGAAGAAGCGAAACTCGCAGACTCCGTCGGCCTCCATGCCTTCGGCGTCGGTGAGCACCATCGTCGGGACTTTGCCGTGTCCGCGCCGGAGGTTTTCCTCGCCGCGGCAGCGGCTGTGACGACCCGGATCCGCCTCGGCTCGGCTGTCACGGTGCTGAGCTCGGACGATCCCATCAGGGTGTTCCAACGCTTCTCCACCGTTGACGCGATATCGAACGGTAGGGCCGAGGTGATGCTCGGACGGGGTTCGTTCGTGGAGTCCTTCCCGCTGTTCGGCCTTGACCTGGCCGATTACGAGGTCCTCTTCGAGGAAAAGCTTGAGCTCTTCAACAAAGTGCGCGCGCAGAAGCCGGTCCATTGGGAAGGCCGTACCCGACCCAACGTCAGCGGGCTCCAGGTCTACCCGAAGCTGCAGCACCATCTGTTGCCCGCCTGGATCGGAGTAGGCGGAACACCTGAGTCTGTACTGCGCTGTGCCGAATACGGATACCCGATCATCTTCGCCATCATCGGCGGAGAACCCCGCCGCTTTGCGCCCTTGGTGAATCTGTACCGCGAGGCCATGGGCAAATACGGCCACCCGATGCGCCAGATAGCGACACACTCACCGGGTTTCATCGCCGATACCGACGAGGCCGCCCGCGAAGAACTCTTCCCGCACTGGCTTGAACAGCGCAACAGGATCGGCGCCGAGCGTGGCTGGGGACCCGGCAACCGGGGCGAATTCGATGCGATGTGCGGTCCCGAAGGCGCACTCTATGTGGGCTCTCCGGAAACCGTGGCGCAGAAGATCGCGCTCCTGAAGCGGAACCTCGGGGTTGACCGCTTCGACCTCAAATACAGCAATGGGACCCTGCCGCACCAATCCATGATGCGCTGCATCGAGCTTTACGGCACACAGGTGGCCCCACGGGTCGCCGAGCTGCTTGCCGCGGCCTCGTAGGCGACGGCCCTGCCGCTGATGAATCACTGAAAGAATAGGAACCATGACTTCAAACACCCCCGTGTCCGACCAGCTCTTCGACCGCGCCCGGTCCCTTATGCCCGGAGGCGTGAACTCCCCGGTCCGCGCCTTCGGATCCGTGGGTGGCAACCCGAAGTTCATGGTCTCGGCCAAGGGTGCCTACCTCACGGACGCGGACGGCAAAGAATACGTTGACCTGGTGTGCTCCTGGGGGCCGGCATTGCTGGGCCATGCCCACCCGGCCGTCCTCGACGCCGTCCACGCGGCCGTGGACCGTGGCCTGTCCTTCGGCGCCTCCACCCCGGACGAAGCCAACCTGGCTGCCATCGTCAAGGAACGCGTCTCCGCCGTCGAACGCCTCCGGATGGTGTCCACCGGCACGGAAGCCACCATGACGGCCGTTCGCCTGGCCCGCGGCTTTACCGGCCGCAACCTCATCATCAAGTTCGCCGGCTGCTACCACGGCCACCTCGATGGACTGCTCGCCGCGGCCGGTTCGGGCGTCGCCACTTTGGCCTTGCCCGGGTCGGCAGGTGTCACTGAAGCCACGGCAGCTGAGACCCTGGTGCTGCCTTACAACGACCTCGCCGCCGTCGAAGCTGCCTTCGCCGCCCACGGCAACAACATCGCTGCCATCATCACTGAAGCTGCGCCGGCCAATATGGGTGTCGTGACCCCGGGAGAGGGCTTCAACGCCGGTCTTTCCCGAATCACCAAGGAATACGGTGCGCTGCTCATCCTCGACGAAGTGCTCACCGGATTCCGCACTGGACATGCCGGCTACTGGGGCCTGACTGGCCGTCAGGAGGGCTGGGCGCCGGACCTTCTCACCTTCGGCAAGGTCATCGGCGGCGGAATGCCGACGGCGGCACTCGGCGGACGCGCCGACGTCATGGACTACCTCGCTCCGGTTGGTCCGGTTTACCAGGCCGGCACCTTGTCCGGCAATCCTGTGGCCATGGCTGCTGGCGTGGCAACGCTGACGAACGCGACGCCTGAGGTCTACGCCCACGTCGATGCCCGTTCGCTGGAGCTGTCTGCGGCCCTGTCGTCCGCCCTGGAAGCGGCCGGCGTAGACCACTCCATCCAGAGGGCAGGCAACCTGTTCTCCGTCGCGTTCGGCACCTCCGCCCACGGCGTGCACAACTACGACGACGCCCAGGGCCAGGAATCTTTCCGCTACGCGCCCTTCTTCCACTCCATGCTGGACTCCGGTGTTTATCTTCCGCCGTCTGTCTTCGAAGCCTGGTTCCTGTCTGCAGCCCACGACGACGCAGCAATGAGCCGGATCTTCGACGCACTCCCGGCAGCTGCGAAAGCTGCGGCCGCCGCCTCAGCCTGACGTGGTCAGCCTGCCCCGGGGGCTGCACCGCGCAGCTGCCCGGGGCATTGTTGTACCCGCACGGGGTAGGCTCGTAAGTGGAAACCCAACCCCAACGAATTAACGGTTTACCATGCGCAAGACCCAGACAATTGCATCCCTCGGAATGAGCATCGCGGCGGCTGGAGCTCTGCTCGCCATGGCGTCCGGCTGCTCGGCAGGCAACGGAAGCTCCGCCCAGAACCCAACTCAAGGGACGCAGTCGGCCTCCGCGTCCCCGTCATCAGCCGCCCCGGTTCCCAGCACCGCGGCGGCAACGCCCTCCGCGCGGCCTTCTGCTCCAGCGGCCCCTGCTCCGGACCCCCAGCCGGCCACCAGCACCCCATCCGCCGCTGAACAGCAGCTCGGCACCCTGGACGTGGAACAACGCGTTGGACAGCTGTTCATGGTCGCTGCCAAGGCCACCGGCGCCGAACCTGCCACCATGGCCGCGCTGAACAATTATCACGTCGGCAACATCTACTTGAGCGGGCGCAGCAAAGCCGGAACGGCGACCACAGCGTCGGTGGTATCAGCATTGACCGGCACGGTTTCCGCTGCAACGACAGGGGGGTTGCCGTTGTCGGTCGCCACAGACCAGGAAGGAGGACTCGTGCAGGTCCTGTCCGGTCCCGGCTTCTCGCAGATCCCCGCAGCGCTGGTACAGGCAGGGGCAGGGCCCACCAAACTCCGTGCCGACGCGGCCGTCTGGGGCAAGGAGCTACGCAGCGTTGGCATCAACGTGAACCTTGCCCCTGTCCTGGATACCGTCACGAGTCCCGAATTTGCCCCGTCCAACGCCCCGATCGGCCACTTCCGGCGGGAGTACGGCTTCACACCCCACGATGTCTCGGTGCTGGGCAATGCCTTCGCTGATGGCATGAAGGATGCCGGCGTCGCTCCAGTAGTGAAACACTTCCCGGGCCTGGGCCGAGTGGTTCCCAATACGGACGTCAGCAGCGAGGTCCGGGACACTTCCACCACCCGTAATGATCCCGCCCTGGAACCGTTCCAGGCAGCCATTAAAGGTGGCGCCCGGTGGGTCATGGTCTCAAATGCCTATTACGACAAGATCGACCCCGCCAACATTGCACCCTTTTCAGCGACCATCATGGACACCATGCTGCGGACTGATGCCGGGTTCACGGGAATCGTCCTGTCAGACGACCTCTGCAGCGCGGCTCAATTGGAAGCATGGTCCGATGCCGACAGGGCGCTGAACTTCTTTGCTGCCGGGGGAACCATGCTGGTGTGCGCCGATCCTGCCCGCATCCCCGCCATGCATCAGGCTGTGGTGCAGAAGGCCCAGTCCGATCCGGCGTTCCGGGCCAAGGTGGACGCCGCAGCGCTGACCATCCTGCGGGTCAAGGCCGGCCAGTAGCTTCTGTTTCCGAACGCAGAAAACCCCGCCTCGTGCAGCCCCGAGGGGGCACGCAAAGCGGGGTTTCCTGTGGCTTGGCTTCTAAAGTACGTCCGAAAGGAAGCCCTGGAGGCGCTCCGTGCGCGGATCCGTGAACAGTTGCTCGGGCGGGCCCGACTCCACGACCACACCGGCATCCATGAAGGTCACCACGTCGGAAACGTTGCGGGAGAAGCCCATCTCGTGGGTCACCACCACCATGGTCATGCCACCCTTGGCCAGGTCCGTCATGAGGGCCAGGACGCCCTTGACCAGCTCCGGGTCCAACGCAGATGTTGCCTCGTCGAAGAACATCACTTCCGGCTTCATGGCCAGCGCGCGGGCAATAGCCACACGCTGCTGCTGGCCACCTGAGAGGTTGGCTGGCCGGGAGTCCGCTTTGTGTTTCAAACCCACCAGGTCCAGCTGGTTCAGGGCCTCGTGCCGCGCCTGCTCCTTGGACATGCCACGGAGTTTGCGCAGTGCCAGGGAGATGTTCTCTGCAACCGTCTTGTGCGGGAACAGGTTGAATTGCTGGAAGACCATGCCGATCCGGCGGCGCAGCTCATCAGGGTTGTCCTTGAGAACCGAGCGCCCGTCAAGCAGGATGTCGCCCTGGTCCGGCTCGATGAGCCGGTTCATGACGCGAAGCAGCGTCGACTTGCCCGAACCCGAAGGACCGATCACCGAGGCGGTGGTGCCCTTCTCAACGTGCAGGTCGATGCCACGCAGGACGTGGTTGCTGCCGAAGGACAAGTGGATGTTCTTGGCCGTCAATGTGCCTGAAACGAATTCACTCATGCTTGGGCTCCTTTTCCAACGACGGCTGCTGCTTCGTCCGGTTCCTTCTTCTCCGGCCGGCCGGTCCGCATCCGGCCATCAATCCAGTTCACGAAGTGGGTGAGCGGAATGGTCAGTGCCAAGTAGAAGATGGCGGCAGCTACATAGGGGGACAGGTTGCCGGTGTTCGCCGCCGCGTCCTTGCCGATCTGGAAGATCTCACGCTCGGTTGCCAGGAGGCCCAGCATGAAGACCAGCGACGATTCCTTGATCAAAGCGATGAACTGGTTGACCAGGGCCGGGAGTACGCGGCGGATACCCTGTGGGACCACAACCAGGCGCATGGAGGAACCGTAGCTGAACCCGAGGGCACGGGTAGCCTCCAGCTGACCCTTGTCCACGCTCTGGATGCCGGATCGGAAGATCTCACCGATGTAGGCACCAGACATCAGGGACAGCGCCGCAATGGCCATGGGGTACGGGCTGGTTGAGCCTGTGAGTTCACGAACAATCGGGCCGAACCCGAATCCGATCACCAGAATGGTCAGCACCGGTGGAAGCCCGCGGAGAATATCCGTGTAGATGCGGGCTATCCACCGTGCCGCTGCGTTCCGGGAAATCCCCATCAGGGCGAGCAGCATCCCGAGCGCTGTCCCGATGACGCCGGAGACGACAGCCAGCACGATGGTGTTGGGCAAGCCGACGGCGAACATCTTGGGAAGGACTTCGCCTATCGCCTTCCAGTCAAAGAAGCTTTGGGCCAGTTGGTTGAGGATATCCATGGAACGTCCGGGTTACTTGGCGGGGATCTGGACGGCCTTGCTGCCCGGCTTCCAGCCCTGGGGGGTCTGCTCAGCAGCAGTCGGACGGTCCTTGTACCACTCTGCCGTGAGCTTGGTCCAGGTGCCATCGGCGATCACAGCGTCCAAGCCGGAGTTCAGGGCATCGATCAGGGGCTTGTTGTCTTTGTTCACTGCGTACGCGGTGAAGTTCTGGGTGTTGACAACCTTTTCGGCGATCTTGGTGTTGTCGCCTTCCTTGACCTGGCCTTCTGCCTGCTGTGACGGGGCCACCCAAGCGTCGATCTGGCCGTTCTTTACGTTGCCGTAGACCGTGTTGTAGTCAGGGAAACGGACAGGCTCGATCTTGAGCGTGTTGGTCATGTAGTCATCCTGGACGGTGCCCTGGACAACGCCGACGCGCAGGCCTTCCTTGATATCGCCGAAGCCGGTGACCTTGGAATCCTTCTTGGTGACGACGGCCATGTAGCCAAAGTCGTAACCGTTGGTGAAACCGACCGTCTTGCGGCGGGCGTCCGTGGTGGAGATCGAGGAGGATCCGACGTCGAACTGCTTGTTGCCCACCTGGGAGAGCAGTGCTGAGAAGTCAGTCGATGCGAATTCGACCTTGAGGCCCAGCTTGTCGCCGATGGCGCGCAGCAGTTCATTGTCGTAGCCGGTGAACTTGCCGGAAGGATCAATGAAGATGTTGGGCGGGGCGTCGGAGAGGGTGCCCACGCGAAGGGTGCCGTCAGTGATGAGGCCGAGCTTGGACTTGTCGATCTTGTCCAAGGGGGTGACGTCAGCGGTGGTGAAGGAGTCCAGACTCTTCTGGTCGCTGCCGGCGAGGGCGTCGGTGGGGGTGCCGCTCGGGGTGGAGGATCCACCGCCGCATGCTGCCAGGGAAATCACCAGGGCTGCGGCCACAGGGGCGACAGACAGCCACTTAGGGGCTTTGAATTTCATGAAGAAATCACTTTCATCGAGTCACGGAGACGTATCGCGGTGGGCGGGGAAAACGGCAGCGAAACGAAAGTTGGCTGCCCTAGCAGACTTCAACCCGCCAAAACTTAATTATGTCACCAGGGCCCCAGGCGTCAGTGAATCGAATAAGTGGGTGCCTACGCTCGGTTTAGCCGAATATAGTTCCTACCAGGAGTGCGTTGCTCCTTGGACTATTCAACGGTTGGGCGAAGTCGTTGAATCCGCGCACTAATACAGGCCTGATGGGGGTTCCTGAATTCAGGTGTGACTTGCGTCGCAGAACGTAATCCGCAGGGGACAGTTCCGCGTGCGCGGCGCGTCGCTAGAAGCCGCCTCTGCTGGCGTCCTCGGGCGGAAGGACGGGCCATTCGCCCTCGATGACGGCCGTCGGCTTGCTGCGGCGGAGATACTGCTGGAAATCAGCCGCCTGCGAGGCCGCCCAGTCCACCTGCAACTGGTGGAGCGTGGATGCCGGCATCTGCAGCTTGGGAAACTTGCCGGCCATGGCGTCCAGCACCCTCAAGGTTGCCAGGGCATCCGCAGCTGACGTGTGGGCATTGTCGAGGTCAACCCCGTATTCCTCGCACAGGGCGGTCAGGGTCCGCTTGCCCTTCCGGTAACGGTCAACCTGCTTGTTCATGATGTAGGGATCGAGTACGGGGAAGCGCGTCAGTTGAGGGACGCCGTAGCGGGCGGATTCCGCCGCGAGGACCGTGAAATCGTAACTGGCGTTGAAAGCGATGACCGGAGTGCCGTCGTCGAAAAGTCCCTGAAGAACTGCGGCTACCTCGCGGGTGACCTCTGCGGCGGGGCGCCCCTCGGCCCGCGCCTTTTCGGTGGTCACGCCGTGGACCTCGCTGGCCTCGGCAGGAATCTCCACACCCGGATCCGCCAGCCATTCATGCTCGGCGATGAGCTCCCCGCGTTCATCCACCACCGTGATGGATGCGGTGACGATCCGCGCTGACCGGGAGTTTTTCCCGGTGGTCTCGAGGTCGAAGGCGGCGCGGGAGAGGGTGTTCCAGGAGCTCATGTCTTCAAGCTACCGGCTGGCTCCGACACTATTTGGGCACGACACTCCTGCCGTTACGCTGAACACATGCGGATGGAGTATGTGACGGCGGTGCTGGCCGTTGTGGACCTCGTTCCGTCCGGCTCGGCAGTGTCCTATGGTGACGTCGCCGAGCTGCTGGGCGCCGGTGGTCCACGGCAGGTCGGCTCCGTCATGAGCCATTACGGCAGTCCCGTGGCGTGGTGGAGGGTGCTGCGGGCCAGCGGCGAGGCGCCTGCCGGGCACGAAGCCGATGCCCTGCGGCACTACCTGGCCGAATCCACCCCTCTTCATGGTGCGTACCAGGCTTTCCTGCTCACGGGCGAGGGCCGGTGGCGCGTGGACTTGGCCGCCGCGCGTTGGGCACCAACCGATGCGGAATTTGATCAACTTGATGTGATCTCGGACCAGTTGGAGCGTCAACTCCATATTTTGTCGGTGCCCGATGATGAAATGACTGTGTGACCGCGACACCCACCAAAACCCGCCAAGCTTCGGCAACGCTCCGCCTGCTGCCGCCGCGCGAGACCCACTACGCGGCACCTGTTCTATCCCCGGACCAGCAGGCCGTGGTTTCGCTTCCACAGGGAAGTGGCCCCGTACTCGTCCCAGGCGGTCCGGGAACGGGCAAGTCCACAGTCCTCATTGAATCGGCTGTCCGCCGGGTTCGCGAGGATGGCCTGGATCCGGGCAGCATCCTCATCCTTGCCCCGGCACGGCACGCGGCCGCTGGCCTGCGGGACACCTTCACGGGTCGACTGGACCGTAGCCTCAGCACGACGCCGGCACGGACGTGGGCTTCGTACGCCTTCGATGTCATCCGGCGCGCCAAAGCAGAAGGCATCCTTCCGCTGGCCCGGCCGCCCAAGCTCCTGTCCGGCCCCGAACAGGACCTCATCATCAAAGAGCTGCTGGAAGGCCATGCGCGTCCCGGTTTCCATCTGCCCTGGCCCGAGGATCTTACGGCTGCGCTGCCCACCCGCGGTTTCCGCCACGAGATCCGGCAGTTGTTCGACCGCATCATCGAATCGGGCCGAACTGCCGAAGACCTGGTTGGCCTGGCCTATGAATGTGGCCGGCCGGACTGGATGGCGGCGGCAGAGCTGTACAGCGAGTACAGGGATATCCTGGACCTGCGAATGCCCGAGGCCTTCGACCCCGCTGGAATCATCACGACGGCACGGCAGATTTTCCAGGACTCACCGTCGTTCCTGGCCGCCGAAAGGGACCGGCTCCAGCTCATCCTCGTGGACGACGCCCAGGAATCCAACCCTGCCGTGTTCGAGCTCCTCGCCGATGTGGCGGAGGGCAAGGATGTTGTGGTGACGTATTCCCCGGATACCGTCGTGCAGGGTTTCCGGGGTGCGCGGCCGGACCTCGTAGCTGAGCTGCCATCCCTGCTGGGCGGCGCCAATCAGGACATCGTGGAACTTCCCCTGGGCGTCACCCACCGGCATACGCCGGCGGTAGCCGAAGCCTGGACGCGGGTCGCCGCCCGCATTTCACAGCGGTCCGGCGGTCAGCTCGCACGGCGAATGGAACAACCGGCCGACTCTGTTTCCGGGCAGGATAACGGGGCAGGGGAGGGCCGCGTGGAAGGTCATGTGCTTCCCTCCGCCGTCCACGAAATGCGATACGTAGCCCAACGCATCCTTGAAGCGCAGCTCCGTGAGGGGCGGGAGTTCAGCGATATCGCGGTGATTGTTCGCAACGGCGGGCAGATCTCGCAATTGCAGCGCTACCTGGGCGGCCAGGGGATCCCGGTGCGGGTTCCTGTGGCGGACTCGGCCGTCCGCGACGAAGTGGCAGTCCGTCCTCTATTGGAGGCCTTCGCGATTGTCCTGGACCCCGCCAAACTCACCCCCGAGACAGCAGTTTCCCTCCTCACCTCCCGGATCGGCGGCGCCACCGCTATCGAACTGCGCAGACTGCGGCAGTCGTTGCGCCGCGAGGAACTGCTCGGCGGCGGAGGGCGGTCAAGTGACGCTTTGCTCGTGGAGGCGTTGCTTCAGCCAGGCGCTTTGGCTTCACTGGGAATTGAAGGCAGCTCGGCACGTCGGCTGGCACGGATGTTTTCGGCGGGGGCCGCGGCCGCAGGACAGCCTGGCGCGAACGCCGAATCCGTGCTGTGGGCCCTATGGCAAGCCACGGGATTGTCATCCCGGTGGGCGGAAGCAGCGCTTGAGGGCGGCACCGCCGGGGCGCGCGCTGACCGCGACCTGGATGCCATGATGGCGCTGTTCCACACGGCGGAACGGTTCGTGGACCAGTTGCCGGGCTCCGGTCCCGAACAGTTCCTGGACTATTTAATGAACCAGGAACTTCCCATGGACACCCTCGCGGCCCGCGCGCAGTTGGAGGCCTGCGTTGAGATCATGACCCCGGCCAGCGCTGCAGGCAAGGAATGGCCGGTGGTGATCGTTGCAGGCCTTCAGGAAGGTGTATGGCCCAACACCCGTTTGCGTGGTGAACTGCTCGGCAGCACCGTGTACGCCGACGCCGTGGAGCATGGGGTGGACTATGCCCTGGCACGTGGACCCTTGAGCCGCCTCCGCGACATCCGCTACGACGAGCTGAGGAGCTTTTCTACGGCAGTCTCGCGTGCCCGCGAGGTCCTTATTTGCACTGCCGTGTCTTCCGAGGACGAACAGCCCTCGGCGTTCCTGGACTACGTGGCACCGCTGGCCGGCGGCGAATACCGGCGCGAGTACACGCCCGTGGACCGTCCCATGACCCTGCGTGCACTCGTCGCGGAGTTGCGGCAGCATGCACAGGCAGGCGAGTCCGGTCCCGGGGGGCGGGAAACCGCACGGGAGGCTGCACGGGTACTTGCCCGCCTCGCCAGCACGGAACCGTCTGTCGCGGGCGCCCACCCGGACACCTGGTGGGGGCTGGCACCACTGAGCTCTGAAGCTGCCGTGGTGCCGCCCGGGGGCACAGTGTCCGTCTCGCCCTCGAAAGTCGAAGCTGTCCACAAGTCACCCCTGGATTGGTTTGTCCAGGCCGCTGGAGGAGAGGCAGCTACGGATTTCGCGCGCAGCCTGGGAACGCTGGTGCACAGCATCGCCCAGGAGCTGCCCGATGCCTCCGGCTCCGAGTACGTCGCAGAGCTGGTCAGACGCTGGCCCACCCTTGGCATGAAAGACAACTGGGAGGGCAAACTGGACTTCCAGAGGGCCGAACTCATGGTCCGTAAGCTGGCCCAGTATGTGCTCCTCATGCGCAGCGAGGGAAGGAGCCTGCTGGCCGTCGAGCATGATTTTGAAGTCCAGCTTCCCGATGTCCACGTGGATGACCTTGGCGTGGACGAGCCCGGGGCCGGGAACACGCGGCACGCAGTCCTCCGAGGTCAGGTGGACCGTCTGGAGATCGATTCCGGGGGCCGGCTGGTCGTCGTGGACCTCAAGACCGGAAAACGCCAGCCCGGTAAAGCCGAAGTTGCCAGGCACCCCCAGCTCGGTGCTTACCAGGCTGCCGTCCTTCAAGGTGCCTTCCGGGACGCCGTAACCGGTACGGAAACGCCCGACGCCGGACCGGCGGACGCCGCAGTCCCGGGCGGAGCGGTGCTGGCCCAGCTCGGCACCAAGGCCAAGAGCCCCGCCGTGCAGCAGCAGGAGCCGCTTGACCCTGCCGATAACTGGGCCGAGGGCCTGGTCAATGAGGCGGCTGGGCTCATGGCTGCGGCGACTTTCGAAGCCCGGCACGACCCCAGCAAAAGCGGCCACGGCGGCCATGGGTGCCGTCTCCCCGATATCTGCCCGTTGTGTGCCAGAGGAAAGCAGGTCACCGAATGACAATCGAGCTCCTGGCTGGTTCTGCCGCCAGCAGTCCGGGCGCGGAGGACGTTCCTGAGCCCCGGTTCACACCCTCGCAACTGGCTGGGGTTTTGGGTGAAAAGAACCACCCCACGGACGAACAAGCCGCCATCATTGCATCGTCCCTCACTCCACGCCTGGTCATCGCTGGAGCCGGTTCCGGAAAGACTGCCACCATGGCGGACCGCGTTGTGTGGCTCGTGGCCAACGGCTGGGTGCGCCCTGAGGAAGTCCTTGGCGTCACTTTCACCCGGAAGGCCGCAGGGGAGCTTGCCAGCCGCATCCGGAGCAAACTGGCCACGCTGCAGCGCATTGCAACCGAAGACGACGGCAGCCTTGGTTTCCCGGAAGGGTTGATGGGCACAGACGACCTCGAACCCAAGGTCTCCACTTACCACTCCTACGCAAGCGGCATCGTCTCCGACTACGGCCTGAGGCTGGGTATTGAACGCGACGTTGTCCTGTTGGGCGGCGCCCAGTCCTGGCAGCTCGCCAGTGAAGTCGTCGAGGCCTACGACGGCGACTACGAACACTTCACCGCGGCCAAGTCAACCCTGGTCAACGCCGTCATCCAGCTGGCGGGGGAGTGTGCCGAGCACCTTCAGGACCCGGCCGCGGTCCGGGAATGGGTCCTTGAACGTGTCCACACCTTCGAAGAGCTTCCTTACGTAGCCGGTGCCAAGAAGAACCCCACCCAGGCCGCCGGCGAGCTGGCGTCGATGCTCAGGACCCGTGCCAGTGTCGCTGACATGGTGGTCCGATACCAGGAGGCAAAGCGGCAGCGGGGTGTCCTCGATTTCGGCGACCTTGTGGCTCTCGCCGCGAGGATCGCCAGCGACATCCCCCTTGCCGCCACCACCGAACGTGCCCGTTACAAGGTGGTGCTCCTGGACGAATTCCAAGACACCTCGCATGCGCAGCTCGTCCTGTTCTCGCGACTGTTTGGACAGGGCCACGCTGTCACCGCAGTGGGCGACCCGAACCAGTCGATCTATGGTTTCCGCGGTGCTTCGGCAGGACAGCTCTTCCATTTCGTGCAGGAGTTTCCCGTCAGGCATATCGACACGGCTGGCGGGACTGAAACGTACTCCGTGGCTCCCACGTCGTACCTGACTACGGCCTGGCGCAACGGTCGGAACATTTTGGAAGCGGCCAATACCATCGCAGCGCCCTTGAACAAGGCAGCGGTCATGGGTGGGCCGGCAGGGGAGAAGGACTCAGCCTCCGGTGTCTCGGTCCCGCCTTTGGTTCCCAGCCCGGCGGCCGTTGACGGGAAGGTGGTGATTGGGCGTTTCAGCACCGATGAGGATGAAGCCGCTGTCATTGCCCGCGATGTCCGGCGCTACCAGCGGACGGTCTTCGAAGAGGAGGGGGACGGTACGCCGGTCAGGCCGACGATGGCGGTGCTGTGCCGGCGACGCGCCCAGATGGAGTGCCTTCGCCGCGAGTTCGAGCTGCAAGGGATCCCGTATGAAATCGTGGGCCTCGGAGGCCTGCTGGACACGCCGGAGATAGTGGATTTGGTCGCCACCCTGCGGGTGCTGGCAGACCCTGGGCGTTCTGATGCCCTGATGAGGTTGCTGGCCGGAGCACGTTGGCGCATTGGTCCGGCGGACTTGATGGCTTTCAGCGATTGGTCGCGTTCGCTGGCCCGTCGCCGGTCTGCCCCGGACTCCCACCCGGATCCCATCGATGCCAATGAGGAGCCGGCAGCGGTGGTGGTTGAGAGCGATATCACCGATGCCGCAAGCCTGGTGGAGGCCCTGGACTTCCTGCCCAAGCCCGGCTGGACTTCGGGGCACGGAAGGAGCTTGAGCGAGGCCGGTTTGGAACGCCTGGCCAGGCTTGCCTCTGAACTTCGCTTCCTTAGGAGCTACATTGGCGACGACCTCACCACGCTCCTGGGCGAAGTGGAACGGGCGATGCTCCTGGACATCGAAGTGGCAGCCAAACCGGGAATCAGCATTCACCAGGCCCGCCGCAACCTGGATGCGTTCCAGGACGCCGCGGCCGGGTTCCTGCAGACGTCGCAGCGCATCGACCTTTTGGCGTTCCTGTCCTGGCTGGAAGCGGCCGCATCAGAAGAGGGCGGTTTGGACGTCGCTCCGGTGGAGACCAACAGGGAAGCCGTGCAGTTGCTGACAGTCCATGCCTCCAAAGGACTGGAATGGGACGTTGTCTTTGTTCCCGGGCTCAATGCCGGTTCGTTCCCCAGCAACCGGGATTCCCGATGGAGCAGCGGAGCTGCTGCATTGCCGTGGCCATTGCGGGGGGACCGCGCAGACCTCCCGCAGTGGGACCTTGACCAGCCGGACCAGAAAGGGTGGCTGGACGCAGAGAAGGATTTCAAGTCCGAGGTCCAGCATCACGGTGAGGCAGAGGAACGCAGGCTGGCGTATGTGGCCTACACCCGGGCCAAATTTGTCTTGTGGGCCTCCAGCGCAGCTTGGAACGGCTCCCGCTCGGGGATGGCCTCCATGTCGGGTTTCCTGTCAGAACTGGCCCCGCTCACCGGATTGGACGGTGTGGACGGGGAAGGCCGGGAACCGGGTATCGCCCGCAGGACGGCACAAGCAGTCATCCATGCCGAATCCGTGGCCGAGGAAGCGTTACCGGAGGAAAGCCCGTTGACCGCAACTTTGGAAGTGGCACAGTTCCCCTATGATCCTCTGGAGGGACCGTCCGATCCCCGGACCGGCGCGCGTCTCAGGCTGGTTCCCGGGCGTCGGGCTGCCATGGACCAAGCAGCGGCGTTGGTTCGCGGCTTTATGGAAGGACACAGCTCCAGCGAGGCCTCCGATGATCTGAGTGGCATGGCCGCACGATGGTCCCAGGAGGCCGAACTCCTGCTGGACCGCCAGCGGATGCGTTCATCAGTCCAGGACGTCCACCTGCCCAGCCACATCTCTGCATCGCTGTTCGTGGACCTCGGATCCGATCCGACAGCTGTCCTGTCCCAACTCCGCAGGCCCGTGCCCCGGGAACCTGGAATCTCAGCCCGCAAGGGTACGGCCTTCCATGCTTGGGTGGAGGAGTACTTCGGCTCAACCGGCATGTTGGACCTTGACGAGGCACCGGGTTCGGACGCCCACATCGACGAGGCCTACGGCCTGGACGAGATGGTGTCGGCGTTCAAACAGTCAGAGTGGGCCCATCGTGCCCCCGCATTCGTGGAAGTTCCGGTGGAAACCCGCATCGGCGACGTCGTGGTCCGTGGTCGCATCGACGCTGTCTTCCGTGACTCTGATGGGCGTTGGCAGCTCATTGACTGGAAGACCGGCCGCCGTCCATCAGGCCAACAGTTGGCGTCGCGCGCAGTTCAGCTCGCCGTGTACCGGCTCGCCTGGGCACGATTGCAAGGAGTTCCCCTGGACGACGTCAGTGCCGCTTTCTACTACGTGGTGGACGACTCCGTGGTGAGGCCACATGATCTGGGCACGGCCGAAGAACTGGAGGAGATTATTGAACGTGCTTTGAAGAACAGTGCCTGAGGCCTAAGAACGGTCCACCGAATGCAGTGGTGTCACGTTGACAACGTTGATGGCGGCCGTTGAGGTTTCATCGTGGTCGGCCAGGGTGCCTGAGCCGGATTCGTTCCCGTCGTCGGTGCCGCCCGGTTCGCCTTCTTCGTTCGAAGACCCCACCTGTGTTGCGCCGGCCGGTTCGGCGGCTGGGGGGATGGCGGCCACCGAAACGGCTGGTCCGACGTCGGGAATCGCTACGACGCTGACAGCCGGCTGCGAGGCGGCCGCGACTGCGAGGTCGTGCGCTGCAGCCTCGTTTTCGGCGGCTTGGGCCGCTTCGTCGCGCCGGGCTTGCTCTTCGATGTCGTTGGCAAGGGTTTGGAGCATGGACTCCGCCTCGGCTGTCATGCTTTGGTGTCCGGCGGCCATGGCCTTCACCAAGTATTGGGCCAGGGCAAACTCGGCCAGCAGGGCAGCACGGCGAAGAAGGTGGTTGTCGGGAGTCTCGCGGCGCGCCTGTGTGTAGTGGCTCAGGACCGCTTGGACGAATGAGGATTCGTTGGAGGCCACCAGCCAGGCAAAATCGTCGGCCGGATCGCCAATGCGAAGGTCCGTCCAGCCTGTCACCGCGGTCACGGCGTCATCCTGGACCATGAGGTTGTCTTCGTGAAGATCGCCGTGCACTACTGAGGTGTTGAACCGCCAGAGGGCAACATCTTCGAGTGCGTGTTCCCAGCGGCGAAGCAGCGTTGCCGGGATCTTGCCGGTGGTGGCGGCCTGGTCGAGTTCGTTGAGCTTGCGCTGCCGGAATTCGTTGGCCGAGTAGCTCGGGAGGTCTGCGTTGGTGACCAGCGTCAGAGGCAGGTCGTGGATGGCTGCCAAGGCGGCACCGACTTCACGGGCCAACGCCGGAGTTCCGGCTGAGATTTCCTCTATGGACAGCATCGCGCCCTGAAGGTGGGCGTAAACGAAGGTGGTGAGCGCCCCCTGGCGTACTGTGCCCGCGATGGTGGGGACATGGAACGGAAGCTCCGCCCGGATAGCGGGCGCGAAGGCGCGGAGCACCATGAACTCCGTCTCCAACCGGGTGCTGGCTTCCGGATGGCGCGGCGAACGGACGCGCCAGCGCTTGCCTTCCGCATCGAGCAACAGCGCCGAGTCAAAATCGGCGTCGTCGTCGGGGGAATAGGCTGTAGCCGTCGGTGCCAATCCAGGCACCGCCGCGGTTGCTATAGCGGCCAGTTCGAGCGGTGTTCTTCTCACGTGTTCCACGGTAGATTGAGTGCGGCCTCAGGCCATGATGCAGCGCGGCGAGTCTTCAGATCCGCAGTAAAACAAGGAAGAATACGTCGTTCAAACGGCATAGTGTCGCGGTGTCCACAAGGTAGGGCCCCTTCAAATGTTTTTTGTCGGTACGAGTCAGTACGGTAGATACATGAGTTATACGGAGTCCCCGGCACTGGCCAACCACCTGATGGACACAGTCTTGCCGGTGCGCCCGGCGATGGTGGACCGGGGCTCGGCGGCGCGTATGAAACCTGGCATGGTCGAGGAACTCATCTCCTCCGGTAGTGCCCGGGCCATGGTGATTTCGGAGCGCAAGGCGCTGGTCACCGCGGACGGCCTGTGGTTTGCTGACGCCACGACGCTGTGGAATGCCCTCAAAGACTCCGACGCCGGTGACGTCACGGCCATCTACCTCGGCACAACCCTCACACCGTCGTCTGTGGCAGAAGGCACTCCCGTTCTGCTGTTCACAGTCAATCAACCGCCAGCACCGGGCACCTTGACGGTGCCTTCGGATGTCCAGTGGGCAGGTTTCCGCGAGGTCGCAGCACGGCTGGGCGCCGTCGACACCGCCTTGTTCATCGAGGCCAGCGCCATTTCCAACTGGCACGCAAACCACACCCACTGCCCCAAGTGCGGTAATCCCACTGACATCGAAGCCGGCGGGTGGGTCCGGCGGTGCCCGAAGGACAACTCGGAGCACTATCCCCGCACTGATCCCGCCATCATCGTCACTGTCGTAGGCCCCGACGGTCGCCTGCTCCTGGGCGGAGGTGGACCCGCGGATGCCAGGAACTACTCCACCCTTGCCGGATTCGTGGAGCCGGGCGAGTCCTTGGAACAGGCCGTTGTGCGTGAGATCGGGGAAGAAGTGGGCGTCCGTGTAACCGCCTGCCAGTACCTCGGATCGCAGTCCTGGCCTTTTCCCGCCTCGCTCATGTTGGGCTTCACGGCAACAACGGACGACGCCGTGGCGCGGCCCGACGGCGTCGAGGTTACCCGCGCGCGGTGGTTCAGCCGTGAGGAGCTCCAGGAAGCGGTGCTAAGTGGTGAAATCACCATCTCAACTCGCCTTTCCATCGCACGTTCCCTGATCGAGCACTGGTACGGCGGCGTCATCGAAGACCTCCAGCCGTGACAGCGGAACTTTTCGACGCCAGCGCATCGCTTGAGGAACGCATCCTCGGCGGCTTGGATGAAGAGCAGCGCGAAGTAGCCAGTACCTTGACGGGTCCACTCTGTGTCCTTGCCGGGGCGGGCACCGGCAAGACGCGGGCCATCACGCACCGTATAGCCTACGGAGTGCACTCGGGGGTATACAGCCCCCAGCGGCTGTTGGCTGTGACGTTCACTGCCAGGGCCGCCGCGGAAATGCGAAGCCGCCTTCGGGATCTCGGTGTGGCCATCGTCCAGGCTCGCACCTTCCATGCCGCTGCCCTGCGGCAGTTGCAGTTCTTTTGGCCCCAGGCCATCGGTGGTACGTTGCCAAGCCTGTTGGACCACAAAGCCAACATGATCGCCGAGGCTTCCCGCAGGCTCCGCCTCAGCACAGACCGTGCCTCCATCAGGGATCTGGCTGCGGAAATCGAATGGGCCAAAGTGTCCATGTTGACGCCCGCGAATTACCTGGAGAACGCCCAAGGCAGGGGAACCCCGGGGGGCTTCGACCTGACGGCAGTCTCGAGGGTGTTCCAGGCGTACGAGGATATTAAGACGGACCGCAACGTCATTGACTTCGAAGACGTTCTTCTCATTACTGTCGGGATCCTTCAGGAAGACCCGAAGGTGGCCGCCACTGTCCGCGAGCAATACCGCCATTTCGTCGTGGATGAGTACCAGGACGTTTCTCCCCTCCAGCAACGGCTCCTGGACCTGTGGCTCGGGGGACGGGATGAACTCTGCGTGGTGGGCGACGCCAGCCAGACCATCTACTCCTTCACCGGCGCTTCTCCGAAGCATTTGCTCGGATTCAAGGCGAAGTTCCCGGGCGCTACCGTCGTTAAGCTCGTCCGGGATTACAGGTCCACTCCGCAGGTAGTGAAGTTGGCTAATGAGCTTCTTGGCTCCCGGCGCAGCGGGGGACCCGCGGCTGACGCTGCCTGGGCTCCGCCGCTGCAGCTCATCGCGCAGCGACCCTCAGGACCGGAACCGCGGTTCATGGAGTGTCCGGACGACGAAGCGGAAGCAGCCGTCGTGGCTGGCCGAATCCAGGAGTTGCTCAATACCGGGGTCAAGGCCAGTGAAATAGCCATTCTCTTCAGGACCAACGGTCAGTCCGAGGCCTACGAACAAGCCCTGGCCTCAGCCGGCATTGGCTACCAGCTTCGTGGTGGCGAGCGGTTCTTTGCGCGGAAAGAAGTCCGGGATGCAATCCTGCAGTTGCGTGCCGCTACCCGTGCCGTAGCCGAGGGTCCCCAGGAAGCCCTGGGCCAGGTGGTGCGGGATATCGTGGCTTCGCTCGGTTACACGGATGCGCCCCCACACAACGGGGGAGCGCTCCGTGAGCGGTGGGAGTCCTTGGCCGCATTGGTCGCGTTGGCCGACGAACTTGCCGTGAGCCGGGGGGAGTCCTTCACCCTGGCCGAATTTGTCAACGAGCTCCAGGAACGGTCGGTGGCCCAGCATGCTCCCACCGTCCAAGGCGTGACGTTGGCCTCCCTCCACGCGGCCAAGGGCCTTGAATGGGATGCCGTTTTCCTGGTGGGCCTGAGTGAAGGCCTCATGCCGATTTCCTTCGCTGACACCCCGGAGGACGTGGACGAAGAGCGTCGCTTGCTGTACGTGGGCATCACCCGTGCCCGTGAGCACCTCACGATGTCGTGGTCCACGGCGCGTACTCCGGGTGGCCGGGCCAACCGGAAACCCTCGCGCTTTTTGGATGGACTCCGTCCGGATTCGGTGGCTTCGGCCAATGCACGCAGCAAGTCGGGTCCGGCGCGGCGCAAGGCTGCTGCCCCGGCGTCGTGCAGGGTGTGCGGGAGCATGCTGGCCACCGGCGCTGAGCGCAAAATCGGGCGTTGCAGCCAATGTCCTCCCACGTATGAGGAACAGACTTTCGATGCCTTGCGGCAATGGCGCAAGGAAGAGGCACAGTCGGCAGACGTGCCCGCGTACGTCGTTTTCACCGATGCGACGCTGACGGCGATTGCCGAGGCGCGCCCTTCGTCCCTGGAAGAGTTGGCTGGTTTGGCGGGCATTGGCCCGTCCAAACTTGAGCGATACGGTGAGGCCGTTTTGGCTGTGCTCGCTGAGAGCACTGAGCTCTGATGGCGCGCCCTGCCTCCTCTGCCGCGGGCACCCCTATGGTGACTGAAGATGGTGCGCCGGTGGTCGTGAGGAGATCGGCCCGCAGGCGCAGGACGGTAGCTGCCTTCTGGGAAGACGGCAATGCCGTGGTGGCCATTCCGGCGAGCTTCACCGCGTCCCAGGAACGCGAATGGGTGGGGCGCATGCTGTCCAAACTCAAGAAGCAGGGGGAGCGCCAAGGAGGTTCGGGCAGGCGCCGTCCTGCGACGGACCAAGCACTGGCCAGTCATGCCGCGCATCTTTCGCGGACCTATCTTGGCGGACGGGCCGTTCCGACGTCGGTCCGCTGGGTTGGAAACCAAAACTCACGTTGGGGTTCGGCTACTCCTGCGGATGGCAGCATCAGGCTTTCGAACAAGCTCCAGCCCATGCCGCAGTGGGTTATCGACTACGTCCTGGTGCACGAGCTCGCCCACCTGCTCGTCGCCGGACACAACGCAGCCTTCTGGCGACTGGTGGAGGCCTATCCCGAAACGCAGCGGGCCAAGGCTTTCCTGGAAGGCGTAGCTTTCGCTACGTCCCGGGGGCTGCCGCCCGATACGGACAGCAGCGACGGCGCTGATACGGCAAGCGACGGCTGCTGATTCACCAAGAGCCTTTAAGGCAACAGTGGCCGCCCCGGCAGGGACGGCCACTATTGGATACTGCCTACTTGTTCGGCGACTGCGGGTCCGTGTCGTCCGACTCCGGCTCGTCCTCCGTTGACTCCCCCTTGGAGTCCTGTGCTTCCTGCCCATCGGTGTCGTATCCGCCGTTGAGCAGCTTCTGCAGGGCGTCGTCCACCTCGCTGTCGCTGGCCTCGGCAAGTCGGCGCCGCTCGGAGAATCCCTTGGGGTCGTCCAGGTCGTCACCAGTCGGCAGCAAGTCGGGGTGGTGCCAGATGGCGTCGCGGCCGGCGATTCCGCGTTCTTCCTTCAGCGTTGCCCAAAGGGTCGCAGCTTCCCGGAGTCGGCGGGGACGCAGTTCCAAGCCAACCAGGGACGAGAAAGCGTGCTCCGCGGGGCCGCCCGTCGCCCGGCGGCGGCGGACCGTTTCGCGCAGTGCCGTCGCTGATGGCAAAACGTTGGCGGTGGCTTCTGCAGTCAGTTCATCCACCCAGCCTTCGACGAGGGCGAGTGCCGTTTCGAGCTTTTCAAGTGCGGCCGTCTGAACAGGAGTGCGTTCGGGCGTGAAGACTCCCTGGGACAGGGCTTCCTGGATTCCTTCGGGGTTGCTCGGATCCAGGTCCCGGGCCAGGTCTTCAATACGCGACATATCGATGTGGATGCCACGGGCGTACGCCTCAATGGCGCCGAGGAGATGGCCGCGCAGCCACGGAACCTGCACGAACAGGCGAGCGTGTGCCGCTTCGCGGACGGCGAGGAAGAGCCGGACATCGTTCTCGGGGAGGCTGAGGCCTTCACCGAACTTCGTGACGTTGGCCGGCAGCAAAGCCATTTCAAGGTCGGCCAGCGGAACTCCGATGTCCGTGGAGCTGACCACTTCGGCGGAGAGCGCACCGATGGCCTGTCCCAGCTGCATGCCGAAGATCGCCCCGCCCATGTTTTGCAGCATGGAGGAGGCGCCGCCCATCATGGACTTCATTTCCTCGGGCATCTGCTGGGTGAGTGCGTTGGACAGGGCATTGGCAATGCTGTTCGCCACCGGCTCCGTCAGTCGCTTCCATGTGCCCAGGGTGGCTTCAACCCATTCGGCACGGGACCAGGCACGGCCAATGAGGCCCGTGGCGGAAAGATCTGTGACGGGATCGAGCCAAAGCTCCGCGAGCCGAAGAGCTTCGTCGATTTCCTTTGCTTGGTGGGCGCTGACCGAAGGGTCACTGCCAGTAGCCGCAACGCGCCGCGCATTCTCGTGGGCAAGCTGCCAGTTGACCGGGCCATCGGAGGAAGAGCTCATCATGGCCTGGACTTGCGCGAACATCTGCTGAAGGAGCTGGGGATCGTTGGGCAGCCCCGCAGCCTTGGCCAGCTCGGCGGGATCGATGTTGCCCATGCCCTGCCCGCCCATCAGGTTCTGGAGCATTTCTGCCAGCGGATCCTGGGGATTCTCGTCGTCATTGGACGGATTGTTGGGGTTGGAAGTCATGGTGCCGCCGATCGTCGAACTGGCTGGTGATCTCTTTCACCGTACCGCGCGGGTCCAACGCTGTCTGCCCGGACGGGGCGTCGTTCGCTGTAGGCAAAGCAGTGCCACAACGGCTGAACGCGTACTGTTGATGTTTGGTATATATGCTGCCGTCGACTCCGGCGGCCGAGCCATGTCACCGGAATGCAATACCGGCATAGAGAGGTCCCAATGCTTACTTCGCCCAGCCCCGAGGGCTCATTGGACCCGCGTCAAGTGCACGACGCCGATCCCTCCTCCGTGCCACCAGCACCTGCTCGCGACAACCGGTTCATGGTCATGGTCATTTCCGGCCTGGTGGCCGTGGGTCTTGGTGTCGGCGCAGCAGCACTGCCCGTTCCGTACGTTATTGAGTCAGCCGGTCCTACCTTCAATACGTTGGGTAAAGACGGCGACAAGCCGGTGATCACCATCTCCGGCCATGAGTCTTTCCCCGCCAGTGGCAACCTGGACCTGACGACCGTGGTCATGACAGGCGGCCCGAAGAGCCCCGCCACCATCTTCGATGTCTTCCGTGCGTGGGTCGACCCTTCCAAAGCCATTTATCCCGAGGAACTCATCTACCCCAAGGGCACCACCGCGGAGCAGACGGTCCAGCAGGGCGAAATCGCCATGGAGACGTCCCAGGAGAATGCTGTGGCAGCGGCGTTGCGGGAGCTGGATATCCCGTTTGAACAGCGGCTGACGGTGGCCGGCTTGTCCGACCCGTCGCCGTCGACAGGGAAGATCCAGGAGGGTGACCGGCTGATCTCCATCAACGGCAAGTCCATCACGTCGATGAGCGTGATCCAGGCGGAACTGGCTGCTGCGGCGGGAGCCCCTGCCGCCGTCGTCGTTGACCGGAAAGGCACACAGGTGACCGAAACCGTCACGCCAACCAAGAACGACGCCGGACGCTACGTGTTGGGTGTGCTGCTCGCCAGCGATTTCACGTTCCCTTTCGATGTCCGGATTTCCTTGGATAACGTCGGCGGGCCGAGCGCCGGAATGATGTTTGCCCTGGGGATCGTGGACAGTCTTACACCCGGCGACCTCACGGGTGGAAAGCATGTCGCAGGCACCGGAACCATCAACGCCGACGGTGCTGTGGGGCCGATCGGCGGCATCGCACAGAAGATGATCGGAGCGCGCAGCCACGGGGCCACGATGTTCCTTGCCCCCGCCGCCAATTGCGCCGATGTCGTAGGCCACGTTCCCGACGGTTTGCAGGTGGTCAAGGTCGACACGCTTGCCGATGCCACCTCCGCAGTGGAACGGCTTGCGTCGGGACAAGACACGGCGGGCCTTCCCACCTGCACAAACAACTAGACTGACGGTGGAACTTAGCTTTACTGCCACTCGTGGCATATATGACGGCCTCCGCCATATCCCAGCGGCAGAGAATGTCAATCACTCGCACACCGACTGTTCACTGACACCAATGAGGTACAGAGTTTGTCCCGTCCCGCCAGCTCCAACCCGCCCGGAAGATCACCGCTGAGACGAGGTGCCCTGACGCCGACGCTTATTGTCGTGGCAGTGGCCGTCGTCGGGTTCATTTTCTTCGCCAATGTCTGGACTGACGTCCTTTGGTACCAGCAGCTCGGCTTCTTCGAAGTTTATCTGCGCGAAAACCTTGCCCGGATCATTACCTTCCTCATTGGTTTCGCGATGATGTTCGCAGCCGTGTTCTTTGCCATCCGGATTGCGTACAGGTCCAGGCCCGTTTACGCTCCCGATGCCGAGTCCAGGGATAACCTGAACCGCTACCAGGCGCAGCTTGAGCCGGTGCGCCGGGTGGTCATGATTGGCCTGCCTATCCTGTTCGGGCTCTTCGCCGGCAGTGCGGCCGCCAGCCAATGGCAAAAGGCCCTGTTGTTCTTCAACCAGGAACCGTTCGGCCAGACAGATCCACTGTTCAACATCGACATCAGCTTCTACCTGATGACGTTGCCGTTCTTGGGATTCGTCACCGGATTCCTCATCAGCATCGCCGTCGTGGCTGGTATCGCGGGCATCCTGACTCATTACCTTTACGGCAGCATCCGGCTCATGGAGCGCGGAATCTTCACCAGCCGCGCTGCCCAGATCCACATTGCCGTGACAGGTGCGATTTTCCTGGTTCTCCTGGGTATCAACTTCTGGCTGGACAGGTACACCACCGTCCAAAGCAATTCGGGCCGCTGGGCCGGTGCCCTCTACACGGACGTCAACGCGGTGGTTCCCACCAAGGCCATCCTTGCCGTTGCCGCTGCACTCGTGGCGATCCTCTTCATCATCGCCGCAATCATCGGACGCTGGCGCCTGCCGGTCATCGGTACGGCGATGTTGGTCATCACCGCGATCCTGGCCGGTGGCGTTTACCCGTGGGTCATCCAGCAGTTCCAGGTGCGTCCTTCGGAAAACACCCTGGAAAAAGACTTCATTGACCGCAATATCAAGATGACCCGTTCGGCATACGGCCTGGACAAGGTTGATGTGTCGGCTTACAACGCCACCACCAACGCTACGTCCGGTGCGCTGGCCGCCGACGCCCAAACGACTGCAAACATCCGCCTCCTGGATCCGAACCTGATCTCATCGGCGTTTGCGCAGCTGGAACAGTTCCGTCCTTATTACCAGTTCCCGCAGACACTCAACGTCGACCGCTACGTGGTTGACGGCAAGGTGCAGGACACCGTGATCGCGGTTCGTGAGCTGAACCCTGACGGCCTGAGCGCCAACCAGCAGACGTGGGTCAACAGGCACATTGTCTACACGCACGGATATGGCGTCGTTGCTGCGAAGGGCAATAAGTTCACCCCCGACGGCAAACCGGATTTCCTTCAGTCAGGCATCCCATCCAATGGCGTCCTCGGCAACGACACCTCGTACGAGCCGCGCATCTACTTCGGCGAAAACTCGCCGGAATACTCCATCGTGGGAGCCCCGGACGGTGCCCCGAACCGCGAGCAGGACCGGCCCGTTGGCCGCGAAGGCGGGGGTGAAACGCAGTACACCTTCAATGGCAACGGCGGCCCGAACGTGGGCAACTGGCTCAACCGGATCCTCTACTCCATCAAGTTCCAGTCCTCTGATCTGCTGCTCTCGGATGGTGTCAATGCGGAATCCCAGATTCTCTATGACCGCAACCCCCGTGAACGCGTCGAGAAGCTGGCCCCCTACCTGACCGTGGATGGCAACGCCTACCCGGCGGTCGTTGATGGCAGGGTCAAATGGATCGTTGACGGCTACACCACCAGCCAGTACTTCCCGTACTCCCAACCACAGCAGCTGCAGAATGCCACCGCTGATTCCCAGACCAACGCCGGGCGTACCGTCGCGCTGCCCAACAGCTCGGTGAACTACATCCGCAACTCGGTCAAGGCAACCGTGGACGCCTACGACGGCTCCGTGAATCTCTATGCCTGGGACGACAAGGATCCCATCCTGAAGGCATGGCAGAAAGTCTTCCCCACGGTCATCAAGCCCTTCTCTGAGATGTCGGGCGACCTCATGAGCCACGTCCGCTACCCGGAGGACCTTTTCAAGGTCCAGCGTGAACTGCTTGGCCGGTACCACGTCACGGATCCGGATAGCTTCTACCAGAACAACGATGCCTGGAGCGTCCCGAACGATCCCACCGTTTCGGAAGCCGTCAAGCAGCCACCGTTCTACATGTCGCTGCAGATGCCGGACCAGAACAAACCTGCCTTCCAGCTGACGTCCTCGTTCATTCCGCAGACGGTCAATGGCAGTGCCAGGAACATTCTTTACGGATTCCTGGCGGCCGACTCCGACGCCGGAAACGTCAAGGGCGTGAAGGCGGACAGCTACGGGCAGCTACGGCTCCTGCAACTTCCCACCGACACCCAGGTACCGGGACCGGGCCAGGCGCAGAACAAGTTCAACTCGGACCCCACCGTGTCCCAGGCATTGAACCTCCTGCGCCAGGGTGCCTCGGATGTGCTCAACGGCAACCTGCTGACACTGCCTGTGGGTGGCGGTCTGCTCTACGTTCAGCCGGTGTACCTGAAGTCCACTGGTGAGACGTCCTATCCCACGCTCCAGCGTGTCCTGGTGGCCTTCGGCGACAAGATCGGCTTCGCGCCCACACTGGATGCGGCACTAAACCAGCTGTTCGGCGGAGACTCCGGCGCTTCTGCCGGCGACGTCGCCAACAATGGCCAAACGCCAACCACCCCTCCGGGCACCACGACGCCCCCGGCCGGTCCCAGCGATGCCAAGGCTGACCTGAAGGCGGCCTTGGACGAGGCCAACAAAGCCATCCAGGACGGACAGGCGGCCCTGGCCAAGGGCGACTTCGCCGGATACGGCGCACAGCAGACCAAGCTCTCCGAGGCGCTGAAGAAGGCCGTGGACGCAGAAAACCGTTTGGGTGCCACACCAGCACCAACCACGACGCCGGGAGCTACTCCGAGCGCGACCCCGTCGCCTTCGCCCAGTAGCTAAGAGCGGCACGTTCGGCGAGGGCCGGTGCCAGCCTCCTTCTGGAGGCCGGTACCGGCCCTCGCTCGTGCGGGGGAGATGCACATCACGTAGCCAGGATTTGGTCTGCCGTTCACCGGACGGTAGTGTTGTTCTTGCGACGCGGGGTGGAGCAGTTCGGTAGCTCGCTGGGCTCATAACCCAGAGGTCACAGGTTCAAATCCTGTCCCCGCAACTGGAAAAAGGTCCGGATCAGTCATCACTGATCCGGACCTTTTGTTTTGTCTTGAAAGGCCTGCCTCCAACGCTCACTCACGTCCCGCCCGTTTGGGGGAGACGCTCTCTCTTGTCCCGCCCCTTTGGGTGTGACGCTCTCTCACCTCCCGCCCGCTTGGGTGTGACGCTCTCTCACGTCCTACCCGTTTGGGGGAGGGGTTGAGGTGATCTCCGGCACCTTCTGGCCCGACTGGTCAGAACCGCACCGCGGGTGCGGTAGAGTTGTTCTTGCGACGCGGGGTGGAGCAGTTCGGTAGCTCGCTGGGCTCATAACCCAGAGGTCACAGGTTCAAATCCTGTCCCCGCAACTGGACAAAGATCCGGATCAGTATTACTGATCCGGATCTTTTGCTTTAAGGGCAGGTCGGGCCGCCGATGCTAGCATCGAAGCCGATTGGCCGCGCACGGAATTCCTTTGCGTCTGATAGTTGCCATACTTTGCCAGAACAGAGGAGACGGCCCATTGGTCAATGAAGACCCCCACCTTGGCCTCGATCGTCGGATCCTTCAACGGGACAGCCCAGTCGCTGTCTACCAGCAGGTGGCCGACGTCCTGACAGAACAGGTCAGCCGCTTGGAACCGGGCTCCCGCATACCAACGGAAGAGTCCCTCATGGATGAGTACGGGATCAGCCGTACTACTGTTCGTAAAGCCATTGAGAAGCTCGTGGTCAAGGGTCTCCTGATCCGCAGGCAGGGAAAGGGGACGTTCGTGATGGCCCAGCGGCCGGTCAAGATGCTCAACCGCCTGGCACCGTTCATGGAGACGTTTACTGCGGCGGGGATGAAGACCGTTAAAGGGCTCATCGAATACAAGTGGATGGAAAAGGATCAATCGGTGCCGGCCAAGCTGGTCTCCGAGGACAACCTTGTTCTGGTCATTCGCCGCTCCTATTCAAGCGCGGGCTGGCCTTATGCAATTGCTGAGATATTCATACCGTCGCACATTGGACGCCACATCAGTCTTGCCGACGCGGAGCGGAACTCGATTTACCAGGTCATCCAGGACAGGACCCTCAAGCCCCTGCACCGGGCCGAAATCACGGTAACCATGCATGCTCCCCCGGAGCACCTCGCTGACGCCCTGAACGTGCGTGAATTCCCCATGGTCCCGCGCTTGGAACGGACCACGCTCGGACCCCACGGCGAGGTTCTGGAATGCACGGTGACGTACTTCCATCCGAAAGGTTTTGAGATCCGGGCCGAAGTGGCAACGGATGCCAGCCCGGGCCAGGACCAGCCGCAGCCTGGTGGATAGTTGCCGTGCTGGAGTCGAAAGAGGCAACAAAAAAGTGGGTAGGACCTGTATCCGGTCCCACCCACTTCAAGGTTTGTAAGGGTGCCGGCGTGAACGTGCCGGCGGCTATCTAGAGCTTGTCGAAGTCGGCTTCGTCAACGGTCGAGCCGCTCGAGGCCGGGGTGCCGGCGCCGATAGCCGGCTTGGCGCCGCCGGACTTGAGTGCCGCGAGCCGGGCTTCGATTTCGGTCTGTTCGCCCAGGTCTTCCAACTGGTTGAACTGGGCATCGAGGCTGGAGCTGGCGAGTTCCTGCTGGCCGAGGACCTTTGCCTCTTCGCGGCGGATCTTCTCTTCGAAGCGGCCTACTTCGCTGGTCGGGTCCATGATGTCGATGCTCTTGAGGGCGTCGTGTACCTGGGACTGCGCAGCGGCTGTCTTCGAGCGTGCCACGAGCTCGTTGCGCTTGGCGGTGAGCTGGTTGAGCTTGTTCTTCATCTGGTCAAGCCCGGTCTTGAGCTTGTCCACAACCTCGGTCTGGGACGCGATGCTGGGCTCAGCCGTCCGTGCCTCTGATTCGGCAGTCATCTGCCGCTGGATGGCCACCTTGGCGAGGTTGTCGAACTTCTGGGCATCCGCGGCGTTGCCGGAAGCACGGTATTCGTCGGCCTTGCGGGATGCAGCGAGTGCTTTGTTGCCCCAGTCCTGGGCATTCTTGATGTCCTCGTTGTAGTCGGCCTGCAGCATCCTGAGGTTGCCGATGGTCTGCGCCACAGCTGACTCGGCCTCGGCAATGTTGTTCGTGTAGTCGCGGACCATCTGGTCCAGCATTTTCTGCGGGTCCTCTGCCTGGTCGAGCAAGGCGTTGATGTTGGCCTTAGCCAGCTGCGAGATCCGACCGAAAATGGACTGCTTAACCATGGTGTTGCCTTTCGTCCTGCTCAGTGAATGCCCACTGAAATCAGTGATCAGTTGTTGTACCGCTGCTATTTGGGGCACGGACCCCGCTTAGTTTGTAGGTCTAGAAGCTGCCGGAATCGCCGCCACCGAAGTCGCCGCCACCGCCACCGAAGTCGCCACCGCCCGAGTCGCCGCCGAAGAAGCCTCCGCCGCCCCCGCCGTCGTTGTGGCCACCACCCCAGCCACCTCCGCCGCCGTTGAGGATGGAGTTGATGAGGATTCCGCCGAGGATGGCGCCGCCGAGGCCACCACCGCCGCCTCCGCCGCCGCCGAACATTCCACCACGACCGTAGCCTTGGTCGGCGTAGCCGAACTGGTCAACGTCGGACTGTGCGAGCTGAGCTGCCTGGGCGGCGAGGGAGTGTGCCTGCTGGGCGTAGGTCAGGGCCGTTACGGGATCATTGCGGGAGATGGACAAGGCGTAGTCGAGGTTTCGCTGTGCTTCGGCCAGTCGGGTACGGGCTTCTGTGCCTACGCCGCCGCGTCGAGCTGTGATGTAGTCCGAGGTAGCGCTGATTTGGGCCTGCGCCGCCATGATGGTTTGCTGCAGCGAGGCCTGGGCGCGCCGGGCCTGTTCCTGTTGGTCCCGGATACCCGTCAACGACTGGTCCAGGACCTGATGGGCCGACTCAACTCGGCTGAGCGTGGCGATGGGATCGATCTTGCCGCCCTGAATCTCGGCCTTGACCTGCGCCAAAGCAGATTCCACGCCAGCCACCGGGCCGGCCAGCTCGGGGTGTGCACCGGACTGGATCATCGCGCGTGCCTGGGCAAGGTCCTGGCTGGTCTCTGCCACGGCGCCGTCAAGCGACGCGCGGGCTTCATCCAGGCTTCCCGCAGTCTTGGATATTGCTTCAATCAGGATGTTCGTTTGGTGCAGGCTTTCCTCGGCAGCGCGGACGGCCACTGCCGCCATGCTGTTCTCACCGGCAGCCAGTTTCTCTTGTGCGGTGGAGGCGGCGTTCTGTACAAACGCGAGGCGCTCTTTGGCCTGGAGAATGTTGTCCGAAACCTGGGTCAAAGCGGTTTCGGCGTACTTGGCACGAAGTCCTTCAAGGGATTGCTCCGCGCTGGCGATCCTGGCGTCAGCGTCCTTGGCCCCAGCCGAGACTGCTGCCAGAGCCTGCGGCGCGGTCTTTTCCAGCTCGCGCAGGGAGTCGAAATCCGCCTTTTGGTCGCGGAGTGATGCCAAGGCGGCCTCGGACCGGCGAATGATCTCTCCAAGCCAGGTCCGCTGCTGTTCTTCGGTGTCCGGGATATGGTCGTCGAGCTGCTGCTGCAGCTTGAACGACTCGGTCATGTGGTTCTTGGCCTCTTCCAGAGCCTTGGTGAAGTTGCCAATTGCGGAATCGCCATACTGTGCCTGCGCGAAGCCGAGTTCCTGCTCGCTCGACTTGATAGCATCATCGGCTTCAATCAACAGCGAACCGCTCTTCTGCCTCAACTCGGGGATGCTCAGTCCAGCCAACGGGTCAAGCTGTTCGCCCTGCGGACCGTAACTTGCACTGACTGCCTTGGTGCCGGCCTTCTTGCGGCGGTTCCGGAGGTAAAGGTAGGTTCCTGCGCCACCAGCAGCAACGGCGCCGACGCCGACGAGGACGCCGACCCCTGCGTTGCCGCTGGGCACAGTTCCACTGCCGCCGCCGGCTGCGTCGCCGATAGCTGCTGCAGTATCGATTGCGGCCTGGGCATAGTCCTTCTTGCCACCTGCCAGGTTGGCCGTCACAGCGTTCTGCGTAATGTTGGCCTGCTTCGAGGCGATCGAACTCGCGGAGTTCACCACGAAGTTGTACTGACCTGCTGCAGAGATGGCCAGAACGGCGTCTGCTTTGCCCATCTTCTTTGCCGTAGCTACGGCCTGTGTCCAGGCCTTGGGATCGGAGGGATTCGTGAACGAGTCCACCGTCACCACATACAAGTTGTATTTGTGGTCCTTGAGCGTCTTTTGAATCGCATCCTGGACTTCACCCTTGCGGCTGCCCAGGAGATTCGCATCATCCACGATGTTCTGCCCCGACGGTATCGTCACAGGATCGGCAGCAAAAGCCGCGCCGGCCGGGAAGGCCAACACTCCAGCCACGCCAACGACAGCGAGTACGCGTTTAAATATTGACCGCATGTGCAACCCTTCAGCACGTCTGCGACTGGAACAAGGCGTACCAATCGTCACAGAATGCTCAGCGCCCCCACGCATGGTGTAAAGCCGCAGGTCGCTGTGGCAATTCCTCTTGATTCTATGGTGCACCCCATAGCCCGTCCACAGCGGTGAATATGCCACCAGCGAAATATAGGAGAAAGCGTGGCTGTTGGCACGTTTAGGGCAATCCAAAGAACCCCTGCACCGCTCGCCCTGCCCTTTCAGGAAGCTCCCAGCGAACGTCCGCTTTTGTTCCAGTGAATGGGTACATAGTTGATGAAGACGAGGACGAAAGGAAGACCCATGACGGAGAACCCAGCGCAGGGCACCGCCCCAGAGAACCGTGAGCCGTCTGAGCCACGGGCCACTTCGGGCGAGCACAACGATGCCAACGCTACCCAGCAGCAGCCTGCCTGGACTTCAGGCCAGGGTGGAACACAACCAACAACTCCCAGTCCGGCATATCAGCCGCCGGCCGGACAGCATCAGCCGCCGGCACCGACCCCCCACTACTACGGATCCCCGCAGCAAGGCCCGGCCCAAGGCGCTCAGCCTGGCGCCCAGCAGCAGGACCCAACGCAGCGTCCTGCGTACCCCTCACAGCAGCCGTTCTACGGTGGGGGACAGGCCAACAACCCGGGCTCGCATTTCAGCAACGGCCAGGGACCCCATCAGGGCCCAGGATCGCAGCACACGCCCGGACAGTCATCGGCAGTCACCACCAAACGCAAGCCGGCCTTCGGCGTCGGGACCCTGGTCGCGAGCATGCTCGCCGCTGGCTTGATTGGCGGCGGCGTGGTGGCTGGAAGCAACGCGTTGTGGGACAACAACACCTCACCGGCGGCCTCGACGGGCAGCCAGTCCAGCACGGTCATCGTGAACAACAAGGACGACGTCAACGTCATCACCGCGGCAGCCGCCAAGGCCTCACCCAGCGTGGTGACCATCAAGGCAACCAGTGGCAACGAAGGCGGTACGGGCTCCGGCATCATCCTCGATGACAAGGGCCACATCCTGACCAACACCCACGTGGTCACTCTGGACGGAGCGACGTCCAACGCTGCGATCGAGGTACGAACCAGCGATGGCAAGGTGCTCAAGGGCACGGTCGTAGGCACGGATCCTTTGTCAGACCTGGCCGTCATCAAGGTGGACGACGCCTCGGGCCTGGTTCCGGCAGCGTTGGGTGACTCTTCCAAGATCAACGTGGGGGACACCGCCGTCGCGATCGGTTCGCCGCTGGGCCTGACCGGGACGGTCACGGACGGCATCGTTTCGACCCTGAACCGCACCATCAGCGTGGCTTCGTCGGCCGCGCCGAAGGAAGGCACAGACAATTCTCAGGGCGGCGGACAGGGCTTCCAATTCGCCCCTCCAGGCGGTGGCCAGAGCCAGTCCACGGCAAATGAGGGATCCATCTCCATCAACGTGATCCAGACTGACGCCGCGATCAACCCGGGTAACTCCGGCGGCGCCTTGGTCAACAGCAAGGGTGAAATCATCGGCGTGAACGTTGCGATCGCTTCCGCCGGCAGCGGCACCTCCAGTTCTTCCAGCGGCAACATCGGCGTGGGCTTCAGCATCCCGATCAACCATGCCAAGCGCGTGGCCCAGGAGATTATCGATACCGGCAAGGCCAGCCACGGCCAGTTCGGCGTCTCGGTGCGGGCCAAGTCCTCCACGGGCAGTGACTCGAGCTTCTCGGTCGGTGCCGAGGTTGCCTCGGTGACGTCGGGCTCCGCCGCCGCGAAGGCCGGGCTGAAAGTGGGCGACGTCGTTACCAAGTTCGGGGACTACGCGGTCAGTGACCCCAACCAGCTCACGGCAGCGGTCCGGGAGCAGCCGGCGGGCGCCAAGGTGAAGGTGACCATCCTCCGCGGCGGCCAGTCGCAGGAGGTTGAAGTTACCCTCGACGCAGCTGCCCAGCAGTAAGCGCGCAGCAACAGCAGGAAAAGCGAAGTACGACGGCGGGCCGCACCCTTGGGTGTTGCCCGTTTCGTCGTTGCACCCTGCCGTGTGGCCCGAAACAGGAGTTAACGCTGGGAGTGGAATTCCGTGGGCAATATGCTTAGCTAGGACGAGCCCACGCGCTGGGCAATTCACGGCCACGCTTCTGCGTTTGGCCGTCCACAAGCATGGAAGGCTGCTTCGAAGACAGTGGAAGAGACATTGAAGATTGTCGTTCTGGTCAAGAACGTCCCGGACGCGCAGTTCGACCGGCACATCACCGGCCCAGACAACACAACCGACCGTGACGAGAGCATCCTGTCCGAACTGGATGAGTACGCCCTCGAGGCCGCGCTGCAGCTCGCCGAAGAGCGTGGCGGCCCCAAAGCCGGCAACGAGGTCATCGCCTTGAGCATGGGTCCTTCGGGAGCCGTTAATGCCGTCAAGAAATCCCTCCAGATCGGCGCGTATTCGGGCGTCCACCTGAGTGACGACGCGCTGGCCGGCTCGGATGCGGCGGCTACGTCGCTTGCCCTTGCCGCCGCCATTGAGCACCTTTCGGCTGACGGCCGTCCTGTGGACCTTGTCCTGACGGGCATGGCATCGACCGATGGCGAGACCTCGCTTGTTCCGGCGCAGCTGGCTGAGCGGTTGTCGTACCCACAGGTGACTTTCGCGTCGAGCCTGGAGGTTTCGGGCGGCCAGGTCCGCGCACGCCGCGACGCCGGCCACTTTTCGGAGACTGTCGAAGCGAGCCTTCCGGCCGTCGTTTCGGTCACCGACCAGATCAACGAGCCCCGGTACCCCAACTTCAAGGGAATCCTGGCAGCCAAGAAAAAGAAGATCGCTTCCCTGACGCTGTCCGATATTGGGCTGGACCCCTCCCAGGTCGGCCTGGCCGGCTCCTGGACAGTGGTGGAATCGGCGGATGCGCGGCCACCCCGGACCGCAGGCACCATCATCACAGACGAAGGCGACGCCGGCATCAAGCTGGTCGACTTCCTGGCCGCACAGAAGCTGCTCTAAGGGGATCCCAACCATGGCAAATGCACTTGTTTTTATTGACAACCCGGGAGCGGCTCTCAAGAAGAGCAGCTTGGAGCTCCTGACCATCGCCCGTTCGCTGGGGGAGACCGCCGTCGCAATTACCGGTGAACTGACCGACGACGTCGCGGCCACCTTGGGTGCCTACGGCGCTTCCACGGTGTACCAACCGTCGCTGGCGAACCTTGACGAATACCTTGTTGGGCCGAAGGCCGCTTACCTTGCGGCAGCCGTCGACGCTTCGGGAGCCACCGCAGTGCTTCTCGACAACTCGCCAGAGGGCAAGGAAATCGCAGGCCGACTGGGCATCAAGCTCAGCGCAGGTGTGATCACGGATGTCGTTGGCGTCGAAGCTGACGGCACTGCGCACAAGTCTGTGCTGGCCGGTTCCTACACCACCACTGCCAAGGCCACGACGCCGGTCACGGTGTTGTCGGTGAAGGCCAACAACGTTGAGCCGGCTCCGGTTGGTGCTACCGCTGTCCCGACGACCACCACGGTGGATGTACCGGCTGACGCCGCAGCGAACTCTGCCCGCATCGCGGCCCGCACCGAAAAGCCGGTCAGTGGGCGGCCGGACCTCAGCGAAGCCAGGATCGTTGTTGCCGGCGGACGCGGCGTGGACGGGGACTTCGGTCCACTTGAAGAGCTTGCAGATGCTTTGGGTGCCGCGGTGGGTGCATCCCGTGCCGCCACCGACGCCGGCTGGATCGGCCACGATGCCCAGGTCGGCCAGACCGGTGTCACGGTGTCTCCGCAGCTGTACATCTCCGCAGGCATATCCGGGGCCATCCAGCAGAAGGCCGGAATGCAGACCTCCAAGGTCATCGTTGCCATCAACAAGGACGCCGAGTCTCCGGTGTTCGAGATAGCGGATTATGGCATCATCGGTGACCTTTTCAAGGTCCTTCCGCAGGCAACCGCAGAAATCAAGAAGCGGAAAGGCTGATCGCTTTGCCTACTGACGTCCCGTCAGCAAAGAGCCCGTTCGATGCCTCCACGGAGCGTGTCGAGCGGGTGCTTTGTTTTACCGCCCATCCTGACGACATCGATTTCGGCGCTGCGGGGACCATCGCGGCCTGGACGGCAGCCGGTGTCCAGGTCAGCTACTGCATCATGACAGACGGCGATGCCGGTGGATTCGATCCTGTGGACCGGGAACGCATCATCGAGTTGCGGGCTGAGGAGCAGAAGCGTGCCGCTGCGTTGGTTGGTGTCACTGACATCCATTACCTTCACGAGCGCGACGGCTACCTTGAACCGACTCACGGCGTCATCAAGCAGGTGGTGAAGCTGATCCGTGAGATCCGGCCGGACATCGTCTTGACCATGCATCCGGAGCGGAACTGGGACCGCCTCCAGAAGAGCCACCCCGACCACCTTGCCGCAGGGGAAGCGGTGACCCGGGCCGTGTATCCGGCGGTGGAGAATCCCTTCGCCTATCCGGAACTGGCGGAGGCCGGGCTCGAGGCCTACAAGTTGCCGTGGCTCTGGTTTATCTCGAGCCCGGAGGCCCGGGAGAACCACTTCGTGGATGTCTCGGCCCACGTTTCCGCCAAGCTCGACGCCATACGGGTCCACGCGAGCCAGCACCCGGATGTCGAGGCGATGGAGAGGGTGGTCCGCGGACTGATGCTCGCTAACGGACAACGTGCCGGACTGCCGGAGGGGACCAGCGCCGAGGGCTTCCATGTGGTGTCCGTCAATGGATCCAGCACCATAGCAGGCTTCTGATATTGCCGTGATGTAACCCGTGTCATATGCTTGGTCTCGGTTAAATCATATTTATTCGAGGAAGGCAGACTTTGATGGCGAAGACTGCGCAACAACCCGTACTGGTGATTATGGGAGTCTCCGGTTCCGGCAAATCGACTGTGGCCGGTGTTCTCGCCGGGAAGCTGGGATGGGATCTCGCTGAGGGCGACGACCTTCATCCCGAAGCCAACGTCGCCAAGATGCAGTCGGGGCTCGCCCTCACTGATGAGGACCGTTGGCCTTGGCTGGGCATCATTTCGGATTGGATCCGTCAGCGCACGGACGCCGGAATCCCGGCAATCATTACGTGCTCGGCACTGAAAAAGAAGTACCGCGACGTTCTCCGCGGCGAAGGAGTGGTCTTCGTTTTCCTGCAAGGAAGCAAGGACAAGATCTCGGACCGACTGGCCTCCAGGCACGGGCATTTCATGCCGCCGTCGCTTCTTGAATCGCAATTTGACGCCCTGGAGGAACCCACCGACGACGAGAACTACATCTCGCTGTGCGTTTCCGCGTCGCCCGCCGAGGAAGCTGACGAAGTCATCGAGCGGCTTGGTCTTCGCCCCGCGGGTGCCAATACCGGAACGAGTGCCTCGTGAAGGCCTTGGAAGCTGCGACGGAAGTGCAGCAATGGACCGCGCACGACACTCAGCTCCTGGTAGTTGCGGCGCTGGGAATCGCCCTGATCGTGGTGCTGATCGCGAAACTCAAGATGCACCCGTTCCTTTCACTTGTCCTGGGCTCAGCCTTTGTTGGGCTTGCGTCAGGGGTGGAGCTGGGGAAGGTCATCACCAACTTCGAGGACGGCGTGGGCGGTGTCCTGAAGGAAGTTGGCCTGCTGATTGCCCTTGGCGCCATGCTCGGGAAGTTGCTCGCCGATTCCGGCGGTGCCAACCGGGTTGTCGATACTTTGCTGGCCAAGGCCAGCGGCAACAAGCTGGTCTGGATGATCACGCTGGTTGCTGTCATCATCGGCCTGCCCATGTTCTTCGAGATCGGGCTCGTCCTGCTGCTCCCGGTCATCGTGCTGGTCACCCAGCGATCCAAGATGAAGCTGATGCGCATAGCCATCCCGGCTTTGGCTGGCCTGTCGGTGCTTCACGGCCTCGTGCCGCCGCACCCCGGACCGCTCATTGCCATCAGCGCAGTGAAAGCGGAACTGGGAACAACGCTGGGCCTGGGCATCTTGGTGGCTATCCCCACCGTTATCATCTGTGGCCCGCTTTTCTCACGCCTTGCAGCCCGTTGGGTCCCCGTGGATGCTCCGGCCGTTGCTGGTGGCATTGACACCCAGCACACGGCGGACTTGAGCGACGTCAAGCGCCAGCCTTCCTTTGGCGTGACTCTGCTGACCATCATCTTCCCGGTTGTCCTGATGCTCCTGAAGGCCTTGGGGGGCATCATTTGGCCGGACGCCGCAACTGCGCCCGGCATCAGGATCTTCTTCGACTTCGTCGGCCAGCCGCTGGTAGCCATGACCCTTGCAGTGCTTCTGGCAATCGTTACCTTCGGCTACGCCGTGGGATTCACAGGAACCAGGATCACGGCGAAACTGGGGGAGAGCCTGGGCCCCATCGCAGCCATCCTCCTCATTGTGGGTGCCGGCGGCGGTTTCAAGCAGACGCTCATTGGTGCCGGAGTGGGAGACGCCGTCAAGAAGTGGGCAGAAGGGGCCAACATGTCGGTCCTGGTCCTGGGCTTCATTGTCGCAGTGGCCCTCCGCCTGGCCACTGGCTCGGCAACGGTCGCCACGGTCACGGCAGCCGGTATCGTCGCGCCCCTCGCCAGCAGCCTGAGCCCAACCCATGCAGCTCTGCTTGCGTTGGCGATCGGCGCCGGCTCGCTGTTCCTCTCGCATGTCAACGACGCCGGATTCTGGTTGGTCAAGGAACTGTTCGGCCTCACGGTCGGGCAAACGTTCAAGACGTGGTCGGTCATGGAGACCTTGATTTCCGTGGTTGGATTCGGCTTCGTGATGCTGCTGTCGCTGGTGTTATAGCTTCCGGAACGCAGTAAGACGCCGACGGCGGCCGTCCCTTGTTGGTGGGGCGGCCGCCGTCGGGCGTTAAGTCAGCAGGTCAGCGCTCAAGCGGAAAGAGCTACCACCAGCACCGGGGCTGTGGTGGGCGCTTTCGACCCGCCCGCTGGTTCCACCGTGATGGCTACGGAGGACGCCGAAGAGAGGCCCTTTACAACTGCAGGCTTCGAGAGCGTTTGGGCGTCCATGGTGCCTTGGGGTACCGGGGCGGAGCCGTCCTTTGGCAGCGTCCACAGCTGGTAGACCTTGCCCTCGGGCGCAGGTGCTACGCCGTTCATCAGGACCACGAAAGAGTCCTTGGCCGAGGATGCCGAGATGGTGGCTGTGCCGCCGCCGGGAACCGCTGCTGACTGCTTCTGGACATCCTGTGCCTGGAGGACCTGGTTGACGGGATCGTTCTGGGCGGAGACATAGGACCCCACACCAATCCCACCCAGGGCAAGCGCCGCGGCGGCTGCCGCTCCTACGATCCATCGGCGCGCGCCACCATTGCGGCGTTCTTCGCGCTTTGCCCTGGCGGCCGCGAGATCGTCGACGGCGGGCCCGGCCGCCGCAGGCGCTGCGGGCGCGGAGACGGGCTCCGTGGCAACGTCCTTGGTGATGCGGTCCATGATGTTCCCGAAAAGTCCGGCAGGCGGCTCTTCCTCGGGCGCAAAGCTGACCGCAAGGGTCTCGCGGGCTTCACGGACCCGCTCCAGGAATTCCGGACCTTCGGGGGCGTCCTTGACGAAGTCATCGATCATGGCCCGTTCATCGTCACTGACGGCGTCCAGGGCATAGATCTCAGCCAATTCGAGGACCCGGCCCTCGGCGAGGTCGGTAGCAATGTCATTGGCAAACATTCTGCGGATAAAGCCTCCACCAGTGTTCTCACTCAAAGGAACCCACCCCCAGGCAGGTCTTCAGGCGCAGCAGTCCGTCGCGGATGCGGGACTTGATCGTGGGAACGGCGGCGCCAAGGTGCTCGGCCACTTCCCTGTAGGTCAGGCCGCCGTAGTAGGCGAGCCGGACTGACTCGCGCTGGGTGTCAGTCAAGGTGCCGAGGCATCGGCTGACGGCCTCGGCTTCGAGGTTGCTGTCCGCTTCCTCTGCCACCACGTCCCTGTCCGGGTCCAAGCTGGCTGCTCCGTATTTGGCCTCACGGTCCGTTGCGGACTGCACGGAACGCACCCGATCAATGGCGCGACGATGCGCGATGGTCATGAGCCAGGCCAGCGGAGTTCCTGCGGCGCGGTCAAACTTTGCTGCGCCTTCCCATACCTGGATGAAGACTTCCTGGGTGGCGTCTTCGCTGAGGTCCGGGTCTATCAGGACCCGCTTGGCCATGCCGAATACCCTGCGCGAAGTGAGGCGGTAGAACTCTGCGAAGGCCTGCTGGTCTCCTGAGGCCACAAGGTTGAGCAGGCCGGTGAGCTGCGAGTTCAGGTCTGTCGCAGTATCGGCCGGCTCGACCACCGGAACGGAGGGTTTGTTGGGGATGTCCATCACCGTCCAGCATATGTTGTCCCGTTTGAATCGCGCAGCATGAGCCGCTGGTGTTGTGGGCGCGGCGGGACGGTGCCTTGCTGCCATCGCGCTGGTCTGCTGCACGCTCACGTAGGCTCCCTCAATGAATATCCGGGCCAGGGGTTGTCCCTGCATAAGGTATTCGGTGCTGTGGGGTCCTTGGATGGGCTAGAGTTTGGCGCCCGCGAATCCGTTTTGCCGCCAGGCCTCGAAGACTGCGATCGAGGCCGCGTTGGCCAGGTTCAGTGAGCGGAGGGAAGGCTTCATGGGCAGGCGTACACGTGCGGTGACGTGGGGATCCTGCTTGAGCCATTCCGGCAAGCCCACGGACTCGGGGCCGAACATCAGGACGTCCCCTTCGCGGTAGCTGATGTCCGTGTAGGACGTTTCGCCGTCGGCGGTGTAGGCGAAGACGCGCTCCGGCTGAAGGGCCGACCACGCGGCGTCGATGTCCTTGTGGACAGTCACGACAGCCAGGTCGTGGTAATCGAGGCCGGCGCGGCGGAGTTTGGCGTCGGAGAAATCGAAACCCAGGGGCTCCACCAAATGGAGCTCAGCCCCGGTGATGGCCGCCAGGCGGATAGCGTTGCCCGTATTGCCCGGGATTTCTGGAGTGTGGAAAAGGATGCGGAACACTGTCCCATCTTAGTCAGGGGCCCGGGGAGCTGCTGATTGGGCCTAGTGCATCCCGCGGAGGAGGCGTGCCAGGACCGGGACCACCACGGTGTTGGGAGCGGGTCCGGAACTGAGGAACTGCTTCAAGCCACGGGCCAGTCCTGCACCGTTGACCACTTCCACCGGGTTGTGGGTGGACTGGCCCTTGCCGTACTGGTCGATGACCGGTTCGTGCAGGTTTCCGTCCGGACTGTGCAGGACCACCCAGCCGGTGACGTTCAGTTCAGGAAAGATCTCCTGCATATGGCGGACGATGTGAGCCAGTTGCGGGGGAGCCACGGAACGTCCGCCATGCCGCAGCGACTGTCCGTCCCACGCATAGGCGCCTTTGGGCAGCAGCATGGAGCCCACCAGCGCAAGCCGGTAGCCCGACAGGACAGCATGGTCGATGTGGTTGTTGTCCGACGGCGACCGGAGACCGTTGATCAGGCGGGCCGCGGGGATAGCGGTCAGGACTTGCCTGCTGATGAGCTGGACCGTTCGCATCTCGCGCTGGATGCGCGCTTCGGCACCGAAGATGCCACGTTTGCGGGGTATCCCGTGGACTTGCCTGGCAGCTTCTGCCGCGGAGATAAGGGGTACCTCGTTGGGGTCCTCGAAGCCGGGCACGTAGACCGGTGGATCGCCCGCTGTGTTCCGTTGGGCCTGGGGTCGTTTGATGTTGGTGGTCGGACCCGGAGCGGACTCGCCGGAGTAATCGCCTGGCCGCGGCTGGCTGACACCCGACGCTCCGCTGGCATAGCGGCGGTCATATTCTGCCCTGCGCTGTGGGTCGATCAGTGTCTCGTAGGCCAAAGTCACCCGACGGAAAGTTTCCGCTTCGCCGCCGTGATCCGGGTGGGCCATACGGGCAGCCTTGCGGTAGGCCACTTTGATCTCCTTGTCCGTTGCCGTGACGGCGACGCGGAGAACCTGATAGTGCGAACTGCTGCCCTCGGCCAAGCACAGGCCCTTCTCTTATGACGGTCCGCGCAAGACAGGCGCGGCACTGGCAAGTTTATCCAGCTACGTGGTGAACGAGTGCAGGAGGGTGCGTGGTTCCCGGCTGGCATAATGCAGGCTGTGACGTCACCCGCCCTTCCCGTCCCGCCCTCCGGCGCATCGGGAAATATTGTCCTGGCAATAAATCCTGCTGCTTCCTTTGGACGTACCCGCCATGCCGGGCACCAGGCCGCAGGGTGTTTCCGCGCCGCAGGCTGGGACGTCGTCGTGCTTGAAGCTGAAGATTATGGCGCCCTGGCTGACATGGTGGACCGGGCGCTGGGCGGGACGGGTGTGGCTGCGTTGGTGGTGGTGGGAGGCGATGGCATGGTCCACCTGGGCGTCAATGCCCTTGCCGGCAAGCACATTCCGTTGGGCATCGTCCCCAGCGGTACCGGCAATGACGTGGCGCGTTTGCTGAACCTGCCCCTCCATGACACCACCGCCGCGTGTAGGCAGGCGCTGGCCGCGCTGGCGTTCGGTGGGCGGAAGATCGACGTCGGACGGGTCACCGTGGAGGGTCGCACCACCTACTTTGCAGGGGTGCTCTCAGCCGGTTTCGATGCAGCAGTCAATGAACGGGCCAATTCCTGGCGTTGGCCACGGGGAAAGAACCGATACAACCTGGCGATGCTGCGTGAGCTTGTCTCCTTCGGTCCGATCGGATATCGGGTGACTGCAGACGGCCGGCAGTGGAGGCAGCGGGCGTTGTTGATCTCCGTGGCCAACGGGCAATCGATCGGTGGCGGGATGAGGATCACCCCGGAAGCCACCCCTGACGATGGATGGTTGGACCTGTTCGTGGTGCGGCCGCTTTCCAGGCTGCGCTTCCTGGCTGTCTTCCCCAAGGTGTTTGCGGGAAACCATACCGACCACCCGGCAGTACAGATCCGTAGGGTGAGGCAGGTGCGGCTGGAGGCTGCTGGTGTCGTTGCTTATGCCGACGGCGAGAGGCTGGGCGAATTGCCTGTCGATGTGGAAGTGGTGCCTGGCGGCTTGCGCGTCCTCGCCTGAGCGGTAGCCGGATAGACTCGATCGCGTCAGGGCCGCGGGCCGGGGCCGGGAAAGCCGGAAGGGGCTTGAGCGACAGTGTCAGGGAATGTTCGACGGCGGTTGGCCGGGTCGGCTGCCATCGCCGCCGTAGGTGTCCTGTTGGCCTCTTGCAGCGTCAACGTCCCGGATCCGGAAGCGCCGAAGCCCTCGCCGTCGGAGTCCACGCTTTCGACCCCCACCATTACGCCCGGGCACGATGCGGAGGCCGTGGCTGCCAAGGACCTTCCCATGACTGCAGGAAGCACCTTGGCTTCGGGGGATCCTGTGACGGTCTCCAGCCGGATGGAGGAGGTGCCCGGGTGGTCACTGGTTCATTCGGGCCTGCAGGGCGAAGTCCGGTACAAAAGGGCCGATGGATGCGCGTTGGCAATCCGGGTCAGCGTCAACCAGGGCCCTCTGGTGGTCCCAGGCGACGACAACGCTTCAACCAGGGCATTGTTCCAATACCTGGATGCCGGGATCGCCGCCGAGACTCTGAAGCCCGCCTCACTTCGATGGGGAGGAGACGCTGACAAACCGCAGCACAGTGTAGAGTTCCTCGCCCTGGACTCGTCATCCTCCGGAGGGGCCGCGGCGCTGGTGCTGGCAAGGCTGTTCAGTGCGCCGGCGTCCTCGGTGTACATCTCCCTCGCTTGTCCGAATCCAGGAGCGCTCGCGAGCGCCCGGGCGGAGATGGTTTCCAAGCTGGCAGTAGTTCCCCCGTCCTGAGCGGCTTGCCCGGCTGGGTCCTAGCCTTGCGGTGCCCGGGCTGTGGCGAGGCGGTTCAGCGCCAATGCTCCTATGAGCAGGCCGAAATCCCTCAGCGCAACATCGAAGAACGCGCCAAGGACCAAAAGGTTGACGATGATGCCGAGCAGCCAGACGGCCACCACCATAGAGCCTACGCGCGGACGAACAGCGACCAGGATCCCGGCGACTACCTCCACCACGCCCACCCCATACATGAAGACTTGCGCAGGCACCGGGACCACGGCCGTGGCAACGGGAGCGAGGTAGTGGGTCCACTCCGTCAGGAGGTTGGTGAACTTGTCGAGGCCGAAAACCATGGGTGCGACCGTAAAGACGGTCCGTAGCAGGATGAACGCCTGCCGGTCGGGGTTGCGGCGAAATGTGGCCCGTGGCATTGCCGTTGTTTAGGTTTCCATGACTCATCCTTTCTAAAAATAGATACCTTGATTTTAGAACCGGCGGATTCTTAAATCAATGAATCCACTTTTAGAGATAAGCTGTTCCCATGGGCGCTACCGACTTCCCCTGGACCCGAAAAATCGCCGCCGTAGCCTCCTTGGGGGAGGAGAACCGCCGGGCGCTGTACCAGTACGTGCTGGAGTCGGGTGAAGCCGTTGGTCGGGACCAGGCTGCCACGGCCCTTGGACTATCGCGAAGCACGGCGTCCTTCCATCTGGACCGGCTGGTGGACGACGGGCTTCTTCGCGCAGAGTTCAAAAGGCCGGGAGGTAAAACCGGGCCCGGGTCCGGGCGGCCCGCCAAGCTCTACAGGCCCACACTCGATGAAATTGGCGCCTCGGTTCCGCAGCGGAGCTACGACCTTGCCGGCCACCTCATGGCTTCCGCGATTGCCCACTCCGCTGCGGAGGGCGTCCCGGTCTCACATGCCCTTCTCGATGTGGCCCATGCCTCCGGCAGGGAGGCCGGTCGATCGGGTGACTTCATTGGCGCACTCGCCGACTGCGGCTACCAGCCAATGCCCGACGAAGCCGGCGGGTACCGCCTGCTCAACTGTCCCTTCCACCGACTCTCCCGGGACCACGCAGAGGTGGTTTGCCCCATGAACGGGGCCTTCCTGCGGGGTGTGGCGGTGACGTCCGGTGCCGACCCCTCAACGGTGGTGGGAGACGCAGGGCCGGGACATTGCTGCGCCCGGATCACCCGCGACATTGACGACTCCGGCCACGACGCGGCCCGGTAGAATTGCAAGGTGCCTGTATACCTCGATCACGCTGCCACCACGCCCCTATCGGCTGAAGCGCTCGCCGTCATGACGCGTGAGCTGGCGCGAACAGGCAATCCGTCCTCGCTTCACGGCGCGGGCCGTCGTGCACGCCGCGCGGTGGAGGATGCCCGCGAGACGTTGGCAGCCGCAGCCGGCGCCCATCCATCGGAAGTGATCTTCACTTCTGGTGGAACTGAAGCGGACAACCTGGCTGTCAAAGGCCTGTTCTGGGCCCGCCGTGACGAAAATCCGCGCCGGACCCGCATCCTCTGCTCCGCCGTCGAACATCACGCCGTCATGGACACCGTTGAGTGGCTCGAGCGCCACGAGGCGGCCGACGTCGTATGGCTTCCCGTGGACAGTGAAGGCGCCGTCCGGTTGGATGTACTCCAGCGCGAGATCGAACGTGACCCTGACTCGATCGCCTTGATTACAGTGATGTGGGCCAATAATGAGGTCGGGACCATCCAGCCGGTAGCTGAGGTTGTGGGGCTGGCAAAGCCCCACGGAATCCCGGTGCATTCGGACGCCGTCCAGGCATTCGGTTCTGTTCCGGTCGACTTCCGGGGATCGGGCCTGTCTGCTATGTCCGTATCAGGTCACAAGCTGGGCGGGCCAGTGGGCGTGGGAGCGCTGTTCCTGGGCAGGGCCGTGACCTTGACTCCGGTTCAGCATGGTGGTGGCCAGGAGCGGGACGTACGCTCGGGGACCCTGGACACGCCGGCCATCGCTGCGTTCGCTGCGGCCGCCCAAGCAGTCACCGCCCATTTGACCCAGGAGCAGGAGCGGCTGGCTGGCCTGCGCGACCGCCTGATCGACGGCGTCCTGGCGGCGGTTCCCGATGCCGTACTGCGGGGAGCGCCGGGCGCTGGCCGCCTGCCCGGCAACGCCCACTTCACGTTCCCGGGATGTGAAGGGGATTCGCTGCTCTTCCTCCTTGACCTGGCCGGCGTGGAGTCATCCACGGGATCGGCATGCACCGCGGGAGTGCCGCGTCCTTCCCATGTCCTCCTTGCCATGGGTTTGGATGAGGACACGGCCCGCGGGGCACAGCGGTTCACCCTGGGCCACAGCTCTACGGATGCCGACGTCGAGGCTCTCCTCAAGGCATTGCCGGAGGCCTGTGCACGGGCCCGGCAGGCCGGGATGGCGGGCCACGAGTCCAGCATTCAAACGGCGGCGACGGTGGCCAGGCAGCACCAGGCCTGAGCTGTTGCGCGCCGCCAGGGCGTGGGCAGTTCCGCCCGTTACGGGGTGGGCAGAAGGTCCTCGAGGGGGACTGCCGGATCAGCCAGCCGATCCAGGCTGACGCGAACCCTGCCCGTGATGAGGGCCTTGATCGCCTTCTGGACACGGCGTTGGTTGATGCTCATGCCTGCAACCACGCAGCCGTCGTTGACCCAGAAAGCGATGAAGCTGCCGTCAGCCACGGTGCCGCGAATGACGGGCGAAAGGCCGGACGCCAGTGAAGGGAAGCCCGAGTATTCCATGCTCGCCTCGTACTGGTCGGTATAGAAGTAGGGCACTGCATCAAAGGTGGCGTCCTGGCCAAGCATTGACTTCGCCGCGGTCTTGCCGCCGTTGAGCGCATTGGACCAGTGTTCGCTGCGGTGGTGTTCGCCGGTGAATGGATGGAGGGCGTTGGCCACATCTCCTGCGGCAAGGACGTCCGGGGCACTGGTGCGGAGGGCGCTGTCCACCAGGATCCCGTTGCGGACGGCCAGGCCCGCTGTCTCGGCGAGTGCGGTATCCGGGACGACGCCGACGGCAACGACAACGACGTCGGCCGGGAGCCTTTCGCCGCTGTCCGTGACCACTGCTTCCACTGTTCCGGCGCGTCCCTCGATTCCCGCAGCGCTCGCCGGAAGCCTGAAGGCCACACCGTGATCCTGGTGAAGGCGTTGGAAGTAGCGGCCCAATTCCGGTCCAATGGCGGCACTCAGCGGAATATCCTCCAGCCCGAGAAGAGTGACGTCGTTGCCGTACGTGCGGGCTGCCGCCGCCAATTCCATGCCGATCCAGCCGGATCCGATCATGACCACTTTCCTGCCGCCGGCTTTGAGGAGGCTTTGCAGCCGCAGGCTGTCCTCGAAGGTCCGGAAGGTCATGACGCCCGCCAGGTCCGAGCCGGGAAGGGGGATGGTCCTGGGGCGTGCGCCGGTGGCGATGAGCAGTTTGGCGTATTCCAGACGGTGGCCACCCTGCAGCACTATCCGATGGTTGGACGGATCGAGCTCCACCGCGGCGCTGCCAAGCAGGAGTTCGACGCCGTTCTCCTGGTACCAGCCGGCAGGAACCACCGGCACGGAATCTTCGCCCGCCTTTCCGAGGAGGAATTCCTTTGAGAGGGGAGGGCGGAGGTAGGGGATACGGTTCTCGGCGCAGAGCAGTGTGATGGGACCATCGAAACCTTTGTCCCGGAGGGTCCTTGCGGCAGTGGCGCCGGCAAGGCCACCGCCGGATATGACCATTTGTCCTGAAGCCATGTCAGCTCGATTCTAAAATCAGTTGTTCTCATTTTAGAATTACGGGTAGGAGTGGTCAAGGCATTTAGCACACTCCGGCTACTGCGAGCTAGAATGGACGGGCACACTGGCCGTTCCGGGCCGGACACAGGGCAGCCCCAAACACACAGAAAGCCAGCATGCGAGTACTTGCAGCAATGAGCGGCGGAGTCGACTCCGCCGTGGCAGCCGCCCGCGCCGTCGAAGCGGGGCACGACGTCGTCGGGGTCCACCTCGCGTTGTCGCGCATGCCGGGGACCCTCCGCACCGGAAGCCGCGGTTGCTGCACCATCGAGGATTCCCGTGACGCTTGGCGTGCTTGCGATGTCCTGGGAATCCCGTACTACGTGTGGGACTTCTCGGAACGTTTCAAGGAAGATGTGGTCCAGGACTTCATCGATGAATACGCCGCCGGGCGCACGCCCAATCCGTGCATGCGCTGCAACGAGCGCATCAAGTTCGCCGCATTGCTGGAGAAGGCCATTGCTTTGGGTTTTGATGCTGTGTGCACCGGCCACTATGCCAAGGTCATCGAAGATGCCGACGGCAACCGCGAACTCCATCGTGCCGCTGACTGGGCAAAGGACCAGAGCTACGTTCTGGGTGTCCTGACCCACGAGCAGCTCAAGCACTCCATGTTCCCGCTCGCTGATACGCCGTCCAAGGCGGAGGTCCGCGCCGAAGCTGAACGCCGGGGCCTGTCCGTGGCAAACAAGCCGGACAGCCACGATATTTGCTTCATTTCCGACGGCGACACCCGTGGCTGGCTGGCCGAAAAGATCGAGATGACCACCGGCGATATCGTCGATGAAACCGGCGCCAAAGTCGGGGAGCATCCCGGCGCCAATGCCTTCACTGTGGGACAGCGTCGTGGCCTGAAGCTCGGGACGCCCGCTGCCGATGGCAAGCCCCGGTTTGTCCTGGAGATCCGTCCCAAGGAAAACAAAGTGGTGGTTGGTCCCGAAGCGCTCCTGGCCATCGATGAGATTCGCGGCATCAAGGTTTCGTGGGCAGGCCTGCCCATCTCCGAGGTTGCTACTGGTGCGGAGTTCGATTGCTACGCCCAGGTCCGCGCCCACGGTGATCCCGTGCCGGCAATTGCACGCGTGGAAGCAGTGACCGACGACTCCGGCGTTGAGCGGGCTGAGCTCGTGGTTACCCTGACAGATCCCTTGCGTGGGGTTGCGCCGGGCCAGACAGTCGTGCTCTACCAAGGGAGCAGGGTACTGGGCCAGGCAACCATCGACGCCGCCCGCTCCCTCCAGCGCGCGGCACTCTAAAGGGCCATTGCCACCGGATTGGCCGGCCTCCATACTGGGCTAAGCAGCGTTTCCGCTGCGGTATGTGGGGTCCGCATCCGGGATGGCGATGACTGTGGCATTTCCAAAGAAGGGCCCGGGAGATGTCAAAGCCGGGCAAATGGTCACGGTGACCGTCCTGGCTGAGGGGCCAATCGGAGCGGACGGTACTGCCCCGGAGACGGCGCAGGTACGGATCCCTGTGGAACGGCTGAGGCGCGGACCCACCGGGCACCGCTACGCGATCCACATCCGGAAGTGGCGCGGTACCAACGTATCCCCGGTGACGCTTACCAGGCAGGGAGACCCCTGGCAGTTGGTCGACGAGCCGCCGCCGCACGGTCTGCGGGAGCTGCTGGATGACACCCGCTTCCTGGCCCAACATGTGTACGGGGTGGCGATGAGCACTTTGGACATCTTTGAAAGCACCCTGGGACGGCGTATGCCTTGGAACCCGGAGGGGCGCGTGGTCCTCAAAGCCCGCGACCTGGTCACAGCCACGGATACCGGATACCAGCGTGGAAGCAACATCATCCGCTTCGGCTCGGTGGATCGGATGGGATACAAGGTTCCGACGGCCCTCTACAGGGACATCGTGGCCCACGAGGTGACGCACGCGATCCTGGACGGATTCCGTCCCGCCTGGGCCGATGAGCTGGCCACCATGGAGCAGCTGGCGATGCACGAGGCCCTGGCTGACCTCGTGGCTATCCTCTCGGTCTTTTCTTCGCGGGACGTCGTCTACCGTCAACTTGAAGCAGCCCGAGCCGGTTTCGGAGCCGGGCAGGTGGTCGATGACGTGGTCATGATGCGATCGCTGTTCGATTTCGCCCGCGACCTGTTCGCCCGGGGTCCGCTGCGTGAGCCGTTCGTGGGCGTTGTCCCCGACCACTGGCAGGAGCTGTGCGAACCTCATGCACGCGGTGCCGTGGTGGTGGGCGCCGTGCTCCGTGCCGTCCAGCGGCTCTGGGGCGAAAGGAATGCCAGGCTGGGAGACGGGCAAAGCCTCCGGCAAAAAGCCGAATCCGGGTCCATCGTGGCAACCCGGGTCCTGCGGATGGTTATCCGGGGACTGTCCTACATGCCGCCGGTTGATGTGTCCTGGCGTGATCTCCTGCGGGGCATCATCGCAGCCGACCTGGACATGGTCCCGGAGGACATCCACGGGTACCGCGAGGCGCTTCAAGCGGAATTCTCCGCAATCGGCATCCGGAGGGTGTCCAGGGACAACATCAGCGGCGTTGAGAACTACCAGGGGCTCCGCTATCCCATCCGCCTATCGGCCCTGGGCTCGGACCCCCAGGAAGTGCAGCGCTTCGTCTGGGAAAACCCGAGGCTCCTGGACGCGGCACGGCTGGAACGACGGACTCCACTGAGCTCCACGCGCGTCCGGACATCGGAGCGCGTGTCCCCGGACGGGTTCGTCATTTCCGAAATTGGGGCTTCCTTCATCCAGACGGTGCGGATGAGCCGGCGGGAAGCGAACGTCCGCCTCGGGTTGAGGACCACAAGGGACTACGTGGACATTCGGGGTGGAGGACTTTTGCGGTTCGACGCCGGTGGGCGGCTCGTGTATGCCGCGCTGAAGCCCGTGATGGACCGGGACCGGCAAGGGAAGTTGTTCGGTTCCGACCAACAGCACGACGCCGAGCTGGCCGCCTCAGCGGGCGTGCGAAACAGGTTTCACGGCACCGGTGACTAGGCGATTCATGCCCGAACTGTCACGTTCCCCATGCGGCCTTGCGGGCTGCTCTGGGGGCTTCCAGTTGCGCCACTTGGTCAAAGCCTCCGGCCTTCAGGCCTTTGCTGACCAGCTTGAGGATTTCGGCCCGCCCCAACGCCCCGTCGGATCGGAGTGTCTTCAGGAAGTTGTAGGTGAAGGCGCCGTTATAGCGGCCCTCTATCAACGCGTCGGCGGCCGTTTGGTCCGATCGGCAGGCCGCCATCAGCACTGGAGCTGACAGCTTGGCGGTTTTGACCAGGTCGCGCAGGCTTCGGAGCTCCTTGTCTTCGTTCGCTATGGCAGCTTCCGGCGTCGGTGCGGGGAGGAAACGTGGCCGCCTGCCAGGTAGCAAGTCCAGGGACTTGAGCCCCGTGCCGCTGTGGCAGGTGTCCAGGACAACATCCATGAGGACACCTGCGGGCAGGCGGGCAAAAACGGCTGAGAGTTCATCATCCGAGATCACGGTGTCGGGGTCCCACGCGTCCCCGCTGCTGTTGATGTCATGGCAGGCGAAAGCCTCATCCAGGCTGTCGTCCTCGTCCCCGTTGGTATCAGGGATTTGGGTGCCGTGGCTGGAAAAGGTGAAAACGAGGTGTGTGGCTTTGCCGGCGACCGCCGCGTCCACCAGTTTGTTCAGCTCCGCCATGACTGACTTCTTCGTGGCCTGGGCGTCGCAGAGAACGGTGATGGCCGAAGCCTCGAAGCCGTAGGAGTCTGCCAGGACAGCGGCCAGGTCCTTGGCATCGTTCACGCAGCCCTGTAGCCAGCTTGACTGCGGCAGGGAAGCGAACTGATTGATACCTACGCAGAGTGCTGCCTTATCCATGTGCTTGTCCAAGCTGTCGCCCCTTGACTGATCACCCGGGACCACCATATTCCCGCCTCCGCGGCCGGGCAACGGCTGCCGGACGAAGAAGAAAGCTACTGGAAGGTAAATTTTATGTCTCGAATCACAAAATCCGGGGTTCTCCGCTCGGGAAGTCTGGTTGAATCGTGGGATCAAGAGTGTCCGCCGTCACAAATTTTCCACGGCGGCGCGCCCAATCCATCGAACAGAAGGTTCACCAGATGGCACTGAACAAGAAGGCCCTGCACGGCGTTATCGCGCTGGCGGGCATCTCCGCATTCGCCTTGACGGCATGCACCGGGCCCTCCGGAGGCGGTTCATCATCCGCTCCGGCTGCCGGCGGCCCCATCGCCTACGGCACCACGGACAAGGTCACCTCCCTTGACCCGGCAGGCTCCTACGACAACGGTTCATTCATGGTGATGAACCAGGTCTACTCCTTCCTCCTCAATTCCAAGCCGGGCAGCGCAGAGCCCGTACCCGACCTCGCCGAATCGGCGTCGTTCACGTCCCCTTCCGAGTACACGGTCAAGCTCAAGTCGGGGCTCAAGTGGGCCAATGGCCACACCTTGGACTCCAAGGACGTCAAATTCTCGTTCGACCGCCAGGTAGCCATCAACGACCCCGCTGGACCGGCCTCGTTGCTTACCAACATCCAAAGCGTGAGCGCACCGGATGCCACCACCGTGGTGTTCAAGCTCAAGAACGCCAATGACCAAACGTTCAGCCAGATTCTCAGCAGCCCTGCCGCGCCGATCGTGGACGATGAAGTCTTCCCGGCAGACAAGATCCTCTCGGACGACGAAATCATCAAGGCCAACGCCTTCTACGGCCAGTACACCATCGACAGCTACAAAAAGAACGAGCTGGTCAGTTTCAAGGCATTTGCCGATTACAAGGGTGTCCTTGGCAAGCCGGCGAACGACGCCGCTACCATCAAGTACTACGCCAGCCCCACCAACCTGAAACTGGAAATCCAGCAAGGTGCCATTGACGTTGCCTTCCGCAGCCTCAGCGCGACGGACATCGACGATCTCCGCAAGGATTCCAAAGTCAAGGTCCTCACCGGCCCCGGTGGCGAAATCCGCTACATCACTTTCAACTTCGACACCATGCCGTTCGGAACCAAGGCCACCGGTGCTGATCCCGCCAAGGCACTTGCCGTGCGGCAGGCAATCGCCAACCTTGTTGACCGCCAGGCCATCGCCGACCAGGTTTACAAGGGCACCTACCTGCCCCTGTACTCGAACGTCCCCAACGGATTCATGGGAGCCAACGAGTCCTTCAAGGACGCCTATGGCGACGCCGGCAAGCCGAGCCTGGACAAGGCCAAGAAGGTCCTGACAGATGCCGGGATCAATGAACCCGTCTCACTGAACCTGCAGTACAACCCGGACCACTACGGTGGATCCTCCGGCGACGAATACGCCATGGTGAAGGAACAGCTGGAGAAGTCCGGCCTGTTCAAGGTCAACCTGCAATCCACCGAGTGGGTGACCTACAGCAAGGCCAGCCGCGCCGACGAGTACCCGCTGTTCCAGTTCGGTTGGTTCCCGGACTTCAGCGACGCTGACAACTACCTCACCCCGTTCTTCCCGGAGGGCGGCTTCCTCAAGAACCACTACAACAACGCCACGGTCAACGACCTCATCGCCAAGCAGCTCACCGAAGCGGACAAGACCAAGCGTGAATCTGACATCAAGGATGTCCAGAACGCACTGGCTAAGGACATCTCCACCTTGCCCCTGCTCCAGGGTGCCCAGGTGGCAGTTGTCGGCAGTGGCGTGAACGGTGTCGACAAGACACTGGATCCGTCCTTCAAGTTCCGCCTCGGAACTGTCTCCAAGTAACCGAGCCTCTCCATGGAAGGAAGGCGGGACGTCCACCAGACGTCCCGCCTCCTTGCTGAACACCAAGGTGGGCAGCACGCATGAGCCAAATCCCGCGCAATCCACGGGCAGGAAATACAGGTAACAATGACAACACTTATTGAGGTCCCCGAGGCAGAGCCAGGGATCGTTGCTCCAAAGAGCAAGTCCAGGTCCGGAGGAGGGCTTGGCAGATACATCGTGGTCAGGTTCTTCCTGATCATCCCCACAGTTTTTATCCTCGTGACACTCGTCTTCTTCCTGATGCGGGTCATCGGCGACCCCATCACCGCGGCACAAGGTGGCCGGCTTCCTCCGGACGTTCTGGCCCAGCGCATCCATGACGCCGGCTACGACCGGCCCGTTCTCGTCCAGTACTTCGAATACCTCGGCCAACTCCTGACCGGGAACTTCGGTACCACTATCACGGACCGGCGTCCCGTCGTCGAGGTGCTCACTACCTTTGGTGCGGCAACCCTGGAGTTGTCCATCAACGCACTGATCGTTGCGCTCGCAGTGGGAATTCCGCTCGGACTTATCGCCGCGCAACACCGGGACAAGACGTCCGACGCCGTGCTGCGGTTCTTTGCGATCCTTTGCTACGCGACACCCGTCTTCTTCTCGGGACTGCTGCTGAAGCTCACCTTCTCCGTCTGGCTGGGTTGGTTTCCCGTCGCGGGCCGTGCTTCAACCCGGACGGAACTGACCATGGGCGGACTGGCGGCGCCGTCGGGCATCTATTGGCTGGACGCGATTCGCAGCGGCAACTTCACGGCACTGGGCGATGTCGCAGCCCATGCGGTTCTCCCTGCCATCGCGTTGGGCTTGTTGACCGCCGGGGTGTTCCTGCGACTGGTGCGCACCAACGTGATCGGCACCCTCGGCAAGGACTACGTCGAGGCCGGCCGGTCCCGGGGTGTCAGCGAGTACAGGCTGGTGACCAAGCACGCCTATAAACCGGCACTGATTCCGGTCATTACCGTCATGGGCCTGCAGATCGCGTTGATGCTGGGCGGTGCCATCCTGACGGAAACCACGTTCGAGTGGAAGGGCCTTGGGTACCAACTGGTGCAGTACCTCAATGCCCGCGACTTCGTGGCAGTGCAAGGCATCGTGGTGCTGCTGGCCATCATCGTGGCCGTCACCAACTTCATCGTGGACATCATCGCCGCGCTCATCGACCCCCGAGTGAGGTACTGACCATGAGCACACCAACGCTCACACCGCCCCGGCAGCCCCTGTTCTCGAGGCTTCCGGTAGTGTCCCACCTCAAGAAGAGCGTAGGGCTCCAACGCGGCATGCTCATCGTGGGGGTAGTCCTGAGCGGGCTGTTCATCCTGACCAGCATTTTCGCACCGCTGCTGGCACCCTATGGATATTCCCAGCTCAGCGATGCCTCCGGTTCCTTCCCCACGCAGCAGGCTCCCGGTGGAAATCACCTGTTGGGAACCACCGTGGGCGGCTACGACGTCCTGTCGCGGGTTATCTGGGGTTCGCAGACAGCCGTAACCGTCATCATTGTGTCCGTTGCAATGTCCCTGTTCCTCGGTGTCGCCCTGGGATTGCTCAGCGGGTACTTCGGGGGCTGGCTTGACCGGATCCTCGTGGTGGTCGCGGACGCCATCTACGCCTTCCCGACGCTGCTCCTGGCAATCGTCATCTCCATTGTCATCAGCCGTGGCCAGTCCAGTTTCTGGGGCGGGATCTTCTCCTGCGCGTTCTCGATCACCGTGGTCTTCGTCCCGCAGTATTTCCGCGTGATACGCGCCGAAACCATCCGCCTCAAAGCCGAACCATTCGTCGAATCGGCCAAGGTCCTGGGCGCCTCGAGCCTGCGCATCATCGGACGGCACATCTTCAAGAACGCCACCAGGACGCTGCCGCTGATGTTTACCCTCAACGCATCGGAGGCCATTCTCACCCTGGCCGGCCTGGGCTTCCTGGGCTTCGGCATCGAACCAACGTCAGCAGCCGAGTGGGGTTTCGACCTCAACAAGGCCTTGGCTGACACCTCGTCGGGAATTTGGTGGACAGGTGTCTTCCCGGGCATCGCGATCGTCCTGACAGTGCTGGGCTTGACGTTGGTCGGCGAGAGCATCAACGACCTCAACGACCCCCGCATCCGCGGACGCAAGCGCGCCGGCAGGACCCCGGTACTGTCCGCAACCCCGGAAACAGGAACGCCGGAAACCCCGGCAGAGGCAGGAAAGCCATGACCACCAACCTTGGAAATGTCTCAGACCAGTCCGTTGCTGGTGAGCCCGTGCTCACCATTGACCGTCTCCAAGTCACTTTCGCCACCGATGGCGGAGACGTTCACGCCGTCAAGGACGTCAGCCTGGAGGTGAAGGCCGGTGAAGTAGTGGCCATCGTGGGCGAGTCGGGATCGGGAAAGACCGTCACCGCAAAAACGATCCTGGGCTTGCTTCCCGAAACGGCCATCAGCTCCGGTGCCGTGGTGATCAATGGCAACAACGTGATCAGTGTCAGCAAATCCACGCTCAGGAAAATCCGTGGCAGGGATGTTGCCATGGTCTTCCAGGAACCCTCCACGGCGCTGAATCCTGTCTTTACCGTCGGATGGCAAATAGCCGAAGGTATCCGGGCACACGCAACGGACGGCAAGCGTGTTTCCGCCAAGGAAGCCAAGAAGAGGGCCACCGAGGCGCTGCGGAAAGTAGGTATCCCGGACCCTGAAACCAGGGTCGATTACTATCCGCACCAGTTCTCCGGGGGCCAAAAACAACGTGTCGTCATCGCCGCGGCGCTCGCGTTGAACCCCGGGCTGATCGTGGCCGACGAACCCACCACGGCGTTGGACGTCACCGTCCAGGCCGAAATCCTGCAGCTGCTGCGCGACCTCAGGGACAACTACGGCACCTCCATTGTGCTCATCACGCACAACATGGGCGTTGTGGCTGACCTCGCTGACCGCGTGGTTGTCATGTATCAGGGCGACGTGGTGGAGGAGGCGCCGTCCCGCGTCCTCTTCGCCGAACCCCGCCAGGAGTACACCCGCAACCTCCTCGCCGCGGTTCCCCATCTGGGCCGGCACTCGGCCTCTGAAGGTGCCCGGAGCCGCCTCCACCAGGACGGCAAGGTACTGGTTGAGGCCAAGAACCTGACCATCGAGTACCCGGGCCGGTTCGGACGGCACGGGTTCAAGGCAGTGGACAACGTCAGCTTCACGGTGTCAGAGAACGAGGTCTTTGGCCTGGTGGGTGAATCCGGCTCCGGAAAGTCCACGATTGGTCGCGCCATCGCAGGCCTGAACCGGACAACCGGGGGCAGCTTGAAGGTGCTCGGCTACGAGATGCTGGACTTCAAGGAACGAACGTTCCGTCCACTGCGGAAAGAGATCGGGTTCGTCTTCCAGGACCCGGCGGCGTCCTTCAACCCGCACCTGACCATTGGTGAGTGCGTGGCGGAGCCGCTGGTCATCCACACGAAACCGAGCGCCGCCGAAGCGAGAAAAAAGGTCGGTGAGCTACTCGAATCAGTCCAGTTACCGGCGTCGTATGCTCAGCGCTACCCCCACGAGCTATCGGGTGGGCAGCGGCAACGGGCCTCCCTGGCGAGGGCGCTGGCGCTGAACCCGCGGCTTCTGATCGCCGACGAACCCACGTCGGCCCTGGATGTGTCGGTGCAGGCCAAGGTGCTGGACCTCTTCAAAGACATCCAGGAGCAGTTCGGCTTCGCGGCGCTCTTCATCAGCCACGATCTCGCAGTGGTGGACATGTTGTCGCATTGGGTGGGCGTGCTTTACAAAGGCCAGCTGGTGGAGCAGGGGATCGGCAACCATGTGATGGGTTCGCCCCAGCATGACTACACCAAGCGGCTTATTGCCTCGCTGCCGGTGCCGGACCCGGACGAACAAGCACGACGGCGGGAAGCGCACCGGGCACTGCTGGGCGGCTAGCCCGGCATTTATCCCGGCGCGTGAGCCACAGCAAAGGCACGCCCCCTGCATGGGGGCGTGCCTTTGCCGTAGTTGGTTCTATTCGGAAACGATGCCGATATTGAACATCTTTCCTTGGGGCTGTTGCATGAAAATCCGCAACCAGAGGGGGAGCCACATCTCCATTGCGCGCGCAGCGTCCAGGCCGCCCAGATCCCGGATGTGCGCGGGCGTCCACCCAAATTCCTGAAGCAGGCCCGACACTACGGCCTTGGCGTCAGCGTCGTTGCCGGCCATGAAGATGTCATGCGGCGCCGGGAGCCGGCCGGGATCCACCATGACCGGTGCGGTGACGGTGTTCAGCGACTTCACCACCCTGGCTCCCGGATGGGCTCTTTGGATGGTTTCGGCGATGCTGTCCGTATTGCAGACCGTGAGCGGGGGAGGGAATCCCTTCGATGAATCCAACGGGTTGGAGACGTCCAACAGGATCTTGCCGTCCAGGGTGGCGTCACCTGCCTCGGCCAGGACTGACAGGCTCACGGTGCCGGGGGTTGCGTTGATGATCAGGCTGGACCGTGCACAGGCCTCCGCGAAGGAGCCGGCGCTTGCCCCTGTGCCGGCGCTTCGGGCCCATTCCATGCCTTTGGGATTACCGGCCTCGCGGGAACCCATGGTTACTTCATGACCCAGGCTGACGAGTTTTCCGGCGAGCGCGTGCCCTACCATTCCCGTACCCAGCACAGCGATTTTCATGGGAGCTCCTTTGCCTAGGCTGCGGTGATGGTGCCATTCTGCTCCGTTTCCGGCGGCAGGAACACTGCCCACACCGGCTCGCCAGGCGTGGTGCATGCCCTGCTTGCGGAGGGCAGGTAACAACGGCGCCGTCACGTCCCCACACCCTAGACTGGGGTGCATGACCGAGTACAACAATGCCCTTCCCGATGACGCCGATTCCTTCAACCCGGCTGCGAGTTCCCTGGCCGGCCAGGTGGACCGCGCCGTCATGGATGAGCTGCTGTCCATTCGGTCCAGTATCGACAACATTGACGCGACCCTGGTTTTCCTCCTCGCGGAACGCTTCAAGGCCACCCAGAAAGTAGGGGTGCTCAAAGCCACGCACAAGCTTCCTGCTGGTGACCCGGGGCGTGAAGCTGCCCAGATCGCGCGGCTGCGGAGACTCGCTGAGGACGCGCACCTTGATCCCGCCTTCGCGGAGAAGTTCCTGAACTTCATCATCAGCGAAGTGATCCGACACCATGAGGCTATTGCCGAGGATCACCAGATCTCCAGCCAGCAGGCCTGATCCATGTCCTCATTGAATGACCTGCGTGCCAGTGCCACGGCGCTGGGGCCGTGGCCAGGCAGCGACCCGGCAGAAGCAAACCGGATTATCCGCGGCGAGTTGGGCGACCCGCATCTTCCGTTCCTGCCGTCGTTGCCGGACAGGGGTGTGGGATCGGACCCCGTTGGCCGAACGGGTTCCCTGCTGGTGGACCTGGCCATCGATGTCCAGCCCCATGGTTGGCGTCTGGTGGACAGGCCCGGCAAGGACGCCCAACGCGCTCGTTCAGCCCTGTCTACCGACATCAACATCCTGGCCGACATCGCCGGCGCCGAGGATATTTCGGCCACGGCCCTGAAAGTCCAGTTGCTGGGCCCGATGAGCCTCGCTGCCAGCCTTTACCTGCACAACGGGGAGCGGGCCCTCCTGGACTATGGCGCCAGGCGGGATGTTGCGGAGTCCCTTGCTGCGGGCGTTGGCGACTATGTCCGCAGGATCTCAGCCGCGGTGCCGGGCGCCGGGATCGTGGTCCAGGTGGACGAACCGGATATCGCGTCGATCATGGCAGGGACCATCCCGACGGCGAGTGGTTACCGAACGCTGAGGTCCATCCCGGGGGAGGAAGTGACAGGCGCTTGGCAGTTGGTCATCAAGGCGCTCAAGGCTGCGGGTGTGGTGGAAACCGTTGTTTCGGTTCCCGAAATAGAAGCACCCATTGACCGTGTGATCGCTGCCGGGGCTGACGGTGTCGCCGTGCCTCTCAAGGCCCTGACGACCCGGCAATGGGAACAGCTTGCAGAGGCCGTGGAAAACGGCAAACGCTTGTGGGCGGGTGCCCTGCCGACGGGAGATCCCCAGTCCCTGCTGCCCCGGACTGCCGACGTGGTGGAGTGCATCTGGAAACCGTGGCGCCAACTCGGCTTGCCGGCATCGCAGCTTGCCGGGGTTCGGGTCACCCCGTCCACTGGTTTGGAACACTTCACACCGTCGTCCGCCAAAGCCGTCCTTTCGAAGCTGACGAAGGTCGCTGACGGTCTGGACCAACTCATCCAGGGCTAAATCCGTTCCTCCCAGCGGTCCGGTTCCGCGTACCGTGGGAGTGTTGTGCCGGGTGCCGTGCCCGGCAGGTAGGGTGCCAGGCGGTAATCGAACCGCCCGGCATACACCAGGACCAGGCCGATCTGCGGTTGGATGACCTTGACCTGGATCCGGTGCTTGCCCTCGACGCCGTCCCACCACTGCTCGGCGTAGGCGCGGGCGTCCAGGGCTTCAGGCAACGGAATCCGCAACGGCCCCAGCAGGAGCCGGCTTGCTTTCGACACTCCACGCAGCCGGCCCTCTGGGGTGACGCTGACATCCAGGTCCGTGACCAACCGGCGGTACCGGCCCACATGGTCCACCAGTCGGGCTTCCACCCCAGGTGCCGGTTGCCCGCCGGACGTCGGAATCGCACTGGTCGTGTCATGGAAAAGCCGTGTTCCGGACGGGAAGTAGATCTCGCGGCGGGCTGTGAGCGCTGGTCGCCCGAAGGGGTCGACATGGGCGTGGTTTTCTATGCGGAACGGTATGCCTTCACCGTACTCGGGGAAGAAGGCCTCCTCGCTTCCGGTCAATGCGAGGAGGGGCCGCAGCCACTTCTGCCGGCAACCCACAACATCAAAGATCCCCTCGCCTATGCCATAGGTGCCTGAACCAGCGGAAAGCGAAAAATACTCCTGGAGTTCCGGCGTCAGTCTCTTGAAGTCCTCTCCGAGGGCGAGTTCATAGATGGGGCTGTTCATGGGCGTCCTTCCTAGAGCCGTCCGGCGGCTTTGAGCCGTATATAGGTGTCTGCGAGCAGAGGCGGAACGTCGAGGGGGTCAGCGTCCACCACCTCGGCTCCGAGTTGTCGCAGTTGGGCTGTAACAGCGGCCCGCTCCAACAGTGCGCGTTCAGCGGCGGCTGCACGGAACACCTGGCTGGCCGTGGTCCGTTGTTCCTTCATCCCGGTGAGCAGGGGATCGCGGACCGAGGCAACCACTACCGCGTGTTGACGCGACAACTGCGCGACGGTGGGGAGCAACCCTTCTTCGGGGGCGCCGCCGTCGAGCGCCGTCAACAAAACCACCAGCGAGCGGTGCGCCGAGACGGCCCGCACTTGGCCCGGTATCTGTTGCCAGTCAAGTTCGATCAGTTCCGCTTCCAATGGGGCCATGGCTTGGACCAACTGCCCGAGCAGATTGCCCTTCGACGCCGATTCGACCCGGGCGCGCAGCCTCCTGTCGTAAGCGAGGAAGTCCACCCGGTCTCCACCCCTCTCGGCGAGCACAGCCAGCAACAAGGCGGCTTCGATGCCTGTATCGAGGCGGGGTTCATCGTTGATTCTCGCGGCGGCTGTGCGGGACGTGTCGAGGACGATGACGACGCGGCGGTCCCGCTCCGGGCGCCACGTCCGCACCACTACGGAGGTCCGGCGTGCCGTGGCGCGCCAATCGATGGACCGGACATCGTCTCCGCGGACGTAGTCCCGCAGGGAATCGAACTCCGTTCCGGCGCCGCGGATCTGCACAGCCGCCTTTCCGTCCAGTTCCCTGAGCTTCCTTAGCTTGGAGGGCAGATGCCGCTTGGAGTGGAAGGGTGGCAGCACCCGCAGCCGTCCGGGGAGCACGCGCGTACGCTGGCGGGCGGCCAGGCCCAAGGGCCCCATTGAGCGGATAGTCAGGTGCGGGCTTTCCAGGTCCCCGCGACGCCGGGGTACCAGGGCCACGGTCAGGCGGCGCCGCTCACCGGCCGGGACCGTGAGGCTTTGGACAGGGCTGATGGCTCCCGCGGAAGGCTGCCATGCATCACGGATACGGGCCCGCAGTTTACGGCCGGTGGGATTGGATACCATCACAACCGAATCCGCTTGGCCTTCAAGCGTGACGTTGCCGGGTTGCCGTCGTTCCAAACCCAGTTTGGCCGGAGACACCGCCACCACAAGGTCAAGGACCAACAGGAGCAGGAGTCCGATGCCGACAAAGAGAACAGTGCTCCACGCGGGGAACACCACCAAGGGAACCAAGCCCAGCACGGCCAGGAGCACGAAACGCCCGGTAATTGCCACTTAGTCCGCCCGGTCCTTGAGAAATCCTGGAATCATCGCGGCACCGGGACGGACGCCAGGATACTGCCCAGGACATCGTCCACCTGGATGCCATCCATCTGGGCTTCCGGCCGAAGGCCCACCCGGTGCCTCAGGCAGGGCAAGGACAACGCTTTGACATCGTCCGGGGTCACGAAGGTCCTGCCCGACAACCACGCCCACGCTTTGGACGTATTGAGCAATGCGGTGGCACCTCTGGGGGAGACCCCGAGCTGGAAAGAAGGTGCGGACCTGGTGGCCCGCACCACGTCCACGATGTACGCAAGAATTTCGGGTGCAACGGTCACATCCGCTACTGCCGCCTGGGCGGCGGACAGCTCGACGGCGCCAGCGACCGGCCGCACGCCGGCGGCTGCGAGGTTGCGTGGATCAAAGCCGACGGCATGGCGCCGGATGACCTCAATTTCCTCGGCCCTTCCCGGCAACGGCATGGTCAGCTTGAGGAGGAAACGGTCGAGCTGGGCCTCAGGCAAAGGATAGGTGCCTTCATACTCCACAGGATTCTGCGTGGCCGCCACGATAAAAGGAACCGGCAACGGACGTGACAGCCCATCGACCGAGACCTGGCGCTCCTCCATGGCTTCCAGCAGCGAAGCCTGGGTCTTCGGCGGTGTCCGGTTGATTTCATCCGCGAGCATGATGTTCGTGAAGACCGGGCCTTCGCGGAAAGTGAATTCGGACGAGTGGGAGTCGTACACCAGGGAGCCCGTCACATCGCCTGGCATCAGGTCGGGGGTGAATTGCACCCGCTTGGTGTCCAGGCTGAGAGCGGTGGACAACGCCCGTACCAGGAGTGTCTTCGCCACCCCGGGCACACCCTCCAGGAGCACATGGCCGCCACACAGCAGGGCGATCAGCATTCCAGTCACGGTGGCATCCTGGCCAACGACAGCCTTGCCCACTTCCGCCCGGACGTTGAGCAGCGACTGTCGTGCAGGGTCTTCTCCGGCCGGCCGCTCCGGTGCCTGCTGTGGGGCGGCGCCGCCTGCGTGTTGGCTGTTGCTGTCCGTGTAGCTGTTCGGCTGGCTGCTCATCGGGCGGTTGCCTCCTCTTCGATTCGTTCGATCTGTTGGGCCCACTGCACCAGTTGGCCTTCGGTTGCGGGTATGGCGTCGATCAGGACTGACCGTACTTCCGGTGCCGGCCTCCCCAAGCGGTTGGAACAGGCGTCCACGATGGCTTCGGCGGTGGCGTCGGCCCCGAGGTTGAAATGACGGGCCAAGCGGGTGAGGGTTCCTGCCCGAAGATTGTCCGCTGCGCGGTCTATGGCCCGGGAGTCCTGGTACAGCCGGGCCCTTCCCTCTGCTGTCTCTGCTGCCTTGACAACCACGGGAAGCGGTTCAAAGACCAGCGGCCCCATGCGCCTGCCCCGCCAGGCAATGGCAAGGACGGCCACCAAGCCAAGCCAGGGGCCGGCGAATGCCAGCCATCGGGGTGCCAGCTCGTTCAGGGTAGGTGTCGAATCCGATGCCGCAACGTCTTCGATGCCGGGTAGGTACCAGACAAGCTCGGCATTGTTCCCAAGGGTTCGCAGCGCCAGGGCGGCGTTTCCCTCAGATGCGAGGTGTTCGTTGTCCAGCACCTCGGAGCTGCCGATGGCCACCAACCTCCCGTCGGCTGATGCGGCGTAGACGCCCGGTCCACCGTCCCGGATGGGGTAGCAGACTACGGGACCCTGGAAAACAGGTCCCTGCACGGAAATTCTGCCGGCCGACGTGGCGTCCTCCTGCTCGCAACCCGGCTCTATCGCGGTGGTTGCTTCAGGAACGACGCCACCGGGATGGAAGTCCGGCCCCAGTCCACCGAGGCTCCGCAACCTTGGCTTGACCAGCACCAACCGGTCGGCCATCGCCGCAACATCCTGTACTTGGTCCTGATTGAGGAAACCACGGGGATCATAGACAAGCACTGTGGCTCGGGGCTTTTCAGTCAACGCGGTCCGGGTCTCCTCCAACGTGTCGGTCGGATTGACGGAAACGCCGTGCTGCCCCAGGATTTCTGCCGCGGCCATGGCGCCATCCGGGGCGGGATTCCGGGCGGACAGCGGGCGCTTGTCGCTGTTGCCAGTGAGAGTGGAAACAGCGAGAAAGGCCACCAAGCCGGCGAGCAACGCACCGATCGCGATCCACGCCAGGTTCTTTCGGAACCAGTCAGGGAAGCCGCGCCGGGAGGAGCCGCTGGTGGGTGCCGCCTCATCCGAACCTTGGGAGTGTTCCTGCAAAGTTGTCGTCATCGTGGCACCGCGAAGCCGGCAGCTGCCTGCCCTGCATAGTCGGGCTTCATGGCAAGGACATCGGTATCCAACTGGCGCAGGGAATCGTAATCGGCTTTCGAAGCCCCCGCCTCGCCGTAGCGTATTGCGTCGAACACGCGGGCAGCGGCAATGAGCCTGCTTTGTGCGGCCCCAAACACACTTCCCAGTTGGGCTGCCGCTTCGTCTGCGGTCCTGCCGGCCCGGACATCAATGACGTCCCGCTCTTCAGCGGACCTGACCAGGGCGCGGAACAAGTCGACGACGGCGGCCGGCCAGTCGCCGTCGTCGGCCGCGGCTGCGGCACGCGAACGGTACCCGTCCGCATCCATGATGCGTTCGTCACCATAAATGTCCGTGACCCCTGCTTTTCGCCGTGCGTTCAACCGTGGCCGGACCACAAGGATGGCCACGGTAACGACCGCTACGGCCACAGCGAGGATGATGGGCACGGCGAGGTCGGGTCCTGGACCGGACAGCTCACCGTCGAAGGACGAGAGCCAGTCCAGGAAATCCCGCCACAGCTGGTCAACCCAGCCTGGACGTGCGTCGGGGTATTGGGCTTTTGCGAGTTCTTCGGCAGCCCATTGGCGCGCCTCGTCGCGACCCGGTGTCACTGGGGGCTCTGTGCCCACTGGTACGTTCCAGCCGGGAAACCTCATGCGGGAGGACGCTGACCAGGCGGGATGTATGGAAACTGTCCACCGGCGGGTGGCTGCCCGTTGCCGGGTAGTGCCGAAGGGGCGCCCGGGATGCCGTCAGGGTCCGCTCCGGTTTCCATTAACCGCATCAACTCCATATCAAGGCCATCACGACGCATGCGCAGGTCCATGTAGAGCAACGCCAGAACTGACGCCTGGAAGGCAAAAGTTACCGAGCCCACCAAAGCTCCGATGGCGGAGGAAATAACCGTACTGACCACCATGGTGGAAGCGACTGTGTCCTGGTCGGGATGGGGCGAGACCACTCCGCCGATGGCAGTGGCAGCCAGAGAGGCCGGGATTTGCACGATCTGGGCAATGATTCCAACCATGATCGCCACTACAAGGGTGATCCCGAAAATACGCCACCAGTTGTTCTTCGTCAGCTGCCAGGACCGAAGGAGGCCGTCATAGACGCCCGTGCGTTCCACGACGATGGCCGCCGGGGCGAGCATGAGCTTCAGGCCAATCCACACAATAAGGACGACTGAGCCCAGCCCCACCGGGAAGACAATAAATAAGGCCATGGGCCCCATTGCCGTAAACAGCAATACCGCGATGCCCGCTACGGCAGCAACAGCGAGCAACCCGCCCACCGTCAGCAAGGCTGCTACGCCAAGCAGCGGCCAGATCCTGCGTCCGGCGAGCGTCCACATCTGCTTGAAGCCGGTCCGTCGGTTAAGGACCGACCGCGCCACCGGGACCACCAGCACTCCCTGGAGGACCGAGCCAAGGAAACCGATCAAGACCGAAATACCCATGGCCCCTGCCATGACGGCAAAGACCGGGCCCATCGCTTGGAGGAACTCCTCCTCGGAGTTGACGGTTTCAAGGGATGAGGTCATCTGGACCATCCCCACCGTGACTGCCCCGATCAGGATCGCCCCTATGGCCTGCACGATCAGGGCCGAGCCAAACATCGCCGCGGCGTTGCGGCGGATGGTTTGGAAGGAGCCGTCTAGGATCTCGCCGAACTGCAACGGACGCAATGGAATGACGCCGGGTTTTGGGGGCGCAACGTAGAGGGGCTGGCCGTAGGGAGCTCCGGGTGGCCACCCTGGCGCAGGCGGTCCCGGGACGCCTTGGCTACCGGCCTGCGGAACTGCCCACGCTGGAGGGCCGCCCCACTGTGGCTGGTTGCCCCACGCGGGTTGGTTGCCTGGCGGTGGCTGGTTGCCCCACGCGGGTTGGTTGCCTGGCACCCCATCCTGGCCGTGCTGTGGTTGTGACACGATATCCTCCCCATAAGGCCCGCTCCGTCGACGTCCGACGTCCCCCATACGGACCCTCGCACCCAGCCTATAGTCCCGCCGTCGTCGCTCCTAGCCTGCCGCGGTGCCGCCGTCGACAAGCATGGCCGCGCCGTGGTGCGTTACGGTGGAATTGCCCTGGGGGCGCCATGCCGTGCGCCGTGCCCAACGGGACAAAGACTTGGCGATAAGGGAATATATAACTATGAAGGCACGCATTCTGGTAGTGGACGACGACGAAGCACTCGCGGAGATGATTGGTATCGTCTTGCGCAATGACGGCTTCGAGCCCGTCTTCTGCGCGGATGGCGGACAGGCCTTGGAAATCTTCCGTTCCTCGAAGCCCGACCTCGTGCTGCTGGACCTCATGCTCCCGGGCTCGGACGGCATTGAAGTGTGCCGCCAAATCCGTGGCGAGTCAGATGTTCCCATCGTGATGCTCACGGCGAAGTCCGATACGTCCGATGTGGTCCGTGGCCTCGAGTCCGGTGCCGACGACTACGTGCCCAAGCCCTTCAAGCCCGCCGAACTGGTGGCGCGTGTACGTGCGCGCCTGCGTCCCGGCGAACAGAAGGCCCCCGAAACGCTGCGTATTGCGGACGTCACGATCGACGTCGCAGGGCACCTGGTGACCCGTGGCGGGGAGCGCATTTCGCTGACGCCCCTCGAATTCGACCTTCTTGTGGCCCTGGCCCGGAAGCCGTGGCAGGTCTTTACGCGCGAGCTCCTCCTCGAGCAGGTCTGGGGGTATCGGCATGCCGCGGACACGCGGTTGGTCAACGTCCATGTCCAGCGTTTGCGCTCAAAGATTGAACGTGACCCGGAAGCGCCAGAGGTTGTCTTGACGGTGCGTGGTGTCGGATATAAAGCAGGTTCCTGAGTCCGCAGCCGGCGAGGCCGGCACGGCAAAAGGGGATGCTGCCCCCGAGGTTTCCGAAACAGCCGGCGTGGAACAACCGACGCCGGCTACTTCGGCCACCCCAAAGCCGGCAGAATCGTCCCCGCCTCCGGCACGGGACCTCTCGTGGTTCCTGACCCGTACCCGGATCTGGACACGCCGGGCCCTGATCCTTGTCCTGCGGGTGTCGCGGCTGGTTGTCACCGGCATCAGGCACATCCGGCCTGGCCTGCGCTTCCTGTGGAAGTCCTTGCTGCGCCGCTGGCGCCGTTCACTGGAATTCCGAACGGTCCTCACCACGTTGCTCCTGGCCGTGACATCGTTCGCCATCGTGGGTGCGTACCTTTCCAACCAAATCGCCAACAACCTGTTCCAGGAACGACTCGCCCAAGCGGAGTCAGAGTCACGCTACAACGTCAAACAGGTCCAGGACACGTTCGACGGCGCCCAGGTCACCGACCAGTCGAGCGTCATCACCCTGGTTTACGACACCCTCACGGCGGTGGAAGGCCGGGGATCGGTGATCCAACGCCGATACGTCTTTGAAGCCAAACCCGAGCAGACCAAGCCCCGAAACCGGTGGGTCGAGTCGAGGGCCTCGGACCAACTGACCGTTCGGGTCATACCGCCGGAGTTGCGCAAAGCCGTCCAGGAAGGCGGGAAGCAGCAGTTCTGGGCTTCCACGCAGTTCCCGGTGGGCAACGAGGACCGACCCGGCATCGCCGTCGGAAACCTGGTGACGTTCAACGGCACGGCCTATGAGCTGTACCTGATATACGACCTCAATTCGGCCCAACAAACCCTGAATGAGATCCAGAATGTCCTCTGGGCCGGTGGTGCCGCACTGGTTCTCATGATTGGCGCCATTGCCTGGTACGTCACCCGGAATGTCGTCAGTCCCGTGAGCCACGCTGCAGTGGTCTCGGAAAAGCTTGCCGCCGGGCAGCTCCAGGAACGCATGGTAGTCAAGGGCGAAGACGAGGTGGCACGATTGGGTGCCTCATTCAACCACATGGCTGCAAGCCTCCAGGAACAGATCACCCAGTTGGCGACGCTGTCCCAGATGCAGCAGCGCTTTGTCTCCGACGTCTCCCACGAGCTCCGCACCCCACTGACCACCGTGCGCATGGCCGCAGAGGTCCTTTTCGACGCCCGTGACGAGTTCGATCCCATGAACAAAAGGTCTGCGGAACTGCTCTATCACCAGGTTGAGCGTTTCCAGTCGTTGCTGTCGGACCTGCTTGAGATTTCCCGGTTCGACGCCGGCGCCGCTGTCCTTGACGCCGAGCCCCAGGACATCTTCCAGGTAATTTCCCACGTCATTGACGGTGCGGCGCCCGTGGCCGAGGAGTATGGCTCGGAAGTCCGGCTGAGCGCCCGCCAGAAGAGCATTGTGGTGGAAATGGACTCCCGGAGAATCGATCGGATCCTGCGCAACCTGCTGCTCAACGCACTCGAACATGGTGAAGGCAGGCCCATCCATGTTTCGGTGGCAGCAAACCATGATGCTGTGGCCGTGTCCGTCCGGGACCACGGCATCGGCATGAGCCAGGCAGAGGCAGCGAGGGTATTCGACCGCTTTTGGCGGGCAGATCCGGCCCGTGCCCGAACCACGGGAGGCAGCGGCCTGGGCCTGTCAATCGCTGCCGAGGACACCAAACTGCACAACGGATGGCTGCAGGCCTGGGGCCGCAAGGGATCGGGATCCAATTTCCGCCTGACGCTGCCGCTGCGCCAAGGGGGCACCATCGTAAAGTCGCCGTTGCTTCTGGAGCCTGCGGACTTCGAATTCCCCGGATCGGCAAACGAACGCCACATGCTGGTGCTTGGCACGGGATCCACGGGTAATCCCGGGCAGACCGCTTCAGATGCTGACCGGAATCCACAAACAGGCAGCGGAACGAGAGAGGCCCCGTGACGAGAACGCGTTTTGCCCGTTCCAAGGCCGCAGCCGTTATTCTGGCCGTGCTGATGCTCCTGCTCACCTCCTGCGCGCAAATTCCCCGATCAGGACCAGTTGGCAAGAGCAAGGATGAAGGTGCAGGCAATCCGAATGCGCCGGTCTTCTTTCCTGCCGCGCCGCGGTCCGGTTCCAGCCCGGAAACCATCATTGAGGACTTTTACATGGCCGGCAGCGGCTATGAGGACGATTACCCTGTTGCCCGCCAGTACCTGACACAGGCGCAATCGGTGACCTGGAAGCCTGACAAGAAGGCCCTCGTTTTCCGTGCGGCGCACGTGGTCAAGGCTGCCGCGGAAAACGAATACGTCTACGAACTTGATCTTGCCTACTCCGTGGACGCTGACGGCGTCGCCACCCAGTTCCCACCGGGAACCAGGGAGACCATCCCCCTGACCTTGGAGCAGGTAGAGGGGGAGTGGCGCATTTCAAAGGTCCCGGACGGCACGGCTATTCCGGAAGAAACGTTCAAGGTCATTTATGGGGCAAACCCCATCTACTTCTACGACCCGACGTTCACCTACGCGGTACCTGACTATCGGTGGTTCATCAAGAAGAACACCGTCAAATCCATGACCAGCGCCTTGTTGGCCGGCCCGGCACCCTACCTTCGGGGTGCTGTGGTCAGTGCTTTCCCATCGGGGATGAAACTTGCCCGCGAATCCGTGCCCGTGGTCTCAGGTGCTGCGCAGGTGGACCTGTCGGCGAAGGAACTGTTTGATGCCTCCGCGGAGGATCGCCAGAGGATGCAAAACCAACTGGCCCTGACCTTCAGGAGCCAGCCTGATGTCATCAACGTCCAACTTCGGGCGGACCAGGACCTGGTCCGGGTCGAGGACAACGGAACGGTGCTGCCGCCCGTGCTGGACAAAAATGTTCCTGCACACCAGATCGCCGTGAACAATGGTGACCTGGTGCGGTACGAGAACAACAGGGTTTCCCCGCTCCCGGACATCCAATCCGTTGCGGGCTTGGGGCCGCATGCTCCCGCGGAGTCGCCAGTGTCCCAGACGGCCGCCTTCCTCAACGGTGACAGGACCACCCTGTACTCCATCGAACCAGGCCAGCCTGCGCGACAACTTACCACCAGGAGCACACTGACCGGGCCATCGTTCAGCCCACAGGATTGGGTTTGGACCGCGGGGCCCGGTGCCAACGGCGCTGCCGAAGTGGTGGCGTACAAACCCACCGGAGTTCCACCGGGCACCACCGTGCCTGCCGTCACGATCACCCCGTCCTGGCTCTCGGGCCGGACCGTGAAGGATTTCCGGGTGTCCAGGGAAGGGACGCGGGCCCTGGTCATTTCGGAGGCCAACGGCAAATCCGCGGTCCAGATCACGGGAATAGTCCGTACTCCTGACGGGGTGCCCAAGGACCTCACAACTCCGGTCACACTCCTTAGCACCGGCAATGCAAACCAGGGTGTGTGGATTAACGGGTCAACGGTAGCCGTGATGTCCGGTTCAGTGACGTCCACGGTTGTTCCGGAGTTGCTCAGTTTGGCCTCAGGTGAACCCCAGCAGCTCGCACCCTGGGACGGACTGACCAGCCTCAGCGCCGGCAACGGATCCGAGCAGATCTATGGTCAGTCAGAGGCCGGGATTTTCCAGCGGGTCGGCAACGGCTGGGAACTCCAGCTCAAAGGACCTACGGAACCCGCGTTTCCCGGCTGACGTCTTCGTCAGGCCGCTATCACGGCCCTTTGTCCACATGGGGCCTCTGTCCACATAGGGCTACGAAGTCCTTCCGTGCAGTAGTGCTCTGGCACAGGCTGATGGAATGACTTCGTTTCCTCCCGCCGCAAAAGCCGCCCGCCCCCGTCGCCGCGAGGACCCTGACCTGGAAGCCACAGCCAGCGGTCTCGCACGGCGTCGCGGACCGGACAGGCAACCCATGGGCAGGATCCTTTCCGCGCTCCAAAGAACCGCGGCTGAATTGTTGGCCCTGCTGATCCCTGTTGAATGTGTCTGCTGCAATGCCGAAGACACCGTCCTGTGTCGAACTTGCGCCAAGCGGGTCCGGCAACTCTGCAGGCAGCCCTTTCGGGCGGAGCAGGAGGCGCCCGCCCTGGTCGAGTTCGACGGTACGGCGAAGATCGGTGTGGTGGCTGCGGGGCCGTACCGCGATGAACTGGCGCAATGCCTGCTCTCGTTTAAACACCATGGCCAATGGAAGTTGGCCGGAGTGCTGGCGAACTGCCTGAGCAAGGCCGTGGACTCTGCCACAGGTGGCTTGGAAGGCTATCGCCTCGTCCCGGTACCAACCAGTACAACGGCGTTCGCGAAGCGCGGATTCAGCCCTGTGCACCTCCTGCTCTTCTGGATGCGGCTCCGGAGGACACACCCGCAAGGCCGTGCATTGGATGCGCTGGTGAAGACCGCCCGTCCGTTCCGCCACGGGCTGGGCCAATTCGCACCCCGCGATCTTGCCATTTGGCTTGCCAACTCCGTGCTGGGTGGCGACGCCGGCCAGGATCGGGGCGGGCAAAAGGGGCTGGGGCGGGGCGGGAGGGTCAGCAGGGTCCGCGGCTCCATGCGTGTGCGGAGCCGCTGGCGCAAGGAGCTCAATGGTGCCCGATGCATACTGATCGACGACGTGCTCACTACGGGCGCCACCCTGGCCGAGGCTGCGCGGGCCGTCACCGCGGCCGGAGGCGTGGTTTGCGGCGCTGTTGTTCTCGCGGCCACGAGGCCACCAGCCTACGCCTCCGTAGTGATCGCAGACGACCCCATGGCAGTTGATAAGACAAAATCAAAAAATAAACGGCCAAAGGATGAATAACACGTGACGATGAACTAACGTCGGTTGTGGGTACCAAGAACAGATGTACCTGTCGATAGCGGCTCGGAAAGGGGCTCGACTGTCCGTCAGACCAGCCCCCAACAGAGTCGTTGTCGTGTCACCGAGTTATTTGGAGGGCACCATGGAGTTCATGATCAGCGGACGAAATCTGACAGTTTCTGACCGCTTTCGCGAATACGCCGGCGAAAAAATCTCGAAGATTGAATCGCTGGGGGATAAGGTCCAGCGAGTAGACGCCAAGGTTTCCAAGGAAACCAATCCCCGGCAGACGCCGGGCCAGCTCACCGTCGAAGTGACAGTCCTGGGCCGAGGCCCCGTTATCCGTGCCGAGGCCACAGCCGCTGACAAATTCGCTGCCTTCGATCTTGCGTACAACAAGCTGCTGGAGCGGCTCCGCCGTGCGAAGGACCGCAAGAAGGTCCACCACGGCCGTCACACGCCCAAGGCCGTCCGGGAGGCCACGGCAACGTTGGAGCCGGCCAGCACCAGCGAGCCGCTCTACGTCGAGGCAAGCAATCACCAGGACTCCGAGCCACAGACCGATGAGCGTTCTCCCTACGAGATTGAGAACGACATCCCGGCGGGCGATTCACCCGTCCTGATCCGCCGCAAGGTATTTCCCGCAGCGTCGCTGACACTCGACGACGCCGTGGACAGCATGGAACTGGTGGGACACAACTTCTATCTGTTCCTGGACAAGGAAACCAACGCGCCCTCGGTCGTTTACCGGCGCAGTGGCTGGACTTATGGTGTGATTACCCTTGATTCGACGTGCGAACCGGGTGAGGAGGCCGTGGAAGAGAAGATCCACGCCTATCGCTCCGATGACCAGGCCGCTACGGCAAAGTAAGTCGTCAACTCCTGCATGAAGGGACTTCAATGACCGCTTCGCTGAGCCTCTCACAGGCACGGCGGATCGCATTGGCAGCTCAGGGTTTGGCAAAGGTCCGGCCTACCGGCCCCGTCACAGCACGGGCGGTGGGCCGGACCTTTGCCCGGCTCCAGTTGGTCCAGATCGATTCCGTGAACGTAGTGTCACGCAGCCACTACCTTCCGTTCTTTTCCCGGTTGGGTAACTACGACCCCGACATTCTGCATGTCATGGCTGGCCGGAAGCCGCGCAAGATGATGGAGTATTGGGCGCACGAGGCAAGCTTTATCCGGCCGGAGCACTTCCACGACCTCCTGCTGTGGCAAAAGCGCGCTTGGGTGGGCGCGCACACCCTGGATCCCTTGGTACGTCAGGGTATGGAAGACCGCATTCTCTCGGCCCTCGCCTCAGGGCGTCCAATGACCGCGTCCGAACTGACTGCGAAGCTCGGGCATGTCCACGATGCTTCGCGAGACCAATGGGGTTGGAACTGGAACATGGTCAAACGCGTGCTTGAGCACCTCTTTGAAGAAGGAAGGGTTTCCGCGGCTACAAGGACCCAGCAATTCGAGCGGAAATACACCCTCACCACCCGGGTCGTTCCGGACCTGGCTCCGCCGGTCCTTGATCCCGAAGCATCCTTGGACCGACTGATCGAGGCCGCCGCCCAAGCCCATGGCATTGGCACGGTGCGGTGCTTCTCAGACTATTTCCGTACACCGGTGAAGGCCGGAGCGGAATCGGTCCGGCGTTTGGTGAAGTCCGGCCGACTGGAACCTGTGTCAATCCGTGGCTGGGACCGTGAAACCTTCAAGCACGTCGAGGCAAAGATGCCGCGAAGAGCGGAAGGGCGTGCTTTGCTCAGTCCTTTTGACTCATTGGTCTTTGAACGTCGACGCCTGGAAGAGCTCTTCGGCTTCCACTATCGGATTGAGATCTACACCCCGGCTGCCAAGCGACGATTCGGCTACTACGTTCTGCCGTTCCTCCTGGGCGAACGCATTGTGGCGCGGGTGGACCTGAAGGCGGATAGGGCCTCCGGCCAGTTGCTGGTGCGCTCGGCGTTCGGTGAGGCCGACGCACCGGCGGATACCGCCGTCGAACTTGCCGCAGAGCTCTGCCTGATGGCCCAATGGCTCGGCTTGGACGACGTGGTGGTTTGGCCCGTTGGTGACCTTGCAGCCAGCCTGGCCAGTGAGGTGGCAGTCCTCAGTGTCGATAGTGCCGGCCCCGCCCAGCCGAGCAGTCCGCTCACAGGTGAACCCGGCAACGTGGCGTTGGTCTCTCCCGTAGACTGAAACAGCCAGAATTCGGCAGCATGAGACTGGGAGCAATTTCACGTGGCATCACTAATCGAAAAACTTCTCCGCACGGGTGACAAAAAGACACTCAAGCAACTGCGGAACTATGCCGATTCCATCAATGCCCTGGAAGACTCTTTCAAGTCCTTCACGGACGCTGAACTCCGTGAGGAAACGGATCGCCTCCGCGCCCGCCACCAAGACGGCGAGACCCTTGAGGCACTGCTGCCCGAAGCCTTTGCCGCCGTTCGCGAGGCGTCATCACGGACCCTGGGAATGCGGCACTTCGATGTACAGCTGATGGGCGGGGCCGCCTTGCATTTGGGCAACATCGCCGAAATGAAAACCGGTGAAGGTAAAACCCTTGTTGCCACCGCACCGGCCTACCTCAACGCCCTGACCGGCAAAGGCGTCCACGTGGTCACGGTGAACGATTACCTTGCCGAATACCAGTCCGAACTCATGGGCCGCGTCTACAGGTTCCTTGGCCTCACCAGTGGTTGCATCCTGTCCAACCAGGACCCGGCCGTGCGCCGTGAACAGTACGCTGCCGACATTACTTACGGCACCAACAACGAGTTCGGCTTTGACTACCTGCGCGACAACATGGCCTGGGATGCCAGTGAACTCGTGCAGCGCGGCCACAACTTCGCGATCGTTGATGAGGTTGACTCCATCCTCATTGATGAGGCGAGGACGCCCTTGATCATCTCGGGACCGGCGCAGGGCGACACCAACCGGTGGTACAGCGAATTCGCGAAGGTTGTTACGCGGCTTCAGCCTGAGGTCGACTACGAAGTGGACGAGAAGAAGCGGACCGTCGGCGTGCTGGAAGCCGGCATCGAAAAGGTTGAGGACTATCTCGGAATCCAAAACCTGTACGAATCTGCCAACACGCCCCTCATTGGTTTCCTCAACAATGCCATCAAGGCGAAGGAATTGTTCAAGCGGGATAAGGACTACGTCATCCTCGACGGTGAGGTCCTGATTGTCGACGAGCACACCGGGCGCATCCTGGCTGGACGCCGTTACAACGAAGGCATGCACCAGGCCATTGAAGCCAAGGAAAATGTCGAGATCAAGGCCGAGAACCAGACTCTCGCCACGGTGACCTTGCAGAACTACTTCCGCATGTATTCCAAGCTTTCCGGCATGACCGGTACGGCCGAAACCGAGGCCGCGGAATTCATGAGCACCTACAAGCTTGGCGTCGTTCCCATTCCCACCAACCGGGATATGCAACGTATTGACCAGTCAGACCTCGTATACAAGAACGAGGTCGTCAAGTTTGATGCAGTGGTAGCTGACATTGCCGAACGCCACGAAAACGGACAGCCGGTACTCGTTGGTACCACCAGCGTTGAAAAGAGCGAATACCTCTCGAAGCTGCTGGCAAAGGAAGGCATCCGCCACGAAGTCCTCAACGCGAAAAACCACGCACGCGAAGCCTCCATCGTGGCCCAAGCGGGCCGTAAGGGTGCGGTAACCGTTGCCACCAACATGGCTGGCCGTGGTACTGACATCATGCTCGGTGGCAATGCAGAGTTTACCGCCATCGCCGAACTGGCCAAGCGTGGTCTCGATCCCGAAGAGAACTCCGAAGAATACGAAGCCGCGTGGCCCGAAGCGCTGGCCGCAGCCAAGCAGGCCGTCAAGGACGAGCACGAAGAAGTCCTGAACCTCGGTGGCTTGTACGTCCTGGGTACCGAACGCCACGAATCACGCCGTATCGATAACCAGTTGCGCGGACGTTCAGGCCGTCAGGGCGACCCCGGCGAATCCCGTTTCTACCTTTCGCTGACTGATGACCTCATGAGGTTGTTCAACTCCGGCGCCGCAGAACGGCTGATGAACAGTTCAGTACCTGATGACGTAGCGCTCGAGTCCAAGCTGGTGTCCCGCGCAATTGCCTCGGCCCAGGGCCAGGTGGAGGCTCGCAACGCGGAACAGCGCAAGAACGTCCTCAAATACGATGATGTCCTCAACCGCCAGCGCGAAGCCATCTATGGTGACCGTCGCCGGATCCTCGAAGGCGACGACCTTCACGAAAAGGTCCAGTACTTCCTCGAGGACACCATCAATGCACTGATCGAGGCAGCAACCGCCGAAGGAACCGGCGACGATTGGGACTTCAACCAGTTGTGGACGAACCTGAAGACGCTCTACCCGGCCACGGTTACTCCTGAAGACATCATCGAGGAGGCCGGCGGCAAGTCACGCGTCACGGCAGAGTTCCTGAAGGATGAGATCCTTTCGGACGCCCGGCTCGTGTACCAGGCCCGCGAAGAAGCCATCGGATCGGAGAGCATGCGCGAGCTTGAACGCCGTGTGGTCCTTTCGGTCCTGGGACGAAAGTGGCAGGAACACCTCTACGAGATGGATTACCTCAAGGAAGGAATCGGGCTCCGGGCCATGGCCCAGCGCGATCCCCTGGTCGAGTACCAACGGGAAGGCTTCGTCATGTTCCAAAGCATGATGGAAGCCATTCGCGAAGAGAGCATCGGGTTCCTGTACAACCTGGAAGTCGAAGTAACGCCCGCCGAGGACGTAGTGGTCGCCGACGATACTGCCACTGGCACGCATACAGAGCACCACGATCCGCAAATCCGGGCGGCAGGCCTGCAGGCACCGGAGAAGCCGGCGCAGTTGCAGTACACCGCACCCGGCGAGGACGGAGCAACCCAGACCCGGGTGGAGGGCCGCGCGTCAGGCCGTTCCGGCAATCCCGCCAAGGCGGCTGGCCAGGAGCCACGCAAATCTGCGAAGAAGAAGCGCCGCTGACCCTCGGTAACTGCGAGTCTAAAGGGCGAACCCCGGACCTAAGGTCCGGGGTTCGCCTTTATTCATTGGTCCCGCCTTGCGATGGGTTCGCTGTCAGCCAATTTCGAGCGCAGTAACCTGCCATACCCCATCCAGGCGTTCCAGCCTCATGGCTATCGCGCGGCAGCGTTGCTCTTCCGCCACCACGATGCTGGCCTCACAGATGGACTCGGAGATGGAGCATGTCCGAACGGATCGGACCATCGGACTGCTGTGGGGCTGCTGGCTGCCGCGGACCCTGGCGGCATGTTTTCTGGTGAGGGCAGCCCGGTGCTGCAAGGAGAGGTAACACTCGGCATCAAGGGAACGTGAGAGTTGCTGGAGGGGCCGCGTCCCTGCGAGAACCTCCAAAGCTGCCTGCGCAATGCTCCTCGCAACGAGTCGAACGTCGACGTCCGCGCTGTTGGAGCTGCGGACGACGCCGGTCCCTCTTCCGCCTTGACGGCTTGCCGGCCTGCTCGGAGTCGTAACGGTCATGGTCATACCTCATGCATTCACAACATGGGCTCGGGCGTGGGGTCGCCGTTGCCTGGGTGGCTTCTGCTGGGATGACGATGGATGGGAGTCGGGATGCTACTGGAGCCCCTGAGCGGGCTCGCAGGCGGACCTTCGGGACCGCGGATTTTCGGGCTAGCCGGGGGGTGGAGGCTGGAGGACCTGGCCTGGCTGCAGCAGGGTCGGATCGGCACCAATCGTGGAGCGATTCGCGTCGTACCATTTGGGCCAGGACAGGGCGATGTCTACGTCAGTGGCGAAAGGCCCCAGCCGTGAAGCCGCGATGGACCACAGCGAGTCTCCGGGTTGCACGATGACATCTGCTTTCCCGGGGTACGTGGCCTGCCGGGACGCGGGTCGGCTGAGGAGCCCGGGATCAACAACGGGGTGTTGGGGTTTCCACCCGGGGCTAAAGGCCTCGACCCTTGAAGAACCTGTTTCGACAGGCGCTGGAGCGCCGACCTTCGGCGTGCTGTGCGATGTCGGGGTCCACGATGCACCGGTGGAATCGGTGGTCACCGTGTCCGTGGCGTGCCACCCAGGTTCGGGTTGTGTTGCTGCTTGCGCGGCGCCGGAGCCCAGCAGGTTCAGGCCGAGTACGGCTGCAGCAAGGCGCAGCATAAAACCGGGGCTGAACTTGGAAATGGAGCGGGCGGCTTTTGTCCGGCCTCTGCGCTGCATTGCGGTGGCCAGGAAGGCAAGGAAACATGACGCGGTCCACCACGTCGCAATGGAGCTGCCAACGATGCTGGCGGAGGCTCCCAAAACGTGGTCAAGGGAGGACTGCTGATGATGGTGTTCGGCCGCCAACCATTGGCCCATCAGGACGGTGCCGGTGAACGCCAAAAGCAAACCAAGCCCGAGTAACGAAGCGGCAAGGACCAGGTCCCTGCGTAGTGTTCGCGCCATTCCAAGCCCCCAAAGCCTAGTTTGATATCGTTTGATCGTCTTTGACCCATTCTGATGGGTTTTGTCGACGATTGTCCAATCCTGGCCATCAGAAAGCCGTGAATTGTCCTGCCTTCCTAGTGCAGCCTAGTCTGGCCACATGAGATGGGACTCTCTTTTCAGCGATTTGGAAGCACAATTTTCGGCCGAACGCGCGCTCCGTGATGAATCGGAGATAACGGAACGGGCCAGGGTTGAACTCGGTGGCATCGAACTCAGTGACCGGCTCCGCGGCGTGGTTGGCTCAGGCATCAAGGTCATGCTGATGGATGGCAGCGTGCTCCAAGGTGGGCTAAGCCACGTCGGCAGTGAGTGGATTGTGCTGACTGAGGGGGCGCGGCAATGGTTGATCCCTCATGGATCCGTGCTGTCCTACCAAGGGCTTGGGAGGCTGGCAGTCAAAGAAGCATCCCGGGTTCAACGTTCATTGGGAATTGCTTCGGCGTTGCGGGCCCTGTCCAGGGGCCGCATCCCCCTCGTGGTCCACCTGGCTGTCCGGAATAGCGGCGGCCATAAGCTCGATGGGGTTATCGACAGGGTGGGGAGCGACCACTTTGACTTGGCAGTCGTGCTGCAGGGTGAGGAAAGGCGCGCCGGAAGCGTTGCGGCGGTTGTGACCGTTCCCTTTGTCGCGTTCACGGCCATTAGCTCTCCCGGTGCCCAAGGGCTCTAACGCTGGGCGGTTTTGGACCTGGACTCTTCGATCATTCGGCTGGCTTCTGCATATCGGTCCTGGATGTACTGCTCCAGCATCGCTTCCTCAATGCGCCATTGTCCGCGCCCTCCCACCTGTATGGCCTTCAGTTCCCCGCTGCGCACTAACGCGTAAGCCTGGGGGGAGTTTATTTGGAGTTGTTCGGCGACATCCGCCAGAGTCAGAAATCGGGGCATGGCTCCATTTTGCCATCGGTGGTGCTGTTTGGGGTAGTTATCCACAGTTTTGGACCATTTGGGGTCGTTCGCTTTGGGGCCGCCGCCCGCCCCGGGCAAGAATGGGAGGCAAGTCCATAGGACATGCCCAAACTCGTAGGGGGAGCTGGAAAATGGGTCCAAATGCAGCTGCGGCGTCCGCGCGCTTGAGGAAGCCCTCGTGGAAGGACCCTCGACTGCTTGTCGGGATTCTTCTGGTACTCCTCTCTATTGCCGGCGTTGTCGCGCTCGTGGGCGCGGCTGACAAGACGACTCAGGTATATGCCGCCCGGGAGGATATCGCAGTTGGCCAGCGGATTACCGAAGCCGACTTTTCCATCGTCAACGTGCGTTTGGATGCCGTCGAATCGAGCTACGTTACCGTCGAAAGCGGTTTACCTTCGGACAAGGTCGCGGTACAGAGGGTAGCGAAGAATCAATTGATTCCGCAGGACAGCCTGGGTACGGCCGACCTCCTGAATCGTAAACCGGTTGCCATATCGGTGGATGAAGAACTGCCCGAGCAGGCCGTACCTGGGGCGCGGGTGGATGTGTGGGTTGCCATGCCCGGAACCGACAGGTCATTCGAAGAACCTGAATTGCTGTTGCCGGGCGCGGAAATCGCACAGGTGTCCGAAGGTGCCACTACCTTGGGGGCTTCGAAGACAAAAGTTGTACTGGTGCTGGTGACCGATGAACAAATGCCCAAGCTGTTGGGTGCGCAGGCCAATGATGCCAGGGTGTCCGTTGTGTGGAACCCGGCGGGCTTGGCCCGGTGAGTATTCCCGTCGTAACCGTCGGCACAGCTGAAGAAGACGTCGTGGGTGGGCTTGAGCGCCTGCACGGACCGGTAACGGTTGTCCGGCGCTGCTCCGAGCTTGCAGAACTGATTGCCGCGTGCCAAAGCGGGCTGGCTATGGCCGCCGTCGTTGCCGAAGGCTGCCGGGAGCTGACCGCAACCCTCGTCGACCGCCTTGGTGCGGTGGGGGTCTCGGTAGTAGCCCTCACTGACGATCCCGAGGAATCCCGACGACTCCAGTCCATCGGCGTTGTCGCCGCCGCACACGGAATCAATCCGTCCGCCCTCGCCGACCATATCTCTGAAGCAGTAGGACGTGTTGCGTCAATTGCTGGAGACCATTCCGGATACGGCAGCGCATTCTCAGATCCGGCCGCAGAATTGACAAGGGTTCCGGCGCCGGCAGATGTGGAGGAAGGGCCGCGCGGACAAGGTGAGATTATCGCCGTCTGGGGTCCGACAGGTGCACCCGGCAGGACCCTGGTAGCGGTCAACATCGCGGCGGAACTTGCGGCAGACGGCAAATCAGTGATCCTGGTCGACGCTGACAGCTATGGTGCCAGCGTTTCAGCAGTTCTTGGCCTGCTGGAAGAGTCGGCAGGTCTGGCGCAGGCGTGCAGGCTGGCCGATCAGGGCTTGCTCGATGACAGGGCTTTGGAGTCAGCGGCTTCCTTCGTATTTACCAAAGGAGGCGCTTTCCGCGTTCTCACCGGAACCACGCGTGCGGACCGTTGGACTGAGCTCCGGGCAGCGGCGCTGTCCACGGTTCTTGAGCTCGCCCGTCACGCGGCGGAATTTGTGGTGGTGGACACGGGATTCTGTCTTGAGTCGGATGAGGAACTCAGCTTTGACACCATGACTCCGAGGCGCAACGCGGCAACCCTCCGCAGCCTGGAAATGGCTGACCTGGTGCTTGCTGTGGGAGCGGCGGATCCCATAGGGATACCGCGCCTGATTCGCGGCTTGGCTGATCTTGCATCAGTCGTTCCGCAGGCATCGCCCCGTGTGGTGCTGAACAAGGTCAAGCGATCCACCGTGGGTCATTCGCCCAGGCGGCAACTGGAGGAGGCGTGGGAACGGTTCGGACCCGGCCGGGGCATCGACGCGTACCTTCCCTCGGATCCTGCTGCCTGCGAGTTGGCCCTGCTGACTGGTGCGGTCTTGCTCGAAGCTGCCCCGGACTCACCCCTCCGACATGCCATCGCCCAGCTCGTTTGTGCGCCTGGCCAGCAAAACCGCAATTCTTTGGGTCGATCAACCAGAGCCCTTCGCTTTTATAAACGATAGGCTCACCATGTGGGCTGCAGAGTCGCAGCAATCAACTTGTGATGGAGGCGTTTGTCGATGTCGTCAGGATCCAGCGTGGAGGATCGGTCCGATGCAGCAGTTGTCCGTGAAGGGTTCTTCGGTGACTACTATGAGCATCTCGCAGAGGAGGATTCCCGCGCATACTCGCCTGAGCTGTTGATGTCGCGGGCTTCCCATCACAGGACTGTTGCCCAGTCCCGCCGACCGGGCAATGCCGTAGTGGAAATATCCGCCGAATCCGACCGAAGCGTCGTCTACATCGTCACCGACGACATGCCCTTCCTCGTTGACTCGGTCAATGCTGAGCTCGTTCGCCAGAACTGCGCCATCCGACTCGTAATGCACCCTTTGTTCGTGGTGTCGCGCGATCGGACGTCCGGGGAACTGGCCAAGATCTCCAGGGTGCCGTCCAATGTGGGTATCTCCAGCGGTGATACAGCAGCACTGCCAAGCGTGGCTCATCTCCTCGGTGACGGTGACAACGCGTCACACATGGAATCGTGGATTGCTGTCGAGATCGACCGCGTGAGCGATGAAGTCCGCGAAGAGCTCGTCGCCGGCCTGCAACGCGTGCTGGGCGACGTCAGGGCAGCCGTTGAAGACTGGCCGAAAATGCGCAGCAAGGCACTCGAACTGGCTGAAGCGCTGGGAGGCGTCTCCCACCCGGAACAGGTTGCCGAACTTCGGCAGGCCCAAGACCTCCTGCGATGGTTGGATAACGGAAACTTCACTTTCCTGGGGTACCGGGAGTACGACCTCGTCAATGAAGAGGGCGAAGACGTCCTGCAACTGCGGGAAGACAGCGGCCTCGGCTTGCTCCGTGCCGGAGACTCCACCCGCCAGGTCCAGCACCTGACGGATGCCGGTCGAAAGCGTGCCAGGGAGAAGCGTGCCCTGGTCATTACCAAGGCCAACTCGCGCTCTACCGTGCACCGGCCTGCCTACCTCGACTACATCGGTGTCAAAAGCTTTGATGCCATGGGCAATGTCAACGGTGAACGGCGCTTCATCGGGCTTTTCGCCACCAGTGCCTACACCGGATCCGTGCGCAGCATACCGATTGTGCGGGACAAAGTGGATGCAGTCCTGCGTAATGCCGGATTCCCGATCGACTCCCACTCCGGCAAGGACCTGCTCGGCATCCTCGAGACGTATCCCCGCGATGAGCTGTTCCAGATCGAGGTAGCTGACCTGGCTGCCACGGCCACGGGTATTCAGCGTCTGCAGGAACGCCGGCGCACCAAGCTGTTCCTGAGGCCCGACATTTACGGCCGATTCATGTCCGCTGTGGTCTACTTGCCCCGCGATCGCTACACCACCAGCGTCCGGCTCCGGATCGAGCAGGAACTCCGTGAGACCTTCCAGGCCGAGAGTATTGACTACGAGGCCCGGATTACCGAGTCGGCTTTGGCCCGTGTCTTCTTCCGGATCCGGTTGCCCCGGGCCGCGGAACTTGCCGAGGTTAATGTAGAAGAGCTCGAACACCGCCTGATGCGGGCATCGAGGTCGTGGAGCGAAGGTATCGCCGAAGTCCTGCGGGAGAACCGTCCAACAGCCGAAGCCGATGTCCTGTCGGCTCTGTGGGCTGAGGCATTCCCGGCCGGTTACCGCGTGGATTACGAAGTCGAAGATGCCCTGGAAGATATCGAGCGCTTCGAGAAGTACGGTGCGGAAGCGGAAAGGGCGGGGGCATCCACCCAGCAGGTCAAGCCGGGAGTGCATGTATACCTTCCGGAGGGCGCGGGTGAGGCGTTGGAAGAGGACGCACGCGTCAAGCTCTACCTGATGGAACCCAAGAGCCTCAGCCAGATCCTTCCCTACTTCCATAACCTCGGCCTCGAAGTCCTGGACGAGCGCCCCTTTGAGATTGAAACCGCAGACAACCGGGACTTCTTCCTCTACGACCTCGGGCTTAAGTACCCTGCCGGGGTTGATCCCCTGACCACGGGTGACCTGCTGGGCGATTCGTTTGGGGCAGCGGTGACCGGGGCTGTGGAGTCGGACAACTTCGACAAATTGGTCCTCCGTGAAGGCATGCACTGGCGGCAGGTTGTGGTGCTGCGCGCGTACGCCAAGTACATGCGGCAAATGGGCAACACCAACTCCTTCGGTTTCATAGCTGACACACTCCTCGGGAACCCCGACGTTGCCCGAGGTCTCAACGAACTCTTCTCGGCGCGCTTCGATCCCGCGGTGCCCGAGGACCTTCGGGCTGACCGACAGGCTGCTGCCAGGGATGCACTCGCGGAATCCATTGAGCAAGTAGCCACGTTGGATGCCGACCGGGTGCTGCGGACTTTCGTGAACCTCATCGAGTCGACGCTGCGGACCAACTACTTCCAAAACAAGGACTACGTCAGCTTCAAGCTGGATCCGACCTCGATTGATGGGCTTCCTTTCCCGCGCCCCATGTTCGAGATCTGGGTTTACTCCCCGAGGGTGGAAGGTGTACACCTCCGCTTTGGAAAGGTGGCCAGAGGGGGTCTTCGCTGGTCGGATCGGCGGGAGGATTTCCGCACTGAGATCCTGGGCCTTGTTAAGGCCCAGACGGTAAAGAACGCGGTGATCGTTCCCACGGGAGCCAAGGGCGGCTTCTTTGCCAAAAAGCTGCCTAACCCTGCCGTCGACCGGGCCGCCTGGATGGCCGAAGGAATTGAGAGCTACAAGACCTTTATCCGGGGATTGCTGGACATCACCGACAACCTCGTCACCTCAGCGGACGGCGAGAGGCTGGTGCCGCCGTCGGACGTTGTCCGGCACGACGGCGACGACTCCTACTTGGTAGTGGCAGCTGACAAGGGCACCGCAACGTTCTCGGATACCGCCAACGGGCTGGCTGCCGAATACGGGTTCTGGCTCGGCGACGCCTTTGCCTCAGGCGGTTCGGTCGGTTACGACCACAAGGCCATGGGCATCACGGCACGCGGAGCCTGGGAATCCGTCAAGAGGCATTTCAGCGAGTTGGATCTCGACACCCAATCCGAAGAATTCACGGTTGTCGGCGTGGGCGACATGTCAGGCGATGTCTTCGGCAATGGCATGCTGCTTTCCCGGCACATCAGGCTGCTGGCAGCCTTTGACCACCGCCACATCTTCCTGGATCCGACTCCCGATGCGGCGGCGTCCTTCGCCGAAAGGCAGCGGTTGTTCGAACTGCCCAGGTCTTCCTGGGATGACTATGACCGCTCAGTCATCAGCGAAGGCGGTGGCGTGTACGCGCGCCAGGCAAAGACCATTCCGGTCTCGGACCAGGTCCGCAAGGCGCTGGGACTGCCCGACGGCACAACCCAGCTCAGCCCGCCGGAACTCCTCCGCGCGATCCTGCTGGCGCCGGCCGACCTTCTCTACAACGGCGGCATTGGTACCTACGTCAAGGCCAGTACCGAGACGCATGCCGCGGTGGGGGACAAGGCAAACGATGCCATTCGCGTCGATGGCCGCGACCTGCGGGTCAAGGTGGTGGGCGAGGGTGGAAACCTGGGCCTGACCCAGCGTGGACGCATCGAGGCTGCCCTGCAGGGGGTCATCCTTAATACGGATGCGATCGACAACTCGGCCGGCGTGGACTGCTCCGACCACGAGGTCAACATCAAGATCTTCGTTGACAGGATGGTTGCGGCAGGCAAGCTGGAAGCCGCGGACCGGGCGTCGTTCCTGGCCGATATGACTGACGAAGTGGGACGGCTGGTCCTGCAGGACAACATCGACCAGAACATCCTGCTCCTCAACGACAGGACCCGGGTTGCCGATTGGAGCCCGAGCTACGAGCGCCTGATGGATTGGCTGGAGAAGTCCGCAGACCTCAAGCGCGACCTTGAAGCTCTGCCGACTACTGACACCCTGCGTGCGAGGTTGGAACAGGGCCAGGGCCTGACGTCTCCGGAACTGGCTGTCCTGGCGGCCTACGCGAAGATCGAGCTCGGCGCAGCGCTCCGCGACAGCAACCTTGCCGATGATCCGTGGTTTGCGGACACCATCCGCAACTACTTCCCCAAGCAATTGCGCGAGAAGTTCGACGCCGAATTGGACACCCATCCGCTGCGGCGCGAGATTATCGCCACTGTGGTCGCCAATGACATCATCAACCTCGGCGGCATCACCTTCGCGTTCCGGGCCATGGAAGAGACGTCGGCCAATGAAGTCGCAGTCGCCAAGGCTTTCGTCGCCCTGCGCGAAATCTACGACCTCGACCCCATGGTCGATGAACTGAATGCGCTTCCGGCGTCCTTCCCTACAGAACACTGGAGCGAAGTACACCTGGACATCCGCAGGTTGCTCGACCGCGCAGTGCGGTGGGTGTTGGGTCAGGGCATGGCGTCCCAGCCGATTTCCGAGGTCGTTGAATCGTTCAAGCCGATGCTGGCTCCGCTGCGTGCAAAGCTGCTGGACTACCTGCGGGGCGAGGATAAGGTCCGCATCACCGGCTGGTTGGAGAAGGCACGCAGTTGGGAACTGCCGGATCATCTGGCACACAGGTGGGCGGAGCTGTTTGAAAGCTATGCCCTTCTGGATATTGCCCGGATCGCCCGGACCGGAAACGACACGGTCGAGGACGTCGCCCACGTCTACTACACGGTGTTCAACCGCTTCCACGTCGATTCATTGCTGGAGCGAATCAGTTCGCTTCCACGTGACGACCGCTGGCAGGCGTTGGCCCGTGCTGCACTGAGGGATGACCTTTATTCGACGGTGGCAGACATGACGACGTCGGTACTTGAGTCGACGGAGTCCGGCACCTCGGCGGAGGATCGCCTGAGGGCATGGGAGGGGCAGAATGCCGAGCAGCTCGGCCGGGCCAAGACCATGTTCGATGAGGTCAACGCACTCGAAGCCGACGACATGGCGTCACTGTCGGTAGCATTAAGGCTCTTGAGGTCAATCGTTCGACGCTAGGAGCAAGTCCCGGCGTCGCAAATGGAGGTGCAGTGGCAATCTTTACAGACCCCATCAGGGAACACGCTGATTTCGGGCCTGGAGATGCCGAATGGCTGCACCTCCTCGTCGGTGACTGGCAGATGGTCGCCGACCTGGCTTTCGCGGACCTTGCGTTGTGGTTCCCGCACCCGGAGCTCGGCTATATCGCCCTCGCCCACGTGCGTCCGTCGACATCGCATACGGTGTTCCATGCGGACTTCGTGGGTGAGGGCATCCGCTCCGACCTCCGCCCATTGGTGGACAAGGCGTGGAACAGCCGATCGATCGAACGGTCCAGTGAAACCAGCTGGAGCAGCGAGATGGCTTTGCGCGTGGAAGCCGTTCCCATGGTGCGCAACGGCCGCACACTGGCCGTTGTCACTTCGCACATGGACCTGTCCAGTTCGCGGATGCCGTCCCGGCTGGAACTGACTTATCGCCAGTGCGCGTACGACCTCCTACGGATGGGAACGCTCGGGTTATGGCCCGACTTTGCCTCACCGACGGGATCCCGCCGAGGGGCGCCCCGTGTTGGTGACGGGCTTATCCGTCTCGATGCCGACGGAGTCGTGCAGTATGCCAGTCCCAACGGAGTGTCCGCCTTCCGCCGTCTCGGCGAAGTCGAATCGCTGGAGGGACGCTCGCTCGCCGAAGTGACTGCCGGTCTGCTGAAAGATCGCCGCATGGTGGACGAAACCCTGCCATTGGTGGTTACGGGCAGGATGCCCTGGCGCAGTGAAATCGAGTCCCGGGGCGTGAGCCTGTCTCTTCGGGCCATTCCCTTGCGCGACGAGCAGCATCGATTCGGTGCCCTCGTTCTCTGCCGTGACGTTTCCGAACTTCGCCGGCGGGAGATGGAACTCGTTACCAAGGATGCCACCATCCGGGAGATACACCACCGGGTGAAGAACAACCTGCAGACTGTGGCTGCGCTGCTTCGCATGCAGTCCCGCCGTATGGTCAGTGACGAAGCCAAGCAGGGCCTGGAACAGGCCATGCGGCGCGTAGCCACCATTGCACTGGTCCACGAGACACTTTCGCAGGGTTTGACGCAGAGCGTCGACTTCGATGAGCTCATTGGACGGCAGTTCCGGTTGTCGGCCGAGGTTGCCTCCCCCTCCCAGCAGGTACGCACAGAGCGTTCCGGGCTGTTCGGTGAATTGCCCAGCGACTTCGCCACTCCGTTGGCTTTGGTCATCAACGAACTCGTCACCAATGCCGTGGAGCACGGGCTCGAGGGGCGGACTGGAACCGTATGGTTGTTGGCGGACAGGGCTGACGGGGACGGGAACGACGAATTCCTGACGGTCACTATCGCAGATGATGGCGTTGGATTGCCGGACGGGCAGTACACAGAAGGCCTGGGCCTTCAGATTGTCCGCACGCTGGTGACCAGTGAGCTCGGGGGATCGATCCAGTGGAGGCCGCGTGACGGCGGCGGGACCGCCGTCGAAATCGTCCTGAACCTTGCCCGGTCCTAGGGTCCGGAGGGCACCAACCCGAGTAAACCCGGGCTTGAGTAACCCGGACCCGGGGGAGACGTAGCGGCCCAGCTGGGCTGAAAGCGTCGCAGCGCTTTAAAGTCGCAGCGCGTTAAAACAGAAGGCCGCGGACCCCGGGGGTCCGCGGCCTTCTTGCTGGGTTCTATGCCTAGGAAGCGCGACGTGCGCGAGCTGCCCGGCGCTTGAGTGCGCGGCGCTCGTCTTCGCTCATGCCGCCCCAGACGCCGGCGTCCTGTCCGGATTCCAAGGCCCACTGCAGGCAGGTATCAACCACCGGGCAACGACGGCAAACGCTTTTGGCTTCTTCTATCTGGAGAAGTGCTGGTCCGGTATTGCCGACTGGGAAGAAGAGCTCCGGGTCCTTGTCGAGGCAGGCTGCGCGATTACGCCAATCCATGCTGATCAGTCACTCCATTCGTGAGAACTAGTAGGGCCCCTTTTGTGAAAACATTCACGAGAGGCTCCAAAGGAAAGGGGCCCGCATGGGCCCCCTTGGTCGTCTGAGTCAAGCGTTTCATGTTAACGCCTTGTAAACAAGGGGTGTTAGCGGACCAAATGCCCGGAATCCGTGAGCGATGCATCACATCAGCGGCCGGTGCCCTCACTGCAAGATGACTATGTCCGGTAGTGTGCCAGTGTGTCAAGACCTCCAGTTAACCCCAGCCAATCCACGCCCGAACCCGACGGAAAAGACGGGCCCGGGACACCGACGCCCGGCACGACCGGGGCACCCGGACGCACTCCGCGACCGCTCGGCGTCGCAGTCATTTCCTTGGTTGTCGTACTGGAAGCACTGGCTCTCCTGGGCGCCGCTGCCTGGTACGCTTTCGAGCTGCTTACCGGTGCGCCTGTGCTGACGTTCTGGGGTGCGATTTTTACCCTGGGGTTGCTCTTGGCTTTTTCTGCGTGGCTGTTTGCCGTAGGCCACTTCCTGTTCCGGGGTTACCGGTGGACCCGTGCGGCCGCGTTGGTGGCACAGTTGTTCGTCCTCACCATCGGATTCCCCACCATGACCGGCGGTTTGGTGCTGCCAGGTTTGGCGATGATCATCCCCGCGCTCGCGGCGATAGTGTTCTTGTTCCAAAAGGACGTCATCGCTTACGCATCAAGGACCGGCGGCACTTCAGCGGCACTATAGGCCGCTCCGTCCTCGTCATCAGACGTCAAAGGGCTGCCAGGGCTCCTTGATATGGAGTCACCTCTTTTCCTTGGATAACGAAACCCCTGCCTGGGCGTGCGGCGCCAACATCGTCGAGCCTTACTCCAAAGAGTTCACCGTCATGCGGTGTTGACGGGGCCAAGACCACTCCGGTGCCAAAGGACCGCACGTCGCCGGCCAGAGGCAAGTGATGCACGAGTGCCGGTCCCGTCGTGGCTGTAAGCACGATTCCCCGGACTCTACCTGTCAGTGCGGTGAGCGCATGGCGGCCCTCGGCATTCATGGCGTCCGCGTCGTCCACCAGCAGGATGCTGTTGGGATCCAAGGCGCCGGCTTCTGCCTGGTCGGCGATGGAAGCCCAAAACGAACCTGTATCGCCGGCTCCGTCAGGGTATACCCACGGCGCCAGTGGGTTAAGTTGCCGGAGGCCCGCCAGCGCGGAGCTCTTGCCGGAGCAGCGCCCACCCAAAATGGCGCTGACGCCCCGTTCCGGAAGAGGGAGGGCAACGGGAATGGCCTCATCGCCCCCAACGCCCAACCACAGGGGGGCTCGTGCATCTCCATCTGGGGAGAACTGATCCGAGGCCCGGGGGAGCGGAGCCGTGGTGCAGGCTGCGGGCACAACAGCTCTTTGCCGCACTTCTTCCAGGCACCGAAAGAACTCCTCGGCGCTGAGCGTGTCAGGAAGTGGCCTGATCCGAAAAGGTGGTTCGGAATTCTCCAGGTCCTTGAAGGGCCATGCGCCGGACCCTGGAGCTTCCCGGAACTGTGCAACGTTGGAGTGGCCGTCAATGAAATTACCGGTGACCACAGCCCGACCAGCGACGTCTTCGATCTCGGGAAGCCGCGGCCAATGGAAACGCGCTTCCTCCGTGGACCCGCTGGGAAAGTACGCCCGATTGGGGACTGCGGCGAAGAAGCGCGAACTGACGAGCTCTCTCTCACCTGAGATCAGCACAGAGATGCCGAGGGGCGTGCCGTCGCGGACGATGTCGTGCAATGCCGCCTCTACCCATCCAAAAGTCCCGTTCCGCAGGGCGCTGGACCACGAGCACCACCCCGTCACGATCAGTACCAATGGAGTGCCGGGTCGTGAGGCATTCAGGGGGTCGCGTCGAACATCCAACTCCGCTGCAAGGCGCTTAACGATTCGCGCCGCGAGGGACAATTGATGCAGCCCCGCCCGGCCCCCGAGGAGTTGCTGTTGGGCCACGTCTTCCAACAGACCGATGGCGTCAAGGACGTAGAGGTGAGGTTGTGGATGGGCTGTGGCCAGCATGGCGGCCACTGCCCTGAAGGAGGTCATCACGCCACTGGATGTGCTGCCGATCATAGCCAGATGTCCATGTTGGGCAGGAATCCATATCAAGGGTTCGACGACTTGCTGGGCCGGCACATCCACCAGTGCGAAGGGTCCAATGCGCCATGATGAGACTGTTGTGGAGTCTTCGCCTTGGGCCTGTCCGGGGGCGGGGAGACTGTGGTTCCAGGCTATGGAGTCGGGCAGCGGGTCGGCTATTGGAGAGCGCGGATGCAGTCCGCCCATGGCCTGCCAGAGTTCAGGGAGAGTGGACGCTATGGTGGTCGTCCCGGCGCTCGCCTGGCCACCGCGCTCATCGGGCCCGGCGTCGGCGATAGCGCGTTGCAATATGGCCTGGGCAGCGGGCTTGACGAGGACCTGCCCGTAGGCGGACCCGGATCCGGAAGACGCCGTTGCGGAAGGCACGTCCAGTGATGCTGTCTGGAATTCTTCGGCGTCACCTGAGGCCCTGGCCAGAAACGCGCGTCCCGGACTCCTGACATGAATGGAAGCCGCAGCCTTGTTGTTAATGATGTCCAAAGACTCTGCGTCGGATTGCACCCTCAGCGCAATGCTGGAGGTGACGTTGGCCCGGATGTCGGCGGTGAGGGCTCCTTGGGGTCTTTGCGTTGCCATCACCAAATGAATTCCCAAGGAACGCCCGATGGCTGCAATGCGCATGAGTTCTTGAAGAGCGCCGGGCGCTTGGTCCACGAGCATGCGGAACTCATCAATGACCAGAAGCAGGTGCGGTATAGGGGAGGGCTGCCGATCTGAACGGTGGTACTGACTCAGGTCTGACACTCCCGCCTCTGCAAGCGCTTGTTCCCTGCGGCTGATTTCGGCACGGAGTGAGACGAGTGCGCGGTCGAGATGATGCTTGGCGAGGTCGGTCAGCATCCCTACACAATGCGGGAGGCTCGCGAGCGGACCCAAACCCGAACCACCCTTGAAATCGATGAACAAGAACGTTGCGTAGTCCGGGGAGTGGTTTATGGCTATGGATGCTACCAAGGTTCGCAGCAGTTCCGACTTCCCGGAGCCCGTGGTCCCGGCAACCAGAAGGTGTGGGCCGTCGATCTTGAAATCGAAGGTCATGGGGCCAACGCCGCCCTGGCCCAGCACGGCAGTAAGACCGGTTTGGCTTATGGGGTCGGCCCAGCGTCGCAGCAGCCTGCGCGGGCCGCCTTGATGCAAATCAGTGAACGAGCAGCTGTCGGGAATGGCGTCGCCGTCACCGGCCCCCTTGTTCCATGTCTCCAACGCCAAGAACCGGCAAAAAGCGTCAAAGACGTCCACGGGGATGAGGTCGGGGATGAAGTCCTGGTGGGAGCCTTCCACCCGAAGGACGCCAGCGGTACCGGATGACCCCAATTCAACAGTTGGCAGCAGTTGCGGCGCCGAGCCGGAGCAGTCAATGACCTGCCAGCCAACCCGGCGTGCGGCTGTCAGCACCGATGCTATGGATTCAGTACCGCTTCCGCCGGGATCATCGATGACAAAAAGCCTGCCAGGCGGAATGCCATGGCGGTTCAGGGCAGTGATGGCTGTCAGGTTACTGGCTGCAAGGGTCACGGTGCTGAGGAAACGGGCGGGCCAGGGAAGTCTTCTGATCGGTCCCAGCAGGATGATGGGTGTCTGGGACGAGCCTTGGAAACTGCCTAACTGCATCAGCACAAATCGGAGCAGGGCGTCCACATGGTCCTGGTGTCCACGAAGCCTCACCAGCGGGATCTTCGGATCCAATGTCACAGCGGCCGTCCCGATGGCAGGCGGACGGAAACGGGGATCGTGAGGCACCATGCGAACATTCGCCGTGGAATTCATCATGGTGCCGAGCCGCACCCAGGTGCCGTCGCCCGACGTCGGCTCCCCGTCCGCCGTCGGACTCTTTTCTGGCTGGCAAGGCCCAGCCGGGTACTGAAGTTCCTGGCTGTCCGCTCCCATGGCCAGGGGTGGACGGTACTTTGCCATGACGATATCGGCGGCCGAGGGAGAGCACCGCCGGCGTCGGGCAATATCTTCCTGCACGGCGCGGGAAAGGGCCTGAAGCCGGTCCTTCCGCTCTTTTCGGCCTGTGAGAAGCGGGACCAGCAGGCTGACTGCGGAAAGTGCAGTAAATCCGAGATACATCCATGTGCCAGTGACAGCGACCAGGGCTACGCCGGCTATCAGCGGCAGTCCTGCTGCCAACGCCAAGGGCAGGCGGCGGGTTGTGGGTGATGCGTGCACCACGTCCAGGGGCTCTTCAACCGAGCATCCAGCGAAAGTAGATAACTGCGATACGGCACCTATGTCAGAGGAGATGCTGAAAGTCGAGTTGCCGCAGCGGATCGAGGATTCCGAGTTGATGGGGCTTCGCCGCGTTGCCTTCCCGCAGACATACAGGGGTGCAGCTCCTTCCATCTGGCTCACCACTACGGCCGTGCCGCTAACCTCCAATACGGCGTGCTCCCGTGACATCGCCGAATCCGGGATCTGGATATCGACCTGGCCGCGTCCGATCATGAACCGCCCGCGGCGGAGCCGGAAAACCGAGCCGGCGGCCGGGCCGGAGTGGGCCAGAAGTACCAACGGGACCGATCCGCCCTCCCGACTCCGGGGCTGCAGCGGAGGGCCGTCCACCAGGATGGCGCCGGAAACCAACGGGGGAATTCCCACGGTGAGAGCAGTTAATTCCTGTCCCTGAACAGTAAGAAGAGCAGTGCCATGGGCTTCAGCAATGAGGGATTGAACGTCGACACCCGATGTTCCAGCAGGCACTGCGATGGACAATTCCGTGGGCTCGGCATTCCGCTCCGCACCGGGGCTGCGGACCAGTGTGCACTCCAGGGGCATCGTGTTTCCTTTCGCAATAAACTGCTTCACCACCGACGATAGGGATTCGGCGATGGGAGTTCAGGACCCCTCATGGCCTATGTGGACAACAGGGCCAAGCCTGTTCCCCATGCCGGTGACTTGACGCCGTGGCATGGTGTCTCAGCTAAGATGAGTTTCGTTGTCGCGTGTGCTCAATGAGGAAGGACCTTCACCGGTGATAGTGGTTGCGGAGAGCGCCGATGTTTCAGACAAGGCTGTAATTGGTGATGGATCAAAGATTTGGCATCTGGCCCAAGTCCGCGAGCAGGCCGAACTTGGCGTCAATTGCATCGTAGGACGGGGTGCTTACATTGGCACCGGGGTCAAGATGGGGGACAACTGCAAAGTTCAAAACTATGCACTTGTCTATGAGCCCGCGGAACTGGAAGCCGGAGTTTTCATCGGCCCGGCCGTGGTGTTGACGAACGACACCTACCCCCGTGCCGTTGGCCCGGATGGGAGCCAGAAGAGTGCCCATGACTGGGAACCTGTGGGCGTCACGATTCGCGAAGGTGCGTCCATTGGCGCCCGCGCCGTGTGCGTCGCCCCGGTGACCATTGGACGATGGGCCACCGTGGCTGCCGGAGCAGTAGTCGCCAAAGACGTCCCGGACTTTGCGTTGATGGTCGGAGTTCCGGCCAAGCGCCATGGTTGGGTTGGCAAGGCCGGATTCCCGCTGAAGCGCAGCGGAGAGAACTGGGTGTGCCCCGAAACCGGCGCAACGTATGTTGAACAGAACGAGATTCTTCGAGAGGTAGAGGCATGAGCCCCGAATTCATTCCCCCCGCAAAGCCCATCATTGGCGAAGACGAGCGGAAGGCCGTAGACGCCGTGCTGGCTTCCGGCCAGCTCGCCCAGGGGTCGGAGGTGGCTACCTTCGAGCAGGAATTCTCGCAGGTCCTCCTCGACGGCAGGGCAGCGGTGGCGGTTAACTCCGGCACCTCCGGTTTGCACCTTGGCCTCCTGGCTGCCGGTATCGGTGCCGGGGACGAAGTCATCGTTCCGTCCTTCACTTTTGCTGCCACCGCGAACTCCGTTGCATTGACCGGCGCAACGCCGGTCTTCGCCGACGTCGACCCGGACTACTACACGCTGGACCCCGCTTCCGTCGAGTCGAAGATCACGGATCGTACGGCTGCCATCATGCCTGTCCACCTCTACGGACACCCTTTCGATGTTGACGGCATTGGCGCACTCGCGGCAAAGCACGGCGTCAAGGTCTTCGAGGACGCTGCACAGGCCCACGGCGCGGCCGTCAACGGACGCAAGGTCGGTACGTTCGGCGACTTCGCAATGTTCAGCCTTTACCCCACCAAGAACATGACGTCCGGCGAAGGCGGCATGGTGAGCACGGGCCTGGCCGACGTCGAGCGCCGGCTTCGGCTGCTGCGTAACCAGGGCATGGAACGGCAGTACGAGAACGAACTGGTCGGCTTCAACTGCCGGATGACCAACATCCACGCTGCAATTGGTCGCGTGCAGTTGACCAAAGTCGAAGCCTGGACGAAGACACGCCAGGAAAATGCAGCCTTCTTCGACGCCAACATTGAGGGCGTCGTCACTCCCAAGGTTGCGGACGGCTACGAGCACGTCTACCACCAGTACACCATCCGCATCGCAGAGGACCGCGACGGCTTCGCGAAGGCACTCCGCGAGGAGTACAACGTGGGCTGTGGCGTCTATTACCCCATCCCCAACCACCGGCTCGCTCCGTTCCAGACCTCCGATGACCTGCCGGTTACCGAGGAAGCGGCGGCAAGCGTGCTTTCGCTCCCGGTTCACCCGTCGTTGAGCCAGGACGACCTTGACCGGATCGTTGCCGCGGTCAACGCCGTTGCAAAGGCAGGCAGCTAGTGGCGAATCTCCGCGCAGGCCTCATCGGATTGGGAATGATGGGGCGCCACCACGCCCGCGTCATCCGTGAACTCGAAGGCGTGGACCTGGTGGCCGTAGCGGATTCCTTCGGGGACCCGCACAACGTTGCCAATGGATTGACCGTCTGCGGCTCCGTGGATGAACTGATTGAGCAGGGCATTGACATGGCTGTCGCTGCTGTGCCAACGGTTCTTCACGAGGAAGTGGCACTGAAGCTCGCCGAGGCCGGCGTGCACTGCCTCGTCGAAAAGCCCATCGCGAATGACTCCGTTTCCGGCCGCAGGATCGCCGAAGCCTTCGACTCCCGTGGCTTGATTGGCGCGGTTGGTCACATCGAGCGGTTCAACCCGTCACTGCAAAGCCTTCGCGACAGGTTGGGCAACGGAGACCTCGGCGAGGTTTACCAGATTTCCACTCGGCGCCAGGGGCCGTTCCCCTCGCGCATTGCAGATGTGGGGGTGGTTAAGGACCTGGCCACGCATGACATCGACCTCACGGCATGGCTTGCGCAAAGCAACTTCGTCAACGTCATGGCGCACACCACGTCCAGGAGCGGTCGGCAGCACGAGGACATGGTCACGGCCATTGGCCACCTGAAGAGCGGGGTTGTCACCAACCACATCGTGAACTGGCTGTCTCCCATGAAGGAACGGACCACGGTTGTCCTGGGTGAGCGTGGTGCTTATATCGCCGACACGATTTCTGCCGACCTGACATTCATCGAGAACGGAACGTTCCAGACGGACTGGGACTCTGTCGCGGCATTCCGTGGGGTCTCGGAAGGTTCATCCACGCGTTTCGCATTGGCCAAGCGTGAGCCGTTGAAGATGGAGCACGAGGCTTTCCGGGACGCTGTCCTCGGAAAGTCGATGAACATTGTCACAATGGCCGAAGGCCTTGAGACGCTCCGGGTTGCAGAGGCCGTACTTGAATCGGCCGATTCAGGCTCCGTGATCGCGCTTTAGTACCAAGTTTCACGCAAGGATGGACGGGAGGCTGGCCCAGTGCCAGGCCTCCCGTTTGCTTTTTCGACCCATGGGAAGGGCTTGCGCGGCCGGCCCCCGAATCGGGGAACAATCGGAACGTCGGGTAGCCTTGACCAGTAGACGTGGGCATTTCTGTGCCCGCACGCCAATACACAGGAGAGTTTGTGAACGCTGATCTCGTCGTCGTCGGCTCGGGTTTCTTTGGCCTGACCATTGCAGAACGCGCCGCTACCGAGTTGGGGCTGAAGGTCGCGGTTCTTGATCGCCGCCACCATATTGGAGGAAACGCCTACAGCGAAAACGAAGAGAAGACTGGAATCGAGGTTCACCGCTACGGCGCGCACCTCTTCCACACTTCGAACGAACGCGTCTGGGAGTATGTGAACCGCTTTACGAAGTTCACCAGCTACCAGCACAAGGTTTACACCAACCACAAGGGTGAGGTGTACCCGATGCCCATCAACCTGGGCACCATCAACCAGTTCTTCCGTTCCGCGTTGAGCCCCTCGGAGGCGAAGGCGCTGATCGCAGAGCAGGCCGGCGAACTCGCGGGCACGGATCCCCAGAACCTGAACGACAAGGGCATCCAGCTGATCGGCCGTCCCCTGTATGAAGCTTTCATCAAGCACTACACCGGCAAGCAGTGGCAGACGGATCCCAAGGACCTGCCGGCAGAGATCATCTCGCGGCTTCCCGTGCGCTACAACTACGACAACCGGTACTTCAACGACACGTATGAGGGCCTCCCGGTTGACGGCTACACCGCTTGGATCGAACGCATGGCGGACCACCCCAATATTGAAGTCATCCTGAACGCGGACTTCTTCGACGACGGCGAGTACGGCCGGTCTGCGGTGCTGGGCCAGGTTCCGGTTATCTACACCGGCCCGGTTGACCGCTACTTTGACTACGCAGAAGGCGACCTGTCGTGGCGCACCATCGACCTTGAAGAAGAAGTGCTCCCGATCGAGGACTTCCAGGGTTGCGCTGTCATGAACTACCCCGACGCCGATGCCGCCTTCACCCGCATCCATGAGTTCCGGCATTTCCACCCGGAGCGGGACTACACCAAGGATGCCACTGTCATCATGCGCGAATTCTCCCGCTTTGCAGAAAAGGGCGACGAGCCGTACTACCCGGTGAACACCTCCGATGACCGCCAGAAGCTCCTGGCCTACCGCGACCTGGCCCGGGGCGAGAAGTCGGTCCTGTTTGGTGGCCGGCTCGGAACCTACAAGTACCTCGACATGCATATGGCCATCGGCTCGGCACTGTCCATGTTCGATAACAAGATCAAGCCGCACTTCACGGGTGGCGCCAAGCTTGAAAGCGGAGGAGTGGACGCATGACCGCTACTACCAACGAAAGCCAGGAGACTGCCATGACGGCTGAAAATGCCTCGGAAGCCTCAACGCAGGAGAGCCTGCGCATCGTTCAGCGGGTGATTTTCCCGGCCAACCGCGACCTCGACACGCTGCCCCTTTATGTCGACCCGGACACCAGCAAGGTGCAGAAGGACGACGGCGGCAGCAGCGCCGTCGTGCAGGCGGTCGGAATGGCCCGAAAGCTGCACCCGGAAGACATCCTGGATCGTGGCTCGGTGCAGGTGCGCCGTGGCGAGCGTCTGTCCTTCGGTTCCTACTTCAACGCCTTTCCTGCCAGCTACTGGAGGAAATGGACCATTGCCACGAAGACCGTCCTTCACCTCGAGACCGAGGGCGAAGGAACGGTCATCGTTTACCGCTCCAACGCCCGCGGAGCCTCTCAGCGCGTGGACTCGGTGCTTGTTGAGGGTTCGGCCAGCAACGATTTCGAATTGACGCTGGCACCCTTCGGAGACGGCGGCTGGTACTGGTTCGACCTGATTGCCGGTGGGGACGGCATGACGCTGAAGACCGCGCACTGGGCCGTGCCGGATGAAGGCCGCCCGCAGGGCCGGGTCACGCTCGGCGTGACCACCTTCAACCGCGCCGACTACTGCCTTGAAACCATCAAGTCGATCGACGCCGATGCGGGCCTGCGTGAAATCCTCGCTGAACTGATCATTGTGGACCAAGGCAACAAGAAGGTTGCCGACGAAGCCGGATTCGACGCCGTTGCAGAGTCCATGGGCGAACAGCTGCGGATCATCAACCAGGGAAACCTCGGTGGTTCAGGTGGCTTCGCCCGCAACATGTACGAGATGGTCGTCTCAGACAAGAGCGATTACGTCATGCTGCTCGATGACGACATTGAGCTGGAAACCGAAGGCGTTATGCGCGCGGTGGCCTTCGCCGACCTTTGCCGGAAGCCCACGATCGTGGGTGGCCACATGTTCGACATGTACAACAAGTCCGTGCTGCACGCCTACTCCGAAGTCGTGAACTTCTACCGTTTCCTCTGGGGTCCCGTGGAAGGACTGGGCAACCACGACTTCTCCGCCGCCGGGTTGCGGTCCACACCCCAGCTCCACCGGCGTTGGGACGCGGACTACAACGGTTGGTGGATGTGCTTGATCCCCAAGACCGTTGTGGAGACAATCGGCCTGTCGCTGCCGGTCTTCATCAAGTGGGACGACGCCGAATACTCCCTTCGTGGTCGCGCTGCCGGGTTCCCGACCGTGACCTTGCCGGGTGCTGCCGTTTGGCATGTCTCTTGGGCCGACAAGGACGACTCCGTCGACTGGCAGGCCTACTATCACGAGCGCAACCGCCTCATTGCCACGTTGCTGCATTCGCCGTTCCCGAAGGGTGGTCGCATTCTTCGCGAAAGCCTGAATGCCGACGTTAAGCACTTGGTCTCGATGCAGTACTACCCTGAGCAGGCTCGCATCATGGCGCTCAAGGATGTCCTGGCGGGGCCCGGCAACCTGCATCAGCAGTTGCCGACCACAATGCCTAAGCTGCGTGCCATGCGCGAGGAGTTCCCGGACTCACAGGTCAAGACTGACCCGGGTGCGTTCCCCGAGGTGTTCCGCAAGCGTCCGCCGAAGAAGCCGCAGTCCTACAAGCAGCCCGGTGCCCTTGGCTTGCTTCCTTGGGCCGTGAAGACGGTCCTGAAGCAGACCCTGGCTCCCGTCCGAGAGTCCGCGAAGGAAAACCCCGAAGCCCAGGTTGCCCACCAGGATGGCAAATGGTGGAGCTTGGCGCACTTGGACAGTGCAGTCGTCTCCAACGCCGACGGTACCGGTGCATCATGGCACCTTCGCGATCCGAAATTGGCCCGCCAACTTGTGGTCGAATCCGCCAAGTTGCACGCACAGCTTTTCTCGAACTGGGAAACGCTCCGGGCTCAATACCGCGAAGCCCTTCCGGAGATCACTTCCATGGAATCATGGCGGGAAACCTTTGAAGCGTCGGAGCCCAGCAAGTAGCGATGGCCAATTCCACTGATACATATGCTGTTCCGGGGGTAGGCGCCGGGCTTCTGGATGTCTACCGCCGGCGTTTCCTTCTGAAGCTGATCGTCCGCAAGGAACTTCGGGTCCGGTACCGCGGGTCCGTCCTTGGCTTGGCTTGGTCCTACGTCAAGCCATTGGTCCAGTACGTCGTGCTGTTCTTCGCTTTGGGAATTGTGTTGAGGGTCGGGGACCAGATCCCCAACTATGCGCTCTACATGTTCTCGGGCGTTATTGTCATCAACTTCTTCACCGAAGCCTTCTCCAACGCAACGCGTTCGATTGTGTCGAATGCAGCACTGGTCAAGAAGATATACCTTCCACGCGAGCTCTTCCCCGTGGCGTCCGTGTGGGTGGCCGCAGTCCACTTCCTGCCGCAACTGGTGGTGCTGCTTGCTGCTGCATTGCTGAACGGATGGCATCCTGACGTTATGCAGCTTTTCGGTGCCCTCCTGGGATTCGTCATTGTTGCGGTCACGGCCACTGGACTGGGTCTGCTGGCTGGAGCCATCAACGTCTTCTTCCGCGATGCGGAGAACATCGTTGACATGCTGATGATGGTCATTACCTGGACTTCGCCGGTGCTTTATGACTGGACCATGATCCGCCGATTGGCAGCACCGTGGGTCCTGTTCGTCTATCAGTTGAACCCGATTACGGTGGCTGTGGAACTGTTCCACTGGGCGTTCTGGTACCCCACCGTGGACCGGCCGGTGGAATTGCCACCGCATCTTCTGATCACGGGGTTCGTTGGTTTGGGCATGGCAGCACTGTTCCTGGTCATCGGCCAGCTCGTGTTCCGTCGGCTCGAGGGCCATTTTGCGCAGGAGGTTTAGTTGGGCGCCGCAGTAATCGTCAAAGGGTTGAAGAAAACCTTCAATCTTCGGCACTCGCACTCGCTGAAAGAGACCCTTGTTTGGCTCGTGAAGGGCCGCAAGGGAGACCTGACCAGGAAGTTCGATGCCCTGCACGATGTCAGCTTCGAAATCCAGCCGGGGGAGACCGTCGCTTTGCTGGGCTTCAACGGTTCAGGCAAGTCCACGCTGTTGAAGCTCATCTCGGGCGTTATCCTTCCCGATAAGGGAACGGTCCGGACCAAGGGCCGGGTTGCCGGTCTCATCGAGGTTGGCGCGGGATTCCACCCGGACTTGTCCGGGCGTGAAAATGTATTTCTCAATGCTGCAATCCTGGGTATGACGGAGCAGGAGATCAACGATAAGTTCGATGACATCGTGGCTTTCTCCGAGATTGAGCAGTTCATTGACACCGAAGTGAAGTTCTATTCATCGGGTATGTTCCTTCGGCTGGCCTTCGCAGTGGCTGTCCATACCCAGCCTGACATCTTCCTGGTGGACGAAATCCTGGCGGTCGGCGACGAACCCTTCCAGAAGAAGTGCCTGGCCAAAATCAAGCAACTCTCTGATGAAGGCCGTACCCTGGTTGTGGTTAGCCACGACCTGGACATGATTGCCCGCATCTGCGATCGCGGGGTGGTCCTTTCGGACGGAACCGTGCAGTTCGAGGGTCCAGCCCAGGAAGCCGTAGCCTGGCTGCGTGACCGCTGACGTATCGAATGTGATGTAGCCCGTTACCGGGTACTGGACAGGAAGGCCACCCATCTCCACGGAGAAGGGGGGCCTTCTCCGTGTTCCGGGACATGCGGGATACCCAAGTGAGCCGTCACCAGCGAGAAAAGGAGCGTCCATCCCGTGACGGGACGGACGCTCCTGGGCTGACTGGAACCGTCGTGCTTTGGGTCCTAGACAGTCACCTTCTGTGCGGTCTTCGGTGCTGTGGTCTCAGCTGCTGTGGTGTTCCGGCGTCGGCGAACATAATGGATGACGGTAAAGAGCAGAATCCCGAACCAGGCGAGAGCCTGCGCGGCGAGTCCTATGGTGAGTCCCGGCGTCGTGAATGTGATGTCGACTGACTTGGCTCCGGCTGGAACGTCGACCAGTATGACGCCTGCGGGTCCCTGGGTCAGCGTCTGCGGCTGGCCGTCAACCTTGACTGAGTAGCCGGGCCACGCGAGTCGGGCGAGCGTGAGTTGACCGGCGCTGCCAGAGCCGGACAGGGTGACCTTCTCATCAGTCCCATTCCGGACGGAGTCCTGCACGGATACGCCCTCAGATGCCCAGGAAACCGTTCCAGGGTAGGGGAGGGGCTTGTCCCGTCGCAGGATGGTCCGGGAGTCGTCAGAGGAAACGATCGACCATCCCGGTGCAACCTTAAGTTGATCAGGTGCTATGAGGGTCTTCTGCACCGCGACCGTTTCCACTTGCAGGACGTCTGCAAGTGTGGCGTCGATTTTGTCGGAGGCCGGTTTGAACAGCTCCGTATAGGCGAGCGGGCACGTCTCGCCACGGTAGTTCATGCACAGGGCGTTGACGTACGTGGTGAAGCTGATTCCGCTGTAGCGGCCCATGCTGTTGTTGACGTCAGCGTTGAGGATCTGGTTGCCATAAAGCAACTGGCCCCCGGTAAATTCCTTTCCAGTGATCTTCATGGTGTTGAAGATCTGGATGGTATTGCCCTTGTAGTCGCTGGTGGCATCCCGAAGCGTCTCGGCATCGACCGGCGATCCAATTCCTGCCACAGCGTTATTGGGGACAAACTGCCTGGACTGCATTCCAAGCGTTGCAATGGTTCCAATAACCAATACGGCCGCCAGGCCCTTGTATCCAAAGCGCCGCCAGCCAAAGATGGCCAGGCAGACCAGGCCCAGCGTGACAGCCAGCGTGAAGATCTGCCACTTGCCACCACCGGGAACCATGGACCACGCCCGATACGTGCCGAAAGCGAGGATCGCCACGGTGATGAAAAGCCGCTTTTTCCAGGCAGTGGTCTTCAGTCCGGCAGAGGCGACCACTGCAACAAGGACGATGACACCGAGGTAGACGTATTCGATCAGGCGGATCGGCCAGCGGAAGACCAGCACCTGTGAAGGTGCAAAGGTCAGCAGGAAGTAGATACCGGTGATGACGTAGATGCTGAAGATCTGGCGGGACCTGCCGCGGAAGCTCCGGAAATCGAGCCATGGAAGCAGCGGAAGGACAAACCAGGCCAGGTAGCTGGACGGTACGTTGTCGATAGGCGCCCAGAAATTGTTGATACGGGGAGTCATCGAGGACGTGCTCATGGTCAGCAGCGACGACATATCCGGTGACAGGAAGAGGTCGTTCAGGATTTCGTTCTGCTGCCGCACGGTAACAGCGGAGCTCAAAGGCAGCGGGAAGTACACGAGGACCGCTGTCAGTCCTACCAGGGCGCCCACGATAACGATAGGGATGAGCCTGCGCCAGTGGCGCATCAGCATCAGCTCGACGGCCACGGCACCGAGGACCAGGATGACGCCGATCGCGCCGTAGGGGTTGCCGGCAGTCATGGTGAGGAAGCCCAGAAGGAAAGGCAGGAAGGGGGAGGTGTTGCGGCGTGCGTAGCGGCGAACCGACCACCAGAACACGGTGATCCATGCGAACGCCATCAGGCCTCCGGGCCAGCGGGCAGCCTCATAGAAGAGCGTGAATCCACTGAAGGGGATTGCAACGCCGGCGGCCAGTGCCAAGGGCCGGTTCGAGCCGTAGTCACGGGCGAGCATGTAGGTGCCAAAGGCCAGCAGTGCGATGAACTGGATGATGATGAAGTAGCTCGCCAGGGACAGGTTTTCGAAGTTCGAAACGATGACCGAGTTGACGATGTTCACCGGGTTGAAGATGCCGTAGCCGACTTCGGCCACGATGTTGCCGCCTACCCATCCACCGGGTTCCATTAAGGGGAAACGGCCGGAGCGGATCTCCTCGCCCATGTGGCGCCACAGGGGGAGGAAGGACTGCATCATGTCATCCCAGTAGTAGAACGTGGGATTGAAGAGCCTGGGAATGATGGAGGCAACGGCCGCTATCGCGGCGGTGACGATGCCCCAATGCCAATCGTGCTGCATAAAGTAGCGCCGGCTGGTTCGCGGTCGGCGCTGGGCAGTTGCCCCCGAGGTTCCTGCGGTCATGGTGGTACCTTGCTCCTTAGCACGGCATGTGTATGAAAGTTGGCTGACTGCCTTGGGCGGTCTGCGGGGCTTGCGTCCTTGAGGGCTGGTTGCCATTGCGGAACCGGCCGCTAGTTGGCGTTGTTGTCCGTTTGCTCGGCAGGGGCCTTGGCAAGAGTTGGGTGCCGCCAGCGGAAATGGATGTAGGCGATGCCCACACACAGCAGGTCGGCCACCGTGAACATGATCCGGGAGAGGGCTGCGATGGCCGTAGCCGCGCCTGCGCTCATCATTCCGGCCAGTGCCAGGATGAGGATCGCTTCCCTGGCCCCCACACCAGCCGGAAGCAGGAAGGCGAGCACCCCAAGGGTCATGCCCAAGGCCAGGGCACCGGTGAGTACAAGGAACGTGGCAAGGTCCAGCGTGGCCTCATGGCCCACCAGGATCCACAGATGGAGCCCGAAGCAGAGGTACATGAGGACACCGAGAATGAAAGCCTTCACCATGGTGTTGGCTTGAATCCGCTCGGGGAGAGGCGGGCGCCGGAAGACCCTAAGGACAGTGTTGACGAGGAAGGTTACGACATTGGGGTTCATGGCCAGGATGACCACCGGAAGGATCACGTACAGCCACTGCAGGTTGGGTTCCCGCTGGACAAGGATGGGAAGCGACGACGCGCCGACTACCAGGGCCGCACCAATGGTGATTCCGGTGCTGACCAGTGAGGCCACAAAGACCTGGGCTCGTGCGATCCCGTTCTTACGGCCCAATTCCATCTGCAGGACGAAGGCCCAGACAGATCCAGGAAGGTACTTGCCGATCTGACCCACCAGGTAGATCTGGTTGAGGACCAGTCCCGGGGGTTCGATGTCCACGGACTTCAGGAGACTGCTCATCACGACCCGCCACATGTACATGCCGAGCAGGACTCCCGGGATGAGAGCGAGGAGGGACAGAAGGATCTGCCACCACTGCAGGGCGAATACTGTGGCCTGCACCTGCGGCCACTGGGTGGCGATGAAGTAGACAGCTGCCGCGAATACGAGGACGACCAAGGCCCGCCGGGCGAAGTCGACCAGCTTGGACTTGGCGCTCTTCGCCGGTGGCTGTTCCTGGTTCAGGTCGTTATCGTTCGAGGGCGTCTCGGCAATTGATCCTGTCATGACGCGTGGGTTCCTGTGCTGGGCGCGGCTGCAAATTCACGACGACGGCGGCGCATGGCCAGCAATCCCTTGAACATCTTGACGACGTCGGCAATGCGGATGGTGGTTTCGCTGGGATCGTCGTCGGGCGCCAGGGTGACGGGCACCTCGACGATTGTGAAACCCTGTTTCTCCGCTGCGTAGACAACCTGCGTGCTGAAAAGGAAGCCCGGATCGTCGAAGCGGTCGACCATGCTCCGCAACCAGTCGCCGTCGACAATCAACGTTCCCTGTGAATCGCCAACCCTGGACGCAAGGATGACCTGGCGCAGGGTCTTGAAACCGAAAGTGGTGAGTCCCCGCAGAGGACTGCGCTGGATGTTGGAGTCTTTGTGCGCCTTGGAACCGATGACGATATGGGGCTTCGGGTCCAGCTTCTTGTCTTCGTCGAGGTCGTCGGTTCCGAAAGGGAGGTCGTCCGCAGTGAGAAGCACCCGGCGGCCCGAACTGGCTTCGATGCCGGTCCTGAGGGCGTTGCCCATCCCCTTCTGGCTTTGGAGTACGTGGAAGGTGACGTGGGGAGTGTCAACAGCGTGCTGACGTGCAACCTCAAGTGTTTTGTCCGTGGATCCGTTTTCCACGATGATGATCTCGGAGGTGCCACTGGTCAAATAGCCGGTGAGACGGGCCATTGTTGCCGCCAATATCCGTTCTCCGTTGTAGACCGGGATCACAACGGAGAGGTCCGGTTGGCCTGCCTGGTCGAAAGTCAAGACTCTCCTCGGTAGTTCGTGCCGACGAGATTCTTATACGCCAGCCACAGCCCGCAACGCTGGCGTCACGAGGTCCTTGCAAACCCTCAGTCTAGTTCATCGCAGTATGCCTTCTGTGGACCGGAGGCCACTTTTGGCGCATTGAGGACACCGGGACAGCCACTGCGCAAACCAAAAGGGTGCACCGGATATTCTCCGGTGCACCCTTCCAAAGGGCAAGCTACCCCTGTTTCGGCTTTATGGGAGGGAAGTGAAACCCTGCCATCCTGTGCCTATCTGGCTCCAAGCCAGCCAGCCTCCACTGCCGTTCCCGGGATAGAGCCAAAGGTTGCCGCTGGCATCGCGGGCCATGACATCGGCCTTGCCGTTGCCGTTGAAGTCGCCGGGGCCAAGGAGTGCAGTCATGCCACCCCAACCGCTGCCGATTTGCGAGCGGGTACCCCAGCCAGCGGAGCCGTTGCCCGGGTATAGCCACAGGGCGCCCCCAGTGTCGCGGGCCAGTATGTCTGTCTTCCCGTCTCCGTTGAAATCTCCAGTGCTGAAGATCGCGTTCATGGTGTTCCACCCTGAACCCACTTGGGTCCGGCCGGAGCTGAACTGACCCAGGCCATCGCCCTTGTAGAGCCACAGAATGCCTGATGCATCCCTGGCGAGGACATCGGCTTTTCCGTCGCCGCTGAAGTCGCCAGGTGCCACGATCGACGTCATGCCGGTCCACCCGGAGCCAACCGCAACTGCAGGCTGCCAGCCACCCAGGCCATTGCCTTTGAAGAGCCAGAGCTGGCCTGCGGAGTCACGGGCCAGGACATCGCTGCGGCCGTCTCCGCTGAAGTCCCGGGTTGGGACCAGCAGGTTGTAGTTGTTCCAGCCTGTGCCGGTGTTGACCCTGGTCAGCCAGCCACCAGTTCCGTTTCCGGGGTACAGCCACAGCGTGCCGGCGCTGTCCCGGGCAAGGACGTCATTCTTGCTGTCCGCGTTGAAGTCCTTCCACGTGTTCGCCGGTGCTGCGGGCACTGTGTAGGTCTGCGACGCTACGGCAGATTGGTTGCCTGCCGCGTCAACTGCGAAGTACTTCACTGTTGTGGTTGCGGTTGGAGTCAGGGTCACAGTCGTGATACCGCTCGGGCTTGTCAGGGTCGGGGTGGAATTGTCCGTCGAGTAGTAGATCTTGGCCCCGGTTTCCGTGGTCAACGTGATCTTCTGTCCGAGCGAAATGTTTCCACCCAGCGGACTGGGAGTGACAACAGGAGCAGTGCTGTCCAGTACGTAGGCTCGGGACTGAGGTGCCGAGGCATTGTTGGATGCGTCAACGGCGATGAAACTGACCGTCTTGGTACCCATCGCAATCGGACCTGCATATAGGGTGCTGGCTGTTGTCGGCGTGGTGCCGTTTTCCGTGTAGTAGATCTTGGCGCCGGCTTCGTTGGCCGTCAACGTTATCTTGGTGCCCGGACCATATGTTCCGGCCGCGGGATCGGCTGAAACCGTGGGTGGAGTGGTATCAGCAATGAAGACAGTGAAGTTGACGCCGGCGACTGTCGTATTGCCTGCAGCATCCCTGGCTTCTACCTCGAACCGGTTGGCACCGTTGGCGATATCAGCGTAGACCTTGGGTGAAGTGCACTCCGTGAAGGCGTTGGTGCCCAAACGGCAGCGGAATCCTGCGACGTCCGTGGAGTTCGACGAGAACATGAATTGGTACCCGGCTCCTACGGTGGCTCCACTTGCCGGAGCGGTGATGGCCACTTGTGGTGCCGTCAGGTCCGCTGTGACATTTATCGATGTAGCAGGGCTGACGTTACCTGCCGGGTCTGTGCTGCGGATCCGCAAGGTGTGAGCACCCTCGGTTGTCAGGCTGAAGGTGTCTCCGGGTACGCAGGTCTTGAAGGCACTATCCGCAGTTGAATCGACCGAGCAGGCCAGGGTTGTGCCAGTTTCGAAGGTTGCGCCCAGCACAGGCTTGCCGTTGACCACTTGCCCGCTGTTTGGCGCCGTGAAGACCGGAGGCGCCGGGGCGACCGTGTCCACCTTGAAGGTCCGTGACACCGGAACTCCTCCGGGGGCGGGCCGGACAGAGAAGGTCTGGGATCCGTTGGTCAGGGTTGCCGCCGTGTACGTACCGCTGGTGCAGTCCGTCCACGCGCCGCCCATGGAGCATTCCAAGGCGCTGCCGGCGGGATCGGAACTCACTCCGAATGTTGGTGTGGTGTCATTCGTGAAGTCAGGGTTGGGCGCTTGTGTCCCATTCGCCTGGGTAGGCCCGGACGTGATCTTTGCTGTTACGCCGCCAAGAATACTGACGCGTCCCTGGCCGGTGGCCGGTGCCGCGTTCAACTGACCGGGGTCATCCATGACCAGGAGCTGGCCGCCCCGCATCCCGAGTCCGCCGATTTTGCTGAAGCCCAAGGCCCACGAGTTGTCGACGACGCCGGTTGTCAGGTCAAGTTTCGATACCTTGTCCTTTCCGGCGTCAGCAGCCGTGGCCGCCGTTCCGGTACCGGCATAGATAACGTTGGCGTCGTAGTCGTAATGGATGGACGACGCAATTCCCACGTTGTAGGAAGCCGCGGGCACATAGTTCGTCATATCCCCATCATCGGGGGCTGAGAAGGCCTTCATCCCGGTGGTTTCCAGGACATAGACGCTGACGTGGCCGTTGCTGTCCCGTCCCGCGGCTACCAGGCCCAGGGACTTTGTGGTCACCGATGCGATGGTCTCGATGCTGGGGTGCATGATGGTGGGATCGACGATCTTGATGATCGATCGTGCGTTCGCAAATGACAGGTAGATGTTGCCGTCGGGGCCATCGCTGACAGCGTTTGGGCGAACATCGCCATCAAGGATGGACAGGGTACTGCTGTACTCGAAAAGGTCCGACGGCGGATCCCAAACCGCCCTGACCAGGCGCGAACTCCCGGCCGCGGCGTCCGGGATGAACGCGGTCTCGTCGCCGCTTCCGACTGAGGAAGGGGTCGGATCCAGGACGACTGCGACTCCGGGCAACACTGGGCCTTTGCTGCCGCCTTGCGAGCTCCCGCCCAAGCATGTGCTCTTATCAATCGTGCCCGGCTGGCCGTTGGAGGGCTCAGACATCCGGCAGAAGCCGGCAACGCTGTCCGACACCCAGACGTGGCCGAGGGGGTCCAGTACGGACCCCGCGGACTTGGTCAGCCCGGTCCCAATGACCTGCCGTTGCTGGTCCGCGTGGGCGGGAGTGCTGGAAACCACTGCGGTCATTCCGGCTACGGCCAGGATCGAAGCAGCCCAGAAAGTGGTGACCCTGTGCGCCCGACGCCCCAGTCCGCCGTCGTTCTTCATCTGCCTGATCATCACGCCACTTCCTTCAGCCACTTTGTCAGGACTGCCGATTGCGGCGCCATGGGTGCCAGGGTCAGGGCGCCCTTGACGATCGGTACGCCGCCCAAGCCAAAAAGTGCTGTACTGATGGTTGGCGGGTTGCTTCGGGTGCATGCCTTGATGATTGCCAGGAGGATGTCGTTGCGCGACCCCGTGGCGCCGGCCGCGACGGCAACATTGACCGCTGCATTTTCTTCTGCGGTCAGGACCCACGGCTGAGGGCCGACGAATGTCACCACGACATCCGAGAATTTCTTGTATTGGGTGTTTGCCCATACTTCTTCGAGGCTGGACAGAATGATCAGCGGAAGTCCGTTTGGCCAACGGCACTCGAATTGATAGCGCTTTACGGGTTCGGGTCTTTCAACGCGTGGTTTGACGGCATCGCCGACATTAGTTACGCCGAGCTTGAATGGCTCAACATTTTCAACGACCTTGACCGAGCAGCCCGTAAGAACGAGACCGACTAGGCCAAGCTGGACGATAGCGCGTCTTGGCATGTCCACCGAGGGATCCCCACTTCATTCGGATGCTCCCCAGCTCCGCATGCAGTTGGATTTTCGCCCCAGCCGTTGCCGGCTGCATTACTCTATCTTCTCCCAAATTCCGCATTTGTCACTAGTCAGGACGTCTTTTTCTGCCAGCGTGATTCCGGACTGTCCTTCTGCTGCGCCGCCCGTCGACTTCACTTTGCCGTCCACCCCGGCAACGGACCAGGCACATCCCTCGGGAGGGGCTTTGCGCAGATGGAACCTGCCCGGCGTCAATCCATCAGCCGACACCGGGTAGGTGCCGTCGGCTGCCCTTGCCCCTGACGCCCAGAGTGCAATGATCTTTCCCTGCGGACCGCGAGGGCACAGTTCGCTGGCCGCCCGCAGCAGGGGTCGCGGGCTCTGGCCAAAGAGTTCGGACGCGGCATCATCGCTGACACGGGTGCACAGCCCCAAAGCGGCAAGGTAGGCGTCCAGGCCATCGGAGGGGTTCACTCCGGGCTGGGCTATGGAGATGATTCTTGCTTCGTCTTCCGTCGGTTCATACGGGTCCGGTCCTTCGTACCGTGCCTGGCAGGAAGCCAGCCGAAGATATCCCGTGGAAGACCAGACTTCGGCGAGGCTGGACAGCGTCACGTCGGGTACGCCGTCGAGGCTTGAACAGAGGTAGGAGAATCGGCCGGAGTCATCGGGTGCGCCCGCTCCTTGGCCGCTGCCCGCTCCTTGGCCGCTGCCCGGGTCCGTGGTGGGGCCCGCTTCCGTGCCGGAGGGCGTTGGTGTTGGCGAGGATGTTGCTGATGGCGTCGAACTGGCCGTGGGCTGTGGAGGAGCGGCCGTGGAGCAACCGGAAACGAGGAGCAGCAAAGCTGCCGCCAGTGGGTACAACGCTCTCATGGTGACCTCCAACTCCATGGTTGCCCGGCAAAAGACGCTGGTCAACGGATATGTGGGCGATCTGAGTATCGATACCACTACGAATCAACCCGGGTCCCTGATCAAGGGAGCAGGGCCCGGGCAAGGCTTTAGGCCAACATGCCGTCCAGGGTGTTGATGATGGTGGCCTCAACGCCGGTGGTGCCGCCCTTGAAATGTGCAATGTGCCCGTACACCGTCATGGCCCCACCTGCGATGCCCGGGTAATCGGGATCCCAGCCCCCCTCGTAGCTGCCCCCGGCCGAGTAGGGCGGGAGGAACTGCGCACTGGGCAGGTAGTAGCACGACTCATTTCCGTAGCCACCGACGATCACGCCGTTCGCTCCGCCGTACCTTCCACGGAAGTACGCAGCGTAACCGCTGACGAGCTCACCCCCGACGATCCCGATCCTCAATTGGGGGCTGCCGCCAAACTTCCACACCTGGAACGGGCAGGCCACGGATGTCGCGTAGCTGCCACTGTCGATCCGGCCGATCATGACTTGGGCATGACGTCCGTACCATGCAGGGTTTCCGTCGAGGTTCGGCAGCCGTGAGGCGTACGCCGCCCGAACGGCTGCCATGTTTCCTGCGGTCGGAGTGATGTCCAAGGGAATTTGGATTTCCTTGTAACTGGTTTGCAGGGGGCTGCCGATTGTGCGACCGGCGCTCTGCATCGCCGTCGAAACCGCTGAGCCGAGTGTTGTGGCGTATTCATCCCGCAGTTCCCAGCTGGGCACGCCCATGGGGTTTTGATCTCCGGCCGCACCTTGGAGGAACAATGCGAAACACCCCGGGTTGTTGTTTTCGATGTAGTTGCACGCCCCCGCAGGAAAATCGCCGTCGAACAGCGTCCGCATGCCCGCTGCGACAGGATGGCACGCGTAGTTGAAGATGACCGCACGGGGCACGCCGTTTCCCTTGCGCATCACAATGACGGGCACAGTGTTCTCAAGATAGGAAAGACCTGCGCGGTTGTACGCGATGCTCGCCGTAGTGACCTTGTAGTCGAGCGTCACTGACGTCTGCGCGGCATTCAGGGCAGTCTGGGCTGCCTCCACCAGATCATCTTCGAGTTGCTGGCTGTAGGTCTCGACCATCGAAAGGTCCGATAAGCCGTAACACATGAATGGGTGGAGCGTATCGATCACCACTGGGCCGTTGTGGGTGTGCGTGGACTGGATCAGGATGTCGCTGTTGGACCAGTCTGCCAGGGCCAGGATGCGTTGGCGGGCCCTTTGATGGATGGACCTGGGCAGCGCCAGGATGTCGACGCTCATGATCAGGTTGGGGGAGCCGTTCTCCCACAGGACGATGGCCCGGGCCCACAATGATTCGTAGGGGTCGCTGCTGGTGGCCTCACGGCCGCCGTCGAGCGTTCCGTACCCGGCCATATACGGATTGACGTCAAGCGATGGCGAAATGCTCACTTGGGCCGTCGAAACGGTAAACGCCATGAAAGATCACTCCTTGATTGTGCGCAATGGTGACCTTCGTTTGCCCCCAAACAAAGCCCGTTTCCCGGTAGCGCTTAACAGCCAATACGTGAGACCACCTTCATTAGATCACGCGTTGCGCGGAATCCGGCGTGTCAGATGCACCAAATATTTATCGTTTTCTCTTCGGGTATTTGGTTAAACAAAAAGGGCCGGCACACTCCATTCAGAAGCGTGCGGCCCTTCATGCCATGGTTCTATCTGGAAGCCGGCCTAAAAATGGTCAAGCCATTCCAGCCGGTGCCCACGGTACTGGGCTGGCCCCATGCCCGGTTCTGGCCCACGGGGTAGTAGCGGAGATCGCCGGTGGTGGTCCGGGCGATGATTCCCGAGGTGCCGGTTCCCGCGAATCCCTTAACGGCTCCAAAACTGGAGATGGCGTCCCAGCCGACCCCGATGACACTCGGCGACTCCTGGATAAAGGAACCGCTTCCGTTGGACCGGTAGAGCCTCAGGTCACCGTTGCTGCCCTTGGCCAGAAGATCGGCGTTCGAATCCTTATCGAAGTCCATTTGCAGGATCTCAAGGCCTCCCCAACCCGTGCCAATCTGCACGCGGGGGCCCAGTCCGTTGCCGTTGGGGTTGCTGATGTAGAACATGCGGCCCGAAGGGTCGTAGCCTGTGATGCCTGGCAGGGCATCGGACTTCTTCCATGAACCGACTGTCAACGTCCAGTCCTTCCAACCCGTCCCGAGGCTGATCGGGGACCCAAAGCCACTGCCCTTCAGGCCTGGATAGACATTCAGGCGGCCGTCGGACCACTGCGCGAGGATGTCCAGGGCACCATCCCCATTCCAATCGGTGAGGAAACCGGCCTTCAGCCCAGTCCACTGCGTGCCGATGCGTTCCGCGCCGAGAAGCGACGTGGATCCTGTTGCAGCGTAGCGGTAGAGGTTGCCGTCCGTCCGTACGGCCAGGACGTCGGCAGCGTCGACGCCGAGTGTTGAAGCCACGTCTACCGGGGCTCCACTGATCAGCGCGGCATCATTCCAACCGAGGCCGGTCAGGAAGCGGTTGCCCCACGATCCCGATTCCGCGGGGTAGTAGAACAAGTCACCGTTTGCGGCGCGTGCCTGCAGGCCCTGCGAACCGGACCCGTTGAACCCGGATGAGGAGCTGACCGAGGTCATGGCTGACCAGCCGTTGCCGATCACACTGCTTGCTTCGGGAACAAACGATCCGAGCCCGTTCGACCGGTAGAGCCGCATGGTTCCGTCGGACGTCCTGGAAACGATGTCCTGGCTGCCGTCGTCGTCGAAGTCGAGTTGGTTGATCTGGTGACCGCCGAAGCCCGTCCCAATGAGGACGCCTCCGCCCAAGCCCCGACCGGAGGCGTTTTGGTAGCGGAAGAGATTGCCGTCCCCGTCCAGCCCGATGACCCCCGGGTAGGCGTCTTTGGAGTTCCACCAACCAACTGTAAGAGACATTTCCTGCCAGCCTGACCCAACTTGAATGGGGGCAAGGAAGCCGCCGCGGGGGGCTCCCGGGTACACCTGAAGGCTGCCGTCGGGCCATTGGGAGAGGATGTCCTGGACCCCGTCCTGGTTCCAGTCGACCACATAGATGGCCTTGGCATTGCCCCACCCGGAGCCAATGGCGACCGGACCCGTGATGCTGCCTTGGCCATCTGCCGGGAAGTTGTCCAGCCGACCGGATGAGCTGGTCGCCAGGACGTCTGCCCCCGACCTGATGGAGGGGGCGGAGGGGGTGTCCGCACCCCGGGCGAAAGTCCGCAGCTGGTCATAGCTGCCGTTGAAGATGTTGGAGTCACCCTCGAACGGTCCGGTGCTGCTGTATTGCCACATGGAGTAGTTGCCCCAGCTTACGGGCAAGGTTCCGGGCGTGTTGGTGGGGTTGTTCCAGTAGGAAGCGATCCACAAGGGATAGCTGCCGAAAGTGGAGTTCCCCACGCACGTGTTCCACCAGTCCGTGGTGCTGTAGATGACAGGGAACCGACCCGTCAGTGCCTTGACGGTGTTGCCGAAGTCTGCCGCCCACTGGCCAAGTTGCGCCTTGGACATGCTGTAGCACGTGTCCCCGAAGTAAAAGCCGTTGATGGTCCGTCCGGCGTAGGGGTTGTACTCAATGTCGAGGACGGGGGGAAGCGTGTATCCGTCCGCTGTCCAGCCACCGCCATTGGCCACAAAATACCTGGCCTGGTCAGCGCCTGAGGACCAGTTGGGGATGGCAAAATGGTAGGCCCCGCGCACCATGCCTGCGTTTCGTGAGCCGTCGTATTGCTGGGCGTAGTTTTCGTTGAGGTAGTAATTGCCTTCAGTTGCTTTGACGTATGCCCACCTCGAGCCCTGGTTCCATTGGCTCTGCCAGTCGACGTTGCCCTGATGGGCGCTGACGTCCTGGCCCGCAATCCCGATGCTGGGCCGCCAGTGTCCGGGATCGGCCCCCAAGGGCTGGACCGGGGCCTGCTCCAGCGTTTGGGCGTCGGCAGGTGCCGGGGAGCCCTTTCCTTGGGCCGCGGCAGTGACCCGCGGAGACCGCTGTCCCATTTCGGCTCCACCGGCCGGGATAGCTGATCTCATCGCCGCGTTCTTTGCCGCCGCGTCTTGCCCGCTGCCTGGCAGCGACTTTGGATCCGGTGCCTGCGCCGCCTCGTTCGACGGTTGGCCGGGCGACTGTGTCGGCGGGCTGGAAGGTCCGACGGCGGTTCCCGGCTTGGGTTCCGCGGGTGCGGTCGGAGGGACATACGGTTGGGCATCCTTCTGGGGCCCGACAGTGCCTGTGCCCGTCGGAGCGGGACGTGGGCCCTGCTGCGTTGGTGTCGGTTGCGTCGTGGCAGACGGAGCCGGCTGGGGTGCCGTTGCCACGGCTTGCGCAGGAGCTCCGAGGCAACTGCCCGCCACGAGGGCGGTGGCAAGGGCAAGGCCTGCGTTGGTCCACGTCAACCGTCGGGGCGCGTTGAGGGATGGTTTTTTCATTTGCATTCCGGCCCTGTGCCGCGGCTCAGCGGCGCATGGTGTGGCTTGCGGACAAGCTCCGGGGCGGGCGCCTGCGCATGGGACCAAAGGCCAGCTCCTAACGGCCTTACCCTAACATTCTGGAACTGGAGTGACTAGTGGGGTTGAGGTTACTGCAGTGACTCCTGATTCGTACTTATCCACATGTGCCTCCGAGTGACTTGAGGGGCTCCTGGCGCTCGCCTAGCGTGAGTCACTCGAGATGCGCCTCTCGATTGACCAATTCGTGACCATTGGGGGAGATGTGGACGCTGTAAAAATAGTCGAGGGCGAGGTCCGCGAACTCATCCGCCGCAGGGGTTTGGATCCCTTGGAGCAAACGGCGGATGTGCGGCGACTTGTGGAGGCCGCGGTCAGCGACTATGACGAGCGGGCGCTCCTCGGGCCCCTTCCACCTTTGGGACACCTCGAGGCGGCGCGCCGCCACGTCTTTGATGCCGTCGCCGGTTTCGGTCCCTTGCAGCCACTCCTGGATGACCCCTCCATCGAGGAGATCTGGATCAATGCTCCCCATGAAATCTATGTGGCCCGGAACGGGGAATCTGAACTGACTGCCCTGAGCCTCACCGAGCAGCAGGTCTGGGACCTCGTCGAAAGGATGCTTAAGAGCTCGGGCCGGCGGCTGGACCTGTCATCGCCGTTCGTGGATGCTGCGCTGCCGGACGGCTCAAGGCTGCACGTAGCCATCCCCGATATCACCCGGAAGCACTGGGCTGTGAATATCCGGAAATTTATTGCCAGGGCAAGCCGCCTGGAGCACCTCGTCGAGCTGGGAAGTCTGACACCCCAAGCAGCCAGATTCCTGGGCGCGGCCGTGGCCAGTGGCCTCAACATCTTGGTGTCCGGGGCCACCCAAGCGGGAAAGACCACCATGCTGAACTGCCTGGCGGCGAACGTCGGTTCCCGCGAAAGGGTAATAACGGTAGAAGAAATCTTCGAGCTTCAACTGCCGCTCCGCGATGTCGTGGGCCTGCAGTGCAGGCAGCCCAACCTGGAGGGCGAGGGCGAAATCCCGCTGCGTCGGCTGGTGAAGGAAGCCCTGCGAATGCGGCCCGACCGGCTGATCGTGGGAGAAGTCCGTGAAGCCGAAAGCCTGGACATGCTGATCGCACTCAATTCGGGCCTTCCCGGTATGTGTACCGTGCACGCCAACTCCGCTCATGACGCCGTAACGAAGATCTGTACCCTGCCACTGCTGGCAGGGGCCAACATTTCCAGTGCCTTCGTCCTACCCACGGTCGCTTCATGCATAGACCTTGTGGTGCACTGCGGTCGCCACTCCACCGGGCGCAGGCAGGTGACCGAGGTGCTCTCCCTGGGGCGCCGCGTGGAGAACGGGATCATCGAGTCATCTCACGTCTTTGGCATGGTTGGCGGCCAGTTGCAGCCCAGAGCCAACTCCATGCCCGCGGTTGAGAAGTTTGCCCGGGCAGGTTTCGATGTAGCAGCCCTCCTGGAGTTGAACTGATGGCACCGCTTCTCGGGATTCTCTGTGGCCTTGGCGTATTTCTGGTGTGGTGGTCAGCATGGGAGCAGCCCGCCGAAAAGAAGAAGGCCAAATCGCGGCGACTGGACCTCTTGCTGGTATCGGCGGGGATAGAAAAGGTAACGGCTGGCGGGCTCCTTGCGACCTGCGCTGGATGTGGCCTTCTCGCCCTTCTCGTCTTCTTTGTGCTGACGGCCTCGCTACCCATTGCTGTGTGCTTCGCAATTTTCGGTTCCTGGGTGCCCTTCGGCGTGGTTCGCTGGAGGGCGAAGAAGCGCCGCGCGGCGCTCCGCGTCCTTTGGCCGGACGTGGTGGATCATTTGCGCTCCGCCATCCGGGCAGGCCTTGCCTTGCCGGAGGCACTGATTCAGCTGGGTCACAACGGGCCGGATGAACTGCGTGCACTCTTCCTCGACTTCGGGGCCGATTACAGGTCCGGTGGACAATTCGATGCTGCCTTGAACAGGCTGAAGGAGCGACTGGCTGATCCAGTGGCAGACCGGATTATCGAAGCACTTCGGATGACCCGGGAGGTGGGCGGATCCGACCTTGGCCGGATGCTTGGCACCCTCGCTGAGTTCCTGCGGGATAGTGCCCGGACACGCAGCGAGCTTGAGGCCCGGCAATCCTGGACGATTAACGCCGCCCGCCTCGCCGTCGCGGCCCCGTGGATCATCCTGGTGGTGATGGCAAGCCGGCCGGAGGCGATGCGGGCCTACAGCTCACCCCTTGGCGCCATGGTGCTGCTGGGAGGCCTCCTGGTCTCCGTCATCTGCTACGCGGTCATGCTTCGGATAGGCGCGTTGCCTGAGGACGAACGGATCCTTGCATGAGTTCAACAACAGCGCTCGCGGTCCTGTGTGGACTCCTGCTTGGGGCAGGGGTGTGGCTGACGATGGTTCGCCTGCCTTTCCTGCGCGGCATCACTCTGGCCGAACGAATCGAACCGCAGCTGAAGTCCAGGAACCTCGAATCGCGCCTTCTGCGCCCTCCCACGCAGAACCTGACGCCATTCGGACCCCTGGAACGGATACTCCGTCCAGTGATTCGTGACGCAGTGCGGCAACTTTCCCGGTTCAATGTCGGTTCGACCGCCCTGGCCAAGCGGTTGGCGCGGGCGGGTTCGCAGAAGTCGACTCTTGATTACAGGGCCGAGCAATTGCTGTGGGCCGGCGCTGGCTTCGTGCTTGCTGTTCTGGTGGTTGCTGTCCGGGCAGCGACTGGACAGTTCAGCCCGGCACTACTGGTGGTCGCGGTCATCGGAAGTGCATTGGCGGGTTATCTGCTGCGTGACTACGTTCTTGGCCAACACATCAAGCAGCGCGAGTCCAGGATGCTGTCCGAATTTCCAGGCCTTGCCGAGCTCATGGCCTTGGCCGTTGCTGCAGGGGAGAGCGCGATGGGCGCCATGGACAGGGTGACCCACAGCTCCAGCGGCGAGCTTTCCGCCGAATTCGCCAGGGTCATCGCAGATGCCCGCTCCGGAAAGCCGCTGCCAGAGGCCCTGCGAGGCTTTTCCTCCAGGGCGGAGCTGCCACCCCTCGTCAGGTTCTTCGACGGGCTGGTGGTTGCTGTGGAACGCGGCACTCCACTGGCCGGCGTACTCAGGGCGCAGGCTGCCGACGTCCGTGACGCCGCCAAACGCGAGCTGATGGAATCAGCCGGCCGGAAAGAGATCGCCATGATGGTGCCGCTCGTTTTCGGTGTACTTCCACTCACGGTGGTTTTTGCCGCCTTCCCAGCCATTGCAGCCCTGGAAATCAGCCTCTAGGAGGCTGGCCAGGTCCATCTCATCATCCTGTTCACCAACAAGCTGCTTCAACACCAGCTCGACACATAGTGGGGAAATCATGAAGAAAAAAGCTCAAAGCACAATTGCAGCCTGGGTCCTGGTACTTGGTTGCGGCTCTTGGTTCACGGCCGGACTGGGGGAGACAATGCCGGCCACGGACGACCATGAACGGGGGGACGTACCGGGTTGGGTCATGATCACACTGATGTCAGCCGTCCTGGTTGCGGGGCTGTTGGCCCTCGCTGCGCCGGCCCTAAAGGACCTCTTTAACCAGGCAATCCATCAGGTTGCCAAGTAGGCCCCGGCGCGGAAGGGTCCGTACCTTGGGTCATTGGCGTCGATCGGCGGCCTCGGCAGCTCCCGACGAGCAGGGGTCAGCGGTCGTCGATTTCGTTCTGGTCGGGACATTGCTGACCCTGTTGTTCCTGTCAATCATCCAGTTCACCTTGGTCTTGCATGTCCGGAATACGCTCATCGATGCTGCGGCCTCCGGTGCACGCTACGGATCATTGGCGGACAGGACACCGACCGACGCCAAAGAGCGTGCTTCTGAGCTGATCGGCTCTGCCCTGAGTGCCGACTTCCCACGTGAGGTTACTGCGGCCGAGGCTACGACCGACGGCCTTCGCACCATGGAGGTGACTGTCAGGGCGCCTTTTCCGATGCTGGGTTTGATCGGGCCCGTCGGACTGATGGAGGTGAAAGGACATGCGGTTCTCCCAGGCTGACCTAAGGAGTCTGCTGTGGACGGCTATGCGGCAAAGGCTCGGTGACGCCCTGGGCGTGCGGACAGAAGTCGGGGCGGGCCGCGTACCTCATGCGATTCCCAGCGGGGCGCAGGAAGGAAGCGCTGCGGTCGAGTTCATCTTCCTGGCCTTGCTTTTAATGGTCCCGGTGGTCTATTTCGTCGTGACTGTCGGCCAACTGCAGGGCGGTTCCTTCGCCGTGGTGGGGGCGGCGGACCAAGCCGCGAAGGTCTACGTTGCCCAATCAAACCCGGCGGGCGCCCAACGGGCGGCTGAGCAAACTGTCCTCGTTGCACTGAAGGATTATGGCTACACTCCCGAGCAAGCCAGCTTTGAGGTCTCGTGCGACAGATCAGACTGCTCATCGGCGGGTGCCACGGTTTCCGTCGTTGTGCACTTGGATGTTCCCTTGCCCATGATGCCGTTTGCGGACGCCGGCCAACTGACGGCAAGCAGGGTGAGTGCGACAGCAACACAGGTTGTGGGGCGATACAGATGACGGGTTGCAGATGCAGCAGGACAGCCTCGGAGGACGGCCAAATGACAGTTCTTATCATCGGGTTTGTGGCGTTGTCCCTCCTGCTGGCAACAGCGGTGATGGCCGCATCCGCTGTGTACCTGGAACACAAGAAGCTGCTCTCCCTGGCTGACGGAGCAGCGCTCGCTGCCGCGGATGCGTACGTTGCGGGGGAGATAGGCGGGGGAAGCTCGCCATCGACCACGTTGGCGGACAGCAGGGTGCTTGCGGCGGCAGGCTCGTACTTGGACAAAAGCCATGCTTTCGATAGCCATGACCATTTGACCGTGCAAGCTGAAACAGGGCGTGGCCCGGGGGATACCGCTGTTGTGGTCCTGGCGTCCATCGCCCATCCGCCAGTGATCAGTTTCCTGCTTCCCGACGGTATCGCTGTTGAGGCCAAATCCACTGCACGGTCGAGGCTAACGCAGTAATGATACGGGCCAAAGTGTCCGGCCCCGACGGGGGAGTCCGATGAATAGCGTACGCTGGGATAACCATGGCTGACATTGATTTTCCCGCAGAAATCCGCGCCCTTCGCGCAACTTACGGCTCCATCGAGAACGTCACGGATGTTGATGCCCTCAAAGCTGAGATCGCTGAACTGAGCGAGCAAGCCGGTGCGCCGGACCTTTGGGACGACCCCGCAGCAGCCCAGGTGATCACGTCCCGGCTGTCGCATCGGCAGTCGGAAGTTGAGCGACTGTCGAAGCTTGCTTCCCGCATCGATGACCTCGAGGTGCTGGTGGAGTTGGGCCAGGACGAAGGCGACGAAGCTTCCATGGCCGAAGCCGCGAAGGAATTGGCCTCCATCCGCAAGGCACTGGAGGAACTCGAAGTCGTTACCCTGCTCTCGGGTGAGTACGACGAGCGGGAAGCAGTTGTCACGATCAGGGCGGGGGCAGGGGGCGTTGATGCCGCCGATTTCGCCGAGATGCTGATGAGGATGTACTTGCGCTGGGCCGAACGCCATGGTTATCCGACCACTGTCATGGACACCTCCTATGCGGAAGAAGCGGGTTTGAAGTCCGCCACTTTCGAGGTCAAGGCGCCATATGCGTTCGGCACACTGAGCGTGGAGGCGGGCACCCACCGCCTGGTCCGCATCAGCCCCTTCGATAACCAGGGCCGGCGGCAGACCTCCTTTGCGGCCGTGGAGGTCATCCCCCTGATTGAACAGACGGACTCGATCGAGATTCCCGACAACGAAATCAGGGTGGACGTCTTCCGGTCCTCGGGACCGGGTGGCCAGTCGGTCAACACCACCGACTCCGCAGTACGGTTGACGCACATTCCCACTGGAATTGTCGTCTCCATGCAGAACGAAAAATCACAGCTCCAAAACCGCGCGGCGGCCATGCGGGTCCTTCAGTCCCGCCTCTTGTTGGTCAAGAAAGAACAAGAAGACGCGGAGAAGAAAGCACTGGCCGGTGACGTCAAAGCGTCGTGGGGCGACCAGATGCGTTCCTATGTGCTCAATCCGTACCAGATGGTCAAGGACCTGCGCACGGAACATGAAGTGGGCAACACATCGGCAGTGCTGGACGGCGATATTGACGACTTCATTGACGCTGGCATCCGTTGGCGCACGGGCAACCGCAACGCCGCTGCCAGCTAGGCCGTACAGCAGTCAGCAGATCCCGCAGGCTGTCAAAGGCTGTGAGGAGTCGGTCCGGATTCGGCGACACGCCCCTTAAAGGTCCGGTTTAGCTCCCTACCCGTGCGTATAGTCGAGTGGCCGGTGCTCTCACTTCCCCCATCGAAAGCCCGCGCTCCGGCTGTTGGACTGGGCGACTACGTCATGTCCGGCGGGGTTCTAAAGGGCCATGATCAGATTTGAGAATGTCACCAAGGTCTACGAGCAGAATGCCCGACCGGCGCTCGACTCTGTCAGCCTTGAGATCAACCGCGGCGAATTCACGTTCCTCGTCGGTGCCTCGGGCTCAGGCAAGTCCACGTTCCTGCGGCTGATCCTGAAGGAAGACAAAGCGTCCTCCGGGTCCGTTTACGTCGCGGGCCAGAACGTCGCCAACATTTCAAGCTGGCGGGTCCCCAAGCTCAGGCGCGGAATTGGCGTGGTCTTCCAGGATTTCCGCCTTCTGCCCCAGAAAAACGTCTTTGCCAATGTGGCCTTCGCGATGCAGGTCATCGGCAAGAGCCGCTCTATTATCCGCGAGACAGTGCCCGAGGTCCTGAAAACAGTGGGTCTGGAAGGCAAGGAACGGCGAATGCCGCATGAGCTCTCCGGTGGTGAGCAGCAGCGCGTGGCGATCGCCCGCGCCGTCGTCAATCGCCCCGGCATCCTGCTGGCAGACGAGCCGACCGGAAACCTGGACCCCATCACTTCGATGGGAATCATGGGAGTCCTGGACAAAATCAACCAGAACGGCACCACGGTGGTCATGGCCACCCACGACGACGACATCGTCAACGAGATGCGCCGGCGCGTGGTGGAACTTAAGAACGGTAAGGTCATCCGCGACGAAGCCAAGGCCCTGTACACATCGATGATTCCTGTGGTGGGGGAGTCGCGCCGTCTGCGCGATGCCAGCGGCGAGGAACTCGACCGGGCTCAGGGGGCACAGCTGTGAGGCTCCTGTTTATCCTCGGGGAAATCGGCAGTGGCTTGCGCCGCAACCTGTCGATGGTTATTTCCGTAGTATTGGTGACTTTTGTTTCCCTGACGTTCGTCGGCGCTGCGGGGATGCTGCAGATGCAGATCAACCAGATGAAGGGCTACTGGTACGACAAAGTCCAGGTGGCGGTCTTCCTCTGCAACGACGGTTCGACGGCGGTTGGCTGCGCATCCGGTCCGGCCACGCAGGAGCAGCAGGACAACCTGAAGGCGATGCTGGAGTCCCCTGCCGTTAAGCAGTACATCAACGACTTCCAGTTCGAATCCCAGGCCGAGGCCTACACGCACTTCAAGGAACAGTTCTCCAACTCACCGATCGTGGACTCCGTGTCCGAGGATCAGCTGCCGGCCTCGTTCCGCATCAACATGAAGAACCCCGAGAAGTACCAGATCATCAGCGAAACGTTCTCCTCCCAGCCGGGCGTCGAGACCGTGAGTGACCAAAGACAGGTCCTTGAACGCATCTTCTCGTGGATGAACGGCGCCTCCGTGGCTGCTATTGGCGTTGCTGCGGTGATGATTTTCTGTGCGGTGCTGCTGATTACGACAACCATCCGCCTTTCAGCCTTCAGCCGGCGTCGCGAAACCGGCATTATGCGGCTCGTGGGCGCCTCCAAGATGGTCATCCAACTGCCGTTCATCCTCGAAGGCGTCATAGCCGCCGTCGTTGGAGCTTTGTTGGCTTCGGTCACCCTGTGGCTGATGGCTCATTTCTGGCTCAATGGCGACCTGTCCAGGCAGTTCCTTAATACGCCGTTCATCTCGTCAGCGCAGGTCCTGGTGATCGCTCCGGTCCTCATTGCGCTGGGTGCGGGGCTCGCTGGTATATCGTCACTATTGACCTTGCGGCGCTACCTGAAGGTTTAGCCGTGACCCTCCCGTTTCACCGAACAACCGTGCTGACAAGCGAAAAGGACTCCTGATGACCACGTTGGACCCGACCTCCCTGCGTCGGCGCCTTGCGTCCGGCCACGTTCGGATTCTGGGTGCTGCCCTTGCCGTGGGTCTGGCTGTCAGCCTCCTTTCAGGTGCCCCAACCGCGCAGGCAGACAACCTGGATGACCAGCAGGCCGCCCTGGAAGCAGAGTCGGCCAGGGTGCAGGCCTCCCTGGAATTCGTGGATGCGAATATCGCGAAGGCCGCCGGTGACCTGGTGATCTACCAAGGCCGTCTTCCGGGAGCCCAGCAGGCGCTGCTTGAAGCTCAGGGCCGGGTTGCCGGCGCAGTCAAGGAAGTCGAAGCGTTGGCTGCCCGGGTGGAGCTTGCCCAGCAGAACAAAGCGAAGATTACCGAGCAGCTGGAAAGTGATAAGCAAAAGATCACTGACACCAAAAAGCTGATCGGGCAGATTGCGTCCCAGGCGTACAAATCGGGTGGCGTGCCTACCAACATCGCCCTCTTGTTCGGCTCCAGCGAAACAGGAAGCCTGACCGAGTCCATGGATTTGGCTGACCAGGCGATGCGAAGCCAAAACGCAGCGATGACCAAATTGACGCAGCAAAACGCCACGAACGTGAACTCACAGGCGCGGCTGGTTGCGGTCGAGGAAGAAATCCAGGACCTGAAGGCCAAGGCTGACGCCGCGCTGGAGCGGGAGAAAGCGGCCCGGGATGAGGCTGCGAGCAAGAAAGCCGAAGTCGACAAGCTGATCGAAGACACCACCCGCTTGAACGGACAATTGCAAGCGGCCAAACCCGGGATCGAAGCCAACCTCGCTCGGGTGAAGTCCGAACAGGACAGCGTTGCAGCTGAGATTGTGGAGCGGGACCGCAAATTGCGGGAAGCGTGGGAAGCGGAGCAACGGCGTATCGCTGCGGAAGCCGCTGCTGCTGCAGCCGCGGCTGCGGCAGCACAGGGTAGGCCGGCGCCCCCGGAGCAGCCTTATGTTCCGCCCGCTGCGGGATCACCTTCGGCATTCGGTTTGCGGCACCCGTTCGCCAGCGCTGTGCCCATCACATCGGGGTTCGGTTGGCGTGCAACGCCGCCGGGCACTATCGACTTCTACGGCACGGGTGGTTACATGCACACCGGCATCGACTTCGGTGCGGCTTGCGGTACCCCCGTCTACGCGGCCGCCGCGGGCCAGGTGTTCAACTCCGGCTGGAACTCAGCAGACGGAGGTGGCTGGCGGGTCAAGATTTCCCACGGCGTTGTCCAAGGCAACTCGCTGACCACCATCTACTATCACAACAGCAGCATTGTGGTTGCCAATGGTCAGCAGGTCTCGGCAGGGCAGCTCATTGCCTACTCGGGCAGCACAGGTAACTCCACTGGTTGCCATGCGCACTTCGAAACCTGGCTCAACGGCTCGGCAGTGGACCCCATGACCCTTCTCTAAGGTGCGGGGGCCCGCCGGGGCTGGCGTACACTAGTTGAAATCCGCATCTAACAAGGAGTTCTACCGTGCCCAAGGAAAGTGGCCGTAAGGTAGTGGCCACCAATCGGAAGGCCCGGCACAACTACCTCATTCTTGATACCTATGAGGCAGGCATTGCCCTCATGGGAACCGAGGTGAAGTCCCTCCGCGAGGGCCATGCGTCCATGGTGGATGGCTTCTGCACCTTCTACAACGACGAGCTGTGGATGGAGGGTATCCACATCCCTGAGTACAACCAGGGGAGTTGGACCAACCATGCCGCGCGCCGGCGTCGTAAGCTCTTGTTGCATCGCGAGGAACTGGACAAGATTTCGCAAAAGATCCGCGAGTCCGGCTTCACCGTCGTTCCGCTTCAGCTGTATTTCCTGGACGGGCGGGCCAAGGTCGAGATCGCCCTTGCCCGAGGTAAGAAGGATTACGACAAGCGGCAGACCCTCCGCGAGCAGCAGGATAAGCGTGAGTCCCTGCGTGAACTGCGTGAACGCAACCGACGTTAGCCGGCCAAGGCGCGTGTCCGGGAATGAAACTTCCGATTAATGCGCTATGCTAAGTAGTCCGGCGGAGCTTCCACAGTCCGACGGTTTGGTAACAAAATACGGGGATGATCGGTTTCGACGATGTTAGTCGCGACAGGTGAAGCGGGCCGAGGATGCAGAATTATCTCGTAAACGCTGTCTGCAAACCAATAAGTGCCGAATCTAAGCGCACTGACTTCGCTCTCGCTGCCTAAGCAGTAAGACAGTCCGTCAGCCCGGGGTTGCTATCGCCCCGGTTCCTGGCGTCATTTAGATAGCCACTGCTGTTTGCCTTCGTCATTGAGGTAAACGGGACTCTTAGATGACTGGGCCCGGATCAGCCGCCTGTTTGCAGGACGGCTGGGGCCGAGAAAATCCGACGCAAACTGCGCCCGGAGAAGCCCTGACAACACGACATCGGACGGGGGTTCAATTCCCCCCATCTCCACCCCGGAAAGCCCTCGGATCCTCGCGATCCGGGGGCTTTCTTCGTGCCGAAAACTACCTGCCCGTAAGCCTCGTTCACCCACGGCGTACCGTAAACCGGACTAGCCCCCGGACGCCGGTCGTTGTACTGGGTAAGCGCGAAGCCGGACGGGGCGTGCGGATCGCGGTCCGACGTTTGGCAGGAGGCAAGTGATGAGTACCGAGCCTGAGTTTGAACAACAACACCCGGACGAAGACGAGGCCCTGGACGCATATTCGCAGCTCGTCATCAGGGTGGCGGAGTCCGTAACACCACATGTTGCTGCCATTGAAATGACAAGCACAGGGCGCCGTGGCCAAGTGCGTGTGGGAAGCGGATCCGCCGTCGTGTTTACGGCCGACGGGTACCTGCTGACGAACGCCCACGTCGTGGCGGGCATTCAGTCCGGCCGGGCCGTTTTCGCGGACGGTAAGCACACCGACGTGGAGTTGGTGGGTGCCGATCCTCTGTCAGATCTTGCTGTGGTCCGTGGGTTGAGATCCACGCCGCCTCCGGCGCTGCTGGGTAACGCGGACTCTTTGCGTGTAGGGCAGTTGGTCATCGCCGTGGGGAACCCCCTCGGCCTGGCCGGGTCCGTGACTGCCGGCGTGGTCAGTGGCCTGGGTCGCTCCATCCCTGTCCGGGCAGGAGAACACCGGCGGGTGATTGAAGATGTCATCCAGACCGATGCTGCGCTGAATCCAGGAAATTCCGGTGGGGCTTTGGCTGATACGAGGGGCCGCATCGTCGGCATCAACACTGCTGTCGCCGGACTTGGGCTGGGGTTGGCTGTTCCCATCAACAGGACGACGCAGAGGATCATTGCCTCGTTGCTGCGGGATGGCCGGGTGCGTCGAGCCTACCTGGGCCTGGTCAGCACCCCGATACCCCTTGACGCCAGTGCCGTGGTGCGGACAGGCCAGAAGGAAGGCTTACGCGTCGTCGAGGTGATCGCGGGCTCACCTGCTGAGCGGTCCGGACTCCAGCCAGGTGATCTGGTGCTGCGTGCCCAGGGGAGGGCGGTGTCCAGCGCGGAAAGCCTCCAGAAGCTGCTCTTTGAGGAGGCGATCGGCGAACCGTTCCCGCTGACCGTGCTGCGGGAGGGCCGGACCTTCCAGCTTCTCGCAGTACCTTCGGAGATGAGCCAGCAGGCGGGTTAGCCGGTTAGGCCTGGTTCTCCGGAACGTCCACCACGCCGACGAAGCGGCTGCCAACGCCTTCGTATTCGCTGCGGACTTCGCCGAGGAACAGCTTGGGCAGCTCGGAGTTCCGGTGCGTGCCGCAATAGACGAACGAGAAGTCCGGCCACCATTTCTTGGGCCGGACAGCCTCAGAGTAGCTGCACACAGCGCATGTGAGGTGGACCCAGACGGGGCGCTTTCCGGTGCGGTTGGCACGGGACTGCACGAGCCAGACCGGGGGATTGTCCTGCATGTCGCGAAGCTCGGCCTCGCTAAGGCGGGACGGAATGCCGTGGCGTTGGGCCATTTCCATCGGAATATCCAGGGCCAGGGCGGCGTCACGTCTGCTAATCACCATTCAACGATACGGGACTCCTTCGGCGTAGGCTGTGCTCATGACTGACGCAGCCGTTGTGGAACCGAGCACCCCGCTCCAAAAACGCGTGCTGGTGGTGGCAATCGTGGCTTCGTTCATTGCGATCCTTGACGGTTTTGTGGTGAATCTCGCACTTCCGGCCATTGGGCGGGAACTGGGCGGTGGCCTGGTCATCCAGCAGTGGGTGGTGGATGCGTACTTGCTGACGTTGGGTGCCCTCATCCTGGTGGCCGGCTCATTGTCCGACCATTTTGGCAGGGCCAGGATCCTGGAATGGGGCCTGGCCGGGTTCGCGGTGACCTCGGTGATGTGCGGGCTTGCCTGGACCGGCGAAGTCCTTGTAGTCTCACGTGCCCTGCAGGGAATTGCCGGTGCGCTCCTGGTCCCGAGTTCGTTGGCCATGATCGTTACCTCGTTCTCCGGCCCTGCCCAGTCCAAAGCCATTGGCCAGTGGTCCGGGTGGACCAGCGCGGCTGCCATTGTGGCGCCGCTTATAGGCGGTGTCTCTGTGGATTTGCTTTCCTGGCGGGTCATTTTCTTCATCAACGTTGTCCCTGCAGCCCTGATCTGGCCTATGCTGTCGGGCTTGCGAGCAAGTGACGCCGCACGGGACAAGAGCAAGAAGATCGACTATCTCGGTGCGTTCCTGGCGATGGTCGGCCTGGGTGGTCCCGTATATGCCTTCATCGAGCAGGGCAGGATGGGCTGGGAGAGCCCGCTGGTGTGGGCACCGCTGGTGGTTGGGGCGGTAGCTTTGGCACTCTTCCTTGTCCACGAAGCGCGGACTGCCCAGCCGATGCTGCCGCTGCGGCTCTTCGCTATCCGCAATTTTGCGTGGGGCAACGTGGCTACCTTGGCTATTTACGGCGGGATTTCGCTGGGGTTCTTCGTCCTGGGCATCTACCTTCAGCAGGTGGGCGGTATGGGTGCGACATTGGCCGGCATTGCACTGCTTCCGGGTACCGTCATCCTGATGCTGTGTGCGTCGTACTTTGGCGGCCTTGCCGGCAAGTATGGCCCTCGTTGGTTCATGACGGCAGGTCCGTTGTTGTGCGGCGTGGGCTTCCTGATGTCATTGACGGTCCAGGAGCCCCTCAACTATTGGACGCAGGTGCTTCCCGGCCAGATTGTCTTTGGCGTGGGTTTGGCTACTCTGGTGGCTCCCCTAACGGCGGCGATACTGGGTGCAGTGCCCACGGAGGAGGCCGGTATAGGCTCGGCGGTCAATAACGCAGTGGCTCGCATTGCCGGCTTGATTACCATTGCCTTCGCCGGGGTGATCGTTGGACCGGTGTTCGCGCGGCAGGGCCTGGATAATGCCTTGCTGGTCACCGCGGCCCTTTTCGTCATCGGGGGCCTGGCGTCCGCCGTCGGGATCCGGAACCCGCCGCGCGAAGCGGCTGCCTCTGCCGGAAGCGTTACTGATACGGCGTCCGACGACGGCGGTCCCGCCAGCCAGCGCAGCTAGCCGGACGTGCGGCTGCTTCAGCGCCCCGGGAGCACGCACCCGGGGTGGACTCCTGCGCTTTGGACCCACAGGGCCGATGCGACTTCATCGGCCAGGTCAAACTCACGGCGATCCGGTCCGCTGCCGATCCTCACAACGAGTGCCCCACCGAACGGCTTGCGCCCCATAACTTCAACAGGCGCGTCCAGCGCGATGTCCTGGGCAGCCAGGTAACGGAGGAGATCGGGGTTTTCGTCGCTGATGCGGGTAATCTTCCCGGCATGGCCTTGGTCCAGTTCGATCATTTGGTACGCGTGCGGCAAGTCCACCATTCCATCTGCCGACGGAATGGGATCGCCGTGCGGATCACGGACGGGGTGCCCAAGCTTTGCTGACATGCGTTCGATGAAGGTGTCGGACACCGCATGCTCAAGCATCTCGGCTTCGTCGTGGACCTCGTCCCAGCTGTAGCCCAGTTCCTCCACAAGGTAGGTTTCGATGAGCCGGTGCCGACGCACCATGGACAAGGCCAGCCGCATGCCTTCAGCGGTCAGTCGAATGGCGCTGTAGGGCTGGTGGTCAACCAAGCCCTGGTCTTTGAGCTTGCGGACCATTTCCGAGACGGAGGAGTTGGCCACGCCCAGCCTTTGGGCGAGCTGGGAGGACGTGATCGGCTTGTCCTGCCACTCCGTATAGGAGTAGATGACCTTGACGTAGTCCTCGATCGAGGAGGAGGGCGTACTGGTCTTCACACATCAAGCCTACCGTGGCGGCGCACCCTGGACCTTGAGTGCACGCCACGTTTGCGTCACGTAGGGCACGGGGACTGTTTCGCCTGCCGCATGTCCAAGATGTTCGTGGAGGTACCACTGGAGGTTATCCATGACTTTCGCCCGGGTGGCCTCGCCGGCACGGAGGTAGTAACTGCGCGACTTCGCCAACTCCATGATGTCCTCCGGAGTCAGGGGATCCTCCCATGTGGTCAGGTGGCGTTCCAGGCCATGGAACTCCGGACCGATAACTGGCCGGAATCCCGGCTTGTGGACATCTCCTGCGTGCATGATCCGGGACAGCCTGTGGACCCAGGGAATGGACGTGTCCAGCTGGTTCCACACCAAGCCCATCGTTCCTCCGGGCCTGAGGATCCTGGCGATCTCCGTGCTGGCGGGGAGGGGGTCGCACCAGTGCCATGCCTGCGCAACGCTGACGACGTCGAATGCTGAGTCCGTCAGCCCTGTTGCCTCGGCTGTTCCCACCAGTGCGTTGACCTGCGGATAGCTTTTGCGCAGTTGTTCCAGCATGTCCGGTGAAGGATCGACGGCGGCAACCTCCAAGTCCCGCTGGAGGAGAAGCGACGTGAACTTGCCGGTGCCCGCCCCGATGTCGGCCGCTGTCCGGGCCCCTTGGGGCAGGATCCATTCCAGGGAGTCCATGGGGTATCCGGGGCGCACGCGGTCATAATGTTCCCCGCCGTCCTGGAAGCTTTGGCCCAGTTCGTGCCTGCGGGTGGCGTGGAGCTTGGGACCGCGTGGTCCTGCTGGTCCGGGAATGACCGCCGGATGACTCGCGGCTCCGGGGGACGGCGTGGACACGCGGAGCTCCTTCACAGGGTTGCCAAAAGGTACCCTACGAATTTACCGCAGCCGTGGAACCCTTTGGTGCGCGGATTCCTAGTCCACAGTGCAGGGCGCTGCGCCTGCCGTGCCCGGAGTATTGGGTGCCCATTCAGGGTAGCTGCGGTGGTCGTTCGCGGGTACCCAGCGGCCTTCGTCCACTACGTAGTCCCAGCCAAGTCCGTTGCGCTTGAGTTCCTCGATGCCTGCCAGCAACCTGGTGGCGTCCTCCAACCGGGAGCCAACGCCGAAGCTTGCCCGCAGCGAACCTGACGGCAGTCCCAGGCGCTTGAGCAGCGGGTGGGCGCAGAACCGGCCATCCCGAAGGCCGACACCGTGTTCCGCCGCGAGGTAGGCGGCGACCAAACCGGCGTCGAAGCCTTCCACGGAGAAGTTGACCACACCAATGGTGTCTACGGAATCGCTGAAGATCTTGTGGACAGAGACGCCCTCAATCGCTTCCAGGCCTTCAACAAGATAGGAACGTATGGCCGCTTCATGGTCATGCCATTCCTGCTCATCCAGGCCGGCCAACACCTGGGTGGCGCGGGCCAGGGTTGCCGCTCCCAGAACGTTGGGAGAACCGCCCTCATGGCGGGCCGGGCCGGTAGCCCAGCTGACCGAATCCAACCGGGCTTCACGGACGGCTCCGCCGCCAGCCAGGTGGGGGACGCCGGCGTCGAGCCAGTCAGGGCGCCCCACCACCACTCCAGCGCCGAACGGAGCGTAGAGCTTGTGGCCGGAGAAGACCAGGTAGTCGATGTCCGCTTCTGCGATGTTGATGCGGCGGTGGGGTGCAAGTTGGGCGGCGTCCACCACGATCCGTGCGCCGAACCCGTGGGCAAGGGAAGCCAGTTCGGCGATGGGGAGGATTTCACCGGTGACGTTCGAAGCGCCTGTGACCGCCAGCAGGCTCACGCCGCCTTGGGCGAGTTCATCGCGGAGTTTATCCAACGTTGCGGCCAGGGTTGGTGCTGCAACGACGCTTCGGTGGGGCACACCCTGCCAAGGCAGCAGGTTGGCGTGGTGTTCGATGTCCAGGTACAGGACCTCGCCAGCGACCTGGCCATCAACCACGGGGAGGCATCCGGCCAGCAAGTTCAGGGAGTCAGTGGTGTTGCGGGTGAAAATCACGGAGTCATCAGCCCGGCCGCCCACGAATTCACGCACGATGTTCCGGGAATTTTCGTAGACAGAGGTGCTGATCTGCGAAGCAAAACCCGCACCGCGGTGAACGCTGGCGTAGTAAGGCAAAACCTCGTTGAGGTGCGCCGAGACGATGGTCAGGGCAGGTGCCGATGCGCCGTAGTCGAGGTTGGCATAACGGACATGGCCGCCTTGGATCAGGGGCGCCTGCAACTCCGCGCCCGTGACAGCGGCCAGCGGACGTGCAGCAGCAACCGGCACTGCGCTTGCCTCAGCAAACGACGGAATGGTGTTGGCGTTGAACGTAACGGTGCTCATGGGACCTCACTTAAGAGGGACCCCCGCATGGGGGATCCGCGCTTGCCGTATCCGTTCCGGACCGGCCGGGTCGTCACCCGGGGCACCCCACCGCGAATGGAGGGTTGCCGGCCAGCAAACCGGGGTTTAGCGCTGGCACTCGTGACCTGTAAAAAAGGTTAGGGCATACCCATCAGCCACTCCAAAGCCGGTGGACATTGTTAAGCGCATTGTTACGTGGAACGAAAAAGTCGTCATTGGGCGAAGATAAAACGGCGGACGGCCCCAAAAGGGGTCATCCGCCGTCGAAAATTTCGTGATGGTTCGATGCGGGCCGTTCCGCAACCGGAGCTAGAGGAGGTCGTCCAGCCCAGGGTTGAGGCGCTTGAGGACCTCCGAATGCAATATCGAGTTGGTGGCCAACGCGTTACCGCCGAACGGTCCGTCTTCGCCCTCCAGTGACGTGAAGCGTCCGCCGGCTTCCGTGACGATGGGCACCAAGGCAGCCATGTCGTAGAGATTCAGCTCAGGTTCGCAGGCGATATCCACGGCGCCTTCGGCGACCAGGCAATAGGACCAGAAATCCCCGTAGGCGCGAGTACGCCAGATGTCCTCTGTGAGTCCCATGAATTCGTCGAGGTTGCCGCGTTCCTTCCAGCCGGAAAGGCTCGAGTACGACATCGACGCGTCCGCCAACCGGGAGACGTTGGAAACCTTCAGGCGTGTGGCGGAGGCGAGCGAACGGCCCATGTAAGCGCCCATGTCTTTGGCTGCCCACCACCGCTTGCCCAGAGCCGGGGCGCTCACTACGCCAACAACCGGTTCGCCTTCATCGACCAGCGCAATCAACGTTGCCCATACGGGAACACCGCGAACAAAATTCTTGGTGCCATCGATGGGATCGATGATCCAACGACGCGAGCCGTGTCCGCTGCTGCCGAATTCCTCGCCCAAGACGGCGTCGCGGGGGCGGGAACGGGACAGCTGGCCGCGAATCGCTTCCTCCGCGGCCTTATCCGCATCTGTGACGGGTGTGAGGTCCGGCTTGGTTTCGATCTGCAGGTCCAGCGCTTTGAAGCGATCCATGGTCTGGGCATCTACTGAGTCTGCGAGGACGTGGGCGAGACGCAAGTCATCGTTGTAGGTGGAAACGGGATGGGTCATGCCACCAAACTATCCTGAATCACTGGCCGCAGTGGGGACGTGAAGCCGCCACGATCAGTTGACCGTGCCCAATTCCTTGGCCTCTTTCGCTTCGAGCCGGGGATCAGCCCCAAGCAAGCGACGCAGTGAGGCAAGGCGGGCGACGCCTGACGGTCCGGCATGGCCTTCGTTGACCCACGCATCCAGTCCGCAATTGATGGCGGTTGCGTCGTGTTTGCAGCCGCGTTCGCAGCCATCCGTGCCGGGCTCCAAGTCGGGGAAGGAGCGCAGGATCCGGTCCGGGTCCACATGGGCCAAACCGAAGGAGCGGATGCCGGGAGTATCGATGATCCAGCTTCCCGTGGGGGCGTCATCGAGTTTAAGGGCGAGGGCCGACGAGGAGGTGTGCCTGCCGCGGCCCGTCACCGCGTTTACGCCGCCAGTGGCGCGTTCGGCTCCCGTCAGGGCGTTGACCATGGTGGACTTGCCCACACCGGAGTGGCCGAGCATGACAGTTACTTTTCCGCCGAGGTGGGAGCGGAGCTGCGCGACGGCATACCGGTCGAGGCGGGCGGACAGGCCGTCGTCGGAACGCGCGTCAATGCCGCCGGCCCCTGAATCGGCGGTCCGGCTGATGATTACGGGGAAGTCCAGGCTGAGGTAGTTCGCCAGCAGTTCCGCCGGGTCCTTGACGTCCGCCTTGGTGATGAGCAGCAGCGGCTCGATTCCGGCGTCATACGCGGCCACCAGGGCGCGGTCGATGAATCCGGTCCGGGGCTCGGGGTTCGCGGCCGCCACCACCACCACGAGTTGATCGGCATTGGCCACGACGACACGTTCGATCGGATCGGTGTCGTCAGCACTGCGGCGCAGGAGCGTCCTGCGCTCCTCCACCCGGACCAGGCGGGCGAGGGTATCCGGGTCTCCGGAGACATCTCCGACCAGGGCGACGAAGTCACCCGGGACCACGGGGTTACGCCGCAGTTCACGGGCCCGTGCTGCGATGACCAGGCGCTCGTTGTCGGTGTCTTCCCCGACAATTGCCCGGTACCGTCCCCGGTCTACGGTGATGATGCGCCCAATGACGGCGTCATCGTGGCTTGGGCGGTCCTTGGTCCTGGGGCGTGACCCTTTTTTGTTGGGACGGATACGGACATCGGACTCGTCCCAGGAGCGTGCGTCGCGGGCCATGGTCAGTTGCCGGCCTCTTCCGCGCCGGCAGTCCCGAGCATCCGAACCCACATGTCCGGGAACTCCGGCATGGTCTTGGATGTCGTGGCGATGTCTTCGACCTTGACCCCTTCGACAGCGAGGCCAAGGATGGCACCCGCTGTGGCCATGCGGTGGTCCGCGTAGCTGTGCACGATCCCGGAATGCAGGGCAGCCGGCCGGATAACCAAGCCGTCAGCCGTTTCCTCAGCGTCACCACCCAGCCTGTTGATCTCGGCCACCAGGGCCGCGAGCCGATCAGTTTCGTGGCCACGTAGGTGGGCAATGCCCGTGAGACGCGAAGGGCCGGCTGCAAGTGCGCAGAGCGCGGCAACGGTGGGTGCGAGTTCGCTTGTTTCGTCGAAGTCCGCGCCCTTGATCTCCTGACCACCGGTAACGGTCAGCGTCCCGTCCTGAAGGGTGACTTCCGCTCCCATCGCGGCGAGGATACTCCGCCACATGTCGCCCACCTGCGTGGTGCCGGATGGCCAGTTGGGGATGCGGACGGTTCCCTTGGTAGCCAGCGCAGCTGCCAGGAAGGGTCCGGCGTTGGAGAGGTCCTGCTCAATCCGTTGGTCAAAGGCGCTGATGGGACCGGGGGATACCCGCCAGTGGTTCGGCACCGAATCGTCCACCGAGACCCCGACGCTGCGGAGAGTCGCCACCGTCATCGAGATGTGGTCAAGGCTCGGAACGGGCTTGCCTACATGCTCCAGGTGCAGGCCCTCGGTGAAACGCGCACCCACCAGCAGCAAGGCAGAGACGAACTGCGACGAAGCGCTGGCATCGATCACCAGGTGCCCCCCGCGCACCTCCCCGGTGCCTTCCACCGTGAACGGAAGGGCCGACGGCGTCCTGCCGCCTTCAGCGGCGACAGGAACCCCGAGCGCCACCAAGGCCTCGATGATGGTGCCCATGGGTCGGTTGCGCGCATGCGGATCGCCGTCGAACACGGTAGCCCCGCGGCGCAACGCCGCGAGCGGCGGAACAAAGCGCATCACAGTTCCAGCCAGCCCGCAATCGATGGCGGTTTCTGCGCTTGTAGCCAGGGGATCCAGCGGCGTGATCAGGAGGTCGGGTCCGTAGTCGCCGTCGCCGGGTTCTTCAGTGACCGTGGCGCCGAGCTGCCGAAGGGCCTGGATCATGAGGGCAGAGTCGCGGGAATGCAGGGGAGCCCGCAGGCGTGACGGCCCATCTGCCAAAGCTGCAAGCACCAGGTACCGGTTGGTCAACGACTTCGAACCCGGGACCGTCACCGTCGCATCCACAGGGCCTTGGGCGTACGGGGCGGACCATAGCGGAAGCGAGGTTTCGGTAGCTGCTGGGTCGGTGTTGGCGGGGGTGGTGCCTGTCATGCTTCCTTATGCTCCAACTGCGTTGTCTACGGCCTTGCGAACTGCTTTGTCGGCGCGCTTGATCTGCTTGCCGGTGACCTTCCTGGCGTCGGCCGCGAGGTGCTCGGCCCGCCATGCGATGCTTGGCCGGCCCTCGGTGTCAACGGAAGCAAGCAGGACGCCTCCCGTGAGGGAAATGTTCTTGAGGAGCCGTGCCTTGCGGGCAATCCGGCCTTCCTTGGTGCTGATATCGGCTGAGCGCCACTCCACATAGGAGTTAAGGGCGGACGTCACAACCAGCACGGTTGCGGCGAAACGGGAGAGCTTGCCCAGGCCGAGCAATGTCCCGGCGCCCAGCTGGGCGCCGCCGATAACACGGGCAAGGGTCTTCTCGTCTGCCTTGAAGGGCAGGGACTCCGATGCGCGGCGCAGTACAGGCGAGAGTTGCTTCGCGGTGTCGTCCGCGTTCCGTAGCTTTTCCAGACCTGCGACGACGAAGCTGGACGCGAGCATGGGACGCGCGAGAAAACGGATAACAGACATGTCTTGCCTCCTGGATGGCTTGCCACACTATTGGATGAGTGTTGTGTTCACGGGGTGCAGTCTGCTCTAGTCTTGCACCTTTGCGGAATATTTACCCAGCGGCGGCCGTTGTGAACAACAGGTGCGGTGGAGACCGGACCGCGGCATGGTGTTGCCGCTTCGCTGAACGGAGTTGGTTTTTTGACTTTGGTTAAGGACCGGGCGGTCCTGTCAGAGCCGGGGTACGGTTCACAGCTGGTTTCACCCAAGCTGACAGTAGACTTGGCAACGATGAGCACCATTGAACCGGCCGCAGCGGCCATGTATGAAGCAGCCGAATCGTCCGCAGAGGGCACTGCGGAGGCGACGGCCGCCGTCGACGTCTCCTCTGAGACGTCCGAGCAGCGGCGTGCCCGATTCGAGCGCGACGCCATGCAGTATGTGGACCAGCTGTACTCGGCAGCGATGAGGATGGCGCGGAACCCTTCGGACGCGGAAGACCTGGTCCAGGAGGCCTACACCAAGGCCTTTTCCGCCTTCCACCAGTACAAGCCCGGGACCAACCTCAAGGCATGGTTGTACCGCATCCTGACCAACACCTATATCAATCTCTACCGAAAGCGTCAGCGGGAACCCCTGCAGTCCAATTCGGACACGATTGAGGATTGGCAGTTGGCCAAGGCCGAGTCCCACACCTCCGCAGGGCTGCGGTCCGCGGAAGCCGAGGCGTTGGACCATCTGCCGGACTCCGACGTCAAGAACGCGTTGCAGGCCATCCCGGAGGAATTCCGGTTGGCGGTCTACTTCGCGGACGTCGAGGGATATGCGTACAAGCAGATCTCAGAAATTATGAACACTCCCATCGGCACGGTGATGTCGCGGTTGCACCGCGGCAGGAAAATGCTGCGGGACATGCTGGCGGATTATGCCGCCGAACGGGGCTTCAGGGCCCATACCGAAGATCAGGCCGCGGCCGGAAGCAACAATCAGGAGAAAGAGAAATGAGCGACTGCCAGGGATTGGGCGATTGCGACGATACGCGAATGCAACGGATTTATGAGTATCTCGACGGTGCGTTGACCCGTGATGACCTCAGTGAAATCAAGCAGCACCTGGATACGTGCGGGGAATGCGCTGAGCAGTATGACCTCGAGTGCCTCATCCGCACCATGGTTAAGCGTTCGTGTACTGAGTCAGCACCGGAGAACCTCAAGAATTCCATTCTTGACAGGATTCACTCCATCAAGCCCGTGGACGCCTGATCCGTCCCGGCAAAAGGTATTAAGCGTCGAGGGCCCCGGAAACCGAATGGTTTCCGGGGCCCTCGCTTTTAGGCATGTGACACTAAGCCGCTGGCTTAGGTGTTGGGACGCTTGCCGTGGTTCGCGCCGCCGCGCTTACGGTCACGACGCTTACGTGCACGCTTGCTCATAGCTGGCCTCCTTCAAGGATTGATACTCAATAAAGCTGCCCTCCAGTTTCGCACACCCGGGTGCTGGGTCGCGAACCGGCGGGACCGGGAAGGGAAAAGGCGCTCAGTTTCGCAGCGAATTACGGATCGAAATGCGTGCTTGGTCCAGCACGGCACGGACAGTTTCCAGGGCCACAGGCGTCAAGGGATGCAAAGCGCCGTGCTGGCGCAATTCAACCCGGATGTCATCCCTGAACGACTGAACCATCAGCTCAGCTTCCTTCAGGATCCGCTGGCTCTCGGGTGTGTGGCCGCCGGTGTGGCTTCGGAACGGGGCCGACGAAGCGCTGCTGCGTGCGGCCTCCGCGGTTGCCGCGAGGTCCGCCCGCAGGCCGCGCATGTTGGTCCTGATGTCCTCCCGCAGGCTGTCGGCCAGCCGCCTGACCGAGGCAGAGATGGTGTTTTCCACATCGGCCAGTTCCGCTCTTCGGCCGTCCAGCTCGGCGCGGCCGGCGTCGGTGATGACGTACTTGGTGCGCCTGCCCTCGGTTTCGGTGGCAACAAGTCCCTCTTCTTCCAGCTTGCCCAGGCGGGGGTAGATGGTGCCGGCGCTGGGGGAGTAGGTACCGCCAAAACGGTCGCCCAAAGCCTTGATCAGCTCATAGCCGTGTTTCGGGCCTGCCTCGAGCAAGGCAAGCAGGTAGAGGCGCAGGGCCCCGTGGGCGAAGACCGGGGGCATCAGAGGCCCGCTTCCCCGCCGGCGGGGTTCTCGTGGTCGGTTGTGGGCGCTGAGGCATGCATGATGTACGTCTTGCCGGACACCGTGTTGGTGCGGACCAGCATCAGCCGCTCGTCGGGTCCTACGATGGTGTGCACGTTGTTTCCTGGCTGGGCGTACAGCTGATCGTCGATCACCACCGATCCGCTGGCGGACTTCGCCACGATGTCCAGGCCGACGTCATGGGGCAGCCGGATGGTCAGGTCACCGGAAACGGAGTTGGCTCCGAGATCGTTCGTGTAGCCCTGGAGGTCGAAGCTGAGGTCGCCGCTGACCGTGTTGGCCCGGACGTTCTTGAACGTGCCGGACGCGGTAACTTCGCCGGAGACGCTTTTGGCGGTCAGGACGCCGTCGTGGTTTCTGGCGATGACCTCGCCGCTCACCGTGTTGACATGGAGTTCGCCGCTGGTTCCGTCCGCCATGACGGAGCCGGAGACGGTGTTCAGCCGCGTGCGGCCGCCGGTGCCGGACACCATGCCGTCCCCGCTCACCGTTCCGGCTTCGACGTCGACGCCATGGGGGAGGGCGATTCCCACTACCACGGAGTTGGTGCTGGTGTTGTTGACCGTGCCCATCAGGTTGCGGAACCAGCCCTGCGGACCCTGTAATTGATGGCGGACTTCCAGGCGGCCATCCACGAGGGTGACAGTCAGCGGGTCCCCGGTGATTTCACTGATTTCGATCCGGACAAAGGCCTCGTCGTGGGTCATCACGTCGAAGCGGCCCTTGACGATTCCCAGCTTCAGCGATCGAACCTGGTCCACTTCGATGGTTTGCGGACCGGTGACGGTCCATAGCTCCTCAGACATGTCCCCTCCAGATTGCGATATATCGCGTTGAATAAATTCACGATATATCGCGAATTGGAGGGGCGCAATGGTTATCGCTGATCTGAGGGCCGGCAAGGCCGCCTCTCAACTACTCCGGCTGTGCGATGTTCAACCACTGGAACCAACCGCGGTGCAGGACGAGCCATGCGATCAAGCCGTAACCGGCCTGCCCGGGGGTTCCTCCATTGGCGGCCAGGTCAGTCCTCCACTGCTCGTGGTTGAGCAAGGGCGAGAACGTGTCCACGTAGTGGTGGTTCCGTCGGGTGGTGACATCGGCAAACGCTGTGTTGAGTTCGGCGAGCCGCTTGTTCCGTGCCGGGTCAAGTGTGGGCGGCGGGCCGACCACAAATACCTCAACGCTGCTGTGCGAGGCGCCATCCAGGATGTTGGCAAGGTTCAACCTGCTCCGTGCCGTGGACAAGCCAAACTCAAGGTCGCGCCCGGACAGGCCGATGACCAGGCGGTTCTCGTGCGTGTCGCTGAAACGCCTGCCCGCTTCATCCTGCCAACGGGCGGCGAGCCCCTCAGTACCCTCCATGGGACAGGGCAGCGGGAAACTCTCCACTACGACGGAGTCCTGGGGTGTACGGGCCAGCACTCGTCCGAGCCAACCCAATGCGCGGGGATCCCCCAGGCCCGCCAGCAGTTCATCTCCTACAGCTGCGATGCGCAGCTTCCTGTCTTCCACGGTTACCTCTTCACACTCGTTACGGTCCTTGCACGGTCCAGGCTCAACAGCCGGTTCGGGAACCGGTACCTGTCCCATTAAACAGAACTGCCCGGCCTGAGGCGCGCTTATCGCTCCTCGGGCCGGGCAGTTTCGGTTTTACTTGCGTTCGAACGCCTGCTTGATCAGGGCATCCTGCTCAGCAGCGTGGCGCTTCATGGAACCTGCAGCCGTGGACGCAGAGGCCGGACGCGACACCAGGCGGAGCTTACGATCGAGCTCCGGTGCCAGGTTCAAGCCCATGAACGGCCAAGGACCCTGGTTGGCAGGTTCGTCCTGCGCCCAGACGACGTCAGCGTTCGGGTACTTGGCGAGCTCCGCTTCGATCTCAGCCTTGGGCAGCGGGTACAGCTGCTCGACGCGGATGATCGCTGTGGAGGTATCGCCGGACTTCTGCCGGTTGGACAGGAGGTCGTAGTACAAACGGCCCGAAACCAGGATGACGCGGTCAACGTTCGCTGGCTGCATCTCTGGATCGCTGATAACCGGCCTGAAGCCGCCGTTCGTGAAGTCCTCGACGGCGGAAGCGGCGCCCTTGAGGCGCAGGAGCTGCTTGGGCGTGAAGATGATCAACGGCTTGCGCGGACGGCTGTAAGCCTGGCGGCGGAGCAGGTGGAAGTGCGAAGCGGCCGTGGTGGGGTTCGCCACGATCATGTTGTCTTCGGCGCACATCTGCAGGAAGCGCTCAATGCGTGCCGAGGAGTGGTCCGGACCTTGGCCTTCGTAGCCGTGCGGCAGCATGAGTACCAACGAGGAACGCTGGCCCCACTTCTGCTCAGCCGAGGAGATGAATTCGTCAATGATGGTCTGCGCACCGTTGACGAAGTCACCGAACTGGGCTTCCCACAGGACCAGGGCGTCGGGACGCTCTACCGAGTAGCCGTATTCGAAGCCCATTGCGGCGTATTCGGACAACAGGGAATCGTAGATCCACAGCTTGGCCTGGTCATCCGAAAGGTTACCCAGCGGGAGCCATTCGTTGCCATTGGCGCGGTCGTGGAATACGGCGTGGCGCTGGACGAACGTACCGCGGCGGGAGTCCTGGCCTGCCAAACGAACAGGCACGCCCTCCATGATCAATGAGCCGAAAGCTGCGATCTCGCCGAAGCCCCAGTCGATGCCGCCTTCACGGGACATCTGTTCACGCTTCTCCAACAGCTGCTTGAGCTTGGAGTGGACGGTGAAGCCTTCCGGAATTTCCAGGTGGGCCTTGCCGATGCGGGCAAGGGTCTCAGCGGAAATTGCCGTGGATGCAGGGGAGTTGGTCCCGAAATCGGCCTGCTGTGCGATCGGCCGCTCGATGTCCGAGACAGCTGCGGAGTCCGCAGTGATGATCGGAATCGGCGACGTCTGGGCAGCGTGGGTTTCAGCGAAGACGCGCTCGAGGCGTTCCTGGTAGTCGCGGAGCAGTTGCTCTGCTTCTTCCTCGGTGATGTCGCCACGGCCGATCAGCGACTCGGTGTACAGCTTGCGGACGGAGCGCTTGGCTTCGATCAGGTTGTACATGAGCGGCTGGGTCATCGAGGGGTCGTCGCCCTCGTTGTGGCCGCGACGGCGGTAGCAGACCATGTCGATGACGACATCCTTGTGGAAACGCTGACGGAACTCGTAGGCGAGCTGCGCCACGCGGACCACGGCCTCGGGATCGTCGCCGTTCACGTGGAAGACCGGAGCCTGGATCATCTTGGCGACATCCGTGGAGTACGTGGACGAACGCGAGGAGGACGGGGCCGTGGTGAAGCCGACCTGGTTGTTGACGATCACGTGGATTGTGCCACCGGTGCGGTAGCCGCGAAGCTGCGAGAGGTTGAGGGTTTCAGCCACAACGCCCTGGCCTGCGAAAGCTGCGTCACCGTGGACCATGATGGGCAGGACGGGGAAGGACTCACCCTGGTCCAGGCGGTCCTGCTTGGCGCGGACGATGCCTTCGAGGACGGAGTCCACTGCCTCGAGGTGCGACGGGTTCGCGGCGAGGTAGACCTTGGTCTGCTTGCCGTTGTCCGAGGTGAAGGTACCTTCGGTGCCGAGGTGGTACTTGACGTCACCGGAGCCCTGGACCGAGCGTGGGTCCTGGGTACCTTCGAATTCGCGGAAGACCTGGGCGTAGGTCTTGCCTGCAATGTTGGTCAGCACGTTGAGGCGGCCACGGTGGGCCATGCCGATGGCAACCTCATCCAGGCCGTCGTCGGCTGCATCTGAGATGACGGCGTCGAGCAGCGGAATCAGCGACTCGCCACCCTCCAGGGAGAAGCGCTTCTGGCCGACGAACTTGGTCTGCAGGAAGGTCTCGAAAGCCTCTGCCGCGTTGAGCTTGGAGACAATGCGGAGCTGCTCTTCACGGCTCGGCTTGGAGTACGGGTGCTCGAGCTGGTCCTGGAACCACTTGCGTTCTGCAGGTTCCTGGATGTGCATGTACTCGATACCGGTGGTGCGGCAGTAGGCATCGCGCAGTACGCCAAGGATGTCACGGAACTTCAGCATCGGCTTGCCGCCAAAACCACCCGTGGGCCATTCACGGTCAAGGTCCCAGAGCGTCAGGCCGTAGGTCAGGACATCGAGGTCCGGGTGCTTGCGTTGGACGTACTCCAGGGGGTCGGTGTCGGCCATGAGGTGGCCGCGCACGCGGTAGGAGTGGATCAGCTGCTGGATGCGGGCGACCTTGTTGATCTCGTCGGCCGGATCAACCTGCAGGTCCGGGCTCCAGCGCACGGGCTCGTACGGGATGCGCAGGGCTTCGAAGATCTCGTCGTAGAAGTTCTGCGCGCCGAGGAGGAGCTGGTGGACCAGCTTGAGGAACTCGCCACTGCCTGCGCCCTGGATCACTCGGTGATCGTAGGTGGAGGTCAGCGTCAGGATCTTGCTGATGGCGTTCTGGGCGATGATCTTCTCGCTGGCACCCTGGAACTCCGCCGGATAGTCGAGGGCACCGACGCCGATGATGGCAGCCTGGCCCTTGGAAAGGCGCGGCACGGAGTGGACAGTGCCGATGCCGCCGGGGTTGGTCAGCGAAACCGTGGTGCCTGCGTGGTCATCAGCCGTGAGCTTGCCGTTGCGGGCGCGCTTGATCAGGTCCTCGTAGGTGTGCCAGAACTCAGCGAAGTCCATGGTCTCGGCCTTCTTGATGTTCGGAACCATCAGGAGGCGCGTGCCATCGGGCTTGGGCATGTCAATGGCAATGCCGAAGTTGACGTGCGCGGGCTGCACGGCGCTCGGCTTGCCGTCGATCTCGTCGTAGTAGACGTTCATCGAGGGGAACTGGGAAAGCGCACGGACAACGGCGTACCCGATGAGGTGCGTGAAGGACACCTTGCCGCCACGTGCGCGGGCAAGGTTGGAGTTGATCACCACGCGGTTGTCGATCAGCAGCTTGGCGGGTACTGCCCGGACGCTGGTGGCTGTGGGTACTTCCAGGCTGGTGACCATGTTGGTGGCGATGGCCTTGGCCGGGCCACGCAGGACGGAGACGACGTCTTCTTCCGGCGCGGTGGGTGCCTTGGTGCTCTTGGGCAGCTGGGCCGGAATGGGCTGCGTTGCGTTGCCGCCGGCGGGCTTCTTTGCTCCGTCCCGGGCGACCGTCGCCGGTTCTTTCTTGGCCGGAGCCGGTGCTGCCGGGGCAGCGTCCGTGGCAGCTGCGGGAGCGGCCGGCGCCGGTGCCGGGGCCGCTGCGGCCGGAGCCACTACGGGAAGTACTTGGGTTGGGGGATTGGCAGCTGCTGGAGCTGCGGAGGTTCCGTTGGAAGAAGTGCCGTCAGCGGAGGCAAAGGATTCGAAGAGTGGCCACCACTTGGCGTCGACCGAATTCTTGTCCTGTTGGTACCGCTCGTACAGTTCGTCAACGAGCCACTCGTTTCCGCCAAATTCCTCTGGTAGACGGTGGCTGGGCTGCTCTGGCACTTGAAATACGCCTCTTCCATGAGTGTTGTTTTCCCGCTGGCCAAAGTTGCTTTTCCGCAACGATGGGACAGGGTCCGGGTCCCGCGAACTCAGACCCCTGACAGTCTAGTTAGGATCGTTGGTTAACTGCCAATAGTGGTGACCTAAATCATGTTCGGGCTGACTTAGTGGGCCACAGCGCTTATCAATCTGCGGTAACCCGAGTGTGGGAGCCCTGCCGGCGGACTGTAGACTGAAAGTCTTATGGACAGTAAATCTAGGTGCCGGCCTGGGAACTGTCGGGGGGGCCAAACTGGCAACTCCGCACAGCGTGCCCGTCGAGCCGGCAACACCCGTTCACATGCCCATCACGCGCCGGCGTTTTCTGCCGGTGGTGCCGCAGACCATGCGTCCGCGGCGCCCGACCAGCCTCCGCCGGGGCGAATTCCCTGGCCGATGGCGTTATCCCCAATGCACGCACCCACCCTTGGGGTGAAGCGCTAAGTGGAATGGATTCTTCTCTTTGCCGGCTTTGCACTGATTCTTGGCACCGGCTTTTTCGTAGCAGTTGAGTTTTCCTTGGTGGCCCTGGACCAATCCAGTGTCCAGCGTGCGGTCGACAACGGAGACCAAGCAGCAGCCCCCTTGTTGAAATGCCTCAAATCGCTCTCAACGCAGCTCTCCAGCTGCCAACTCGGCATCACGCTGACTACGCTGCTGACCGGTTTCGTGATGGAGCCCTCCGTTGGTCAGTTGCTGTTGGGTCCTTTGGGCTTGTTGGGCCTTCCCTCCGAGGTGGTGCATTCGGTGGCGTTGATCGTTGCGATGGTCTTCGCGACGCTCCTGTCCATGCTGATCGGCGAGTTGGTTCCCAAGAACATGGCCATCGCCCTCGCTTTTCCGTTGGGCAAGCGGCTCGCCCGTCCGCAGTTGATGTTCACTGCAGTGTTCAAACCGGCGATTGTGGTGCTCAATGGTTTCTCGAACAAGGTGCTGAACCTTTTCGGCCTCGAGGCCAAGGAAGAGATCTCGGGGGCACGGACTCCCGCGGAACTCGCTTCGTTGGTCCGGCGCTCCGCTGAACTCGGGACGCTGGATGCCGGCACGGCCAACTTCGTGGCGAGAACCCTGAACTTCTCCGGACGCACGGCGGCGGACGTCATGACGCCGCGAATCCGGATGGAAACAATCGACGCCGACCAGTCGGTGGCCGATATCCTCGACGCCGCCCGTCGAACCGGCTACTCGCGGTTCCCCGTCATCGGCGATTCCACGGATGATATCCGCGGGGTGGTCCATGTCAAGAAAGCTGTGGCCGTACCGGCTGAGCGCCGTTCGAAGCTCCAGGCCGGTGCGATCATGACCGACGTCCTCCAGGTTCCGGAGACCATCCACTTGGATGCGCTCCTGTCCGAACTGCGTGAAGGGAATCTGCAGCTGGCAGTTGTCCTGGACGAATACGGTGGCACGGCCGGCATCGCCACCCTCGAGGACCTCGTGGAAGAGATCGTAGGCGAAGTGGCGGACGAGCACGACAAGGTCCGCCCCGGCGTTCTGCAGAGCGCATCCGGGGACTGGTACTTCCCCGGCCTTCTGCGGCCAGACGAAGTAACAGAGCAAATCCCCAACCTGGTAGTCCCTGACGAATCTGCCTACGAAACCGTGGGCGGGTACGTCATGAGCCAGCTGGGACGCATCGCGAAGACGGGCGACGTCGTGGACGCGGTCGGCGGCACGCTGACCGTGACCAGGATGGATGGCCGGAGAATCGACAGGATCTGCTTCCATCACGTGGAGCCGGATGAATCGTCACCCGAAGACGCTGAAAGCGCCCATCACGAAGCAGGTGCCCTATGAGCGACTGGGTAGGAATCGTCTGGCTGGTCGTGCTCCTGATCGGAAACGCGTTCTTCGTGGGTGCGGAATTCGCGGTCATGTCGGCACGGCGCAGCCAGATAGAACCACTGGCTGAGGCGGGCTCCAAACGTGCGCAGACAACATTGCGTGCCATGGAAAACGTCTCGCTCATGCTGGCTTGCGCCCAATTGGGCATCACCGTTTGCTCGCTCCTGATTCTCCAGGTGGCCGAGCCCGCTATCCACCATTTGCTCGCTGAACCCCTCGAGCTGGTAGGTGTTCCGGTTGAGTTGGCGGACATCATCGCCTTCGCGATCGCCTTGCTGTTCGTAACGTTCCTGCACGTCACCTTTGGCGAAATGGTTCCGAAGAACATCTCGGTGTCCGTGGCCGACAAGGCGGCGCTGCTGTTGGCTCCGCCGCTGATGTTCATTGCCCGCATGGTCAATCCAGTCATTTGGACCCTCAATTGGCTGGCCAATCACATCCTGCGGTTGATGAAAATCGAGCCCAAGGATGAGGTGTCTTCCTCCTTCACCCTGGAAGAGGTCCAATCGATCGTCCAGGAGTCCACGCGCCACGGATTGGTGGACGATGACGCGGGCCTGTTGAGTGGAGCCCTGGAGTTCTCCGAACACACGGCGTCCCACATCATGGTTCCGCTGGACAAGCTCATGGTGCTCAAGACGGCTTCCACCCCCGTGGACCTTGAAAAGGCCGTCAGCCGGACGGGTTTCTCACGTTTCCCGATGGTGGACGACGACGGCGAACTCGCCGGCTACCTCCACGTGAAGGACATCCTGTCCATCCCGGAGGAAGGCCGGAAGCACCCTATTGCCGAGGGGCGCATCCGTTCGTTGGCAAACCTTGCACCGGATGACGAAATTGAGCAGGCCATGTCGGTCATGCAGCGCACTGGATCACATTTGGCGCGAGTCGTTGGTGCCGGTGGCGACACCCAGGGCGTGCTCTTCCTCGAGGATGTCATTGAGCAGTTGGTGGGGGAGATCCGGGACGCCACCCAGGCGACGGGGATCCGCCGTTATGGTGGCCAGCAAGCCCCATAAGGCACAGTAAGCCAGTTCTGGCGTCGGTCGTTTCGATCGACGCCAGAACTGTCTAAATAGGAATCATTCCTATTTAGAGCTACACTGAATCCCGTCAGTAATTGTGTTTGATTCTCATTTTGAGTAGATCCGAGGTCTTCGTGCGTCTTTCCGCCGCCCGCCTGTCCCTGGCCGCCTCTGCAGGCCTTGCCGCGCTCCTGCTGTCCTCCTGTGCTGGCCCGGCCGGGGCGGGCAACCAGTCCCAGTCAGGTGCCATCGAGGTAGTTACCTCGACGAACGTTTACGGCGACATCGTCAAGGCCGTCGGCGGGGACAAGGTGGACGTCAAGGCGATCATCACCAAGACCAGTCAGGACCCGCACTCCTATGAGGCCAGCGCCCAGGACAAGCTGGTCATTTCCAAAGCCAAGCTCGTGGTGGAGAACGGCGGCGGGTACGACGAGTTCCTGCACAAAATCGCGGACGAGACCAAGATCGGCCACGAGAACATGATCAGTGCCGTCGAGGTTTCGGGGCTCGCTCCCGAGGAGGAATCCCACAGCGCAGACGCCCACAGCGACGAGCCCCACGCACACGACCACGGCAGCTTCAATGAGCACGTCTGGTACAGCCTGGACACCATGGGCAAGCTCGCTGATGCGGTGGCGGCCAAGCTCGGCAGCCTCGACGCCGGGTCCGCTTCGACCTTCACCGGTAACGCGGATGCCTTCAAAGCGAAACTCAATGGGCTGACCACCACGTTGAATAACGTCAAGGCCGCCAACGAACACCAGCCCGTGGCCATTACAGAGCCGGTTCCCCTGTACCTCCTTGAAGCGGCCGGCCTGGAGAACAAGACACCCGAGGCTTACAGCGCTGCCGTCGAAGAGGGGACCGACGTGCCGGCATCGGTACTGAAAGAGACCACCGACCTCCTCGGTTCCAAGTCGGTGCGCTTCCTTGCCTACAACGAGCAGACCGAGGGCCCGCAGACCGAAGCGGTCAAGCGCGCGGCAGAAGCCTCCGGCGTGCCGGTACTGAACTTCACTGAGACGCTGCCCGAGGGGAAAGACTACGTCCAGTGGATGGCCGACAACGTGGAGTCCATCGCCTCGGCCTTGAAGAAGTAGCTTTACCCAAGGCCCTGACTGGGGTGAAGGGTCCCGTTGGCGTCCTAAGATGTTCAGGATGGCTACGGGGCCTTTACTGCCCCCTGCACAACAGCACCAGAACTATTGCGTTCCCAGCAGCGCTTGGATCGAGGACAACTTTTGACACCGGTAGTGAGCCTCCGCGGCGCCAGCCTGCAGTTCGGCAAGAGGACGCTCTGGCGGGACCTGGATCTCGACATCAACCCGGGAGAGTTCTTCGCCGTCCTGGGGCCCAACGGCAGCGGTAAGACGAGCTTCCTGAAGGTCCTCCTTGGATTGCAGGAACTCCATTCCGGCACCGTGTCCTTGGGCGGCCACCCGGTGGAACGGGGCAGCAAACGGATCGGCTACATTCCACAGCAGAAGGCGTTCGCGCCAGATACCCCCTTACGTGCCCGCGATCTGGTGGGGCTGGGGATCGACGGGCACCGCTGGGGCATCAGGCTATCGTCGGGCAAGGTCAACCAACGGATCGACGACTTGTTGGAGCAGGTAGGGGCCTCCGATTACGCCAAGGTCCCCGTTGGCCAGCTGTCCGGCGGTGAGCAACAACGGCTCAGGGTGGCCCAAGCGCTGGCCTCGGAACCGCAGGTCCTGCTGTGCGATGAGCCGCTGCTTTCGTTGGACCTGCATCACCAGCAGGGCGTCAGTGCGCTGATCAACAAACAGTGCCACGAGAGGAACAGCGCCGTGGTTTTCGTGACCCACGAGATCAATCCTGTGATCGACTATGTGGACCGGGTGCTCTATCTGGCAGGTGGGCAATTCCGTGTGGGGACGCCACAGGAAGTGATGACCACGGAAGTTCTTTCGGAGCTGTACAACAGCCACGTGGAAGTCATCCATACCAACGGAAGGATCGTCGTCGTCGGTCTTCCGGACGCGACCACGCACTTCCATGACGATGCCCACGCCAGCGTCGGGGAGGAGCTCTAAGTGGATCTCGCTACTGTTTTTCAGACCATCTTCAATTTTGAGAACTACTCCGAGCTGCTGGTCCTGGTCCAGAACTCCATCTGGGCCGGGGCGGTTCTGGGGCTGTTGGGCGGCCTGGTTGGCACATTCGTGATGAAACGCGATCTCGCGTTCGCTGTTCACGGAATCTCGGAATTGTCCTTTGCCGGAGCGGCTTTTGCGTTGCTGATTGGCGCGGACATCATCTTCGGGTCCTTGATCGGTTCGGTGGCCGCGGCAGTGCTGTTGGGCTTCATGGGCGTCCGGGCCCGGGATAAGAATTCGATCATCGGCGTCATCATGCCCTTTGGCCTGGGCCTGGGGATCCTGTTCCTGGCGCTGTATGAGGGCCGGGCAGCCAACAAGTTTGGGCTGTTGACGGGGCAGATTGTGTCCGTGGATACCGTTCAGCTACAGGTTCTTGCCGGGACCGCCGTCGTGGTGATGCTTGCGTTGGTGGCCATCTGGCGGCCACTGAGCTTCGCCAGCGTGGACCCCGAAATGGCTGAGGCACGCGGTGTCCCGGTGCGGGGTCTCGCGATTGGCTTCATGGTTCTGCTGGGCGTCAGCGTGGCGCTGTCCATCCAGATCGTTGGCGCACTTCTGGTGCTTGCCTTGCTGATCACCCCCGCTGCGGCTGCTTTGAAAGTGACAACCTCGCCCAAGTTGGTGGTGGTGCTCAGCGTGGCCTTTGCCATGACCGCCACCGTGGGCGGCATCCTCCTGGCCCTTGGAAGCAGGATCCCCATAAGCCCCTACGTCACCACGTTGTCGTTCCTGATCTACGTTGTGTGCCGGGTGATCGGACGCGTCCGCGCCAAGAGGGGCCTCAACGGGCGGGTGTCGCGGGAACAGCCTGCGGGAGCGCTCTAGAGCTTTCCCGCGGCTTTCTTCGCGGTGCACTCAGGGCAGAGCCCGAAGATCTCAACCGTGTGCGCGACCTCGGTGAAGCCATGTTCCGCAGCCGTGCGGGCAGCCCAGGTCTCGACGGCGGGGGCCTCCACCTCGACCGCTTTTCCGCAGTTGCGGCACAGCAGATGGTGGTGGTGGCCGGTGACTGCGCATCGACGGTAGACGGCCTCGCCTTCGCCGTTGCGCAGGACATCAATCAGTCCGTCATCCGCCAGGGACTGCAGGATGCGGTAGGCGGTGGCAAGGGACACCGAGATGCCCTTGTTTTGCATCAGCCGGTACAGCTCCTGGGTGCTGACAAAGTCGTCCAACTCGTCCAGGGCGGCGCTGACAGCCAAACGTTGCTTGGTGACACGTTGCTCCTTCACACCGCCGGAGGCCGGCGTGGCCGGGCCTGTCGTGGTGGAACCGGTGCCGTGTGGCATTGACTGACTCACTTCCGTGGGGATCCTGGCGAACCCCAATTTTACCAGCAGGGGAACCTTGGAAACTCTCAGGGGCCGCCCCTAGGCTGTCCCCATGAAGCTCACCAAGTACACCCACGCATGTGTCCGCTTGGAGAAGGACGGAAACGTCCTTGTCATCGACCCCGGGGCCTTCTCTGAGGCCGAAGAAGCGTTGAAGGGGGCGCAAGCAGTACTCATCACGCATGAGCATAACGACCATATCGACTCACCCGCCGTTCTGGCAGCCCTGCGGAGCAACGAGTCGCTGGTAGTCCACGCCCCGGCCGGTGTCGCCACCGCACTCAAGGAAAACAGCGACATCGCTGCCCGTGTGCACGTCGCCGAGCCCGGCTCTGACTTCCAGGCTGCCGGCTTTGGCATTAAAACCTTCGGCGGCCAACACGCCGTGATCCATCACCAGATTCCGGTCGTGGCGAACATCGGTTACCTGGTGGACGGGAACGTGTTTCACCCGGGGGATTCCTTCGTGGTCCCGGACGGACTGGACGTCAAGACACTCCTGGTACCCATCCATGCACCGTGGTCCAAAGTGGGCGAGGTGCTGGACTTCGTGATCTCCGTGCGTGCTCCCAAGGCGTTTCCGGTCCATGATGCGCTGCTCAACGATATGGGACGGGGCCTCGTTGAAGGCCATGTCACACGGATTGGTTCCCGCTACGGCACCACGTACCAGTCGCTGGCGCCACGGGACTCCGTGGAGGTCTAGCCGGTCCAGGTTCCCGTGTCGTGGAAGTGCTTCAACACCGCTTCATGCGGCGCGGGATCCAGGCCGTGCGAGGCAAGCCACCCGGCGTCGTTGTAGCTGCCTGCGTAGCGGTCGCCGCCGTCGCACATGAGCGAAACGATGCTGCCTTGCCGTCCTTCGGAGATCATGGCAGCCACCAGTTGCCAAACGCCCCAGAGATTGGTGCCGGTGGAGGGTCCCGCGTGCAGGCCGGTGAGTTCGCGGAGATGCCGCATGGCGGCTACGGACGCGGCATCGGGGACCTGGATCATGTGGTCTATCACCGCCGGAATAAAACTCGGCTCGGAGCGCGGACGGCCGATGCCTTCAATGCGGGAGGGCAATCCTGTGGCTGTGGATGCGTCGCCGTCCCGCCAGGCCGGGTAGAAGGCCGAGTTTTCGGGATCAACGACCGCAAGGCGGGTGCTGTACCGGTTGTAGCGGAGGTAGCGGCCGATTGTGGCACTGGTGCCCCCGGTGCCGGCTCCCACTACGATCCATTCGGGCACCGGGTGCTCTTCCAGGGCGAGCTGCTCAAAGATTGATTCGGCAATGTTGTTGTTGCCCCTCCAGTCGGTGGCCCGTTCTGCGTGGGTGAACTGGTCCATGTAGTAGCCGCCGCACGTCTTCGCGGTCTCTTCAGCTACCGCGTAAACCTCGGACGCGTGGTCCACGAACAGGCACGTGCCGCCGAAGTCTTCGATCAACGCGATCTTTTCGGGGCTGGTTGTCCTGGTCATGACCGCGATGAACGGCAGGCCGATCAGGCGCGCAAAGTACGCCTCGGAAACCGCCGTGCTGCCGCTGGAAGCTTCGACGATGGTGGTGCCTTCAGTGATCCACCCGTTGACCAGGCCGTAGAGGAACAGTGAGCGTGCCAGACGGTGTTTGAGGCTGCCCGATCGGTGCGTCGACTCGTCCTTCAAATACAGCTGCACGCCCCAGTGCTCCGGTAACGGCACTGCGTAAAGGTGGGTGTCAGCCGAACGGTTGTTCTCCGCCTCGATTTTGCGGATGGCCTCGCTGGCCCAGGCCCTGTCCTGAATACACGAATTGCTCACTGGATAAGCCTAGGCTGGAATCCGGGCGCCGACAGCAACGGTGCCCGTGCCGTCGGACCGAAGGAGAACCCATGGACACTCTGATCAGCGCTGCAGGGCTTCGCAAGCGCCAGGAATCGGGCGAGCGGACTGTGCTCCTGGACGTACGTTGGGTCCTGGGGCGAAGCGATGGGCACAGCGAGTACCTGGCCGCCCATCTGCCGGGTGCTGTTTTTGTGGACCTCCCCTCGGAACTCGCAGACCACGCGCTGCCCGAGCGGGGCCGCCACCCGTTGCCTTCCCCGGAACGCTTCCAGGCGGCCGCGCGCAGCTGGGGGATTAACGACGGCGACACGGTGGTGGCGTACGACAACAGCGGCAGCATGGCAGCGGCCCGCGTGTGGTGGATGCTGCGGAACGCCGGTTTCGGCTCGGTCTATCTTCTCGACGGCGGCCTTTCCGCCTGGCGTGCGGGAGGTTACCCGGTGGAGGAAGGGGAGGTGCGGCCCGCCGTCGGAAACGTCACTTTGGGCGACGGCGTCATGCCGGTCGTTACCGAAGCGGAAGCCGCAGAGTGGCCGCAGCACGGGACGTTGCTGGATGCCCGGGCAGGGGAGCGTTACCGGGGTGAAGTGGAGCCTGTCGATCCCAGGGCAGGACACATTCCGGGGGCCGTGAGTGCTCCAACCACGGAGAACGTGGCAGCCGACGGTACGTTCTTGCCGGCAGAACAGCTCCGCCGACGCTTCGAAGACCTGGGCCTGGCAAATTCCAGCGATGTCGCCGTCTATTGCGGTTCCGGGGTGACGGCGTCGCACGAAATTGCCGCGCTTCATATCGCTGGGTTCACGGCATCGCTTTTTCCTGGATCTTTCTCGCAGTGGTCCAACAACCCCCGTAATCCCGTGGCGGTAGGAGCTGAACCGTTCGAGGCCGGGGCTGGGAGTGAAGGCCGTCACGATGGTCGGAGTGGCACCAGCGCCACTGCCGGGAGTAGCGTCGAAGGATGACACCCGGACGCCCTGTGCCCCCGCCACTTGCCAAGACCATCACCCCTGATCCGGACTGGACCGGAGCCGGCTCCAGTACGCTGGCCGCAGCCTACGGCGCAACGGCGCCTGACAGCGGGCTGGTGCCCCTGACGGTGGCACGCCGGATCCCCACGGAGGACGACGTGGAGATCGCGATCGAATTCTGTGGGCTCTGCCATTCGGACGTCCATGCCACGCGTGGGGAATGGCGCGTTCCGCCGTATCCGCTGGTACCCGGGCACGAAATCGTAGGGCGGGTGACCCGTGTGGGCACCGGCGTGCAGGACTTCGCCCCCGGCGACCGCGTAGGCGTGGGTTGCATGGTGGACTCGTGCCGCGAATGTGACAGCTGCCTCGACGGCCTCGAACAATACTGCGAGCGGGGCAACATCGGTACCTATGGTGCAGCGGACCCCCGGCATGGTGGCGCTGTCACCCAGGGCGGATATTCGACGTCGGTGGTGGTTGACCGGCGGTTCGTGCTGAGGATCCCCGATGCGCTCGATCCCGCAGCAGCGGCGCCGCTGCTGTGTGCCGGTATCACTACGTATTCCCCGCTGCGGTACTTCGACGTCGAAGAGGGCGACACCGTAGGTGTTGTGGGCTTGGGCGGACTGGGTCACATGGCCGTCAAGATCGCCAAGGCCATGGGCGCGGAAGTCACGGTGTTCACTACCTCCGAGTCCAAGTTCGACGCAGCCCGTGAACTCGGAGCCGACCACGTGGTTCTTTCCAAGGATTCCGAAGCCATGGAAGAAGCCAACCGCAGCATCGACGTCATCATCGACACTGTCGCTGCACCGCACGACCTCAACCCCTACTTCCGTACGCTCCGCCTGGACGGTGCCCTCTTCCAGCTGGGCCTTCCTGCCGACGACATGCCGCCGGTCAGCCCCGCCCTGTTGATCCGGCGACGGCTCGCCTACGCGGGTTCGCTGATCGGAGGCATCGCGGAAACACAGGAAATGCTGGACTTCTGTGCCGAACACGGTGTCGCCAGCGACATCGAGATCGTGGGAGCTGAACAGCTGAACGAGGCGTACGACCGCATGGTGGCCGGCGACGTGAAGTACCGTTTCGTTCTGGATACCGCAACACTCCAGGAACCATCGGAAAGGGCAGACGCATGAGCACGCTGTTCACCAGGATCATTGACGGGGAGATTCCCGGCCGCTTCGTCTGGAAGGACGATGAAGTGGTCGCCTTCCTGACCATCGCACCGCTTACACAGGGCCACACGTTGGTGGTGCCGCGTGAAGAGGTTGACTCGTGGACGCATGCAAGCCCGGAGCTGCTGGCCAAGGTCATGGACGTCGCCCAGAGCATCGGGAAAGTACAGGAGGAGCTCTTTGACGCCAAGCGCGTGGGCGTCCTGATGGAAGGCTTCGAAGTGGAGCACCTGCACGTGCACGTGTGGCCGGCCTACTCCACTGCGGACTTCGAAGTGCACAACGTGGACCACAACCCGGATCCGGCGGTCATGGACGCTACTGCGGTGAAACTCCGTGCAGCCCTGCGGTCTGCAGGGCACGGGGACGCCGTTCCGGCAGACTGAGACCCCTCCAAGATTTAACCCGGCGGTGCTGAATCAGCGCCGCCGGGTTTCTTGTTGGCGGTTATGCCGGGGCAAGCGCCTGGTTGAGGACGGTACGGATGCGCTTCTCCGACACGGAGTAGGCGGTTCCGAGCTCCACGGCGAACAGGCTGACCCGCAGCTCTTCGATCATCCAGCGCACCCGGGTTAACTCGGTGCCTGCCCGGCGTCCGGGCAGCAGTGCGGAAACGGCGTCGTCGTAGTCGTCCTTGAGGCCTTGCACGACTGCCATGTTGAGGCTGTCGCGTTGGACGTTGCCGGGCAGCTTCTCCAGGCGCTTCTCTATGGCCTGCAGGTACCGCGGCATCTGGCTCAATTGGGCGTAGCCCGTACGTGCCACAAAGCCCGGAAAGACCAACTGCTCCAACTGGCTCTTCATGTCATTGAGCGCACTGATCAGCGGCAGGCTCGCATTGGATTTCAGTTCCTTCTGAATGCGGCGGGTGCTCGACAAAATACGCTCGACGACGGCGGTCACCGTGAACACGGTATCGATCAGTTCTGCCCGTACTACTTCATACAGTGCATCAAAGGACTGTCGGTCCCACGGAAGTTCCTGCGGCGTCAACTTATCGATCGCAGCAAGGGCGCAGTCCGCAATCAGGGCGCTGACGGATCCGTGCGGGTTCTGGCTGAACGTGAGCTTTTCCATGTTGCTCAGGTGCTCCAGCACGTAACGGTCGGGGGGTGGAATACGCAATGCCAGGAGCCGGATGACTCCACCCCGCATTGCGGCCTCCTGTTCCGCCCGGGTCTGGAAGACCCGGAGCGCCACGGACTTGCCCTCATCCACCAGGGCGGGGAAACCGGTGACGGCATGGCCCTTGACGGTCCGCGTGACCTGGCGTTCCACGGTGCCAAAGTCCCATTCCGTGATGCCGCTCTTCTCTGCCACCGCACCATCACCCGCCGCTGAAGTGCCGGGGGCTGTGTGCTGGCCGGTAGTCGTGCCAGCTGTGCCGGCCCCCACTCCGTTCTTGGCGCGGGACGTCGTGGCCGGGGTAGCTCCGAGCGACTCGGCAATGGCGCGACGGGTGGCCGGTGCCAGCTTCTCCTGGAGCTCAGCGAGGTCCTTGCCCTCGTCCAGTACCTTGCCTTTGCTGTCCACTACCTTGAAGCTCACGCGCAGGTGTGCCGGGACGGCATCCCAGTTCCATGAGCCCGGAGGTATGACATGCCCTCGCAGCCGGCGCAGTACGAGCTCCAGGGAAGGCTCGAGCTCGTCGGTTGCGGGATCGAAGTCAGCTTCAAGGGCTGCGGTTGCCTGCCTGGCGACATCCGGTGCCGGAACGAAGTTCTTGCGTACCTGCTTGGGCAGGGATTTGATGAGGGCCGTGACGAGCTCCGCGCGTTGGCCGGGTATTTGCCAACGGAACGGGGCGTCGTCCAACTGGTTAAGGAACAACACCGGAACCTCAGCGGTCACGCCGTCGGACGGGTTGGGAGCCGATCCCGGCGCCACGGGGTGGAACTCGTAGCTCAGGGGGAGTTCAAAGCCCTTGTGCATCCACGTCTTTGGGTACGCGGAGTCATCCAAGGACTCGGCTTCTTCACTCATCAGCAGGGACTGGTCGAAGTCCAGAAGGGCGGGGTCCGATTGGCGGGCGTCTTTCCACCACTTATCAAAGTGCCGTTCGGAAACCACGTCCTTGCCTACGCGGGCGTCGTAGAACTCAAAGAGCGTCTGGTCATCCACCAGGATGTCGCGCCGACGCATGCGCGTTTCGAGTTCTTCGATTTCCTGCAGCAGGGCACGGTTACGGTGGAAGAATTTGTGGTGGGTCTTCCACTCACCTTCCACCAAAGCGTGACGAATGAACAGTTCCCGGGACAGTTCGGGGTCGATGCGCCCGTAATTGACCCTGCGGTTGGGAATGATCGGCACACCATACAAGGTGACTTTTTCGTGGGCCAGCACGGCGCCCTGGCGCGAGGACCAGTGCGGTTCGCTATAGGAGCGCTTCACCAGGTCCGGTGCCACCTGTTCGGCCCACAGGGGGTCGAACTTCGCGGCAACGCGGGCCCAGAGCCGGCTGGTTTCCACCAACTCGGCAGCCATGACAAACGCCGGCGACTTCTTGAACAGCGCCGACCCGGGGAAGATCGCGAACCGGGTGCCCCGCGCGCCGACGTATTCGCGCTTGCGCTCATCCAGGAGGCCGATGTGGCTGAGCAACCCTGACAGCAGGCTGATGTGGATGCCCTCATAGTTGCCCACGGGGTCCGCTTCGCGCTTGTTGTCCAGGGTGATGCCCAAAGGCTTGGCCATTTGCCGGAGCTGTGTGAAGAGATCCTGCCACTCGCGGACGCGCAGGTAGTTGATGAACTCATTGCGGCATAGCCTGCGGAATTGGGTGGAGGAGAGCTCACGCTGTTTTTCCTGGATGTAATTCCAGAGATTGAGGAAGCCTGTGAAGTCCGAGATCTCATCGCGGAAACGTGCGTGTTTCTCCGCGGCGAGCTGCTGCTTGTCCGTCGGCCTCTCCCGAGGGTCCTGGATGGTCAAAGCCGCGGCGAGGATCATGACTTCCCGGACGCAGCCGCGCTTGCCGGCCTCCACAATCATGCGGCCCAGCCTGGGATCAACCGGCAATTGGGCAAGTTGATGGCCGACGGCGGTCAGGCCACCACCGTTTCGGCCGTTGCCGCCGGCGTCGGCAGGCTTGGAGGCACGCAAGGCGCCGAGTTCGCGGAGGAGAGTGACGCCGTCGTTGATGGCCCGTGACTCCGGGGGCTCCACGAAGGGGAAGTTCTCGACGTCCTTTGGACCGCGCGCAACCCCCATTGCTGTCATCTGGAGGATGACGGCCGCGAGGTTGGTACGCAGGATCTCGGGGTCCGTGAACTGCGGACGAGACTCGAAGTCCTCTTCCGAATAAAGACGGATGGCTATGCCTTCGGACACACGGCCACAACGTCCTGAGCGCTGGTTGGCCGAGGCCTGGGAGACGCGTTCGATGGGAAGGCGCTGGACCTTGGTCCGGTGCGAGTACCGGGAGATCCGTGCCGTGCCGGTGTCGATCACATACTTGATTCCCGGTACGGTCAACGATGTTTCGGCCACGTTGGTAGCCAGGATGATGCGCCGTTTGCCGCCCGGGTTGAAGACCTTGTGTTGTTCCTGGAGGCTGAGGCGGGCGAAGAGGGGAAGCACTTCCGCCCCGGCAAGGCGGCGGTTCGTTTGGATACGGCCATTGATGGCCTCTGCAGCGTCACGGATTTCGCGCTCGCCGGAGAAGAAGATGAGGATGTCGCCCGGGGCTTCCTTGGCGAGCTCGTCAACGGCGTCGCACACGGCATCGAGGGGATCGCGGTCCTCTTCGAGCTCGTCGTCCGAATCGTCCTCGTCCCCGCCCGCCGGCTGAGACAGTGGGCGGTACCGGATTTCCACCGGGTAGGTCCGCCCGGAGACTTCAATGATCGGTGCCGGATCTTCATCGGTACCGAAGTGCTTGGCGAAGCGCTGGGGGTCGATGGTGGCGGAGGTGATGATGACCTTGAGGTCCGGGCGCTGGGGAAGGATCCGCTTGAGATAGCCCAGGATGAAGTCGATGTTGAGGCTTCGTTCGTGCGCCTCATCGATGATGATCGTGCTGTATTTCCGCAGGAGTTTGTCCCGCTGGATCTCCGCAAGCAGGATGCCGTCGGTCATCAGCTTGATTTTGGTGGACGCGCCCACCTCGCCGGTGAAACGGACCTGGAAACCCACTTCCTGGCCGATTTCGACGCCAAGTTCGGAGGCTATGCGTTCGGCAACAGTGCGCGCCGCAAGGCGGCGCGGCTGGGTGTGGCCGATCAGGCCCTTGTCTCCAAGGCCTAACTCGAGGCACATCTTGGGGATCTGGGTGGTCTTACCAGAGCCGGTTTCGCCGGCAATGATGGTTACCTGGTTGGCCGCGATGGCCGCCATCAGATCCTCGCGGCGCTCGGATACGGGCAGCTCTGCGGGGTAGGAAATATGAAGTGTCATGGCTGCTGCCAGTCTACTGTGGCTTGGTTCCGGCGTCCGCGACCTCCGACACAGTCCCGGCAGCTGCACGGAGGCGATGGGAAAGGTCCAAGGCGAAGGTCCTGAATTCCTCCGGCTCGATGATCTCGAAATTCATGTCCAGCGAGGCCAGATAGGCCCCCGCTGAGGCCAGGCTGTCCCATCCGGACCGCAGGATCGTGGCCTGGTCGCCGTCGGCCGTTAGGGTGGCGTACTGGGAACTTACGACGGCGGCTACCTCGGCGAGGGGCGCGCGGAGCCGCACGACGACGTCGAACCTGTAGGGCGAACGCGTGATTGATTGCTGTACGTACGCCGCAAGGTCCTCTGCCGGCAACGGCCGTGGAGTGTACTTCCTGCGTTCCGAAGGCAGGGAAGCAAAGCGGTCGGCCCGGAACGTCCGCCAGCCTTCCCGCTCCAGGTCCCACGCCACCAAGTACCAGCGCCGGCCGGTGTCCACCAGCCTGTAGGGTTCCACCAGCCGGCGAGCGGAGTCGCCGTCGGACCTGACGTACTCGAAGGAGATCTGCCGCCTGTCGGATATCGCCGCCGAAACCACCGTTAATTGTTGCGGATCAACGCTTGCTGCATTGGTGGGAAGGGTGGTCACGGCAGCTTTCAACATGGCGAACTTAGGGCGAAGCCGGGAAGGCAGGACCTGTTCCAGTTTTGCCAACGCCCGCACGGAGGCCTCCCCGATTCCCGCCACCGGGCCCGCCGCGACGGAATTCAGGCCCAGGGCGACGGCCAAAGCTTCGTTATCGTCAAGGAGGAGGGGCGGAAGCTGCGCGCCAGCGCCAAGTTGGTAGCCGCCGGCGATCCCGGGGGTGGCGTGAATGGGGTAGCCAAGGTTGCGAAGCTTGTCGATGTCGCGGCGCACCGTCCGTTCGGTGACGCCCATGCGGTCAGCCAGGTCTGGTCCGGTCCATTCCCGGCGAACCTGCAACAGCGACAAGAGTTGAAGGAGCCGGGCCGAGGTTTGGATCATGCAAGCGAATCTAGTCCATGGCCGGGCGATTCCTCAGTAGATGCGCGGATTCCAGTAGGGGCTGCTCGGAGCATCGAAAGCGCTCCACGGTTCCTTGGAGTTGATGGGCGGGTTGTGGCCGCGGCCATCCTTCAAGAGGGCTGAAACGGTAGCGGCAACGGCGGTGATGAGGACGATGAAGAGGATGATTCCGAAGATTTCCATGCCTCCAGCCTGCTCCTGTGGCAGGTCAAGAAACAGTGGCAGAAATGCCCCATTTAGATAATTTTCTGCCACACTGGATGTATGTTGAAATCAGTGGCGGTGATCGTTGTTCCCAACTTCTCGATCTTCGAATTCGGCACGGCTTTCGAAGTCTTCGGCATTGACAGGACTGACCGGGACGGCGGAGTTCCGGGCTTCGACTTCCGGGTCTGCGCCCCGGAACCGGGTGATATCCGGATGAAGTCGGGGCTCTCCCTGCACGTGGAGAACGGACTTGAGGCAACCGCGGACGCGGACCTTGTGATCATGACCCCCTTCGGCAGGGACCAGGAGCTGCCCGAGTCCGTCCTGGAGGCCCTGCGCGCAGCACACGAGCGGGGAGCATGGGTCATGTCCATCTGCTCAGGGGCCTACGCGCTGGCCCGCGCCGGATTGTTGGACGGGCGCCGCTGCACCACCCACTGGCACTACTCGCATGACCTTGCAGCGCGCTACCCGGAGATCATCGTGGACGAGAACGTCCTTTACGTCCAGGACGGAACCATCATCACCAGTGCAGGCACGGCCGCAGGAATCGACGCGTGCCTGCATTTGGTCCGCGTCGAACTGGGAGCCAACGTCGCAACGGCCATAGCCCGCGACATGGTGGTGCCGCCGCACCGTGACGGCGGACAGGCCCAGTTCATCGACCGCCCCATGCCGCAATGCGGATCAGCGCCCATGGAGGAACTCCTCCGCTGGATGGTGCAGCACCTTGACCAGGAGCACAGCGTCAACGAGCTGGCGGCCCGGCTGCACATGTCCCCCCGGACGTTCGCGCGCCGTTTCCGTGCTGAAACCGGAACAACACCCGCCGCCTGGCTGAACTCGCAGCGGGTAATAAGGGCCCAGGAACTGCTGGAGAGTACGGAACTGAACATCGACGAAATTGCCCGCGAAGCAGGTTTTGGGCATTCAGTGCTCCTTCGGCACCACTTCACCAAGGTCCTCTCGACCAGCCCACAGAGCTATCGCCGGGCGTTCCGCGGACAGCTGGCCGAGGCAATCTAGGCGTCAGCGCCGACTGCCCGATTTTCCTCGCAACTCCGAGCCCTCAGCCTTGGCGCACTCCACCAGTTCCTGCCACGGGCCCGTAATGGCCCGCTCGGGAAGTGTTGCGCGGCGTTGGCCGGCCCGGATTGAGTACATGAAGCGATCCGGTTCGTTCAGCGTGCGGTCCATGCCCTGTGCCTCGTCCCATGGGCACGCGTCAACGATGGGAACCCACCGTTCCTTCTCCTCGGAAGAGATGGCTTCGACGATCCAGACGCGCGTCATCGCTGCGATTCCTCCACTGCGTTGGACGGTGATCTTCATGACCCGGCTGTTTCTCGTTCCACCCTCGGATGCCAGTCACCAGGCGGGTCCGAACACGGCCGTGGGTCCCGCCAACTGACTAAACCTTGACCTTCACAGTGTCCCACGCCTTCAGGACGGCGTCATGCTCCGCGGAGCCCGCACCGTACAGTTCTTCGGCCGTAGCAACCGTGGTCCTGGCGAACTTCCCAAAGGTGCAGGCCGCGGGCAAGGCCCCACTGGTCAGGGTGCCGTACCAGATCTGTCCCGGAGCCTCCCAGGCATTGCCGCCCAGGGTGGCGCTGACCAGGTAGAAGGCCCTGTTGGGGATACCCGAGTTGATGTGCACACCGCCGTTGTCGGCACTGGTCCTGACGTAGGTGTCCATGGAATCAGGCTGGGGGTCTTTGCCCAGGACGTCGTCGTCGTACGCGGTTCCGGGGGCTTTCATGGAGCGAAGGGCGGCGCCCTGGACCTGATCGGTGAAGAGTCCTTCGCCGATAAGCCAGCTCGCCTGCTCAACCGATTCCTGTTTCGCGTACTGCTCCACGAGGACTCCGAAGACGTCCGACATCGACTCATTGAGGGCCCCCGCTTGGTTGCGGTAGGCGAGATTGGCGGTGTATTGGGTCACGCCGTGGGCCAGTTCGTGGCCGATGACGCTCACGGACTTGGTGAAGCGCTGGAAGATCTGGCCGTCTCCGTCGCCGAAGACCATTTGGCTTCCGTCCCAGAAGGCGTTGTCATACAGCTTGCCGTAATGAACGGACGCGTCGAGGGGGAGACCGGCGCCATCGATGGAGTCCCGGCCGAAGATCTCGCCGTACAGCCGGTGGGTGTTCCCCAAGCCGTCATAGGCCTCATCTGCTGCGGGATCCCCGACGGCGGGGGCGCCTTCTTTCCGGACGAGACGGCCCGGCAGCGTCTCCAGGCTCCCGGCATCGTAGATGGTCCGCTTCGGAGGGCCCGGCTTGGCCTGCCGCGCGCTGGGCGGTGCTGCTGGAAGGGGTGCCGTCCGAAGGGCCTGCAGGCCTTTGACGTGCAGCAAGGATTCCTTGGCCGCCCTGGCAACTGCCCGCAGGCGCGGTTCATTCTGGGCAGCAATCCTGCGGAGCATGTAAGGCGGGACGATTGAGCAAATCACGGCAAACCCCTTTGGCTACGGACGAGGACCCTTTGGGATCAGCCTAGGAGCAGGGGCGGACAAAATAGTGTTGGAGGCCCGGCAAGCCCCGAAGTGATAGCGGCTGACCGGGAGACAAAAATACCCCGCCAGCAAGGCTGGCGGGGTATTTTCATTGTGCCCTCGATAGGATTCGAACCTACGGCCTTCTGCTCCGGAGGCAGACGCTCTATCCCCTGAGCTACGAGGGCATCCAGGGATCCCTCCGTTGCCGGTGGGACGCCCTAGAGCTTAGCAGCCACTGAGCCGCAAAGGAAAACTGCAACACACTTCCTTCAGCAGGTTGTTCGGCAGGTTGCTCAGTACCCCGCGAAAGAGTCCACATGAACCCGTCGTGCACCTGCGCCTCGGGCTGCCGCCCGCAAGGAGTCCACGCTGGAGGGCGAACCGGAGACAAACACCTCACGTTCGGCAATATCCGGCACCAACTCCTTCAGGCGCCCTGCATCGATCCGCGACGTTCCGGCGTCGTGCATGAACTCCGGGGGAGCGGAACCGTCCGCGAGCCGGGCAATGACTTTCGCCCCTGAGGCTTCCAACTCGCCTGTTCCGGCCAGCTCGGTGCGGCTTTTGGCGAGGTACAGCACCACCGTGTCCCGACTCCCGCGGGAGTCGGACGCCAGCTGCGACAGGAAAGGCGTGATGCCGATTCCTGCCGCTATCAGCAGGACTGGTTTGCCGGCGTCGTGCGGGAGCAGGAAATCACCGCCCACCGCGGTGGCCGAGACGGTATCCCCGGGGTGGAGCGCCAACAATGCTCTCTTGGCAGTGGACAGCGGCTCTGCCGTGCCGACTCCGAACGTCACCTCCGCCGCACCGGGCGGGTTGGTCATGCTGAAGACACGACGGCGGCCCTTCCCATCGGAGCCGGAATGCGGCAGGTTCAACTCCATGAACTGCCCGGCCGCGAACCTGACAGGACGCTGTGGTTCGAACCTGAACTCCGTGCTTCCAGGTGTCAAAGGCCGGGAGCCCTTGAAGACCAGCTGGACACCGCCCCGTTGGCCAAGGAAGAACGCAATCAGGTTGCCAAGCAGCAGCGCCAGTTCCGGGGAATTCGCGACGAAACCGACGTTGTACGGGACAGCGAAGACAACACCGACGACGGCGGCAAGGGCCAACTGCTGCCAGCGCCGGGGAGGCAGGGTGAGCGGCTCGGAAAGCATGAAGCCGACAAAAAAGAGCAAAGGACGCTGGGCCAGGGGCTGCCACAGGGCCTGTCCGAACGTCATGCCCCGGTTCAGGAGTTCGGTGGTGATGATGCCGGTGGCGGTTACCATGAACACCGCTGCCATGAGCATCTTCCGGGTGCGGTAAAGGACAACCAGCACCCCGGGCACCAGCAGCCACAGCATCGCCGGTGTCGCAGCCCACCAGGTCGCAATGTTCAGGCCCGTCAGGCCAGTCAGGAAAGCCCCGGCCGCGGCGGGGTTGAAGATGTGCCGGCCGCGGAACGCCAGCGCGTACTTGGAAACGCTCGCCAGCACGCAGGCCAGTGCCACGCCGGCCATATCAGCCGCCCCGAACGCCGGCCAGAACAGGAAGTAGAGCAGCAGCCCTGTAATGAGCGAAGACTCCGAGTGCGGCCTGACCCGAAACACCAGGGCCAGCAAGCGGCTGGACAAGTACGTCAAGCCAACGCAGAGTGCCAGGTGCACCAGCATCTCCGGGATACCGAAGGTCAGCCAACCCAGCACGTTGAGAACCATGCTGTAGGCCACCAGGATGGCAAGGACCCAGAGAATCAGGCGGTACATCGTGAAGCGGCCCAGCCAGGTATCCAGACGGGAATTAACGGCAATCATGAAAACAGTCTCCCCTCAAATGCCGCCGAATACGTGGCAGCACCAGCCGATGACACCTTGAGCCACGAGAACTCGAACTCGTCCTCCAACGGCTCCGGATCCATCATGAACAATGCCGTGGCCAGCGCATCGGCCTCCAAGGCGCTCGCAGCCATGGTCCAGGTCGCAACAGTGGTTTCGATGGGCTGGCCGGTGGCGCCATCGAGTACATGGTGCAGCCCATCGCCCCAGGCTCGCCGGTTGGATGCCGAGGCACACAGCGCGGAGTTGGCCAGTTCCACGGTGCCAATGGCCTGCTTCGGGTTGTACGGGTGTTCCAACGCGACGACGACCGGATGCGTACCGGAATGCAGCATGTCGCCGCTGCCGTCCACCAGGAAATCGGTGTGTCCGGCAGCCCGCAGGACGTCGCCCAGAAGGTCAACCAACTGGCCTTTCCCGGCGGCGCCGATATCCAGGACCACCGCTTTGGTAGCCATCAGCTCCGTGCCTGTCCACTCAAGGGTGCCTTCCCACGGGGGTGGCGCCTCCGGGCTGCCCGGGCTGGCCAGGGCGTAGTTTGCGTCGTAGCCGAGATGCTCGAGGCTGCTGCCGATCAGTGGCGTCATCCTTCCACTGCTGAGTCGGTACAGGGCCGCATAGATCTTTTGCAGGGCAGGTGCGTGGTCCGGAAGGGTGATGCGGCCGGGGCCCCGTGACACGGTGGCCACCAATGAGTCCGGCCGGAACCGCGACCACGCCTTGTCGTACGCGGAAACGGTGTCCAGCAGTTGGCCCCGGAGCTCAGCGCCCAGGCTGTCCGGCGTCGAAATTTCCCACCGTGTACCGATCCCCTCGAAGTCGAACAGGCTCCAGCCAGGGTGCGGCATGGCTGCTACTTGGCCTGGGACTTGATTTGTTGCACGGCATCGTTGAAACCGGCGGACGTCAGCGAGGAGCCAGCCACTTTCGAGACGTTCAGCTCATCGATGTCCTTGCCGACAATCTGGGCTGCGATGCCACTGGCAAATTCGCCTTGGAACTTCTTGGTGTTCGGATTGGAGGGATGGGTTGTGATGTTGACCGCAGTGACCTTATCCGCAGCCAACGTCAGCTCTACGCCTACCGTTTCCTGGCCGTTGGGCGAGGTGTAAGTGCCGTCAGCGCTGTATGTGCCGTCCTTATAACCGGATGCCCCGTTGGCTGAGGATCCCTGTGGCGAGGGAGCGGTGGTGGAGACCTTGCCACCGTTCTGGGAAGCGGGAGTCTCCACGGCCGGCGATTCGGCCTTGGGGGCGCAGGCAGCAGCCGTCCCGATGATGGAGAGGCCGGCAAATCCAACGTAGAGGCTCTTGCGGAGTGGCGTAGTCATGGTTCTGCTCGTTTCAACTGGGCGTTCGACTGGACCGGTTTGCTAAGGGGCAATGACTTCAAGTCCTTGCCTGTCCGGGGAGGCCGCTCATGCCGTCCCCTTACGTGTTCATAACGTTGAAATGAGCCTAATGGTTCAGGCTGTGCCGGGCGCCAGCCAGACCTGTGCCGGGGCTGTGTCAAAAGTATCCACATACGGCAGCCTCAATTCCGCGACTTTGCGGGCCCCCGGTAGGCTAGATCCGTGACTCCCGAAGAACTCTCTGCTGCCATATCCGCCTGCCTCAAGGACGCCGTCTCTGCCGGCGAAATCGCGTTGACGGAAACGTCCGTGCCAGACGCCGTGCGCGTGGAGCGACCCAAGAACCGGGACCACGGAGACTGGGCCACCAATATTGCATTGCAGTTGTCCAAGCAAGCAGGCATGAATCCCCGCGAATTCGCCGGAATCCTCAGTAACCGGCTGCAGGCCATTCCCGGTGTCACGGGCGTGGATATCGCCGGTCCCGGCTTCCTGAACATCACAGTCGATGCTGCTGCAGCCGGCGCCCTGGCCAAGGCCATTGTCGAAGCCGGGTCCAGCTACGGTACAAACCAGGCCCTCGCTGGCCGCGTGGTCAACATGGAATTCGTTTCCGCCAACCCCACCGGTCCGCTGCACATCGGGCACACGCGCTGGGCTGCCCTGGGTGATTCGATTGCCCGCGTCCTGCGTGCTTCGGGCGCCGACGTCACCGCTGAGTACTACATCAACGACGCCGGTTCGCAGATGAACGTCTTCGCCAACTCAGTGTTGTCGCGGCTGCATGGACGTGGAGTCCCCGAAGGCGGCTACCCGGGCGAGTACATCCGGGAACTCGGCGACGAAGTCCTGAAGGCCCACCCGGATGTCCGTGAACTGACGGACGAGGCAGCGCTGCCGGTCATCCGTGCGGCAGCCTACGAAGCCCAGATGGCTGACATCAAGGCCACGCTGGCCGGATTTGGCGTGGAGTTTGATGTCTTCTTCTCCGAGAAGGAACTGCACGACGCCGGTGCGATCGAATCGGCCGTCGCCCGCCTCCGCGAGCAGGGCCACGTGTTCGACGACGGCGGTGCCGTCTGGTTGCGCACTACCGACTTCGGCGACGATAAAGATCGCGTCATGATCCGTGCAAACGGCGAACCGACCTACTTTGCAGCGGATGCCGCCTATTACTTGTCCAAGAAGGACCGCGGATTCACTGAGAAGATCTATCTCCTCGGCGCGGACCACCACGGCTACATCAACCGCCTGAAGGCCATTGCCGCGTGTGCCGGCGACGATCCGGAGGTCAACATTGAGGTCCTGATCGGTCAGCTGGTGTCGGTCAACGGTGCCAAGCTGTCCAAGCGTGCGGGCAACATCATCGAGCTCAAGGACCTTATCTCCTGGCTCGGCAAGGACGCTGTCCGTTACTCGTTGGCCCGCTTCCCCGCAGATTCCCCCCTGACCCTGGACCCGGAACTGTTGAAAAAGCACAGCAACGAGAACCCCGTGTTCTACGTGCAGTACGCGCATGCCCGTTCCCGCGGCACTGCACGGAACGCCGAAGAAGCCGGCGTGGACCGTTCAGTCTTCGATGCCTCGCTGCTGGATCACCCCACGGAAAACGAGTTGCTCTCCTATTTGGGCAGCTACCCGTCCATCGTTGCCAAGGCTGCCGAGCTGCGGGAGCCCCACCGGGTGGCCCGCCACCTCGAGGTCATCGCCGGTGCTTACCACCGTTGGTACGACGCGTGCCGGGTCTCGCCCCAGGGCGAGGAACCCGTCCAGGACGTTAACCGCACCCGCCTGTGGCTGAACGACGCCACCAGCCAGGTGCTCGCCAACGGACTCGAACTGCTGGGCGTGTCAGCGCCGGAACGGATGTAAGCCATGAACACCAACGCAGCACATGCTTCTCCGCTCGCTCCGGATTGGCTGGCAGTTCCCGAGAACCTCAACGCCCTGCAATCGCCGATGTGGGCTGCCGACGTGGAGAAGAACGACGCCGGTGAGGTCGCCATTGACGGCATTACTGTCAGTGAGCTGAAGGAACAATACGGAACCCCGCTTTTCGTCATGAGCGAGTCGGACTTCCGGTCCCGCGCCCGGGCGTTCAAGGACGCGTTCGACGAAGCCTTCGCGGACATCTGCGGGGGAGTGGACGTCTACTACGCAGGTAAGTCCTTCCTGTGCACCGCAGTGGCCAGCTGGGTGGCCGACGAGGGCCTCCGCCTGGACACGTGCTCCGGCGGTGAACTTGCGGTCGCTGCACGTGCGGGGATCCCGGGTGCCAACCTTGGCCTGCACGGCAACAACAAATCCGACGCGGAAATCAACCGTGCCTTGGATATGTCCCTTGGTCGGATCGTGGTGGACAGCCTCGACGAACTGGAACGGGTGGCAAAGATCGCCTCCAGCCGGGGCGAAACAGCCAAAGTCATGTTGCGGCTGACTCCTGGCGTTCACGCCCACACCCACGAATTCATCGCCACGGCCCACGAGGACCAGAAGTTCGGCCTCTCGATGGCAGGCGATTCCACCGACGAAGCCGGGCTCTCGGCAGCAGAAGAGGCCGTGGCTGCTGCCACCGCCTACGACAGCATCGAACTGCTGGGCTTGCACTGCCATATCGGGTCACAGATTTTCGAGCCTGACGGCTTTGCCTTGGCAGCGGAGAAACTCCTCGGATTCCTTGCCGCCATGCAGGCGAAATACTCCATCACTCTTCCCGAGCTGGACCTCGGCGGCGGTTACGGCATCGCCTACACGCCGGTGGATACTCCCCGGCCGCCTGCCGAGATCGCGCAGGCCATGGCCGACGTCGTTCGTTCCACCTGTGCCGCACTGGGCATCACCGCCCCCCGGATCTCCATCGAACCAGGCCGCGCGATCGTGGGGAGCAGCACCTTCACCCTCTACGAGGTTGGCACGCTCAAAACGGTCCGCGTAGACGTCCCGGAGAGCGAAACGGAGGACAAGAACGTTACGTATCCGCGGCGCTATGTGTCGGTGGACGGCGGGATGAGCGACAACGCCCGTCCGGTGCTGTACGACGCGGATTATTCGGCAATTTTGGCTTCACGCGACTCCACGGCCGTTCCGCAGCTGTCCCGCGTAGTGGGCAAACATTGCGAGAGCGGCGACATAGTTGTTAGAGATGTATATCTGCCCGCGGATGTGGCAGCCGGTGATTTGCTCGCAGTACCGGGTACCGGCGCCTACTGCTGGGCCCTTTCCAGCAACTACAACTACCTGGCCCGGCCTGGCGTTGTCGCTGTACGCGACGGAGCCGCCCGGCTGATTGTCCGCGGGGAAACCGAAGAAGATCTCTTGAACCGCGACATGGGAGTGGCGAATGTCTGAAGTGCAAACCTTGAAGGTGGCCCTGCTGGGCTGTGGCAACGTTGGGGCCCAGGTTGCGCGGATTCTGATTGACGACGCCGAAGCTTTGGCTGCCCGCACCGGAGCCCGTCTGGAACTTTCGGGCATTGCCGTGCGCACCATCGATGCACCCCGCGACGTCGAACTGCCCCGCGAACTGTTCACTACCGATGCCGACACCCTGGTCAAGGACGCGGACCTCGTCATCGAGCTCATGGGCGGCATCGAGCCCGCCCGCTCCTTGATCCTGACGGCCATCCAGAACGGTGCCTGCGTGGTTACCGGCAACAAGGCATTGCTCGCCCAGGACGGCCCCACTCTTTATGAAGAGGCTGACAAGGCAGGCGTCCAGCTCTCGTATGAAGCGGCCGTTGCGGGAGCCATTCCTATCCTGCGTCCCATCCGCGACAGCCTGTCAGGCGACCGCATCACCCGTGTCCTGGGCATCGTCAATGGCACCACCAACTTCATCCTCGACCAGATGGACACCACAGGCGCACAGTTCGCTGACGCCCTGGCCGAAGCCCAGCGGCTCGGGTACGCAGAAGCGGATCCTACTGCCGACATCGAAGGACACGACGCCGCGGCTAAGGCTGCCATCCTCGCGTCCCTGTCGTTCCACACGCGCTTCTCCCTGGACGATGTCTACTGCGAAGGCATCACGAAGGTCAGTGCTGCGGACATCGCTTCGGCCAAGGAAGCGGGCTTTGTCATCAAGTTGCTCGCCATTGCCGAAAAGATCGAATCTTCGGATAACGGCAGCGGCATTTCGGTGCGGGTCCACCCCACCCTCTTGCCCCGTGAGCACCCCCTGGCTGCAGTTCGCGGTGCCTTCAACGCGGTGTTCATTGAGGCCGAAAATGCTGGTGAACTGATGTTCTACGGACAGGGCGCTGGGGGTACCCCCACCGCCTCTGCCGTGCTGGGTGACCTGGTCTCCGCGGCCCGCCGACTCGTACTTGGCGGCCCGGGCCGAACGGAAACCACCACAGGCCATGTCCCTGCGCTGCCCGTCGATGCCTCCAACACGAGCTACTACATTGGCCTGGACGTCGCCGACCAGGCCGGCGTCCTGGCCCGCATCGCGCACATCTTTGCCGAGCACGCCGTGTCCATCGAGACAATGCGCCAGACAATCCACCGCGACGCTGCCTCCAAGGTCGAGTCGGCGGAGCTGAAAATCGTGACGCACCGTGCATCCGAAGCTGCACTCGCAGCAACCGTCGAGGCCGTGAAGGGCCTCGACGTCATCAATTCTGTGACATCCGTACTGCGGGTAGAAGGGGTCTAAGTGGCTCACCAATGGCGCGGAGTAATCCGCGAATACGCTGATCGTTTGCCCGTAACGGAAGCCACCAAGGTCATCACCCTCGGCGAGGGCGGTACGCCGCTCGTCCACGCGCAGAAGCTCTCCGAGCTCACGGGCTCCGAGGTATACCTCAAGGTGGAGGGCATGAACCCCACGGGTTCCTTCAAGGATCGTGGAATGACCATGGCCATGACTGCGGCCGTGGAAGCCGGCGCGAAGGCCGTTGTCTGTGCCTCCACCGGCAACACCTCCGCTTCTGCGGCTGCCTACGCAACCGCGGCGGGACTCAAGTGCGCAGTGCTCGTCCCCGAAGGCAAAATTTCCATGGGCAAGCTGAGCCAGGCCATCGCGCATGGCGCCACCTTGCTTCAGGTGGATGGCAACTTCGACAACTGCCTGGACATCGCCCGCAAGCTCGGCGAGGCTTACCCGGTGTTCCTGGTGAACTCCGTAAATCCGGCACGTATCCAGGGCCAGAAGACCGGTGCTTTCGAAGTTGTTGACTCGCTGGGCGACGCTCCCGACATCCACGTGCTGCCCGTCGGCAACGCCGGCAACATCAGCGCCTACTGGAAGGGCTACAAGGAGTACTCCGCACCGTTTGAGACCGCCAACGGAACGCTCCCCGCCGTCTCCACCAAGACCCCCACCATGTGGGGCTTCCAGGCAGCAGGTGCCGCGCCCTTCGTGGCAGGGCACCCCATCACCGAGCCTGACACCATCGCCACTGCCATCCGCATCGGCAACCCGGCATCGTGGGACACCGCTGTCGCGGCCCGCGACGAATCAGGTGGACTGATCGAGGCAGTCACCGATGAGGAGATCCTGGCGGCCCACCGTTGGTTGTCCGCCAAGGAGGGTGTCTTCGTCGAGCCCGGCTCCGCCGCTGGTGTTGCCGGCCTCATCAAGAAGCACGCGGCAGGCGAGGTTCCTTCGGGAAAGACCATCGTCATCACGGTCACCGGACATGGCCTCAAGGATCCGCAGTGGGCACTTCGTACCGAAGACGGCAGTGATGTCCAGCCCGTCAAGGTGCCGAACGACGTCGTCACCGTTGCCGCGGAACTGGGACTGGAAGAAAACTAAGAGTGGAATCAACGCAGCCCACCGCGACCGATCGTGCACTCGTCGCGGCAGGCCAGCGGCTGACCGTCACGGTCCCCGGTACGAGTGCCAACCTGGGCCCCGGTTACGACAGCCTTGGCTTGGCCCTGTCCATCTATGACACTTTGACGGTTGAAACCCTTGGCACCGGAGAGCTCGAGTTCGAGCTCTCCGGTGAGGGGGCAGATACCCTCCCCCGCGATGCCAGCCATTTGGTGGTGCGGGCGATCGACCTGGCGCTGGATCGCCTTGGCTTCCAGCGCTCGGGCCTGAAAATTACGGCTGAAAACGTCAATCCCCATGGCCGGGGCCTCGGTTCGTCCGCGTCGGCTGTTGTGGCGGCAGTTACTGCTGCCAACGCCTTGGTTCCGGAGGAATCCCGGCAGGGCCTCGACTGGGTCCTCCAGCTGACCAGTGAGGTCGAAGGTCACCCGGACAACGTCGCACCGGCGATTTTCGGCGGACTGGCGCTGTCATGGCAGGACAGCGAGCAGTACAGCAGCACCCGCGCCGATGTGGCGCCCGAGGTTATTCCCGTGGTGGCTGTGCCCGACTACGAACTGTCCACGGAAACTGCCCGCGGTCTGCTTCCTGCATCCGTTGGCCACCACGCGGCAGCCATGAACTCCGGACGCGCAGCCCTGCTCATCCACGCTCTGACAGCGCAGCCTGAGTTCTTGCTGCCGGGCACCGAAGACTACCTTCACCAGAGTTACCGGGCGCAGGCCATGCGTCCCAGTGCGGACCTCATTGCGGCGCTCCGTTCCGCCGGACATGCAGCTGTGGTCTCGGGCGCCGGACCCACCGTGATGGTGCTGGCCAATGGCGAACAAGAAGCCGCGGTTGTTACTGAATTCGTCGAGGCGTACACGGCATCCAACACACCCGACGTCGGTTGGCGTGTGATGACGCTGGCTGTAGACGTTCAAGGTGCTAGAGTGGAAGTGCACCGCCGGTAAAACCGCGGGCAGTTCCCTGATTTTGGATTGCGGCACTTTCGCCGTACCTTTCGTCAACTGTGCCAACGTTGGTGGTGCCGTCTCTTTCCGGCCTCAGGTGCCGCAGATCTTTCTCTGTTCCTGATCAATTGGCCGGCTGTCCGGGTAACTGGATCCAGTGATGACGATCAGTATCCGGCCCTGGTGGCCACAATCCATCAGGCACGGCCAAATCGCAGGCTGCAGATCTGAACTGCAGCCCAGAACAAATCATCGCGTCCAGCTCTCGCTCTGGCCGCCGTCGAGGGGGAAGGATCCTTCGTGACAGAAACCACTGAGCTGTCTTCAGCTGTGGACACAACATCTTCTGCTGCCGAGTCGTCAACGGCAGCAACCACCAAGAGCAGCGGGCTTGCGGGCCTTAAGCTTGCCCAGCTTCAGGCTCTCGCGAGCCAGCTGGGCATTTCCGGGGGATCGCGCATGCGCAAGGGAGACTTGGTCTCGGCCATTTCGGCCCACCGCGCAGGTACTCCCACCACGAAGGCTCCCGCCAAGGCCTCAGCCCCGGTCAAGGCCAACGCTGCCGTAGCCAAGGAAGCTCCGGCCGCGGAGGTCAAGGCCTCGGACAACGGCGCCTCTGCCGAGTCGGCTGAAGCCCCGGCCCAGGAAGCCCCGCGTGCCCGTGGACGTGGCCGAAGCCGCCGCGCCACCAGCGACGGCGTCGTAGCGGCGGCTGAAGCCGCATCGGCTCCGGCTGAGCCCGTAGCTGCACCGGTTGCTGATGCACCTGCTTCAGTGGAAACGCCGGAGGCAGGCACTGAACGCCGCCAGCCGCGCACCCGTAACCGCCGCCGTGGCGAAGCAGCCGCAGCCCCCGCTGAGGCATCGGAGGCTCCGGCCGCTGAGCCGCGCACCGAACAGCGTGCCGACCGCACCGAACAGCGCGAACAGCGCGCCGACCGCACCGAACAGCGCGAACAGCGTGGCGACCGCACCGAACAGCGCGAACAGCGTGCCGACCGCACCGAACAGCGTACTGAACAGCGCGAGCAGGCCGATTCCGGCGAGCAGCGCGACCGCCGCGATAACACCCGTGGCCGCCGTGATGACAACAACGACGGCGAAGACACGGGCAACCGTCGTAACCGCAGGAACCGTCGTGACCGCAACGACCAGAACGATCGCAGCGATCGCCGCGGCGGTCAGGACAGCCGTGACGGGAACACCCGCAGCGACCGTTTCCGTGACCGCAACGAACGCCGCCGTGGCCGTGCCCAGGGACCGGACGTTGACGACGTCGAGGTCACCGAGGACGATGTGCTGCTGCCCGTAGCTGGCATCCTGGACGTCCTGGAGAACTACGCGTTCATCCGTACGTCCGGTTACCTCCCCGGTGCCAACGACGTCTACGTTTCGCTGGCACAGGTCAAGAAGTACAACCTCCGTAAGGGCGACGCCGTCGTGGGTGCCATCCGCGCACCGCGTGATGGCGAAGACCGCAGCCAGCAGTCCGCCCGCCAGAAGTTCAACGCGCTTGTCCGCGTTACTTCCGTCAATGGCAAGACTCCGGAAGAGCTCAAGGACCGCGTCGAGTTCGCAAAGCTCGTCCCGCTGTACCCGTCCGAGCGCCTGCGCCTGGAAACCGACCCCAAGAAGATCGGTCCGCGTGTCATCGACCTCGTGGCTCCGATCGGCAAGGGCCAGCGTGGCCTGATTGTCTCCCCGCCCAAGGCTGGTAAGACCCTCATCCTGCAGTCCATCGCCAACGCCATCACCACCAACAATCCTGAGGTCCACCTCATGATGGTGCTCGTTGACGAACGTCCCGAAGAAGTCACGGACATGCAGCGCACAGTCAAGGGTGAGGTCATTGCCTCCACCTTCGACCGTCCCGCAGACGATCACACCACCGTTGCCGAGCTCTCCATCGAACGCGCCAAGCGCCTCGTGGAAATGGGCATGGACGTGGTAGTCCTCCTGGACTCCATGACCCGCCTGGGCCGCGCCTACAACCTGGCAGCACCGGCCTCCGGCCGCATCCTGTCCGGTGGTGTGGACTCCGCAGCTCTGTACCCGCCCAAGCGCTTCTTCGGTGCTGCCCGCAACATCGAAAACGGCGGCTCGCTCACCATCCTGGCAACGGCTCTCGTGGAGACCGGCTCCAAGATGGACGAAGTGATCTTCGAAGAGTTCAAGGGCACCGGCAACATGGAGCTCCGCCTGTCCCGTCAGCTGGCTGACAAGCGAATCTTCCCGGCTGTGGACGTCAACGCGTCCGGCACGCGCCGCGAAGAGAACCTGCTCTCGCCTGAAGAAGTCAAGATCATGTGGAAGCTGCGCCGCGTCCTCTCCGGACTGGAGCAGCAGCAGAGCCTTGAGCTGCTGACCAACAAGATCCGGGAGACACAGAGCAACGTCGAGTTCCTCATGCAGGTTCAGAAGACGACGCTCGGAGCGAAGTCGGATAACGACAAGTAGCTGTGCTCTAACCGCTCAAAATATGCCGGCCCCGCCCCTACGCCGGGTAGCTTCCGATAGGCGATCGGAAGCTACCCGGCTCCGGCAGGCCCGAAGCCACTCCCTGGCCGGCATATTTTGAGCGGTCTTTGTTTAAGGAATCCTTGGCCCGACACCACGTGAGGTCAGAGACGGCCCAGTGGGCCCCAAATGGGCTGTGCGTGACCACACGATGCAGTTATTAGACTTGTAGAAGTCGAAAGAGGTTTGAGAATGTTTGAGTCCGTACAGGGATTGCTTGATGAGCATGCTGCTATTCAGGCGCAGTTGAGTGATCCTGCCGTTTATGCTGATCAGTCTGCGGCCAGGAAGTTGGGACGGCGATCTGCTCAGCTTCAGGGCATTGTGGAGGCTTACAACAAGTGGCGCGGGCTCAACGACGATCTTGAGGCTGCCAAGGAGATGGCTGACGAGGATCCCGAGTTCGCCGCTGAAGTAGTGCAGTTGGAAGAGCAGATCCCCGCAGCTGAGGAACGTCTTCGCCGGCTGCTGATCCCGCGCGATCCTGATGATGCCCGCAACGTGATCCTGGAAGTCAAGGGTGGCGAAGGTGGCGATGAAGCTGCGTTGTTCGCCGGCGACCTCCTGCGCATGTACATGCGCTACGCCGAATCCCGTGGCTGGAAGACCGAAATGATCTCGGCCACCGAATCTGACCTCGGTGGTTACAAGGACGTCTCCGTCGCGATCAAGGGAAACTCCAACGATCCCGCAGAAGGTGTCTTCGCCAGGTTGAAGTTTGAGGGCGGTGTCCACCGTGTGCAGCGCGTTCCCGTGACCGAATCGCAGGGCCGTATCCACACCTCCGCTGCAGGTGTCCTGGTTCTTCCCGAAGTCGATGAGCCCGAAGAGCTCGAAATCAACCAGAACGACCTCAAGATCGACGTTTACCGTTCTTCAGGTCCCGGTGGCCAGTCCGTGAACACCACTGACTCCGCCGTCCGCATCACCCACTTGCCCACGGGCATTGTCGTGGCGATGCAGAACGAGAAGTCGCAGCTGCAGAACCGTGAAGCCGGCATGCGCGTTCTTCGTGCCAGGCTCCTTGCCCACCAGCAGGAGCAGATCGACGCCGCCAACTCGGAACAGCGCAAGTCGCAGATCCGCACCATGGACCGTTCGGAGCGCATCCGCACGTACAACTTCCCGGAAAACCGGATTGCGGACCACCGCACGGGTTATAAGGCCTACAACCTCGATGCCGTGATGAACGGCGATCTTGAGCCCGTCATCCAGTCGGCCATTGAGGCTGACGAACAGGCGCGCCTGGACGCCATCGGCGAATAGCACACTGCCGCACCTCAACAGCAGAGTAGATCCATGACGTTTTACCCAGGCCAGAGCCTCGCGGACGCAGTTCGCGAGGCTACTGCCATTCTTACCGAGGCGGGCGTGCCCACGCCGCGCGTGGACGCGGAACTTCTCGCAGAGCACCTCCTGGGAGTCGGCCTTGGCCGGCTTCGCGCGATGCTCCTCGGCAGTGATCCTGCGCCTGAAGGCTATGCGGACCTGGTGGCCGAACGTGCCGCGCGGGTGCCGTTGCAGCACATCACCGGCGTCGCCTATTTCCGGTACCTTGAACTGCGCGTTGGCCCCGGTGTGTTCATACCCCGGCCTGAAACGGAATCGGTGGTCCAGTTGGTCATCGACCACCTGGCAGGAATGCCACATCCCAAAGTAGTGGACCTTGGCACCGGATCCGGTGCGATCGCCGGCTCGATTGCCCACGAGATCCCGGGTGCCGAAGTCCACGCAGTTGAGTTCAGTACTTTTGCGCACGCGTGGGCCGCGAAGAACCTGGAACCCTTGGGGGTCACGCTCCTGCAGGGCGATCTCAGGGATGCGCTGCCCGAACATAACGGAACCTTCGACGTCGTCGTTTCCAACCCGCCGTACATCCCGGCGGAGGCGATACCCACCGAACCGGAAGTTGCACTCCACGATCCACCCGAGGCACTGTACGGTGGGGGAGCGGACGGCATGGAACTCCCGACGGCGGCAGCAGCCTCTGCGGCGCGGCTCCTGAAACCAGGCGGCTACTTTGTGATGGAACACGCTGAAGTCCAGGCGGCGTGGATCGCAGGGATGCTCCGGGGAACGGGACGTTGGAATGACGTCACCACGCACTTTGACCTGAACGGCAAGGAACGTGCCACCAGCGCACTGCTGGCAAGCGCCGCTCCTGATGAGTGAAAGAATAGGGCTGTGACCACAACCTACAATTGCACTTCCGATGACCAGCGGACTGAAGGCCTTCAGCACGCCCAGCGCGCCATCAGCGAAAAGAAGTGCATCGTGCTTCCCACTGACACTGTTTACGGCATCGGTGCGGACGCCTTTTCACCCCTGGCCGTCACCCTGCTGCTCGCTTCCAAGGGCCGCAGCCGCCAGATGCCCCCGCCGGTGCTGATTCCCCGGATCAATGCCCTGGATGGACTGGCCACCGATGTACCGGCGGATGCCCGGGCACTCGCTCAGGCTTTCTGGCCCGGTGGACTGACCCTCATTCTGCACGCCCAGCCATCCCTGGACTGGGATTTGGGCGATACCAAAGGCACCGTAGCCCTTAGGATGCCAGACGACGAGATCGCATTGGACCTCCTGAGCCTGACCGGCCCGCTCGCAGTCTCCTCCGCCAACCGCACAGGCCAGGAGGCGGCCCAGACAGCTTCCGAGGCCCGCCTCCAGCTGGCTGAATCGGTGGAGGTCTACCTGGAAGGCGGGTTCCGGCCCGTCAAGGGCACCGCAGCGCTGCCGTCCACGATCGTCGATGCCACGTCCACGCCATTCCGTGTGGTTCGCCAAGGCGCCATCGAGCTCGAACGCCTGCGCGAAATCGTTCCGTCCATCCTTGGTTTCGGGGAAGCCCTTGGGGCTGAGGTCCCGGGACAGCAGTCCGAACCTGAGGAAACTGCCTCCGGTGACGCGCAGGCGGACGTATCGGAACCTGCCGCCGTTGAACAGGAACCTGCGGCCGACATCGCGGAACCAGGCGCTCCAGTCCAATCCAAGCCCGAATGATTCCCGACCGCCAACGCGTCCCCGTCCTTGACGTCGACGCCACTCCGCTGCGCGTTGATGAGCTCATCAATGCCCTGGGCGGCCTCATTGCAGCGGGCACCACCGCCACGGTGCTGGGTCACAACCTCCACAGCATTACGCTTTTCCACTCCTGCCCGGAGTTCCGCTCCCTCTACCGGGACAGTTCCATCGTCCTGCTGGACGGCGCGCCCGTGGCCTTGCTGTGGGGCCTGGCCCACAGGAAGCAATTACATCCACTGGGCCAAGGAGCCATGGCTTACCGGCTAGGGTCAATGGATTGGATTCCTGATCTCGGGAAAGTGTCCGGCTTGCAGCGCGTGGCAGTGGTTGGCGCTGGTCGTGAGGCCAACACGAAGGCCGTCATGCGGTTGCGGTCCATTGCGCCCGGCGTCACCGTTGACGGAATGCCCGGTGAAGACTGGGATGGCGCCACGGAGGCCGCCGTAGTGAACTGGCTCAGCGACTTCCGTCCCCAGCTGGTGCTCCTGGGTTTGGGGATGCCCCTCCAGGAAGCTGTCCTCCAGCGACGACTCGCGGAGTTGCCACCGGCTGTGTACTGCGCAGTCGGAGGGGCCATTGAACAGGTTGCAGGCGTCCAGAAACTCGCTCCGCGCTGGCTGGGGCGCCTTGGCCTGGAATGGGCCTGGCGCCTCCTGCTCCATCCTGGGCGGGTTGCCTACAGGGTATTTGTTGAACCGTGGAAGCTGGCAGGCCTCTTGATTCGCCGCCGCTTCCAACCATCCCAGACCGAAGGCCAGTGAATGACCTCCCAACCCATTGTGGTCGCCGTCGTGGTGACCTATAACCGGCGTGAACTTCTCCAGACAACCTTGGCGGGGATCGCCTCGGGCACCCGGGTGCCGGACGTCGTCGTCGTCGTCGACAACGCCTCCACGGACGGAACAGCGGAGTTCCTGCAGACCTACCAGGGGCCGGTGACCACGGACGTGGTGACGTTGAATACCAACGTAGGCGGCGCAGGAGGCTTCGCAGTCGGCATGGAACGCGCAGTCCTCGACCATCGCGCAGACCACGTGTGGATCATGGACGACGACACTGAGCCCCAGCGCCCGGCGCTGCAGGAAGCACTGGACCTTGCCCAGGCATATGGGCAGGACACAGGAGACGTCCCTGGTTTCATCGCCAGCCGCGTTGTGTGGACTGATGGTCGCGACCATCCCATGAACCGCATGCGCCCCCGGATGGCCGCAAGCGAAGAATCCCGAAGCGCGGCTGCCCGACTCGGTGCCACGCAAATCCGGAGCGCTTCGTTCGTTTCGGTCCTCATTCAGGCAGCGGAAATCAGGCGCCACGGACTGCCCATAGCGGACTACTTCATCTGGAACGATGACCTGGAGTACACCGCCAGGGTTTCCCGCAAGGGCATAGCATTGAGCACCAACGCGTCGGTTGCCAACCACCACACGAAAGTCTTTGGTGATGCCGGCGCCGACCCGGGTCCCCGCTTTTACTACGAGGTGCGCAACAAGGTGTGGGTCTATACGCGGTCCAACGCACTGGCGCCGTGGGAAAAGGCGCTCTTCACTGGTGCTTCCCTGCGAAACTGGACCCGGACGATCATCGCTTCCAAAAACCGGAAAGTACTGTTGGCAGGACTTTTCAAAGGCCTCCGGGACGGCCTTAAGGCGCCGCGTCCCAACGCCGAAGTGTTGGCCGGAATCTACGCGCTGCGTGATGTCCGGCAGCCCGTCCGGCAGTAAAAAAGCGGTGCTAAGGCAGCTAAACAACTTGGGGTTCTGCGGCTGCGTCACAGGCTGGTCACGGCCGATGGCATTAGTATCGTGACAAGAGTCCACGAAAATCCCGCAACATTCGGCAGAGCCGGTGCAGGCATGGCGACGGAGTAGTTCCATTTATCCACAGACAGAATTCCACACCTTGAGCTGCCCGGGATTCCCCGGCATCCAGGCGGGGATCCGGCCACGTTCGCTGACAAGCGCTTCCGATCCAACCGGCGGACAAATTCCGGGAGCCGCAGCATGATCATGTATCTGCTGATGGCGCTTACGGCTGCCGTGGTGTCCTACGCGGGGACGTGGGGCGCACGCGTGGCCGGGAACAAGCTGCGGCTCTACAGGCCCATCCGGAGCCGCGACATGCACTCCGTGCTGATTTCCAAGCTGGGCGGCCTGGGCATTTTCGCCGGCTTCTTCGTCGCGTTGGTCGTTGCCAGCAATACCTTCTTCGTCAGGGACATTTTCAGGCACAACGATGCTCCATGGGGGATTCTCGCGGGCGCCGTCGTCATCGTGGCGGTTGGAGTGGCGGACGACATCCTGGACATCCGCTGGTGGATCAAACTGCTCGGACAAGGAGCGGCTGCGCTCATTGTGGCTGTCTGGGGAGTCCGGATGTCCGTCGTCCCGTTCATCCCCGAACCGATCTTCCTGGGCTCCGAGGTGGTCCAGATTGTTCTCACCGCGGGCCTGATTGTCACCACCATGAACGCCGTGAACTTTATCGACGGGCTCGATGGACTGGCAGCAGGGGTGGCAACCATTGGCGGGGGAGCGTTCTTCCTCACCGCCTACTGGGTCCACCGCAACAACCCCTCCACCGACAATTCAGACCTGGCGACACTACTGATGGCCATCCTGGTTGGCAGCTGCATCGGCTTCCTGCCCCATAACTGGTTCCCGGCAAAGATCTTCATGGGGGATTCGGGAGCCATGCTGATTGGGCTGCTCATGGCTTCCGCCGGCGTCGTGGCGACGGGACAGATCGGGTCCGGCCTTTACGATCGCGCAAACGGTATCCCCACAGTGGTTCCCATCCTCCTGCCCTTCGCGGTCCTGTCCCTTCCACTCCTGGATCTGGGGATGGCGGTGATCCGGAGGACGGCAAGGGGACAGTCGCCATGGTCCGCCGACCGTGGGCACCTCCATCACAAGCTGGTTGACCTGGGGTACTCGCACCGCACCGCCGTCGTCATGCTGTATGTGTGGACCTGCATCCTTGCGTTCGGCGGCGTCGCCTTCGCTGTATTCCCGTGGCAGGTGGTACTCATCGTTGTCATCGCGGCAGCGCTCGTCATGGCGGCAGTCACGGCGTGGCCCTACTTCACCCGGAACTCGACGCGGCCGGGGGAGCAGTAGATGAAGTCTGGTTAGAGTCACAGTTCTATCTCATGTAGAATTCTTACTGCGGACAGTCACTCGCCCGTAAATCCCCCTTTGAGAAGATGGCACCTGTGCCACAAGGATTGGTATCCCCATGACATCCAACGCCGAAACCGGACGACCGTCCGGTCAACGTAGTGTTGGATCTGTTGGCGGCCAGTCTTCGTTGTGGCTCCGGTTGCTCATGCTCAGTGCCGCAGCAGCGGTGGCAGCAACAGCCATAACCTGCGTCATCGCGGCCTTCATGAACGGCGGGCAAGGCGCTCTTTCAGCAGCGTTCGGTTCCGCCCTGGTCATGCTCTTCTTCGGAATCAGCCTCCTGATCGGCCACTTTGTTGGCCGTAACAACCCTTCCGGCGCAGTCGGGCTCTTTGTTGCCACGTACTTCATCAAGGTGATCGGATTCGCCGTGGTGCTCTTTGTGCTCGGCGCTCCGGACTGGCTCCACCACCGCTGGTTCCTGATTGGTGCTGTGGTTGCCGTTGTCTTCTGGCAGGCCGCGGAAATCTACGGCTTCAGCAAGGCCCGCCTCCAGATCTACAACGACCCAGCCGAGCAGAAGGACGGTCCGGATGTCTCCGCGTAAGCGCTATTCACGCCCGTCCCTTCCTGCCCAGCAACCTGCCAGCGGCAACGAAACCGGCAACGACGGAAACGACGGCGGATATAACGCCGGTATGGCTGTCTTCAGCTACATCATTGGCGGGATCATTGTCTGGAGTTTGGTAGGCTGGGGTCTGGATAATCTGTGGGGGACCCGCTGGATTGTGCTCCTTGGCGCTCTGCTGGGAGCCGCAGGAGGGTTCTATCTTTCCCATATGCACGGCCTCACCAGGCAAAGCACCACTCCTGGCGAGAGTAACGCAGACAGCGGTCCGTCCACGGACGGGGACAGTAATGCCAAATAATTTCACACGGATGACGAATGCGTCCAACGCGTCCGGACTCCAACCAATGCCCAATGATGGACACAGCAGAGAGGAAACGCGTTGATCGCGCTTGCGCTCCCCGCCCAGGATTCGGGGTCCTTCACCCCACCCGGAATCGACGAAATGCACCTGCCGGCAATCCTGCCTTGGGGTGCGCACGATGGCTTCTCCAAGCAGATGCTGCTGGTGATCCTATCGGTCGTCATTATCGCTACATTCTTTATCCTCGCTGCACGTAAGCAGCAGCTGGTTCCCGGCAAGCTGCAGTTCGCAGGCGAGATGGCCTATGGCTTCGTCCGCAACAGCATCGCCAAGGACATCATCGGCGGCAAGGACTTCATCAAGTATGTTCCGCTGTTGTTCAGCTTGTTCTTCTTTATTTTGGTCAACAACATCTATGGCGCGATCCCCGTCATCCAGCTGCCAAGCTTCTCCCACGTTGGTGGAGCGTACGTGCTGGCAGGGATCGTCTTCTTCACCTGGATCGCAATCGGTGTCAAGAAGAACGGCCTGAAGTACTTCAAGCTCGCAACCGTGCCGTCGGGAATCCCGTGGTACATCCTGTTGATCGTCGTACCGATCGAGATCATCTCCAACTTCCTGGTCCGCCCCGTCACGCACAGCCTCCGTCTGTTCGCGACCATGCTGGCCGGCCACCTGATCGTGATGCTTGCCGGTTCCGGCATCGAGTTCCTTGTCATGCAGGAGAACGTACTGCTCAAGGGCGCATCGGTCCTGGTTCTGGTTGGTGCGATCGCCATGTACATGCTCGAGGCCCTGATCATGGCCCTGCAGGCATACGTGTTCACTTTGCTGACCGCGATCTACATCGAAGGCGCCCTGCACGCCGACAGCCACTAAGGCTCACAACACTTCCCCTTGCGGGGATGAAGCAACCCAAACAACCTGCCGCACGGGCGGCATCTTGAAAGGAAGAAAAAATGGAAGGCACCATCAACGGCTCCCTCAACCTCATCGGCTACGGTCTTTCGGCCATCGGCGGTGGTATCGGTGTGGGTCTCGTGTTCGCCGCGTACATCAACGGTGTTGCACGTCAGCCGGAAGCTCAGCGTGTGCTGCAGCCGATCGCGTTCCTTGGTCTGGCACTGACTGAAGCTCTTGCCATCCTCGGCCTCGTCTTCGCTTTCGTTCTTTCCTAATAACAAGAACCCAAGCGAATTCGACGCACGAGTAGATAGGACGGGTGAAATATGAATCAGCTGATCATCTCAGCCGCCACTGAAGGCGAAGCGAAGAGCAACCCGCTCGTTCCCAACGTCTGGGAAATGGGCGTTGTCCTCGTCGGCTTTGCGGTCCTCTTGTACATCGTGGTCAAGTTTGTTGTCCCGATGTTCGAGAAGACCTTCGCAGAGCGCGCCGAAGCAATCGAAGGTGGCATTGCAAAGGCCGAAGCGGCCCAGGCAGAAGCTTCTGCAGCTCTTGAAGAGTACAAGCAGCAGCTCACCGACGCCCGCGCCGAAGCCAACCGCATCCGCGAAGAAGCACGCGCCGAAGGCGCCCAGATCCTCGCGGACCTCAAGGCCAAGGCAGCTGCCGAGTCCGCCCGGATCACCGAGCAGGCACACGCTGCCATCGAATCGGAGCGTCAGGCAGCTGTTGTCTCGCTTCGTTCCGAGGTTGGCACCCTGGCCACCACGCTGGCCGGACGCATCGTTGGTGAAGCACTCACCGACGACCAGCGCGCCGCACGCGTTGTGGACCGCTTCCTTGCTGATCTGGAGACCCAGAGCGCAGGTGCAGCTAAGTAATGGCAGGTATATCGAGCGAATCGCTGACCACAGCACTGGCGCAACTGGAAGCCAAGCTTCCTTTCGCCTCGCTGCAGTTGGCTAAGGACCTCTTCGGAATCCTGGGAACGGTGGACAGCTCGGCTGGCTTGCGCCGCGCCCTGACTGACCCGTCCCGTACCGGAGACGAGAAGTCGGCGCTGGTCAAGCAGCTGGTTGGCGGGAAAGTCTCCGCTGATGCTGCTGAGATTGCAGGCGGGTTGGCCAGCTCACGCTGGGCATCCGCACGCGATATCGGCGATGCACTCGAGACCCTTGCCGCCACGGTGGTCATTGCCGTAGCTGAAAACAAGTCGGCCGTTTCTGCCTCCGGTATCACGGGGCTGGAAGAGCTGGAAAACGATCTGTTTGCTTTCAACCAGGCCGTCGCTTCCAGCCACGAAGTACAACGTGCTTTGTCTGAGCCGCAGGCGTCGCCCGCGGCAAAGATCGCACTGGTCGAGAAGCTTGTTCCTGGCATCAGCGAGGAAGCCAAGGTTCTCATCAGCCAGGCAGTGACGCATCCGCGGGGTGTCAAGCCGAGCAAGCTTGTCGAGTCCTTCGCCAAGCTTGCAGCCAAGCGCCAGCAACGCTGGATTGCAACCGTCAGCGTTACCCGTCCGTTGACGGAAACGCAGGCCAGCCGTCTGCAAGCCGGGCTGAACGCCCTTTACGGCCGCGAACTGAAGGTCAACGTCAATGTCGAACCGGCACTGATCGGCGGAGTCCGCGTCCAGGTAGGTGACGAAGTGCTTGACGCTTCGGTCATAGCCCGCCTGACCGAACTTCGCCGCCAGCTCGCTGGCTAAGCAAAGACAAAGCACAACTTAACTGATATAAATCCCGGTCATCGTGAGCAACGATGATCACGAAAACAGGAGAGCAGGGACTGCAGATGGCCGAATTGACCATCAACGCCGACGACGTCCGTAATGCGTTGAACGAGTTCGCGGCGTCCTACGAACCCGGTAACGCAGAGCGCGTAGAGGTTGGTCGTGTGACCACCGCAAGTGACGGCATCGCCCGTGTTGAGGGTCTTCCCTCGGTCATGGCGAACGAGCTGCTTCGCTTCGAAGATGGCACGCTGGGCCTCGCCCAGAACCTCGACGTCCGCGAGATCGGTGTCATTATCCTCGGTGACTTCACCGGTATTGAAGAAGGCCAGGAAGTTCACCGCACCGGTGAAATCCTGTCCGTTCCGGTTGGCGACGCCTTCCTGGGTCGCGTTGTCGACCCCCTGGGCCAGCCGATCGACGACCTTGGCGAGATCAAGGCAGAGGGCACCCGTGCACTGGAACTCCAGGCACCGGGCGTTACCGAGCGCAAGTCGGTTCACGAACCGATGCAGACCGGCCTCAAGGCTATCGACGCCATGATCCCGATCGGCCGTGGCCAGCGTCAGCTGATCATTGGTGACCGCCAGACCGGTAAGACCGCGATCGCAGTGGACACCATCATCAACCAGAAGGCCAACTGGGCTTCGGGCGATGTCACCAAGCAGGTACGTTGCGTCTACGTTGGTGTTGGCCAGAAGGCTTCCACCATTGCAGCCGTCCGCCAGACCCTCGAGGACCACGGCGCACTGGAGTACACCACCATCGTGGCGTCCCCGGCATCCGACCCCGCTGGCTTCAAGTACCTGGCACCTTACGCAGGTTCTGCCATCGGCCAGCACTGGATGTACGGCGGCAAGCACGTCCTGGTGATCTTCGATGACCTGTCCAAGCAGGCAGAGGCTTACCGCGCCGTGTCCCTGTTGCTGCGCCGTCCGCCGGGACGCGAAGCTTACCCGGGCGACGTCTTCTACTTGCACTCCCGCCTGCTGGAGCGTTGTGCAAAGCTCTCCGACGAGCTCGGCGCAGGTTCGATGACCGGTCTTCCGATCGTTGAGACGAAGGCGAACGACGTTTCCGCCTACATCCCGACCAACGTGATCTCCATCACCGATGGCCAGATCTTCCTCCAGTCGGACCTCTTCAACGCCAATCAGCGTCCTGCTGTTGACGTTGGTGTGTCTGTGTCCCGCGTTGGTGGTGCCGCACAGGTCAAGTCCATGAAGAAGGTCTCCGGTACTTTGAAGCTGGACCTGGCCCAGTACCGCGACATGCAGGCCTTCGCCATGTTCGCATCCGACCTTGACGCTGCTTCCCGTCAGCAGCTGACCCGTGGTGCCCGCCTGATGGAACTGCTCAAGCAGGGCCAGTACTCGCCCTTCCCGGTCGAGAACCAGGTTGTCTCCATCTGGGCCGGTACCAACGGCTACCTGGATGACGTTCCGGTTGAGGACATCAGCCGTTTCGAGTCCGAGTTCCTGGAGCACCTCAAGCACCAGTCCTCCATCCTGACCACGCTGGCCCAGACCAACGTCCTGGATGACGACACCGCTGCTGCACTGAAGGAAGCCATCGTTTCCTTCAAGAAGGGCTTCTTCGGCCAGGGCGACAACCACTTGGTTGGCGCAGGCCACGAAGAGCACGCAGCGATCGCCGGCGGCGACGTCGACCAGGAAAAGATCGTCAAGCAGAAGCGCTAGTTTCGATAACCTGCCCTGCCGGGGTCCGCGAGGGCCCCGGCAGGGCAGCACATCGGGAACATAGGAAAGGATAAGTATGGGAGCCCAGATTCGGGTCTACCGTCAGAAGATCAGCTCGACGACGTCGATGCGCAAGATCTTCAAGGCGATGGAACTGATCGCTACCTCGCGCATCGGTAAGGCCCGCGCACGCGTAGCAGCTTCACTGCCTTACGCGAACGCGATTACCCGCGCCGTTTCTGCTGTCGCAACTCAGAGCGAAATCGATCACCCTCTGACCACGGAACCGGAGCAGATCCGCCGTGCCGCTGTCCTGATTATTACCTCAGACCGCGGCCTTGCAGGATCCTACTCGGCCAGCGTGCTCAAGCAGGCTGAAGGTCTCTTCGAGCTTCTTCACGCAGAAGGCAAGGAAGTCAAAGCGTACCTCGTTGGCCGCAAGGCGCAGGCGTACTTCGATTTCCGCAACCGGTCATACTCCCGTGTATGGACCGGCGGCACGGACGCACCGGAATTCGAAACCGCCCAGGAAGTCGGCGCTGCACTTTTGGAGGACTTCGCCACGGACTTCGAAGAGGGAGGCGTGGACGAGATCCACGTCGTCTACACCCGCTTCAAGTCCATGGTGACGCAGGAACCTACGGTTATCCGTTTGCTCCCGCTGGAGGTCGTCGAAGAGGAAGCAGCCTCGGAGTCCGAGCTGTTGCCGCTGTACGAATTCGAACCGGAAACCGAGCAGGTGCTTGATGCACTGCTCCCGCGTTACATCGAATCCCGCATCTTCGCAGCAATGCTGCAGGCTGCAGCTTCCGAGCTCGCTGCCCGCCAGCGTGCCATGAAGTCGGCCGGTGACAACGCTACGGATCTGATCAAGAAGTACACGCGCCTTCGCAACACGGCCCGCCAAGCCGAAATTACGCAGGAGCTTTCCGAAATCGTGGCCGGCGCCGACGCCCTCGCGTCCTAGCCCGCAGCTGTTTCGGTTGTAAACCCTTACCTGCAACAACAGATAAACTTAACCCCACGCCATCTACTGAGTGAAGTGAGAGAGATGACTGCCACTGCTACCGAACACGTAGCAACGGCCGGTGCCACCGGCCGCATTGCCCGTGTTATTGGTCCGGTTGTCGACGTCGAATTCCCGGCTGACGCAATCCCGTCGATTTACAACGCTCTGACCACTGAGATCACCCTCAATGGGCAGACCAAGACCATCACGTTCGAGACCTCCCAGCACCTGGGTGACAACCTCGTTCGCGCCATCTCCCTGCAGGCTACCGACGGACTTGTCCGCGGTACCACCGTGCAGGACTCCGGCGCACCGATCTCCGTGCCCGTCGGCGACGGCGTCAAGGGCCACATCTTCAACGTCCTCGGCAAGCCGTTGGACGTCGAAGAGTCCGAGATCAAGGCTGACGCCTACTGGCCGATCCACCGCAAGGCTCCGGCCTTCGCTTCCCTCGAGGGCTCCACGGAGATGCTCGAGACCGGCATCAAGGTCATCGACCTCCTCACCCCGTACATCAAGGGTGGAAAGATCGGTCTGTTTGGTGGCGCCGGCGTCGGCAAGACCGTTCTGATCCAGGAAATGATCACCCGTGTTGCCCGCAACTTCGGTGGTACTTCCGTTTTCGCCGGTGTCGGCGAGCGTACCCGTGAAGGTAACGACCTCTGGGTTGAAATGGAAGAGGCAGGCGTTCTTAAGGACACCGCCCTTGTATTCGGCCAGATGGATGAGCCGCCGGGAACGCGTCTGCGCGTGGCCCTGTCCGCGCTCACTATGGCGGAGTACTTCCGCGATGTCCAGAACCAGGACGTGCTGCTCTTCATCGACAACATCTTCCGCTTCACGCAGGCAGGTTCGGAAGTTTCCACGCTGCTCGGCCGCATGCCGTCCGCTGTGGGCTACCAGCCGAACCTTGCTGACGAGATGGGTCTGCTCCAGGAGCGCATCACCTCCACCAAGGGTCACTCCATCACGTCGATGCAGGCCATCTACGTGCCCGCTGATGACTACACCGACCCGGCTCCGGCAACGACCTTCGCACACCTCGACGCGACCACGGAACTTTCCCGTGAAATCGCATCCCGTGGTCTGTACCCGGCCGTTGACCCGCTGACGTCGACCTCCCGCATCCTGGATCCCCAGTACATCGGCAAGGACCACTACAACACGGCTGTTCGTGTAAAGCAGATCCTGCAGAAGAACAAGGAACTCCAGGACATCATCGCCATCCTTGGTGTTGACGAACTGTCCGAAGAGGACAAGATCGTCGTGTCGCGTGCACGTCGCATCCAGCAGTTCCTCTCCCAGAACACCTACACCGCCAAGCAGTTCACCGGCGTCGAAGGCTCCACCGTGTCCATCAAGGACACCGTCGAAGGCTTCACGGCTATCTGCGACGGCGAGCTGGACCACATCGCAGAGCAGGCGTTCTTCAACGTCGGCGGCCTGGATGATGTCGAGCGCAACTGGGCCAAGATCCAGGAACAGACCAAGTAGTATGGCTGAGCTCGAGGTTGAGATTGTCGCGGCGGACCACTTTGTGTGGTCCGGAGCGGCCAAGATGGTGAAGGCCCGCACCAGCGATGGTGAAATCGGAATCCTGCCGGGCCACTCGCCCCTTTTGGCCATCCTGGCCGAGGGCGAGCTGGCAATCCAGCCGGTTTCCGGTGACCGGATCGCTGTAGTTGTTGACGGTGGGTTCTTCTCCGTGGACAACGATCGCGTGGTCATTGTTGCTGACAACGCCAAACTGGGCGAAGCGGCTACAGCGGGGATCCGATAGCACGACCTTGATGGACGATTCCCTTTTTCCGTTCATCGCCCTGGCAACAGCGTTTACGTTGCTGATCATTTCACTGTGCCTTCTGGGGGTGCGCCGCTTCAATCTGCGGCGTGCCCTCGGCACGGTAGACGCCTCCATTTGCATGGCTGGAAACAGCTGGCAGATGGGGGTTTGTCGTTATCAGGACAATGAGCTTGAGTGGTTCCGCTTAATGTCGCTCAGTGTGATTCCCAAGTACAAGTTCACCCGCAGCTCACTGGAGCTGCTCGGGCGGCGCCAACCGACTGAGGACGAACTCGTAAGGGTTCAACCCGGCGTCGTGGTTGTCGAATTGCAGTATGAAGGCACCAAGTTCATGCTTGCCATGAACTTTGATGCCTATGCAGGACTTTCGTCCTGGCTGGAGGCCGGACCGGTCATCGGCGTGGGAACCTGGCGATAGGCGACATGGACTTCCTTTCGGATGTCAGCCTGGTTGATGGGCCCTTCATGTGGTTCTGCGTCGGATTCGGGGCTGTTGGGGGCTTGTACCTGCTGTGGCGCCGCCAGCGGTCCTGGCCTGTCGTAGTGGTTGCCTGCCTTCTCCTGTCCGTAGGTGTAGTGGCCCTGGTCCATTGGATCCTGATTGACCTCACGGCATCGTTCTCGGAGAACCTGCCCTTTGAGACGTTGGTCTGGTCTGTCCTTGCAGTCACAGCCCTGCTCCTGAGCATTGCCCGCCTTCCACGAAACGGCGCCAAAAGTCGCTTGCTGGGTTGTGTGGCGATGTTGGGCGTGGTTCTCCTGTGCGTTGCCCAGGTAAATCTTTACTTCGGACTCAACAAGACTGTGGCCGATTTGCTCGGCACGGCCGTGGCGCGGATACAGCCGCTGGAGCCAAGCCTCCAACGGTCAGCAGGCAGTGTGCCCGGTCCGTCGCTGAGTGCATGGAAAGCTCCTGATTCCCTGCCTGGAGGCGGAGTCCTCCGCAAAGCCCACATTCCCGGTACGGCTTCAGGCTTCGATGCCCGGGACGCCTACATTTATCTGCCCCCTGCTTACCTGTCGTCCCCGCGGCCCAGCCTTCCTGTGTTCATACTTTATGCGGGACAGCCCGGCGGTCCTACCGACTGGCTGAGTGGCGGGCGGCTCCGGGCGCTCCTGGACCGCTTCGCCGAGGACCACGGGGGGTTGGCGCCCGTGACGGTAGTGGTGGATCCCAATGGGTCGGCCAACGCAAACACCATGTGCATGGACAGCAACATCGCTCACGCCGACACGTACCTGTCCCAGGACGTGCCAGCCTGGATCAGCAGCACTTTGGACGTCTCCACTGACCACAGGCAATGGGCAGTTGGCGGATTCTCCTTCGGCGGCACGTGCGCCATGCAAATGGGAACCCTGCACCCGAACCTGTTTCCTTCCGTTGTTGCGTTCTCCGCCGAGCGTGAGCCGGCCCTTGCCAAGGACCGAGGCAAGACGATTGCCGACTCGTTCGGCGGGGATGTTGAAGCTTTCGAGTCCAGGACGCCGTTGGTTCTGATGGCTGAACGCAGGTATTCCGGCAGCGGGGTGTATCTGGTTTCCGGTGAAGCCGACCACGAGTTCACCGCGTACATGCATGAACTGGCAGACGCGGCGCGGAACTCGGGATTCGACACCCATGAGCAGTCCATTGCCCGTGCCGGACACTCCTGGGACGCCGTCATCGAAGGGATGCCGGGTGCGCTCGGATTCCTTGCCAAGCGGTGGGGAATCCCGCAGTGAGCCTCGCCCTGAGCCGTATGGTGATGCCAGCGATCAGGCAAGCGGGCAGGCACCTGCGTTCCACACCTTTCACTCTCTTTGCCATGGTGCTTTTTGTCGTGCTCTCCATAGCGTCCGGAAGCCTGCTGATGGGCCCGCCGGAGCCGTGGCTTCCAGTGGCCGGTGTTTCACTGGCCGGGCTGAAGGCTGGGGAGGGGTGGTCCATCTGGACATCCCTTTTCTTCACCACCAACCCCCTTGCCTACGCCACAGCCATCCTCATGATGCTGTTCCTGCTTGGTTTGGCTGAGCGGCGCTTCGGACCACTCAAGACGGCGGGGGTTTTTCTGGGCGGCCAGTTTGCCTGTGTTTCCGCGTTCTTGCTGGTCACCCAAATTGCCCGCCAAGCTGACGACGGCTGGTTGTCGCGCATGGCCGACACCCGGTTGATTGGTCCTTACGGCGCCATTCTGGCTACGGCCATGGCAGCGAGTGCGCTTCTACCCACCCTGTGGCAGCGACGCCTGCGGACGGTGACGCTATCCATTTCATTGCTCCTGCTGCTGTACGTTGGCCACGCAGAGACGGTCGTGGGGTTCCTCGGTGCGCTGATTGGCCTCGCCGCCGGATGGTGGATGCAGAGCAGCCAGGGCCATCTTTATCTCTACCGTTCCACGGGCAGGGAAGTACGTAACCTGCTTTCCTTGACCATGGCGATTTTCGCCGTGGGGCCAATCGTGACGGCTGTTGCCAACAGCCCCTCTGGCCCGCTGTCCTTGCTTCGTGATGTCATCCTGAACCCCTTGCCCACCCTGAGCCAGCTGGAAACCAGCTGTGGCGGAACAATCGACGTCGCGTGCCTTGAATCGGGACGGCAAGCGTACACGGGACCTTTCGGACTGGCGCTGGCTGTGGTGCCGGTAGTGCTCCTGCTCATTTGCGCGGACGGAATGCGGCGGGGCCGCCGGCTGGCCCTGGGGATTGCCATCGGAGTGCAGCTGGTAGTGGTGGCGTTGTCGGCAATCTACCTGGCCCTCTTCGCCGGAATGCCGCGGGTGCAGGGACGTCCTCACGTGGGGATGCTGAACTCGGCCGTGGTACACCTGATTCCGCTGGTACTCGTTCCCTTGGTACTTGCGCTCCTGATGTTCGTATACCGGGGGCACTTCAGGGTGGGGTCTTCGGAGCGACTACGCCGGAAGGTTTTTTGGTGGGTGGGGTTGACGGGCGGTGCGCTCATCCTTGCCTACACAACGGTGTGGCTGGCGTCGGGCGGCATGGATCGCGACGGTGGACTGCTTGGTTTGGCGGCTGAACTCGCCCGCCAGTACCTTCCGGTCCCACTGCCGGGCGTCTACCGCAAGGTCTTTGCCGACCGTGACGTCCTTGAAGTCTTCCTTTTTTCCTACTCCGGCACAGTCTTTTGGCTCGTCGCGCTGGCGGGGGTCTGGGTCCTCCTGGTGCGTGGGCACCTGGCTGGAGGGTTGGACCACCAATCACGTCAAAAGGCCCGGGCGTTGGCGAAGCAAGGCGGCGATTCGTTGTCATGGATGGCGCTGTGGGAGCCCAACAAGTACTGGTTCACGGCAGATGTCAGCGGGGGTGTTGCCTACCAGCAACACGGCCACGTAGCGCTGACGCTCGCCGGACCCCTTGGCGCGGCAGAGCACCACGTAGCTACGGCTGAGGGCTTCCTTGAGTTCTGCTCCCAGCACGCCCTGATCCCGTGCTTCTACTCCTGCACCGATGAGCTATGGCCCATGCTGCAGTCCAAGGGTTTTCGCAGGGTCGCGGTGGCCCAGGAAACCCGTCTCCGCATCAGGGACCTGGAGTTCCGGGGAAAGGAGTGGCAGAACGTCCGGACGTCCCTCAACCGCGCAGCAAAACGCGGCATCAAAGCCAGTTGGGGCCGCTATTCGGAGCTGCCGCACGGAGTCCGCGCCCAGGTCAGCGAGGTCTCCGAAGAGTGGGCTGCGCAGAAGAAGATTCCCGAGATGGGCTTCACGCTCGGTGGCCTGGACGAGTTGGAGGACGACGACGTTCTCTGCTGCGTGGCCGTGGACGAGGCGGGTTATGTCTACGGGGTGACCAGTTGGCTGCCGGTGCACCAGAACGGGAAGGTTGTTAGCTGGACGCTGGACTTCATGCGGCGACGCGGCGATGCCTTTCCCGGAGTGATGGAGTTCCTCATAGCCTCGGCCGTCCTGCATTTGCGGGACTCCGTGGAAGTCATCTCGTTGTCGGGCTCGCCCCTTGCCAGTGACAAGGGCGAAATCGAGCAGCAGGCGAAAGGCCTTGCCGGAATTCTCGACGCCGTGGGACAGGCACTGGAACCGGTTTATGGATTCCGGTCATTGGCATCCTTTAAGTCACGATTCCAACCTGAGTACCGGTCCTTGTACATGTATTACCAAGACCCGCTGCACCTTCCCGCAATGGGACGTGCGCTGAGCCGCGCGTATCTGCCGGGATTGTCGGTACGACATTCTGCAAGGCTTCTTCGAACATTGGTTGGTTGAATTGTCAACGCCTATTGGTGGAGGCTTTTCTTAAATGCGTTGACCCCGGCTGGTAAGCCGGGGCCAACGGTGTTGTTCCTGCCGGAAGCAGAATTCAACAGGTAATGCTAGACGACAGTAACGCCGGTTGCCTGGGGGCCCTTGGCGCCCTGGCCGATCTCGAACTGAACGCGCTGGTTCTCATCGAGGGTCTTGAAGCCACCGGTCTGGATCTCGGAGTAGTGAACGAAAACGTCCCCATCCGAGTCATCCGGGGTGATGAAGCCGAAGCCCTTTTCAGCGTTGAACCACTTGACGGTTCCCAGTGCCATGTATTTCTCCTCATTATGGAAAAGCAGTCCGATACACCTCGTACCGGCTTTGTTACTCCGCGAGAAGACCATGGATTCCCGCCAGGCCTGGCCCGGCTGGTTCCGCAGGAGCTTCACGCTCGCAACTCGTCTTGCGAGCATGAAAACCACCTACACAAAGACTGCTACAACACTTTCATGCGGCCTGCCGGAGGTCAACGGTCTTTTGGGCAATTCGGGAAAATTTTCGGTAAAAAGAAGGTAACGCCGACCTTTGAATTCACATGCCGTCATTACTGGTGCAACCACTGTCCGTATCGAAGGACGCCGGTGAGTTCCAGGTCGGCATTGGTGACAACCACGTCGGCACGCAATCCGCGGCGCAGCCCGCCAATTTCATCGGATAGTCCCAGGACTGCGGCGGGGACCGCTGTTGCCGAGCAGAGGGCGTCAGGAAGTGCGACGCCGGCTGCCACCGTTTTGCGGACCACTTCAAGAAGGGTTGCGGTGCCACCCGCAATGGATCCGGTCGCATCCAGTGTTGCTACTCCGCCGCTGACGGTCACGGGCGACGGGCCGAGCATGTAGTTTCCATCCGAGAGGCCGGCTGCCGCCATTGAATCAGTCACAAGGACAATGTTGGCGGCACCGACCAGCTGGAAAACAGTCGCCACAGTGTCTGGGTCGAGGTGGGTGCCATCCGCGATGAGCTCCACAACGGCCTTGCCTGACTGGGCCATGCGCAGGCAGGCGGCGACAGGGCCGGGTGAGCGGTGATGGAGGGGTGGCATCCCGTTGAAAAGGTGCGTCACCGTGGGAAGCGAGCTGACGCCGTCGAACCCTGCCAGCTCAAGCCCCTCCCGGGCCGCAGCCAGCGACGCCGCCGCAGTGGCGTCGTCACAGTCGGTGTGTCCCAGCGATGGTGTGACGCCGTGGGACGTCATCAGGTCCACCAGCGCTCCGGCTCCGGGAAGCTCCGGGGCGTAGGTCATGGTGGCGAGCTTGCCATCGGCGGCGCCGACCAGCTCAGCCATGAGTTCGAGGTCAGGGTCCAGCAGGAAGTCGGGATTTTGGGCGCCACAGCGGGCATGGGAGAGGAAAGGGCCTTCGAGGTGGATGCCGGCCACGAGCCCCTCGTCCACCAGCTTCACGTACAGTTCTATGCCACGAAGCAGGTCTTCCCGGGGCGCTGTGACCATGCTGGCGAGGAAAGTGGTGGTACCGGAGCGGTGCAGGAAGTCCACGGCTTTACGTGCCGACGCCTCATCGCCTCCCGGGAAATCTCCACCGTTTCCGCCGTGGCAGTGCACGTCGACAAGGCCAGGAATGAGGTAGCTGCCGCTGGGAACGCCAAGTCGGACAGCGCTCTGGAAGCCCTCATAGGCCTCGGGATCAAAACCGCCGGCAGGACCTGCATAGGCGATCCTGTCGCCGTCGATGGCAAGAAGGCCGTCTTCCACCATCTCGCCGTCGCTGACAAGCGTTCCTTTGATGATCTGATGGCTCGGCGCGGAGGAAGTGGCGGCAGTCATGGTTTCGATTCTAGTGGCCCAACGCACAGTCCCCCGAAGAGAGGGGATCAGAAGAGGCGGGATTCGCTGTCATCCACGCCGCGCATCGCGTCATAATCCAACGTGACGCAGTCGATACCGCGGTCGTTGGCAAGGACTTTGGCCTGCGGCTTGATTTGTTGGGCGGCGAAAATACCGCGCACGGGTGCCAGCAGGGGATCGCGGTTGAGCAGTTCGAGATAACGGGTCAACTGTTCGACGCCGTCGATGTCGCCGCGCCGTTTGAGTTCGATGGCAACCGTGGCTCCGTTGGCATCCCTGGCCAGAATGTCCACGGGACCGATGGCGGTGAAGTACTCGCGGCGAATCAGGGAGTAGCCCGTTCCGAGGGTTTCGATCTGCTCGGCAAGCAGCCGCTGGAGGTCCGCTTCCACGCCGTCCTTGATCAGGCCGGGGTCGGTTCCGAGCTCATGGGACGTGTCGTGGAGTTGCTCGTAAATGTTGATGATGAGGCGGTCGTCGGTTTTGGCTGATTGAACGGTCCACTGCTCCACCACGCCTTCTTCAACCTCGGTCTCTTCGGGTGACGTCACCCGGAGCGTGGCGGGAGGGCTCATCCAGTTCAGCGGTTTGTAGGAACCGCCGTCCGAGTGCACCAGCACTGAGCCGTCCGCCTTGACCAGCAGCAGCCGGGTAGCGAGGGGGAGGTGGGCCTTGAGGCGGCCAACGTAATCAACAGAACAACGGGCTATGACGAGTCGCACCCGCCCCACAATACCGCCTGGGACCTGGTGGCTGGGGCAGAATGGAACCATGCCCCGCTCCAACCGCCCCCGTCGCAACGCGTCCGGTACACGCTCGGGCGGCAACGGCGGCAAGTGGACTGAGCCGGTGCCCGAACTTGACCTGGAGCGCGCCCGCAGCGGCATTGCGCGGCGCGAGAGCGCACCTGACGGGGACTGGATGGTGCGGACCATGACGGCCAAGAAGGCAGAGAAGGAATACATCTGCCCGGGTTGCTCCACGGCGATCCTGCCGGGCATCGCCCATCTGGTGGTGTGGTCTGACAGCCATTTGTTCGGACAGGCAGCCGGCCTGGCCGAACGCCGTCACTGGCACACCAACTGCTGGACGTCGCGGACTTACCGCTACCGCTGATTCGAATAGGCTTGGACGCATGACTTTCGATCCCGCCTCGCTTGTTTTCACGCCACAGGACGCGCCATCCGAGATCCGCGCTTCAACGGTCCTGCCTGCCCGGCGTGAAAATATCGAGTTCACCACCGAGGACGGCAAAGTCCTGCGCGGGGAACTCGCGCTTCCCGAATCCGGTGAAATCGCCGCTACCTTGATCACCCTGCATCCGTTGCCGACCCACGGTGGGTTCATGGACTCCCATGTCTACCGCAAGGCGTCCTACAGGCTTCCGGCGTTGGCCGGCGTTGCAGTGCTGCGGTTCAACACCCGTGGCACGCAGTCGCCGCGGGGGACAAGCGACGGACAATTCGAGGAAGGCATCGGTGAGCGTTACGACGTTGAAGCGGCGGTGCGGTTTGCCGTGGATCGTGGCCTGCCGAACCGCTGGCTGGTCGGCTGGTCCTTTGGTACCGAACTCGCCCTGATGTACGGCGCGGTGGAGCCGGTCGCTTCACAGATCCAGGGAGCTGTGCTGTTGTCGCCCCCGCTGCATCGTGCCACTGACGTCCACCTCAAAGAGTGGGCATCTTCCGGGAAGCCGCTGACAGTCCTGGTGCCCGAGCACGATGACTATCTGCAACCTGCCGAGGCAGCGCAGCGCTTCAGCCTGGTTCCGCAGGCCCGGTTGGTCGGCGTCGACGGTGCCAAGCACCTCTGGGTGGGCGAGAAGTACGCGGCGCGCGTCCTGGATGAAATTGTCGACGACGTCACTTCCGCGGGTGCCGGAGTGGACGGCCTGCCACGCCAGTGGGCGGGGCCGGTCGCCAGCGCCTGACCCGGTCGCCAGCGCCTGACCCGGTGGCCAGCGCCTGACTGGGTGGTTATGCAGAGAATGCCCCTAAACCCGAGGGTTTAGGGGCATTCTCTGTACTAAAACAGCGGAAGGTCAGTGCCGGTCTTGGCGGACGATAAAGACTTCCTTGATCAGAAGCATGATGGCCGCGGCCGTCGGGATGGCGATCAGGGCGCCCAGCACCCCGAGCAGGCTGCCACCGGCGATCACGGAAATCACGGCAACGGCGCCAGGAACCGCGACCGCGCGTTGCATGATGCGGGGGGAGATGAAGTATGCCTCGAACTGCAGGTACGCGAAGTAGGCGATGGCATAGACGACGGCGGTCTGCCATCCGGCCGTGAGTGCAACGAGGATGACCACGACTGCGGCGATAAGGCCTCCCACCAGCGGAATGAACGCGAGCAGCAACACGACGAACGCGAGGAGCACGCTGAACGGAACGCCGAGGATCGTCATCACGATGAACGCGAAGATCGCGTTGAGGAGGGCGACGCAGGCCTGGCCGATCACGTAGTTGCCCACGGAATCAGTGATGGCCTCCGACAAAGCCTGGACCCTGGGCCGGCGCGAACGGGGAGCCAGGCGGTACGCCCATTTCTTCATGGACGGCAAGGCTGCCAGGAAGTACAGGCTCAGGACGAGCACTATCAAGGAACCGAACAGCCCGTTGGCCACGGTGGAACCGAAGCCGACCACGCCGCCAAATATTCCGCCCATGGTCTCAGGGTCCTTGACGAACTTATCCAGTTCCGTGGTGATCCGGTCCCGGACACCGAACTGGCTGTCCGCTGTCCGGAAGAAGTCCGAGTCGAGGAAGCCGCGGATCCAGTCCGGGGCCTGGCGCACGATTTCCGAAACCTGCTCGACAATCGTAGGAATCAAGGTGGCGAAGAAACCGGCTACCGCCAGCACCAGCACGGAAACGGAAATCAAAATACCGGCGGGGCGGGGGACCTTGCGGCCCTCCAGCCAACGGACCACGGGGTCAAGTCCGAGCGCAATGAAAAGGGCCGCAACGATCCACAGAATGAGCTGCGTGGTGTTGCTTGCGATGTAGAACACTGCAAGGGCAACGCCGACTCCGGCGGTGCCCATGAACCCTACGTACAGCGGGTGCTGGGACGACATCCGGGGGCCAGGGGAGCCGAAGCCATGATCGTCCTCGGGACGGAAGTCCTCGCGGACATCTGTGCCCTCTTCCTCGGGAGGCATTTCGAAACGGACGCGGGTACGCGCTCCCGGGATCGGCTGCCTCAGTCTCCGGCTGATGGCGGCAAGCCGCCCGGTGCGGACAGGAACGGTCGCGGCGGTTCCGTCTGACGTGGCTTCCACCGCACTTGACCCGGGCTCATTGGCGGGACGGGGCTCCAACGGTTCTTTCACGCGGTTTAGCTGCCTTTTCATTGGTGGTACGGGGCTGACCGGCACGCAGGAAGGTCCTGTGTTCATGATCATCGCCACACTATCAGGACCGCGGAATCGCGCTGCAGCGGCGCCATCCCGCGCTTTAAGGGACCATGCCGCCGTCGGCCCGATCTGACTCTCTGATAACAAAACGGTTACCCTTGAAGTTCAACGACCGCTGATGATAGGTGATCCTGTGCGTTTGAAGACTGCAGCCTTGCTGGTGCTGCTGGGCCTGTTGACGATGCTGGCCGGCATTGGCCAGCTGACTTTTTGGGCTCCATCCGAGACTGTGACGGCTTCGGTACCCAGTGATACCAAAGCTGCCCCGCTGACCGTGATCGACCAGAAGTTGATCGCACTCCACGACGGGCCGGTGAAGATCAAGATCCAGGGCGAAGGCAACTTCACGGTTGCTACCGGGCGTCCGGACGACGTCAACGCCTGGGTTGGCAAGACTGCCCACACCACCCTGACGGGCGTGTCGGCCGACCAGAAGTCCCTGGAGGTTTCCTCTGCCGACGGTGAGGCCACTGCGCCTTCTCCCGCAGGATCCGACCTTTGGGTCAGCACCGAAGACGGCAGCGGCGAACTTGACTACACCTGGAACCCGCCGGCTGATGGCGAGTGGTCTCTCCTGGTAGCCAGCGACGGAACCAAGCCCGCGCCGTCGTCGATTTCCATGACTTTCCCGAACAACGCCACGACCCCCTGGGCCGTGCCGCTGATTGTCCTGGGCATCATCATTATCCTGGTTGGCGCCGCCCTTCCATTCATTGCCAAGGCCCTCAGTAACCGCCGCAGGGATGGCGAAAATGACGGCCCGGGGAACGCTGAAGAAACTACGTCGCTGCCGGTGCAGTCGCCCGCGGACGACACGACACCGGTCCGTGAGACCAAAAAAGAAGGCCCCGCATTGCGGGTTACGGCAGTAGCGGCAGCTTTGGCTGCTGTCATGGTCGGCGGAACGGCCGTCGCCGCGCAGGCCACCACCACGCCCCAGCCTTCTGCCAGTTCAGCCCCGGCAGCCGCGGACGGCGGTACTCCGGTCATGCTGGAATCCCAGTTGCAGCGCATCCTGGAGCAGGTTGCCAGTACCGTTGATGCGGCCGATGCCGCAAAGGATGCAGCCAAGCTTGCTCCCCGGGTGGACAAGATGGAACTGCAGGTCCGGACCGCGAATTACAAGATCCGGTCTACAGTGTCCGCCTACGAACCGCGTATGCCGGTTCGTGCCACCAAGCTGCAGAGCAGCGTCATCAGCACCAAGCGTGACTGGCCCCGCACGGTCTTCGCCCTCACCCAGGGCGACGGAAACGTTGTGCCGCAGGTCCTGACGCTGGTTCAACTGTCCCCGCGTGAAAACTACAAGCTGTGGGGCACCGCTCCGCTGCAGCCGGGCACCAACTTCCCGTCCTTCCCCGTACCCCGTGAAGGAACCAAACCCGTTCCTGCCAGCGACAGCACCGGCCTTGCGTACAGCGGTAACGAGGCCTTGGGAATCCTCGGCGAGATGTTGACGAACCCCGATTCGCCTAACCGGAGCAAGCTCGCCGATGGGCAGTCCTCGCCTTACATCGCCGGTGCGTTGGCCTACCAGGCAGACACCGTGAAGAACGGCACCAGCGCCAACTTCAAGTTCACCCACACCCCGGTCACCAACCAGACTGTGGTGTTGCGTACGGCCGACGGCGGTGCGCTGGTGGTTGGGCGACTGGACTTCGCTTTCGAAGGCACGCCGAAGGCTGCCGGTGACAAGCTGTTGTTGGAGGATGATTCCGCAGTCTTTGCCGGAGGCAAGGAAACCACGACGGGCATGGTCCTGAACTTTGCCGAGTCCGTTGCGGTCTACATTCCGCCGGCAGGCTCCGCTGATCCCATGAAGCTGGTTGCAGCAACGCGTGGCCTGGTGGGAGCCAGCTTTAAGTAGCATTCCCCTGGCAGGGCAGCGGCTAGAGTGGACAGTATGAGTTCGCCCGGATACCGACCCACTCCAGCCGCTGCCAGCCAGCTCAACCTTCGTGGTGCAGTAGACCTTTCGTCGTTGCGCCGCCCGGCAGCGCCACCCGCGCCGCCTGCTTCCGCGTCACCGGATGGGGGCACCCCCGGCGAAGGCGGGTCCGGCAGGGCTCCGCTGCGTGTGGAAGCTACCGAAACCAATTTCCAGGATCTGGCGCAGCTTTCCGCCCAGATCCCTGTGCTGTTCCTTCTCTGGTCGCGCTATGCGGCAGAATCACCCGCTGTCCTTGAGGCCTCGGAACGGGTTGTTGAAAGCTATGGCGGTCGCCTGGTGCTCGCTGCCGCCGACGTTGATGCCTTTCCCCAGCTTGCACAGGCGTTCCAGGTCCAGGCTGTGCCCACCGCAGTAGCGGTCATCAAGGGCCAGCCGGTTCCGCTCTTCCAAGGACCCGCAGATGATGCGCAGATCCGGGACCTTGTTGAAGAACTCCTGAAGGTCGCTGCGGCCAACGGCGTTACCGGCAGCATCGGCGACTCCGCCCCGACTGAAGGGACGGACGAACCCGAAGCGCTTCCGCCGCTCCACCAGGCAGCGATCGATGCCATTGAGGCAGGCGACTACGCGGGTGCGGCTGAGGCCTACAAGCAGGCTCTCCTGGAACAACCGGCCGACGCCGACGCCAAAGCCGGATTGGCCCAAGTGGACCTCATGGCACGGTTGGAGAGCCTGTCTGCTCCCGACGCCGAAAAGCTCCGCGACCTGGCTGCCCAGGAACCGGACAACATCGAAGCCCAGCTTGGTGTGGCCGACCTTGATGTTTCCGGCGGCCACATCGAGGACGCTTTCAACCGCATCATCACCTTCATCGGCCGGAATTTCGGACCGGAGCGCGAGACGGCCAGGGTTCGCCTCCTGGAACTCTTCGAAGTTGTCGGGACGCAGGACGAAAGGGTCGCCAAGGCCCGCCAGGGTCTCGCCAGGGTGCTCTTCTAGTGCCGTCCGCACTGTTCACCCCGCTGCAGCTGCGTTCACTCACGGTCCCGCACCGGGGCTGGGTTTCGCCCATGTGCCAATACAGCTGCCATCCCGAAACCGGGGAAGGAGTCCCCAACGATTGGCATCTGATGCACCTCGGTTCTTTCGCGGTGGGCGGTGCCGGGTTGATCATGAGCGAGGCCGCTGCGGTGAACGCGGAGGGCAGGATCAGTCCCTTGGACGCCGGCCTGTACTCCGATGAACAAGCGGCGGGTTGGGAACGGATAGTCCGTTTTGTGCACCAACACGGCGCCGTGGACTGCAGGATCGGGGCCCAGCTGGCCCATGCAGGCCGCAAGGCATCAACCTATTGGCCTTTCTCGGGCCGTTCGGGATCAGTTGCAGTGTCCGACGGCGGTTGGGCCACCGTTGGGCCGACCACGGATGCGTTTGATGGATATGCCGCGCCGGCTGCCATGAGCGAAGCCGACATTTCACAAGTGGTGGCGGATTTCGCTGCGGCAGCTTCCCGCGCCGTTGCCGCAGGGTTCGACACCGTCGAAATTCACGGCGCCCATGGCTACTTGCTGCACCAGTTCCAGAGCCCGCTGATCAACACCCGGACCGATCGGTGGGGTGGTGATGAAGACGGCCGGAACAGGCTGATGCTCACCGTGGTGGACGCCGTCCGGAAGGTCATTCCGGAGTCAATGCCGCTTTTGTTGCGGATATCGGCTTCGGACTGGGCAGAAGGGGGAGTGGACGTCCACGCGTCGGTCCGTCTGGCCCGCGCTGCGGCTGAGCGTGGAGTGGATCTGGTGGATGTGTCCAGCGGAGGTGCCGTGGCCCACCAGAAAATCACGGTTGCTCCTGGATACCAAGCAGGGTTCGCCGAGCAAATAAAGCGCGACGCCGGTGTTCCCACCGCGGCAGTCGGCTTACTTACCAGCCCCGCCCAGGTCGAAGACATCGTGGCCAACGGGCGTGCGGATGCCGTCTTCATGGCCCGTGCTGCACTGCGGGACCCCCACTGGTGGCTCCGGGCGGCATATGAACTTGGACATGACATCCCATGGGTGCCGCAATACCAGCGCGCTGTGCCCCGCCACGGCTTCTAGGACGTCCGGGCAGGTACACACCAGCGAGGTTAGGCTGGTCACATGACGGAACCACGCCATGAACCCATGTCCACACCACCGCAAGCACCCGAGCCGCACGTAAACCGACCAGCCCAGGCCAACGCTACGCCGCCGGCACCAGATGGTTCCCCCGCTGGAGGCACCATTGCCGCGCTTTCCATCCAGGGCCTGGCCAAGCGGTTCGGCGAAAAGATTGCCGTGGACGGCGTGAGCCTGGAGGTCCCTGCGGGCTCGTTCTATGGAATGGTCGGTCCGAACGGGGCTGGTAAGACCACCACCCTGTCAATGGCCACCGGTTTGCTCCGGCCCGACTTCGGTACGGCGTTCGTGCACGGGGTGGATGTCTGGGCCAAACCCCTTGAGGCCAAGAAGCTCATGGGTGTTCTTCCTGATGGTGTGCGTTTGTTCGACCGCCTCACAGGCGAGCAGTTGGTGACCTATTCGGGGCTGCTGCGCGGAATGGACCGGGACGTCGTCGGTGCCCGTGTCACCGAGTTGCTTGCTGCCCTTGATCTCCAGTCAGACGCCGGCACGTTGGTGGTCGACTACTCAGCCGGCATGACAAAGAAAATCGCCTTGGCCTCGGCGCTCATCCATGCCCCGCGACTTCTTGTCCTTGACGAGCCATTCGAATCGGTGGACCCCGTTTCAGCCGCAAACATCCGCGGCATCCTGGAAAGCTACGTCGCATCCGGCGGCACTGTCATCGTCTCCAGCCACGTGATGGACCTGGTGCAACGCATGTGCAGCCACGTCGCCGTCGTTGCCGGAGGACGGGTGCTGGCGGCCGGTTCCGTGGACGAGGTCCGTGGTGGTTCCACCTTGGAGGACCGTTTCGTTCAGTTGGTGGGCGGCGGACACCGGACGGAGGGCTTGGAATGGTTGCGCACCTTCTGAACCTGAAGTGGCGTTTGCTGCTGAACGGCTTCAAGCGCAGTCCTTGGCAGCTGGTGGGCATGGCCCTCGGTTTGCTCTATGCACTGGGCGTCCTGTCCCTCCTTGTGGGTGGTTTGGTGGCCCTGCGCTGGGCCGACGCCGGGATCGCGCACACCGTGGTTGTGTTGGGCGGCGCGGTAACCGTACTGGGGTGGGCCATCATTCCACTGGTCGCTTCGGCAGCTGACATGACCCTGGATCCCGCCCGCTTCACGACTTTTGCGATTCCACCACGGCAACTGCTGACTGGACTGGCGCTCGCAGGATTCATAGGCATTCCTGGGCTGGCCACGTTGATCGCGGCCCTGGGAACTGTCGGGACCTGGTGGAGGAGCGTCCCGGCCGTTTCAGGGGCGCTGCTTGGCGCTGTCCTTGGTGCCGTTACCTGCGTGGTGCTGTCCAAGGTGGTCACTACGGCCACCGCCGGCCTGGCGTCCTCGCGGCGTTTCAAGGACGTCAGCAGCATTATCGTGTTCATCCCACTTGTCCTGCTCGGTCCGATCATGGCGGGAGTGGTGGATGGCGTCCGGGGAAGCGCGGAGTATCTTCCAGCGCTGGCCCGCACCGTGTCCTGGACACCGTTTGGCGCCCCGTGGTCCTTGGGTGGAGACCTTGCGGCCGGCGATGTTGTTGCTGCGGCCGTCAAGCTCCTGATCTCGGTGGCGACCATCGTTGTCCTGCTCTTTAGCTGGCACCTGTTGCTGCAACGCGCGTTGGTCACCCCGCCGTACTCCGGCGGTTCGGCGAAGAAGGGCGGAAAACTTGGACTTTTCGGCCTTCTGCCTGGGACGCCGGCAGGCGCGGTAGCGGCCCGCGCCTTGATCTATTGGTTCAAGGATCCCAGGTATGCGGCATCCCTGGTGATTGTCCCAATGTTCCCGGTCCTGTTCTTTTTTGCCGGGTCCCAAAGCGGCAGCTACGGCCTGCTCATGATCCTCGGACCGTTGACGGCGTTCACCATGGCGTGGTCAATTTGCGCCGATGTCTCGTATGACAACACGGCATTCGCCCTCCATCTCGCAGCTGGGGTCCGCGGCCTTGATGATCGGCTGGGGCGTGCACTGGCTTGCCTGGCCATCTCGCTTCCCGTCGTCTTGCTGTTTACGGTTGCCCCGTTGTTCGTCACGGGCGATTGGCACTGGTTGCCGAACCTTTTGGGCTTGTCGCTGGGGACGCTCTTTACCGGTCTGGGCCTGGCTTCCGTCATTTCGGCCCGCTACAACATTGCGGTTCCCTTGCCAGGAGACAGCCCCTTCAAGAAGCCACCAGGAAATGTTGCCCAGACCCTGGCTGTACAGGCAGTGGGTATGGGACTTCTTGCCCTCCTGCTGGTGCCTGAACTGGCGCTGGTGGCTGTCCAGGCTTTCAGCGGTGGGCCCGAAGCGGGCTGGATCAACCTGGCGGTGGGTCCGTTGTTGGGGCTGGTCCTCTTCGTTCTTGGCGTGCGCCTGGGCGGAAAATGGTTGGACGCGCGCGGGCCGGAAATGTTCGCCCAGCTCAGCGTTAATCGCTGATTCCGTAATATCCATGCCCATAGATGGGACATGGGATAACCTCTGTGAAAGATACTTCGAGAACCCATAAGTAGAAAGGCGTGACGATGGAAGTTGTCATTCTCCCTGGCACCAAGCAGATCGGTGCGCTCGCTGCCGATGCCATCGAGGCGCTGGTGCGCCGTAAGCCGAATGCAGTGCTGGGCTTGGCAACAGGCTCTTCGCCATTGCCCGTCTATGACGAACTGGCGAGCCGTTACGAAGCCGGGGGACTGGACTTCAGCCAAGCCCACGGTTTCGCTTTGGATGAGTATGTGGGCCTCAAAGCCGGCCATCCTGAGTCCTACCGGGAAGTGATCCGCCGCGAGTTCACCAACCGCGTGAACATCAAGCCGGAGAACGTCCATGGTCCCGATGGTGCCGCCGACGACCTTGAAGCGGCGTGCCAGGCATACGAGGACGCGATCAAGGCCGTGGGCGGGGTGGACCTGCAGATCCTTGGCGTCGGAACGGACGGCCACATCGGTTTCAATGAGCCGGGTTCTTCGTTGGCTTCGCGGACCCGCATCAAAACCTTGATTGAGCAGACCCGCAAGGACAACGCACGCTTCTTCGACAGCATCGACGACGTTCCCCACCACGTGGTGACGCAAGGCCTTGGAACCATCATGGATGCCCGGCACGTAGTCCTGGTGGCCACCGGTGCCCAAAAGGCGCAGGCCGTCCGTGACTTCGTCGAAGGCCCTGTTGCCGCCATCTGTGCTGCTTCCATCCTCCAGATGCATCCGCACGCGACCATCCTGGTGGACGAGGCTGCTGCTTCCTCACTCAAATTGGCGGACTACTATCGGCACACTTACGACAACAAGCCGGAGTGGCAGGGGCTGTAGACGGTAAGATGTTTGGCATGACTACGCTTCCTCCGGATCCATTCGAAAACGACCCCATGCGCGAGCTTTCCGGAGCCGGAACGTCCACTGCCACCATTGAGCGCGAGGAAACGCGCCAGGAAGTGGAGCCCGGCGACCGTGAGCGGTTTTCGCACTACGTCCGCAAGGAAAAGATCATGGAATCGGCGTTGACCGGTGAACCTGTGATCGCTTTGTGCGGCAAGGTGTGGACGCCAGGGCGCGATCCCCAGAAGTTCCCGGTCTGCCCGGAGTGCAAGGAGATTTACGAAGGCCTCCGCCCCGGCAACGACGGTGGAAAAAACGGCGGCCCGGACAACTCCAAGTAGTGGGCAGGAAGCAAACACAGGCCCAATCTGATCGTTACCGCTTTCCGGACCGCTGCGGCGTGTCCGGAAAGCAGGGCGTCGCTGACGCTGCCAGCTTGCGGGGGAAACCAGCATGACCGAGACACTTTTTGGTGGACCCTCGCTGCCTCCCGCATACCCGGAGCGCGCCGCCTGGGGTACCGCGCCCAAGCTTCGTGCCTGGCAGCAGGAGGCACTTGACCTCTACATGACGCGCAATCCCAAGGACTTCCTTGCCGTGGCAACGCCCGGTGCAGGTAAGACCACCTTTGCGCTGCGCATCGCCACCACGCTGCTGGACAGCGGGGTGGTCAACCGCGTGACCATCGTGGCGCCCACGGATCACTTGAAAAGGCAGTGGGCGGACGCTGCAGCCAAGGTCGGAATTGCCATCGACCCCAACTTCAAGAATTCCGACGGGCAGCACGGCCGTGGGTTCGTTGGGGTGGCCGTCACCTACGCCCAGGTGGCCAGCAAGCCGATGCTGCATCGAGCGAAGACTGAAGCTGCTCGCACCCTGGTGATCCTTGATGAGATCCACCACGGCGGTGAAGCTTTGTCCTGGGGTGACGGCCTCCGCGAGGCGTTCGATCCTGCAACGAGGCGGTTGTCCCTGACGGGTACGCCGTTCCGCTCGGATACCTCTCCCATTCCCTTCGTCGAATACGCCGAGGACCGTGACGGCATTCGCCGTTCCAAGGCCGACTACACCTATGGTTACGGCAACGCGCTGCGGGACCACGTGGTTCGTCCCGTCCTGTTCATGGCTTACTCGGGCCAGATGCGTTGGCGGACCAGCGCCGGTGACGAGATGGCGGCCTCGCTGGGCGAAGCCGCCGTGACCAAGGACATTACGTCCCAGGCCTGGCGAACGGCCCTGAACCCTACTGGCGAGTGGATCCCGGCTGTCCTGGCTGCCGCGGACAAGCGCCTGAGCGAGGTCCGGCGGACGGTTCCGGACGCTGGTGGCCTGGTGATCGCTACGGACCACGACGACGCCCGCGCCTATGCGGGACAGTTGAAGAAGATCACGGGGCAGTCGCCCACAGTGATTCTTTCTGACGATTCCAAGGCCTCCAGCAAGATTGAAGAGTTCTCTGCAGGGGACAAGCGCTGGATGGTTGCCGTTCGGATGGTGTCCGAAGGCGTGGACGTTCCGCGCCTGTCGGTGGGTGTCTACGCCACCTCGACGTCCACCCCGCTGTTTTTCGCCCAGGCCGTGGGCCGCTTCGTGCGTGCCCGCAAAAGGGGCGAAACGGCGTCGGTATTCCTTCCTTCGGTCCCGCCGTTGATGATCCTTGCCAACACCATGGAAGCGGAACGCGACCACGCCCTTGACCGTCCGGAGAAGGACGACGACGGACTCTTCAGCCCCGAGGAGAACCTCATGGCTGAAGCAAACCGGGAAGACAAGGCCTCGGACGAGCTCACCAAGGGTAAATTCGAAGCGCTGGACTCGCAGGCCTCCTTTGACCGTGTCCTGTTCGACGGCGGCGAGTTCGGTACGGGGGCCGACATCGGTTCCGATGAAGAGCTGGACTTCCTGGGCATACCGGGGCTTCTCGACGCCGAGCAGGTGGGCACGTTGCTGCGCCAGCGCCAACACGAACAGCAGTCGCGGAAGAAACGGCAATCACCCTTGGCGGCAGCCGCGTCGCCGGCGATCCCGGACCACCGCATGCTCATGGACCTGAGGAACGAACTGGCCAAGAACGTGGCCGCGTGGTCCGCCCGTACAGGAACGCCGCACGGAGTGGTCCACACCAAGCTGCGGGAAGTGTGCGGTGGCCCGGCTGTGGCCCAGGCCAATGAGGAGCAGTTGCAGGCACGCCTGCGTAAACTCCAGGACTGGTTCATAGGCCGGAAGTAGCCGGCCCAAGTTTCAGCACGTATGCCAAAGGGCGCCGCGGTTGCGGCGCCCTTTGGCATTCATGGCGTCCAGGTCAGTTGTGTTCAACCTCGACGCCGGCTGCTTCCATCTCCTCGAATGCCTCGGTGAGGTCCTCGGCAATACCGGCCGTGAGGTCCGCGATGACTGTGGTGCTGTATCCGGCCTGGACAGCGTCCAAGGCCGTGGACTTGACGCAGTAGTCGGTCGCAATGCCTACCACCACCACTTCCTCCACGTCGTGGCTCTGCAGCCAGTCGTCCAGGCCGATGGCCTCTTCATCCAGGACTTCGGGCACCGCGGCCCCTGCTTTGAGGTCGCCGGAGGGAACGTCGTCTTCGGGCGCCAGGATGCCTTCGAAGCCGGAGTAGGCAGCGGTGAACTGCCCTTTGCGAAAATAGGCCTGGATGTACTCGGGGTCCAGGTCCTCGTGGAGCTCAGCCCCTTTGGTCCTTGCCCGGCAGTGCGGAGGCCACGAATCGACCATGTCGGGCTCGTCCGAGAAGTGGGCGCCCGGCTCGATGTGCCAGTCCTGGGTTGCAACGATGTGATCGAAGAGATGCTGGTTGGCATCGACGTATTCGGTGATGGCGCCGGCTACGGCTGCGCCTCCCTCAACTGCAAGGGTGCCACCCTCGCAGAAGTCGTTCTGGACATCGACGATGATCAGTGCCCTGGACATCAGTTCTCCTCATAGACAGTGGGAATGGCGGGCTCGCCACGTTGCAGCCGGTTGACGACGGCGGGTAGCTCAGCCATGGTTGCGGCGTGCCGTTCCTTGGCACGGACGACGCCTTCCGGGCCGGTCCAGCCGGGAAGGACCTCGCCGTTCTTGACGAACTGCTGGAGCAGCTGCCGGTCGTTGCCGTCGTCGTCGGGACGGTGGCCGATCCCCACGATTTCGTGGGTTGCCTTGCCGCGTTCGTTGAGCTTGCGAAGGGCGTATTTACGGCCCCCGACGCTGACCTTGTTCTTGGCTGCCTTGGCCACCGGGATGAATTCGCCGTCGTCGTTGGTCCGGCTCACCAGTTTGTAGACCATGCTGGCCGTCGGTGCGCCGGAACCGGTAACGAGGGATGTGCCTACCCCATAGGAGTCCACGGGGGCGGACTGCAGGGCCGCGATGGCGAATTCGTCGAGGTCCGAGGTCACCACAATGCGTGTGTTGACGTTGCCCAGGTCATCGAGCAACTGCCGGACCCACTGTGCCTGGGCGACGAGGTCGCCTGAATCCAGGCGCACCGCGCCCAGCTTGTCACCGGCAAGGTCGACGGCGGTCCGGACGGCTGTTTCGACGTCGTACGTGTCGACGAGCAGCGAGGTACCCGGGCCAAAAGTTGCAATTTGGGCTTCAAAGGCCTCCCGCTCCGTGTCGTGCAGGAGCGTGAAGGAGTGGGCAGCAGTGCCCACGGTCTTGATGCCGTAGCGGCGTCCGGCTTCCAGGTTGGAGGTGCTGGCAAAGCCGGCAATCACAGCGGCCCTGGCGGCCGCCGTCGCGGATTCCTCCTGGGTGCGCCGGGAGCCCATCTCGATGCACGGGCGGGTGCCGGCGGCAGAGGTCATCCTCGAGGCAGCGGAGGCGATGGCGCTGTCATGGTTCAGGACCGAGAGGATGAACGTTTCCAGGATGCAGGCTTCAGCAAACGTTGATTCGACGATGAGGATGGGGGAGTTGGGGAAGTAGGCGTCGCCTTCGGCGTAGCCCCAGATATCGCCGCTGAACCTGTAATTGGCGAGGTAATCCAGGGTTTCCCGGTTGACCACGTTGTTTTGCTCCAGGAACTCCAGTTCGTCGTTGCCGAACCGGAAGTTGGCGATGCCCTCCAGCAATCGTCCAGTGCCTCCCACAACGCCGTAGCGGCGACCGTCAGGCAGCCGCCGGGCGAAGGCTTCGAACACTGATCGGCGATGCGCGGCCCCGGAGTGCAAGGCTGCCTGAAGCATGGTCAGTTCGTAGTGGTCTGTGTACAAGGAAGTTGCGGGGTGGTCCCACGACGTGGCTCTACTCACGAATTCACTCTAGTGCGAGCCGCCATAGAATGGACAGATGAGCCCTAGCGTTGCGTTTGGCACGGACATCGATGAGCGGACGGAAACTGCGGAGCAGTCGTCCACCGGTGTCCTGACCGCCCCTGATATCCCTTGGAACCTTGTGATCTGGAATGATCCCGTCAACCTGATGAGCTACGTGAGCTATGTGTTCCAGAGTTACTTCGGCTATTCGGAGTCCAAGGCGCACAAACTGATGATGGAGGTCCACAAGAAGGGTCGGTCCATTGTTGCCCATGGCAGCAAGGAACAAGTTGAGCAGCACGCCGTAGCAATGCACGGATTTGGTCTCTGGGCCACCGTGGAAAAGGCCGCGAGCGGCAATGAGACACCCGGAAAGGGCGGCCGCCAGCGTGGCTAAGGCATTCAAGTTTGGACTCAAGGGCATCACCGGATACCTGGAGCCGGCCGAGCGGGACCTCCTGCGTGGATTGTTGGACGATGTCATCTCCATGCTGGACTCCGATGCCCGGGACAACGAGGATCCGTTGGCGGCCCTGATTGGCCTGGACATGGACGTCAAGCAGCCCAGCGACCGCGCCCTTTTACGGCTTCTGCCCAATGTCCTGAAGGACGACGACGACGGCTCGCTGGAGTTCCGGCAGCTCACCGAACGCTCTGTCCGGGAAAGCAAGGTCGGCGCCCTGCGGGCCACCGCCATGGGACTGGACAAGGACGAACTGGTCCTGACCCTCGAAGATGCCACCCGCTGGTCCATGGCACTGAACGATGTGCGGCTTGTTCTGTCCGAACGCCTGGACATCCGCGATGAGGCTGACGCGGAGCACATCCACAGCATGCAGGACTGGAGCCAGGCGGAGGACGTTGAGAGCTACTTGGCGTTGGTCTACAACTTCACGACGTGGCTCCAGGAGTCCCTGGTGCAGGCCATGATCTCCGCCAGGCAGGCGAAATCCTGATCCGCCCCGTGGGTTGGTGCTGCCGCCTTGTGACACATCAGACACGAGGCGGAGACCACAGGTAATGGCCGGACGCCATGGGAAGCCTTATTCTCGAATAATTATGACTTCAGCATCGGGCAGTTCACCAAGCGGCGCTTCAGCCAGTGGCGGCCACCTCAGCGACGGGGAAATCGTGGGGGCGCGCCCGATCGGTATCTTCGACTCGGGAGTTGGCGGGCTGACGGTAGCGCGGTCCATCATTGACCAGCTCCCCAATGAGTCGATCCTCTATGTGGGGGACACCGCCAACGGCCCCTACGGCCCGCTTCCGATAGCCGAAGTGCGGGCCAACGCCCTGGGCGTCATGGACGAGCTGGTGGACTCCGGCGTCAAGTTGCTCACCATTGCGTGCAATTCCGCGTCGGCTGCCGTGCTCCGGGATGCCCGTGAACGCTACACGGCCCGTTACGGTATCCCTGTTATCGAGGTCATCCAGCCGGCCGTCCGCCGCGCCGTCTCAGCCACACGCTCCGGCAGGATAGGCGTTATTGGCACCTCCGCTACGGTAGGTTCCCGCGCCTACGAGGACACCTTCGCTGCTGCACCGGACCTGACCATCACGTCTGCGGCCTGCCCAGCGTTCGTCGAGTTCGTGGAAGCGGGAATCACCACCGGTCCGGACCTCCTGTCGGCAGCGAACGAATACCTGCAACCACTCAAAGCGGCCGGCGTGGACACAGTTGTCCTGGGGTGCACGCACTACCCCCTGCTGACCGGGGTCATCTCGTTCGTCATGGGCGAAGACGTGACGCTCGTATCCAGCGCCGAAGAGACGGCCAAGGATGTCTACCGTGCGTTGGCCAACCACGGTATCCAACGGACGGAGCCTGCAGCGCCCAGCCACGAGTTCATCGCCACGGGGGATGCGGCACACTTCGAAACCCTGGCCCGCCGTTTCCTGGGACCTGAGGTCCTTTCCGTCAAGCACGTTGACCATGTGGCTGCCCAGTACCCCACTGGCAGCCTGGCCCGCATTACCCCCGAGATGCTGGAAGCTGCCCGATCGGGATCCGGGTTGTCGCGACGTTCCTACTTCGTCCAGCCAGAGGGCAACCCCGCCTTCGGCTCGGGTGCGGCCATGGGACGTGGCCTGTGAAGCTGACGATCGTGGGGTGCACCGGATCCTTCCCGGGCCCCGGTTCGCCCGCGTCCTGCTACCTGGTGACCGCACACGATGGCGAACGTGAGTGGAAAATAGTCATGGACCTCGGCAGTGGAGCCTTGGGCGCGATCCAGCGCTACACGGACCTTGAGGACATAGACGCGATTTTCCTCACCCACCTGCACCCGGACCACTGCATGGACTTGTGCGGCCTGCACGTCGCCGTCCGTTGGAAACCAGGCGGTTGGGGTCGTGACAGGCTTCCGGTGTGGGGGCCTGCGGCAACCGCGGACCGGATGGCGACCGCCTATGGGCTGGAACTTGATCCCGGGATGCACGAGGAGTTCGACTTCACCAACTGGGCCGAACAGAAGCCCGTAACTGTGGGGCCCTTCACCGTCACGCCCTATTCCGTCAATCACCCGGTTGAAGAGGCATACGCCTTGCGTGTTACCGCTACGGAACCGGGCAAGGATGGCATTCCGGTTACCAAGGTCCTGACGTACTCCGGGGATACTGATTCCTGCCAGGGGCTCGAGGACGCTGCCAAGGGTTCGGATCTGTTTCTCTGTGAGGCTGCCTTCGAGGAGGGCCGCGACGACGACATCAAGGATGTCCACCTCACAGGCAAGCGGGCAGGCGAGGCCGCTGCAAACGCAGGGGCCAAACGGCTGCTGCTGACGCACATTCCCGTGTGGACCTCGCAGACCAAAGTACTCTCGGAGGCAAAGCCGGTATTCGGAGACGTGGCTGTGGCTGTCGCCGGGGTTCACTACACCATCTAGGTGGGCCGTCGTCGGGGGGGCCTGGTCGGCTTGGCTAAGCTTGGAGCATGACTTCTGAAGCAACAGCCACACCCGTCATCCGCGCCGATGGCCGGACCCCCGACCAACTGCGCCCCATCAGCATCACCCGCGGCTGGTCCAAGCAGGCCGAGGGATCGGCGCTGATCGAGTTCGGCAACACCCGGGTCCTGTGCACGGCTTCGCTCACTGAGGGCGTGCCGCGCTGGCTCAAAGGAGAAGGCCGTGGCTGGGTCACTGCCGAGTACGCCATGCTTCCCCGTGCCACCAACACCCGATCCGACCGTGAGTCCGTGAAGGGCAAGATTGGTGGACGCACCCACGAGATCTCGCGCCTCATCGGCCGTTCGCTGCGCTCCATCATCGATACCAAGGCCCTGGGCGAGAACACTATCGTCCTGGACTGCGACGTCCTCCAGGCCGACGGCGGTACCCGTACGGCTGCGATCACCGGCGCCTACGTGGCCCTCGCGGAAGCCATCCGCTTCGCCCGGGAGAACAAGCTCATTGCCCGCAACGCCGAGCCCCTGGTGGACACCATCGCGGCCGTTTCTGTCGGCATCATTGACGGCGTCCCCATGCTGGACCTGCCCTACGTTGAAGACGTCCGCGCTGAGACCGACATGAATGTGGTGGTGACCGGTTCCGGCAAATTCGTTGAAGTGCAGGGCACCGCTGAGGGCGCACCCTTCGATCGCGACGAACTCAACGCCCTCCTTGACCTCGCCCTGCTGGGCACCACGCAGCTTTCGGCCATCCAGCGTGAAACGCTGGCGGAGGCTCCGTGAGCGCCGTAGAGCCAGGCGGCCCCCGGCTGGTGCTGGCCACGCACAACAAGGGCAAACTGAAGGAACTGCGTGAACTCCTTCGGGGCCAGGTGCCAGGGCTCGACGTCGACACCCAAGTGGTGGACGCCGCTGCGGCCGGTGCCCCGGATGTCGCCGAAACCGGTGTTACGTTCGCGGAGAACTCGCTGCTGAAGGCCCGCGCGGTGGCGGAAGCGACCGGCCTGGTGGCCATCGCCGACGACTCCGGCCTGGCAGTGGACGTACTGGGCGGAGCCCCCGGGATCTTCTCTGCACGCTGGTCGGGGCGGCACGGCGATGACATTGCCAACCTGAACCTTTTGTTGGCGCAGCTCTCGGACGTTCCCGATTCCTTCCGTGGAGCGGCCTTTGTCTGCGCTGCTGCGTTGGCGGTGCCCGGTGCCGATGGCATTGCCCATGAAACCGTGGAGTACGGCCAGTTGGAGGGGACCCTGCTGCGGGAACCCCGCGGCGAGGGTGGCTTTGGCTACGACCCCGTGCTGCAACCAGCCGGAATGGACCGCAGCTGCGCCGAACTCAGCTCCGAGGAAAAGAACGCCATCAGCCACCGGGGCCAGGCGTTCCGGGCATTGCTGCCTGCCATCGTGGACGCATTGTCAGAGCCGCAACTGAAGTAGGCCTGGACATGCGAAAACGAATGGCACCCCGCGCGGCGGGGTGCCATTCGTTTTTTGCTTGCTTGAGCGGAACGCCGGGCGGCCCTAGAGCTCGCCGGTCTTGCCGCCGTCGTGCTCGTCGATGAATTCCTCCACGGGATCGGTTCCCTGGGCGGCCGCCTTGCGTTTGGCGACGAATCCGCGGCCCACCTCGATGAGGATCGGAATAACGGAGATCAGGACGATGACGATGAAGATAATGTCGATGTTCTTGCCGACCCACTCGAACTGGCCGAGCCATGCACCGAGCAGGGTAACTCCGCCACCCCACAGGACGGCGCCAATGACGTTGAAGAGGAAGAACTTGCGCTTGTCCATCTGGGCGACGCCCACGATGACCGGCACGAAGGTGCGGATAATCGGCACAAACCTGGCCAGGATCAGCGCTTTGCCGCCGTGCTTCTCGAAGAATGCGTGGGCGCTTTCGACGTTTTCCCTCTTGAACAGCCTGGAATCGGGCTTGTTGAAGATCGCCGGCCCGGCTTTCGCTCCGATGAGGTAGCCGGTCTGGTTACCCAGGATGGCCGAGACGATGATCAGGCCACACATGCCCCACAGGTTGAACTCAATGGCGCCTGTCGACACCAGCAACCCGGCTGTGAAGAGCATGGAGTCGCCGGGCAGGAAGAAGCCCACCAGCAACCCGGTCTCAGCGAAGACGATGGCGCAGACCAGGAGAACCACCCAGGGTCCCAGCGGTGAATCGCGCAGGAAGACGTCGGGGTTCAACCAGTCCGGCAGGAACGACGCCATGGCCGGCTGCACTGGGCCCGCGCCCCCGAAAGTGGATACGGCCATATCGCTTATCGCAGAAAAGATCACCCATTAAGCCTACTTGAAGCCAGTCCGCGGAAATTTCCGTAGGCCGGAACGGCTGCATGTCACCACAATCACCCATGCAATGGCCGCCCCGCCGTCCAAATCGGCGGGGGCGGACTTTTCCCGCTGTAATCTTGACCAGTGGCATTGGACTTTACGGCGATCGACTTTGAAACAGCCAACGGCTTCAGGGGCTCCCCGTGTTCAGTTGGACTCAGTAAGGTCCGCAACGGAGTTGTCGTGGAAGAAGCCTCATGGCTGATGCGCCCTCCGGAGAACCACGATCATTTCGAGTTCCACAACACGCGGATCCACGGTATCCGTGCTGAAGACGTCGCCGGGCGCCCACGGTTCGGGGACCTCTTTCCCGAAATCGGGGCATTCATCGGTGGGGACGTACTTGCCGCCCACAATGCGGCCTTTGACCTCGGCGTGATCCGCTCGGGCTTGGAAGTATCCGGGCTGCCCGGGCCCGCCTACCACTACGTCTGCACCGTCATGCTGTCGCGTCGATGCTATTCCCTGGTGTCCAATTCCCTGCCGTACGCGGCAGAGGAAGCCGGGGTCCCGCTGGTGAACCACCACGACGCAGCCGAGGACGCCCGCGCGTGCGCAGGCATCCTGGTGGACATTGCCCGGCGCAACAATGCCAACAGCATCGCCGAACTCTATCTTTCCCTGGGGTTGAACCTGCCCCATCAACCGGCGTTCGATTCCGCGGTGGGCTTGTCAAAAGCCACAGTCTCGGCGTTGGCCGCCAAGAACGGCAGTTCCCTGGAACGTGCCCTGGAAGGGGCCCTGGGCGGTCCAAGCGGCTGGTCGGCGTGGCCGGAGGAGGGCCCCAACCCGCTGCCCAACCCCGCGGCCGAGCCGGGACACCCGCTCTTCGGCCAAACAGTGGTATTCACCGGTGATCTTGCCATTACACGGCCGGAAGCCAAGTCCCGGGCCGCGGACATGGGGGCCCGCCCCGAAAGCCGTGTGACTGCCCGGACCACGGTGCTGATTGTCGGAGACGGTTTCGTGGCTGGAGACCTTCGGGCAGGACGGCTTACAGGCAAGGCGAAACGGGTCCTTGAGCTCCACGCCAAGGGACAGCAGATCGAGGTAGTCTCAGAGGGCGAGTTCCTGCAGATGGTGGGCGGCGCCTGACCGGCCGGGGGGTCACACTGCGCAATATTGCTTCCCGTCCGTGCAGCAGCGCTCCTAGCCTTGGTTCATGACCAAGCCAAGCTTTCCCCAAGCGCCGGCCCGCCAAGCTGCGGACACTCCCGTTAGCGGTGGGATTGATTGGCGCGCAGTGTTTGCCTTTCCCAACCCCGTCAACGAGTACGCCGCCCGGATTACGGCCGGGCTCGTGGTGGTGCTCGCTGTCGTGACGTTGGTGACCGGCTGGGGCTGGGGGTTGGTTGCCCTCGCCGCAGGTTTCTGGCTCCGCGTGCTTTTTGGTCCGCGGATTTCCCCGTTGGCCCTGTTGTCCGTCAAGGTCCTGGCTCCGCGAATTGGTCATGCCAAGCTGGTTGCCGGTCCTCCCAAGAGGTTCGCCCAAGGTATCGGGGCCGCCTTGACCAGTGCCGCCGTCGTGCTGTTCTTCACTGGCTTCCAGCCGGCTGCATGGATTCTGCTTGCTCTGCTGATCGTTGCGGCCTCGCTGGAGGCATTCGCCGGTTTCTGCCTGGGGTGTGCAATCTTCGGTTTCCTGCAGCGCCGTGGCCTCATTCCGGAGGACGTGTGCGAGGCCTGCAACAACATCACGCTTCGCAGAACCTAGCCCCTGCCTTCAGCCGGTGGTGACGGCCAGGAGACGGTCGGCCATACCGCGGATGACCTCCGGTGCTTCCAATGCCTCCAGCCAATCCGCGGGCAGGCACCTCTCGCCGTAGTATGCGCCGAGGATGTTGCCCGCGATCGATCCGGTCGAGTCACTGTCACCGCTGTGGTTAATGGCGACGCCGATTGCGTTGCGGAAATGTTCTGCCGGCTCGCTGCCACCCGTGGACAGGACGGCGTACAGCCCGACGGCGAGTGCTTCCTCAGCCACCCATCCCTCACCGAGCTCCGCGGTCAGTTCCTCGGGACCCAACGTTGCGGACTCCGCGGACAATTGCAGGGCCGCGTTCAGCCTTTCACCGAGCTCGGGTGCCTTGGTGGGAACGGCGCTGACGTACTCAAGGGCGTCGACGGCGGCAGTACGGATGTCGCTGCCTGCCACGATGTTGTGGATCAACAGGCTGAAGGCGGCCGCACTGAGCCGTGCCGAGGGGTGTCCATGGGTCAACGAGGCGGCGTCGGAGCTGAGCTTGTAGACCGCTTCACGGGAGATGTGGGGGATGAGCCCGAACGGGGCTGAGCGCATCACTGTGCCGCATCCTTTGGAGTCCGGGTTGACGGGCCGGGCTACTGTTCCCATGTCGCCGGTCGCCAAGCCGCTGAGGCAGGCGTTGCCGGGCGCGCGGCGATGCTTCAGCACGTCCTGGGAGTCAATCCACCGGGGCTGCGGCGCTGGAGCGGAGGACGAAACGGCGACATCCTGGGTCGCAAGCCAACGCAGGTAAGCGAGCCAGAGGCAGGCGATCTCGTCCGCAGCTACACCGTCGTTCGCCCATTCGAGGGCTTCTACGAGCCCGTCAACCGTATACAGCGTCATCTGGGTGTCGTCCGAAAAGTGGCTGCCGCCGTCGAGCTGCGTGAACGAGGTCAGGCCGTTCGGCCCAAACCGTGCGCGAATGGCGGCAAGGGAATCGAACTCCACCTCGTAACCCAGGGAATCACCCAACGCCCCTCCCAAAAGTGACCCGTAAACCCGGGATTCGAAGGACGGAACGGCGGGGGAGGAAGCGTCAACACTCATGCCAGTAACTTACCGTGCCCCCAGGCCCCCGCTGATATGGTGGGGAAGCTGCCGGCACCGATGAAACCCTGGAGAGACAACGTGCGTGAACCTGCTTGGCGACGGACCGGAAAGACACCTGACTACCGGTTTTCGCTGGCCAACGAACGTACCTTCCTGGCATGGATCCGCACATCCCTGGCGCTGCTCGCGGGCGCGGTAGCGGTTGACCAACTGGCCCCCAACATCGCCCCTACGCCGGTGCGCTTGGTTCTGTGTGTACTGTTGGCGCTTGTCGGGGCCGGGCTGGCCGCCTTGTCGTATCGTCGCTGGGGTCAGATGGAAGCCGCGATGCGCAATGACAAGGCCCTCCCTTTCTCCCGGGTGATGCTGTTCATGACCATCGTGGTGGCCGTAGCCGCCTTCGCCTTCGCCGTGTTGATCCTCGTGGCGCGTTGAGTATGGTCGGATCGAAAAGGACGGAACCGTGAGCGTGGAAGTCCGGGATCCTGGCCTGCAACCCGAACGCACCACGCTGGCATGGCGACGCACACTGATTTCGCTGGTGGTGGTGGACCTTTTCATCTGGCGAAGCTGGCTGACATCGGAGGCCGCCGCCGGCAACGTCGTCGCCGGCCTGCCAGGGCTGGACTACCAAGGGCTTTGCGCTCTCATGGCCGCAGCGGCCACGGTAGTCCTCGCCGCAGTGGTGTGGGTCCGCTCACGCCAGCTCCAGGCTGGCAGCCAGGCGGCATCGGCACGGTTGGTCCTGGTCAGCACGCTGGCAGTGGTGGGCCTCGGGGGCACGGCCATCGCAGCGATAGCCTTGGGCGGATAAGCTCGGAGGCGGGATTCAGCAACTGCCCAGATTCGGCTGGCAAGATGCTCAAGGACTCCGGACGTTCCGGGCGAACCATGGGCACGCCACCGTGCAGCGCGATCCGCGGCAGGCCATACCTACCTGCACACCAACCGTAAGGACAACTTCGTCATGACCTCTCCTGTGCACGCCACCTCCGATCCCCAACCGGGACTCATCGCCCGGCTGTCGGCTGAAGCTTTGGGCTCCATGTTCGTCGTGCTGGTTGCGGTCGGTGTCTCGATCTTCTCCAACCCTTCCGGTGCCCCGCTGCCTGCAGCACTGGCAACCGGCCTGACGGTTACCGTGGCGATGCTGGCTTTCGGGTACGTTTCCGGTGGCCACTTCAACCCGGTGATCACCTTGGGCAACCTGATTGCGGGCCGCATCCGCGCGGTGGCCGCGATCGCATACATCGTGGCCCAGGTGATTGGCAGTGTTGTGGGTGCCGCCCTTGCATACTGCGTGGTGCTGACCGTTCCCGTGCTGACGGACGCCCGCGCAGCCTTCGGCTCTGTGGCTGCCGGTTATGGTGAACACGCCGCTGCACAAACCCAGATGGCCGGGGTCCTGCTCGTTGAGGTTATCGGTTCGGCACTGCTGGTCGCCGTGTTCCTTGGGGCCACCTCCGGCCGCCGCGCACTTCCTGCAGTGGCACCTTTCGCAGTAGGACTCGCCACGGCTGTCCTGCTCCAGTTTGGACAGGTCCTGGGCAACCTTCCGTTCAACCCTGCACGTGCCACAGGGCAGGCGTTCTTCAGCCCCTCCTGGGCATTGGACGGTTTGTGGCTCTTCTGGGTGGCTCCCTTGATGGGTGCCGCGCTCGCCGGTCTGGCATTCAGGGGTTTCCAGGGTTTCTCTGCCGGCAACCAGGGTGCCGAAGCAAGCTCCGTGCTCGCAGATGGCGGCGTCAACGATTCCTTCGACGCGGAGGCGGACCCCACCGAGGACGTTGCAGTGACCCGTGAGGCGAAGGGCAGCCAGGATGAAGGCAGCACATCGGCCCGTCCGGCTCCTGCTGCTCCCGTCGCCGACGATGACGCACGCGACTTTTTCGAGGGCAAGAAAGGCTAGCAGCCGGACAGGATCGACGGCGGTCGGCTCGCCTCCGCTTTAATGTCGGTGCTCCCGGATAACTTGAGAATATGCGGTTACTCCATACTTCCGATTGGCATCTTGGCCGGTCTTTCCACGGCGTTGGGATGCTTGAAGCCCAGCGCAACTTCGTGGACCAGCTGGTGTCTTTCGTCGAAGCCAGGTCCGTAGACGTTGTCCTGATTGCCGGTGACGTCTATGACCGCGCGCTGCCTGGATTGGATGTCGTCAAGCTGCTTGATGAGGCTTTGGTGCGCATTACCCAGGCGGGGGCCAATGTTGTGCTGACCAGCGGCAACCACGACTCCGCGATCAGGCTGGGCTTCGCCTCACGGTTACTGGAACGTGGGGGAGTGCATTTGCGGACCCGGATCGAGGACCTGGACGTACCGGTCATGTTGCCTGCACGTCCGGACGGCCAAGGAAACCCTGCGACAGTGGCCATTTACGGCATTCCGTTCCTTGAACCGCGGCTCGTGGCTGAGCGGTTGGAGGCCCCCAGCGCCACCCACTTTGAGGTCACGCTCGCTGCGGTGGAGCGCATCAAGGCCGACGTTGCACAACGCCGCGTTTCCGGGCCAGTTCATCCGGTGGTCCTGGCCCATACTTTCGCCAGCGGCGGTATCACCTCGGAGAGTGAGCGGGACCTGAGTATCGGCGGCCTGGGCGCGGTCCCGTTGGATCTCTTCGAGGATTTCACGTATACCGCGCTCGGTCATCTCCATGGCCGCCAGGAGCTGGCACCCCACGTCCGTTACTCCGGTTCACCCTTGGCCTACTCGTTTTCGGAGGCCAAGCACCACAAGGGCGCCTGGCTGGTGGAGATCGGTGCCGATGGCGTGCCGGACGTCCAGGAAGTCCTATGGGAGGCCCCACGGACACTCGCCGTGTTGAGGGGAAAGCTCGATGACCTGCTGGGGTCCGCGGAGCATGCGTGGGCGGAAGCTGCGTACTGCCACATCACGTTGACGGACGCCCAGCGACCCGCCCAAGCCATGGAGACGCTGCGCAGCCGTTTTCCAGACACCCTGGTCCTGGCATTCGACCCCGAAGGCGCCGAAGCCCGGTCCAAGACCAGCTACAGCACCCGGCTTGCCGAGGCTGAGGACGACCTCGGAGTATGTTGCGGCTTCCTGGACCATGTCCGCGGCCGTACCGCAGGCGAGGCCGAAGAAACTGCGCTGCGGGAAGCCCTTGAGGCCGTTCGGTTGGAGGAAGCGGAGCTGTGAGAATCCACCGCCTGGACATCGAAGCGTTCGGTCCGTTTGCGACCCCGCAGCACATCGACTTCGACCAGTTGAGCTCCCAGGGACTCTTCCTGCTCAATGGCCCCACCGGGGCCGGCAAGACGAGCATCCTGGATGCCATCTGTTTCGCCCTGTACGGATCTGTGCCCGGCGCCCGCCAGGAAGGTAAGCGGCTTCGCAGCGACCACGCGGCACCGGGGGCCGAACCGCGCGTGGTCTGCGAATTCACAGCCCGTGGCAGGCGTTTCGAGGTAAGCCGTTCTCCGGCATGGGAACGACCCAGCGCCCGTGGCCGCAAGGGGTACACAACCCAGCAGGCCAAGACGCTTCTCCGGGAACGCATCGGGGGCACATGGGAGGAAAAGTCATCCAGGAATGACGAGGTAGGTGCCGAGCTCTCCGACGTCCTGGGCATGGACCGGGACCAGTTCACCCGTGTAGTGATGCTCCCCCAAGGGGACTTCGCAGCCTTCTTGAGGTCAAAGGCCGGCGACCGCCTGGACCTCCTCCAGAAACTCTTCGGTACTCAGCGGTTCGAGGCCGTCGAACAGCAACTCGCCCAGCAAGCGGCGGCAGCAGCCAAAGAGGTTGGGGAGAACGCATCGGGTCTCCAGATGCTGCTGGACAGGATTGCCTCAGAACAGGCACAGCTGGGTGTTTCCGGCGCCACGGGGGAGGATGCACCGGACGACCATGACGGGCCTGCCCTTACTGCTGGAGAGACACCCCAGGCTGACAACGGGGACCCTGAGGCGTGGCTCCAAGTTGTCGAAGAAGACGTTGAGGCCGAACGGAAACGCCGGGAGGCCGCGGCCACCGAAGCGGAAACGCGATCCGTCCGGTATGCCGAGGAATTCAAGGAAGCCGAGGAGAAGTCACTGCGGCATGCCCGCCTCGCTGCCGCCTTGCAGCGGAAGATTGTTGCTGAATTGGCGGCACCCCGGGCGCTTGAGAACAGGGAAGCGTTGGCCAAACACCGTCGTGCTGCCGTTCTCAGCGGCCAGCTCGACGCTGTTGGAACTGCGGCCCGAAAGGTCGATGCCGCTGTTGAACGGGTGGCAAAGGCTCGCGGCAAACTGGCTGCGGCGGGCGTGGCGACCGAAGATCCCACAGTGGCCCTGGATAAAGCGAAGGCATCGCATGCGGTACTCCAAGCCCGGCTGCCGGACGAGCAACGCATGGAGGAAATCGCCGGACGTCTCGCTGCCAAGCGGACTGAAGAGACAACCCATCTGGCTGCGGCGGCGGAAGCAACGTCCTTGCTGGCTCAATTACGCGAAGAAGCCTCGACGTTGGAGTCAAGGATTGAGCCGCTGGAACCTCTCGCTGCCCACCTCGCAGACCGGGAACGGGACGCCGCGTCAGCAGCCGAATTGGTAGGCATCGTAGCCCGCTACTCCACCGCAGCACACGAACTCGACACCCTCAACGGCCAACACCTCCAAGCACGGTCAGCGTCGCAGGATCTTCGTCAGCGCTGGCTTGATGTCCGCGAGCTCCGCCTCGCCAACGCCGCAGGGGAGCTTGCCGCGGCGTTGGAGAACGGGAAGCCGTGCGCCGTCTGCGGCAGTGCGGACCATCCGCAGCCTGCGGCAGCTGCGCGCTCGGCCCTGTCTCTGGCCCAGGACGAGGAAGAAGCCAGGCAGCTTTTTGAGGGCAGCGAGAAAGCCCTGGCAGAGTTGGCCGGGCACGTTTCCGCTGCGGCCCAGGTTGTCGCCGGGTTGGCGGCCCAAGGCGGTTCACTTGACCTCGCCGAGGCTAAGGCCAGCCTTGTGGCGGCTGAGGCTGCTGCGCTGGAAGCCCGGAATGCGTCCACCTTGCTGGCGGAGCTGCGGGGCGAGCTTGAGGTCCTCAGCAAACGAGTGGCCCAGGTGCAGGAAGAACATTCCGCGTCAGTCGGCGCGGCAGCGCAGGCGGCCTCGAGTGTCCAGCTTCTGCAGGAGCAATGCGATGCGCTGACAGCCGAACTGGAAGGTCTAAGGGGGGATTTCCCCAGCCTGCGCGAACGTCTGGAAGCGCTGTCCAGGGAAAGTGCCCTCCTTCAGGAGGCTGTCGATGGGGAGCAGGAGCTGGAGGGCGCCCGGCATGTCATGAGCGAGGCCGCGGCCGCACTGGAACGCGCGCTGCCCGAATCCGGGTTTGCCACCGCTGAAGAAGCCCGTCGCGAGTTGCTGTCTCCCGCCGACGTCGTTGGACTCGAGCAGGACCTCGCCGATTTCGACGCCGAAGCAGCAAAGCTGGACGAGCTGTTTGCCAGCGAAGACCTGGTCCTGGCTGGCAAGGAAGCCAGCATCGGCGAACTGCCCATGCCTGAATCCGAACGCGCGGAAGCACGGCTCCGTGCTGCCAAGGCCGCAGAGGATGCCCGGTCTGCTGCCCTGGCCGCAGGGCTCGCGGGCAAGTCGGTTGACGCCATTCGCCGCTATCGGGCGGAGTACCGTTCCCTTGCCCAGGCCGCTGAAGAACCGCGCAGGAAGGCCCGCGTGCTTGCCGGGCTGGCTGAAACCGTCCGGGGAGCCGGGGAGAACAGTTACCGGATGAGCTTGAACACCTATGTTCTCGCTGCTCGTTTGGAGCAGGTGGCCGCTGCCGCTTCCGAAAGGCTTGTTGCCATGAGTGATGGCCGGTATACCTTGCAGCACACCGATGCCAAGGCTGCGCGGGGCGCGAAGTCCGGCCTTGGGTTGGAAGTAGTCGACGAATGGACCGGCCAACATCGTGACACGTCCACGCTCTCGGGCGGTGAATCCTTCATGGCCTCCCTGTCCCTGGCGTTGGGGCTCGCGGATGTCGTCCAGCATGAGGCCGGTGGAGTGGACATTGAAACGCTCTTCGTCGACGAAGGCTTCGGCAGCCTGGACGAGCAAGCGCTCGAGCAGGTCATGGACGCTTTGGAGGGACTACGCGACGGCGGCCGGGTCGTCGGACTGGTCAGCCACGTTGCGGAGATGAAGCAGCGCATCACCAGCCAGCTCCAGGTGGTCAAGGGGCGCCATGGGTCCAGTGTGCGGATTGCCGAGGTAGTTCCCTCATGACCCATATCCGATAGACTTACCCCGTTACACCGGGTCGCGCGCATCGGGAGGAGGGACGATGCGCACCTTTTAGCGAACCCGGATTAATGGAAAAATCTTCTGTGGCCTCCGAGCCCTTGTCATTGGCGCCAGCACGTCCCTCACGCCTGCCAGGCCGTTTCGCCCGGCTTCCCGAACTGGCTGAACCCGGCTTCCTGCCTTTGGGTCTTTTCGCCAGGCTCCCCTTGGCCATGCTTACCGTGGGTACCTTGACCTTGGTGACAGCCGTCAGCCATTCGTACGCGATCGGCGGGATGGCAGCCGGAGCCGTAGGCATCGGCTCTGCACTGGGTGCTCCGGTCCTGGGCTCCCTGGCTGACCGCGCCGGCCAACGCATCGTGCTTGTCGTTGCGGCCATCGTCAACACCTTGGCCGTTGCCGGACTGCTTGCTGCGGCCTACCTCACTCCCGGCTACGAATCGGCGGCTGACGCGATCGCCGTCCTTGTCGCCGCGTTCCTGGCCGGGGCGAGCTGTCCCCAGGTAGGTCCCATGGCAAGGGTCCGCTGGATGGCGCTGACCACACGCAACCTTTCGCCGGCGGCAGGCAGCGGGGGCAGGAGCGTCGCGGCCAACCGGGCCGACCTGGATACCGCCCTGTCCTACGAGGGCACCGCGGACGAAATCACTTTCGTCCTTGGTCCCGCCTTGGTGGGCGTCCTGGCGAGCATCGTAGCCCCTTGGCTGCCCCTTGCCCTGGCTGCTGTCATGACCATCACCCTCGTTCCTGCTTTTGCCGTCCATCCCAGCCAACAAGCTGTGGTGCCGGCCCCACGAAAGGCGCGCACCGGCGTCGTGCCCGCCGCAGGGCAAAACGGCGGAGCGAAACCACAGCGGCGTAACCGCTGGGCCGGTGCCGTGGTTGCAGTTCCGGTCCTGGCCATGGTCTGCATGGGGACCTTTTTCGGCGCGACCCAGAACGCTTTGAGCGCGTTCTCGGCGCAATACGCTACAGCCGAGATCGCCGGGCTTCTGTACGCGGTCATGGGCATGAGCTCAGCGGTTGCGGCGTTGTCTGTCGCTTTCTGGCCGCAACGGTTCAGCTTGGCTGCGCGCTGGGTAGCCGCTGCCTTGGCGATGTCGGTGTTGTCGTTGCTGTTGCTGCTCCCGGGCGGAATCTGGCCCATGGTCCTGGTGCTGCTGGTCCTTGGCATTCCTGTGGGACCGGTCATGGTCACCGTCTTCAGCATCGGTGGCCTGGTGGCGCCTGCCGGCCGGATGGCAACCGTGATGACGGCGCTGGCCAGCGGAATCGTAGCGGGTACCGCACTGGGCTCCTACCTGGCCGGGCAATTGGCCCAAACCCAGGGCTCCGGGGCGGCGTTCGTGGTTTCCATGGGCGCAGCAGCAGGACTCTTCATGCTGGGCGTCGTCACGTTCCTGGTGATGAAGCGTCGGCCCCAGGGTTGACCTTCCAAGCCCCGACGTTAGGGCTGGTCACGCTCCGGCATTGCGGTAGCCGGTGGGGGAGTTGCCGAAAGCGGCCCTGAAGATGCGGCTGAAATGGGCTGCGTCAGTGAATCCCCACCGCGCTGCGATGGCCGTGACAGGGCGTTCTGCCAGCACCGGATCCATCAGGTCCCGGCGGCACCGCTCAAGACGCCGTTGCCGGATCGACGAAGCCACCGTAGTGCCGATCTCCTGGAAAAGATCGTGCAGGTGGCGGGTGGAGATGTAGTGGGCTGCGGCGATGGTTCCGGGGGAGAGTCCGGGATCGCCGAGGTTGGCTTCGATGTAGTCGTGGATGCGGCCCAGCAACAGCAGGTGGGGATCGCGGCCCGTCTCGATCATTTGGTCGAGTTCGCCGTTAAAGAGCGTTGTCACCAGGTCCAGGGCATTGCGGACCAGCCGCAGGCCGTTGGTGCCGGACAGGGCTTCAAGGTTGTCGGCCAGTTTCACCAGGAAGGGGCTGATGAGTTCGCCGAGCCCCTCGTCACCGGGAATCCGCAAAGCTGTCACATGGCCCATGGCTTCGGCCGGCAAGTCCAGCAGGACGTGAGGGAACATCAGCACCAAAGTGCGGAAGTCGTCGTCGAACGTTAGCTGGTACGGGCGTGAGGTGTCGTAAATGGAGAGGTCGCCGGGGCGCAACACGGCTTCGCGTTCGTCCTGCACCAGGCGACCGGACCCACTGAGCTGGATGCTGAGTTTGAAGAAGCGGCCGGTGGACTTGGCTATCAACTCAGGAGTGCGGAGGACAGCATGGGGTCCGGCGGTGACTTCAACTACGGAGATCTGGTCAAGGACACGTGCCCGCATGGTTCCGTGGAAGGCTGAGTTGCGTGGGCCTTGGGCCAGCAATGGCACGAAGGATGCGGAGATTGCCCTGCTCCACTCCTGGAACGACTCCGCCACGATGGTTTCCACGGTTGCGGGGCCGGTTTCGGCCGCGACGGTCATCAAACTCCCTTTCAGAGGCCCGCGGTGCCGCTGCGAGTGGGCCGGGAGGGCCGGCACTGCGGGACGTGAGCTTGCCCACGATTCTACACCGGGGACCATGTGGCACTGTGCCTGCGTCCAGCGACAACGACCTTGCCGTGTGAGACAAGTCACGCGGTGGCACGGCGGTGGAAGATTGCGGAATGACAGACACCGTGCCGCGCTCTCTCCCGCGGCACCGAGGCAGGAGCACACTATGAGCGTGGACAACCCCGTCAAAGGCAGGACCCCCGCAGCCGCCGTCACCAAGAAGCGGCTGGGCGTACCGGCAGTGACCTTTATGATCATCGCGGCCTCCGCGCCGCTGACCGTCCTGGCAGGCGGAGTAACCACCACGTTCGCCGTCACGGGGGTGACCGGCGTCCCGCTGTCCTTCCTGCTCCTCGGCGGAATCCTGGCGTTGTTCGCTGTGGGTTACGCCGCTATGAGTCGCTACGTCACCAACGCCGGCGCGTTCTATGCGTACATAGCGCAAGGCATTTCCAGGCCGGCCGGAGTGGGCGCTTCCCTGGTTGCCCTGATGGCCTACAACCTGATGCAAGTGGGGATCTACGGACTCTTCGGCTTCACAGTTTCATCACTCCTGTCCGTGCGGCTGGGCATCAGCGTTCCTTGGTGGGTACCCGTGCTGGTGTGCATCGCGATCGTGGGCTGGCTGGGCGTGAACAGGGTGGATTTGTCGGCGAAGGTCCTTGGTGTCCTGGTGGCCCTCGAGTTCCTGGTGGTGATCGTGTACGACATCATCAGCCTCGCCGTGGCCCCTGAGGGCATCAGCGCAGCTGCCTTCAGCCCTGAGAGCCTGTTCGTTCCCGGCATCGGCGCGGTACTGTCCTTTGGCATCGCCGCCTTCATGGGTTTTGAATCGGCAGCTATCTACGGCGAGGAATCCAAGGACCCCCAGCGGACCGTCGCCCGTGCCACCTTTGCCGCCGTGGGCATCATCGCCGTCTTCTATGCGGTATCTTCCTGGGCGATGACCGTAGGAACGGGGCCGTCAGCTGTCATTGAGACCGCGGCAACCTCCGGCCCGGACATGATCTTTGCTTTCCTGGGCGCCAACGGTGGTGTGCTGCTCAGCGATATCGCCCAGGTCCTGTTTGTCACAAGCCTCTTTGCCGCGCTCGTCAGTTTCCACAATGCAGTGGCGCGCTACTTTTTCTCCCTGGGCCGCGAACGGGTCCTTCCGGCCGCGCTGGCCAAGGTTCGCACGCAGAGCGGGGCACCGTTCGCCGGTTCCTTGGCGCAAACGGTGATTGCCGTCGTCGTGACCGTTGGGTTTGCCATCGCGGGATCGGGCTCCGAGCTGGGCGAACTGTACCCCGTGCTGACCATGTTCACGTGGTTGACCAACAGCGGCGCCATGGGCCTGGTGCTGCTCATGACCGTGGTCTCCGTTGCCGTGATCGGTTTCTTCCGCCGGCAGCAGCATGGGGCAAGCCTGTGGGTCAGGGTTGTCGCCCCGGGCCTGGGTTTCGTTCTCCTGGCTGTGGTATTTGTGCTGATCGCCACCAACTTCAACGTCCTGCTGGGCCAAACCGAATCGACACCAGCCACGTTTGTCCTGCCCGCGCTGGTCCTGCTGCCCGGCGTCGTGGGCATCATCTGGGGCCTGCGCCTCAGGCGCTCGCAACCGGCACTCTACGCCCGGATCGGCCACGGCGCCGAAGACTGACCCTGATCTGCCAAGAAAGCCCCGGCGCGCATTCCGCGCCGGGGCTTCCTTGTGCCGGGCCTGCCTCCTGGGGGTTAGAGCCCTTGGGCCGGGTCCAGTTCGGGGCTGTGCAGGGTCATGCTGATCAGGCGGCCGTGCGCGCCGAACGTGAAGTGCACGGGGGTGGTTCCTGCCTCATCCCAGCCGAACAGGCTTCCATGGGAGCGGATGGCGTTCGGGTCGCGGTGGTCGGCAATGGTGACCGAGCCGCACGGAATGACCTTTTCCCGCCATGTGAACACGAAAATCCCGGGGCGGACCTCGAAGACCGTGTTGGAATCGGTGTCGGCCAATCCGCGCTCCGGACCTGCCAGGCATTGCCAGGTGTACCAAGTGGGGCTGAGGTAGATGTGCTCGTACGCATGCGATCCGCTGTAGACCCATTCAACGCGGCGGCCGATGAGTCCGGTGCTTTCAGTGATGTCAGGGCCAGTGGCCTGGTATTCGTCAAGGGTGCCCGGACGGAAATCGTGACTGACGGCAACGCTGGAAGGCGTTGCCCTGCCAAGGAGGGCGCCGATGTAGAGTGCCCGGCCGTGGGTAAGGTCCAGGACCAGGGAAACGGCGAGTTCCGGCTTCAGGGCGCTTTGCCATTGGGCGTAGTACAGATCTTCGGCCACGGCAAAGGCCTCATAAGTGGATGTTCCGGCATGTCCCGCCGCAGACCATTGCACGGCTTCGTCGTCGAAGCTGAACGTCATGGATCCGCCGTCGCTGTGGACGGAGAACCGTTGCCCGGCAAGGTCCTGCACGGTGGGGGCTTTGTTGGCGTCGAAGCCAGGTGCCAGGCCATCCAAAGGCAGCCAGTTGGAGGTGTCAAGAAGATTCAGGCTCATGGTTCCTTCTCAGTCTCGGGAGAAGGACGGGACAGCGTGTCCGGTCCTTCTTCGAGTATTCGGTCCGGCCCCGGCTGCCGTCTTGTGCTGCCCGGCACGCTGCTTGGCGTGGAAGGAATGGTTCAGGCGAGTTGGCTTTCGATGCGCGCTGCGCTCGCCGCCAGTGCCTGGCCCACGGCGTCCGGATCCTGGTCCAGACGGATGTAGACGACGGCGATCGCGGCCGGCCGTCCGCCGGGAACCCGGATGGGAGCGGCAATGGAGGACAGTCCGGCGATGACTTCGTCGTGGCTGGTGGCATAGCCCAGGCGGTGCGCCTCCCGGGCCTCTTCCCGGTAGGGGATGCCGGCTCCCACCTGCTGCCACCGTTCCTCGGTCATGGTGGATTGGATGGCGATCCCTGGGGCGCCTGTGCCAACGGGGTGCCGGCTGCCCGGATGCTGGGCGAGTGCCGCACCGGAGTGGCGGGGCTCCACCGTTACGAGGGTGACGCATTCCTGGTGGTCCCAGACCGCGACGAACGCGGTCATGTGCAGTTCGTTGGCCACTTGGGTCAGTTCGGGCAGCGCTGCCGCTTGCAGGTTCCGTGACACGCCCCGGGCCAACACGGCCAATCCCGGCCCGGGCTGGACCCGTCCGGAGTCGTCGCGGACCAGCAGTGAATGGTCTTCGAGGGTCCGCAGGATGCGGTAGGCCACCGAGCGGTGCACTCCCAGGGCCTCGGTCAGTTCCGCGATGCTGAGGGGACGCTCTGCTGCTGCCAGTATTTCCAGCGCACGAATCCCCCGGGAGAGGGTTTGCGACGGCGGCGCCTGGGTGGACGCGTCGGTGGTGCCCTGGGTGCCGCTGCGGGGATTCATGCGAACCATCCTATGTTGGACCGGCCACGGCGCGTGCCTGTGCCTTGGGTCACAGCATGTAGTATCCTTTCCTAACTGACCGTTCTGTCGGTTTATGTACGTCACTCGCTGACCGCACCCTCACCCCACATGGAGTTCCAATGACCGCAACTTCCACTGTCGACTCACCGTCAGGCCCCAGCAGCAAGCGCGAAGAGCGCCGGGTGCTTGCCGGGACGCTGGTAGGCACCACTATCGAGTGGTACGACTTCTTCATCTTCGCCCAGCTCACGGCCACCTTGCTGGCTCCGTTGTTTCTTTCTCCTTTGGAAAAGTCCAACCCGGGTGTAGCCCAGCTCCTGTCTTTCGCCACCATTGGCATCAGCTTCCTCTTCCGTCCGCTGGGGGCGTTCGTTGCCGGGCACTTGGGCGACAGAATGGGACGCAAGGCAGTGCTCGTCATGACGCTGGTCATGATGGGTGCAGCAACCGCCCTGATCGGCGTCCTCCCGACCTACGACACCATCGGGCTCTGGGCACCGGTATTGCTGATCTTCCTGCGTGTCCTCCAGGGTTTCTCGGCTGGTGGCGAGTGGGGTGGAGCGGCCCTGATGGCCGTGGAGCACGCGCCTATCCAGAAGCGCGGCCTCTTCGGTGCCTACCCCCAGATTGGCGTGCCCATCGGCATGATCCTTGCTACCGGGCTGCTGTTCTTCCTGCAGTCGGGGATGTCCAAGGAGGATTTTGCGGCCTGGGGCTGGCGCGTGCCGTTCCTGTTGTCGGTGGTCCTGATCGTGGTGGGGTACCTGATCCGCCGCGCCGTTGGCGAGAGCCCTGTGTTCAAGGAGCTTGCCCAGCGCAAGGCAGAAAGCAAAGCACCTCTTGGTGAACTCTTCCGCAGGAACAAGAAGGAAGTCGTCCTCGCCGCGCTGATCTTCATTGCCAACAACGCCGCCGGCTACCTGCTCATTGCCTTCTTCATCTCCTACGCCACCAAGACCTTGAAGATGCCCGCGCCCCAGGTCCTCCTGGCGACAACCATTGCTTCCTTCGGCTGGCTCATCTTCACCATGGTGGGGGGTTGGCTTTCGGACCGGATTGGACGCGTGAAGACCTTCCTGATTGGTTACGGGCTTGTCTTCGCCTGGATGATCCCCATGTTCGTGCTCATCGATTCAAAGGACATCCTGCTGTACGGGACGGCGCTGGTTGTCCTGACCATCGGACTCGGACTCTCCTACGGTCCGATGTCTGCGATGTACGCCGAGATGTTCCCGGCACAGGTCCGTTACTCAGGCATCTCCATCGGTTACGCCCTCGGTGCCATCCTTGGTGGTGCTTTCGCGCCGTTGATTGCCCAAGCACTCCTGGATTCCACGAAATGGTCGGGTTCAGTGGGGCTGTACATCATGGGTCTTTGCATCATCTCCTCGGTGGGCGTCATCCTCGCCAAGGAGACGAAGGGACGGCCGCTGGGTTACAGCGTCCACCACTAGGCTCTTCCGCTATCAGGCGGATCAAAAGGGTGCGGTCCTCTGGGCCGCACCCTTTTGTCGCCTCAGGTCTTGCAGCGTCACGACGGCGGTTACCGCCGACCGTTGGAACCGGCACCTTCCAGTTGGCTCACGACGTCGGCGTCGGACAACTGCTCGAACCGTTCGTAGAAGGCGCCGACTGCGTGGAACTTACCGGGTGTGTGCAGGGCAAACACGTAGTCGCATACCCGGCCCAGGGACGTTGACGCCTCGAGTGATGCCACCGGAACGGCCGCTATCACGGTGCTGGCCCCGCTGGCGCGGACGGCTTCCACGGCAGCGCGCATGGTGGCTCCGGTGGCGAGTCCGTCGTCCGCCAGGACCACGGTCTTGTCCCGGAGATCATGGCTTGTTCCCGGGTACTGCTTGGCGCGTCGAAGGAGCTCAGAGCGCTCGTGGGCTTCCACGGCGTCAAGCGCGGACTGGGAAATGCCGCGGGAGAGAATGAGTTCCTTGAGCGGCTTGTTGACGATTCGCAGGACGTCCCCGTTGGACCATGCCAAGGCTCCGAAGGCGGTCTCGTCCCGGCCCGGAATGCCGAGCTTACGGACCAGTACGGCTCCGAAGGGCAGGTAAAGTTCGGAGGCCGCGGCGGCAGCGACGGGAATCCCCCCGCGGGCGAGGCCCAGGACTATGGTGTCAGGGCGTTCCCTGAGCTGGGGGAGCCCTTCGGCCAGGCGGCGACCGGCTTCCGCACGGTCCTTGAAACGCATGCCCATCTGCTCCACTTCCACGAAATTCGTTGCATTCCCAAGCCTACCGTCCATGCCTTGCCGGGCGAGGCCTCCACTGAAAGCATGGCAGTGTGAACAAGCCCATCGGATACTGGATCAAGAGGCTCGACGCCTCGTTGGACGTCCAGTTGGACAGGACGTTGGCGCGGATCAAACTCAGCAAACGTCAGTGGCATACCTTGGGAACCCTTTCGGGGGGTGCCATGCTTCCTGACGAACTCGAGGAAAGCCTGCGACCGTTGTGGGGCAACGATATCCGTTTGCGTGAGCGGGAGCTCGCTGCCTTGGTGGGCCGGGGCTTGATCACCATGGTCGATGACCGGCTGACGCTCAGTGAGCGGGGCCGGGAAACGTATCACGAGGCCCAACGGCTCGTCGAAGATGCCCGCCAGGACTTGTCCCTGGGCATCGGCATCGACGAGTACGCCATGGCGCTCAGCGTCTTGGAGCGCATGAGCCTCAACGCAGAGCGGCTGGCCCGCTGACCTCAGCCAGCAGCACCAGCCGCCTGCAAGGGGGCGTGGGCCCTACACTCCCAGGAACTCGAGGGCAGCTTCCTTGAAAGCCCGGCTGGTTACCACATTGGTGTGCGTCCGCCCCGGAATCACCAGGGTCTCAACCATGCCACCGTGCTTGCCCGCAATGGAGGCCAGTTCCGGCATCGTCGCAGCACGTTCGTCTTTCTCGCCGGCAACCAGCAGGAGAGGCATATGCGGGGCCGCCTCGGCCGGATCGAAAGGTTCCCCCTTGATGGCCTCGATGAGTGAGAGCAAGGCGAACAGGTTGTTGCTCGGCAGCATTTGCGCCATCTTCAGCAGTCCGGCCGTCGATTCGTCCGCGATGGGCGTGCCGTCGGCCAGGTGCCGTTGCGCGGCTGCGAGGTCGAAAGCGGCCAAAGGATCAGCCGAACTGGGCCCACCCAGGACGATCCGATGGACCAGGTCCGGCTGGGTCGCGCCGAACTCCCACGCCAGGCGGGACCCCAGCGAATAGCCGATGATGTCCAGCCCGGTGGACGGGTCGCCGTCGCGCAGCGGCCGGGCGCCGACGTCGGTGACTATCTGAAGGAGGTCCGCCCGGATGCGGCTGGGCGTGTACGAGTCCAGGTCTTCGGGGGAGTGGCTTCGGCCGTGGCCTGGAAGGTCAACGGTGATCGCCCTGCGGCCGGCATCCTGGAGGGCTGCAAGCCATCCGCTGTCTACCCAGTTCAGCTTGCTGGAGGAGGAGAAACCGTGAATCAGCAGCACCGGGCGTAGTCCGGCGTCGGCACTTGGCTCATGGACTTCCACGAACAGTCCCGGGTCTGTGCCCTCCACGGTGTGCCTGCTGTGTTCCACGGTGTGCCTGCCGGTCATGGTGTCAGTCCTCATCGAGTACGGCGCTCAGGCGGACCCGGCGCTTGGGTGCTTCGTCCTTCGGAACAGTGCCCACGATTCCGGCGGTGTCATCCGGAACCTCGAACACGATCAGCGGTTCGCCAACGTTGATGGTCTCACCGGGCGCCCCGTGAATACGCACCACTTTACCTGCCTGCGGGCTGGGCAATTCGAGGGCTGACTTGCTGGTTTCGAGCTCGACGATCGCCTGGTTGCGTTCGACCTGCTGGCCGGGTTCGACCAGCCATTCGAGCACGGTTGCTTCGATGAGGCCTTCACCAAGATCGGGAAGCGGGAAGGAAATTTCAGCCACGGCGGTACTCCAGTACTCGTTGGATCCCAAAGAGGATGCGATCGATGTTGGGGATGTATTCGTCCTCCAGGTCCCCGGAGGGGTAGGGGACATCGAAGCCGGTCACACGCTCCACCGGTGCCTTGAGTGTCGCGAAACAGCTCTGGGTAATCAGTTGCGCAACTTCGGCCCCAAGGCCGGAAGTGAGCGGCGCTTCATGGACGACGACGGCGCGCCGCGTCTTGCCCACGGATGTTGCCAGTGCTTCGGCATCGATGGGCTTGAGCCAGCGCAGGTCCAGGACTTCGACGTCGATGCCGTCCTCGGCCGCCAGTTCAGCCACCTGAAGGCAGCGGGAGACCATGGCTCCCCAGGCCACCAGCGTAAGGTGCCGGCCTTCCCTGGCCACCCGGGCGCCGGTGAGGCTTCCGGCGTCGTCCGTTCCGCCGTCGCGCGGTGCTGTGTTTGGGTCCGCGGACGCGACGTCCACCGGTCCCTTCTGCCAGTACCGGGACTTTGGTTCCATGAAGATGACCGGATCCGGACGGGTGGCAGCGTACTTGAGGAGATGGTAGGCGTCGTGTGGGTTCGACGGCGAAACCACCTTCAGGCCGGGCACATGGGCGAACAGGGCTTCAAGGCTTTCGCCATGGTGCTCGGGGGCGCGGATGCCACCGAAACTGGGGACGCGCAGCGTGATCGGCATGGGCAGCGTGCCGCGGCTTCGGTAGTTCATCCGGGCGATCTGGCAGACGATCTGGTTGATCGCCGGGTATGCGAAACCGTCAAACTGGACCTCCGGGATGGGGTGGAAGCCGGCCATGGCCAAGCCAACGGACATGCCCAGGATGCCCGACTCGGCAAGGGGGGTGTCGAAAACGCGTGCCTCGCCGTGTTTGGCTTGGAGGCCGTCGGTGATGCGGAACACTCCGCCGAGTTGGCCGCAGTCCTCTCCAAAGATCACCGTCTTGGGGTTCTCGTTGAGGATTTCGTCGAGGGCCCGGTTCAGGGCCTGCTGCATGGAAAGCTGTTGAATGCCGACGGCGGTGGTTGCCGTGGCCTCAGCGGTGGTGGTCTCAGGCATGTTCGGACTCCTCGCGCCACGCGGTGGCCTGGGATTGAAGGGCGGGCGTTGGCTCTTGGAAGACCAGGCTGAACATCTCAGCGCCTGGGCGCGGGCCGAGGTCTGCGATCCCCGCCCGGATGGTTTCCTCTTCCTCGGCTGCCTTGCGCTGAGCCTCGGCGAAGAAGGCCTCGTCGGCCACCCCGTCTGCGAGCAAGCGCTGCTTGAAGCGTTCCAGCGGGTCCTCGCCCGCGCCGAGCCGTTCTTCATCGAGCGTGCGGTACCTGCCGGGATCGTCTGCGGTGGAGTGCGGGCCGCGGCGGTAGGTCATGGCTTCGATCACCACGGGGCCGTTGCCGGCGCGGCAATGTGCGAGGGCCGAACGGGTGGCTTCGAAGACTGCCACTACGTCGTTGCCGTCCACTTGAAGTGACGGGATGCCGTATCCGGCGGCGCGGGCGGCGACGGAACCGCCGGCAACCTGCCGTTCGGTCGGGACGGAGATGGCCCAGCCGTTGTTCTGGATGAAGAACACCACCGGGGCCTTCATGACGGCTGCGAAGTTCATGGCTTCATGGACGTCACCCTGTGATGAGGCGCCGTCGCCGAAGTATGTCACGGCAACCCCCGTCTCTTGTGCTCCTGCAAGGGTTTGGCCATGCGCCCACCCGACGGCGTGCAGGACGGAACCCGCAACCACTGCCTGGATGGGCGCGAACCTGGATTCCAGCGGGTTGTACATGCCGCCGTGCCAGGTGGCCTTGTGTGTGGACATGTAGCCCACCATGTCCACGCCCATGGCGCGGGCAACGCCCATTTCGCGGTAGGTGGGGAAAACGAAGTCACGGACGCGGTCCACTGCGTATCCGCTGCCCACCTGGGCGGCCTCCTGGCCAAGCTCGGGGGCGTAGCCGGGAATGATGCCCTGACGCTGCCAGGCGACTGCGGCAGTGTCGAGGTGGCGGACGGCAACCATCAGGGTGTACAGCTCACGGAGCTGATGGTGGGTGAGCGGGGCCGCATCATCATCGAGTGCGGCCAGCACAGGTTTGAGAGTCATGGCTGTGACCTTAGTCACCGCCCTCGACTGTGCGCAATCAGCTCACTTTAAACGGAGCACTTTGTACAATTTGGGCACACGAAGAAGCCCTGCACAGTACAAACTGTGCAGGGCTTCTGGATGCTTGCTAGCAGGAGGCTTTTTAGGCGCCCGCTGCGTCCTTGGCGGCTTTTGCCCTCGCGTTGAGGAAGCAGCCGGCAGCAATGGCCAGGATCAGCAGGAAGGTGCCCACCAGCTGGCCGGCGCTTTCGGGATTGGCAAAGCCCACCACAAGGATGATGCCCAGCAGGACCAGGCCAACGATGGTGAGGTAGGGGAAGCCTTTCATCCGAAGCGGCAATTCGGTCCCCTCCCGGTCCGCCCTGCGGCGCAGGATGAACTGGGACACCAGTGCGGTGCCCCAGACCACCAGGCAGGTGGAGCCGACCAGGTTCAGGAGCGCCGGCAGGATCTTGTCCGGGAACAGTAGTTCCAGGATGGTTGCGATGAAGCCGAAGGCAACTGAAACGCCGACGGCGGCTACCGGAACCTTCGAAGCGCTCAGGCGGGACAGGAGCCGAGGAGCTTCCCCGCGCTCGGAGAGGGAGAAGATCATCCGCGAGGCACCGTAGAGGTTGGCGTTCAGTGCCGAGAGCAACGCGACAACAGCTACCAGGGTGATTGCTGCGCCGGCGCCGGGAATCCCTGCGAGGTCCAGGACTCCGGCGAACGGGGACTTCAGTCCTTCTGAACCCACGGGGAGGACGGCTGCGATGACGAAGACCGATCCGATGTAGAAGACAAGGATGCGCCATACGACAGTGCGGATCGCCTTGCCGACGCTGTGGGCAGGGTTTTCGGTTTCCGCGGCGGCAACGCTGACAATCTCGGTTCCACCGAAGGCGAAGATCACTACGAACAGTGCGGCGGCAATGCCACCAATACCGTGGGGAGCGAAATCCCCGAACGCGGAGAGGCCCGGTGAGGGGACGTTCGGCAGCCAGCCAAACAGCAGCGCTGCGCCGATGAGCAGGAAGATGACAATCGCGGCGACTTTGAGGATGGCGAACCAGAATTCGAACTCGCCGAAGTTGCGGACGCCTACGAGGTTGATCCCGGTGAAGGCCACCATGAAGACCAGGGCCAGTATCCATACCGGGATGACTGGCCAGACGGAGAACAGCAACCCTGCCGCCCCGAGGGCTTCCGCGGCGATGACCACCACGAGCTGGAGCCACCAGAGCCAGCCGATGGTGCCGCCGGCCGTTTTGCCGAGGGCCTTTTCGGCGTAGACCGAGAATGCCCCGCTGTTGGGGTTCGCGGCTGCCATCTCACCCAGCGCCCACATGACGAGGATGATGAGCGTTCCGGCGACGAGGTAGGAAATGAGAACAGCCGGCCCGGCGGCCTGAACTCCCGCTCCTGACCCAAGGAAGAGGCCGGCGCCGATGGCGCTGCCCAGTCCCATCATGGTCAGCTGGCGCGGTTTGAGTGAGTGGCCGAGGCCGGCCGTTGATGCAGGAGCCGCGATGGACTTCGTTGTCATACGTGTCTACCTTCTATGGATTTCATGCTGGTTTGGCGTGCCGGCTTCATAGGCTTGGCACGCGGGCGTCGACGACGCAGCAAGAGCCGTGGAATAATTCTCGCAGTTTGTAAGATACATCACTTTTTGCCGTGGCGATGTGATGGGTATGAAACCCAGGGGACAGGAACTTTGATGCTGGTCGATGCGCTAGATGCAAAAATTGTACGTTTCTTCACCGATTCGCCGCGATCTTCGGTGCTGGAAGCGTCGCGGGTGCTGAAGGTCGCGAGGGCTACAGTGCAGTCCCGGATCGACCGAATGATCGAAAGCGGGGTCATAGGTTCCTGGGTGCCGCAGCCGGATCCGGCAAACTTCGGGTTCCCCGTAGTGGCTTTCTGTTCGGTGACCATCACGCAGGAAATCGGCCACGACGCGATCATCGAAAGCCTGGGCGCGATTCCGGAGATCATCGAGGTCCACACGGTCACGGGGAACTCAGACCTTATGGTCCGCATAGCCGCGAGGTCCAATCCCGACATGCAGAGGGTGCTCGATGCCATGATCGCCACGAAGTCGGTGGTCCGCTGTTCCTCGGTCATTGTGCTGAACAGCCACATTCAGGGACGGACCCTTCCCCTGATGGAGGCGGCGGCCAATTCAGTGTGACGCAAAGCATTTTGCGGGACGGCGGATTGAGTCGTACCATTAGTTCTAGTCAATATGACTTTAACTAGGATCCGATCAGGATCGCGCGGCGACGAAGCGAGGTGAACGCCGTGAACACCAGCTCAGCCAATGTCGCCGAACGGCGGCTCGCGCCGCCGTCGTTGGCTATCTCAACGGTGATTTTCGCCCTCCGTCCCAGCGAGACATCCGGCCGCCCCACACTGTGGTTGCCGCTCGTCCGCCGGATCCGTGAACCGTACAGGGACATGTGGGCGTTGCCCGGCGGCCCTCTGGCGCATGATGAGTCCCTGCAGGATGCAGCCTCCCGGAACCTGCGGGACACCACGGGCCTAACCCCGCATTACCTTGAGCAGCTCTATGCCTTTGGCGGCCTCCATCGATCACCGACCCAGCGCGTCGTGTCCATTGTGTACTGGGCCTTGGTGCAACCCACCGAGGCCGCACTGGCGGACGAGTCGGAGAATGTCCGGTGGTTCCGCGCGGACAAACTCGGCGAGTTGGCGTTCGACCACAACACCATCGTCGACTACGCCCTGTGGCGGCTGCGCAACAAGATGGCTTACGGGTCCATTGCCTACCACCTGCTGGGGGAGTTCTTCACCCTCGCCCAGGTCCGGGAAGTCTACGAAGCAGTGCTGGACCGCCAGCTCGATCCCGCAAACTTCCGCCGACACATCAAAGCCACACCGGAAATCGAAGAAACCGGTGAATACCTGCAAGGCGGAAAACACCGTCCGCCACGCCTCTACCGCTTCACCGGCACGCCCGGCCTCGGGCCAGATAACAGGAGTACACCATGAGCAGCGTCAACACTGCCGTCCAGCTGATCACTCGCGAAGAAGCCGAGAAGGGCCTCTCCCGCGCAGGGTCCACGTGCAGCCCGGCATTGGCCAGGGGCCCATGGGAATACGACCTTGCCGAGGCACTCGCAGGCGAGCCGGCCTACGGCCCGGGTGCCTCCAGCAATGATGTCGCGCCCAAGGCCACGCCACGCCAGGGCCAGCTGCCGGAAGAGTACAAGAAAGCCTCCGACGCCGAACTTGACGCCCGCATCCGGGCCGCCAAGGCCACGCTCGGGGACCGGGCGGTCATCCTTGGCCACTTCTACCAGCGCGACGAAGTCATCCAGTACGCGGACTTTGTGGGCGACTCCTTCCAACTGGCCAACGCCGCGCTGACCAAGCCCGATGCCGAAGCCATCATCTTCTGCGGCGTCCATTTCATGGCCGAGACTGCGGACATCCTCTCCACACCCGAGCAGGCCGTCATCCTGCCCAACCTCGCCGCCGGCTGCTCCATGGCAGACATGGCAGATGAGGACTCCGTGGAGGAATGCTGGGAGCAGCTGGAGGAAATCTTCGGCACAGAACCGGATGCTGACGGCCGGGTACCGGTCATTCCCGTCACCTACATGAATTCCTCTGCCGCGCTCAAGGCCTTCTGTGGCCGGAACGGAGGTATTGTCTGCACGTCCTCCAACGCCAAAGTGGTCCTGGAATGGGCTTTCGAACGCGGACAGCGCGTCCTCTTCTTCCCCGATCAGCACCTCGGGCGCAACACGGCCAAAGCCCTTGGCGTCCCGCTGGAGCAGATGCCCATGTGGAACCCGCGCAAGGAACTCGGCGGCAACGATGAGCAGGCACTGCTCGATTCCCGGGTGATCCTCTGGCACGGTTTCTGCTCGGTGCACAAGCGGTTCAACGTAGGCCAGATCGAAAAAGCCCGCCAGGACTTCCCGGGCGTCAACGTGATCGTGCACCCCGAATGCCCCATGGAGGTAGTGGACGCAGCTGACTCCGCCGGGTCCACCGACTTCATCAAGAAGGCCATAGCCGCCGCCACCGAACCCACCACTTTCGCCATCGGCACAGAAATCAACATGGTCAACAGGCTTGCCGCGGAAAACCCGCAGCACACCATCTTCTGCCTCGACCCCGTCATTTGCCCGTGTTCCACCATGTACCGCATCCACCCCGGCTACCTCGCCTGGGTGCTGGAGGAACTCGTCGAAGGACGCATCGTCAACCGCATCACTGTGGACGACGCCGTACAGGACAACGCAAAAGTTGCCCTGGAACGCATGCTGGCCGCCAAGCCTGCCTAGCACCAGGCATTACCCCTAGCTGAAGAGAGCCTCGCATGACCACAGAGAGCGTTGCTGGAGGGCCCCGGCCCAAGCGGCTGATCGTCGTCGGAAGCGGTATCGCGGGACTGTACTCCGCGTTGCTGGCCGCGGAAGCGGGCGCTGAGGTGGTGTTGCTGACCAAGGGGGCCCTTGCGGACAGCAACACCTATTACGCCCAAGGTGGCATCTCAGCGGTCCTGGGCGAACCGGCGCCAGGGGATACGGTGGCAGCCCACATCGCCGACACCCTCAAAGCGGGTGCCGGGCACTGCAATCAAGAAGCCGTGCGGGTGCTCTGCACCGAGGCAAGGCTGGATATAGCCGGGCTGGAACGGTTCGGGGTCCGCTTCGACGTTGACGACGACGGCGACCACGCCCTGGGCCTGGAAGCCGCCCACTCAGCGCCACGCATCCTTCACGCAGGCGGCGACGCCACCGGAGCCGGGGTTGCCGCCGCACTGATCCGGACTGTCCTGAACTTCCAGGCCGCCGGCAGGATCCAGGTGATCAGCCACGCGTTTGTCACGTCCCTGACTCAGGGCGTCGGCTTCGCTGGCGAGGTTCGCATCTCGGGTGCCGATTATATCCAGGACGGACGCCACCACAGCATCCAGGGCGACGCCGTACTGCTCGCCACAGGAGGCGCTGGGCAGCTGTTCGCGCAGACCACCAATCCTTCCGTGGCCACGGCTGACGGACTGGCGCTGGCGTGGCGCGCCGGCGCTGCTGTGTCCGATCTGGAGTTCTTCCAATTCCACCCCACGTGCATGGTCCGTGCCGGCATCGGCCGGGACTCATCGGGCAGCCAGAGCAGCACCGCCCCTTTGCTGATCTCCGAAGCAGTCCGCGGTGAAGGGGCCACCCTGGTGGACGCCACTGGCCACCGCTTCATGCCCGACTACCATCCCGATGCCGAACTCGCCCCCAGGGACGTGGTCTCACGCAGCATCGCCCTGCACCTGGCAAAACTCAACGACCCCAACGGCCACGTCTTCCTGGACGCCACCGTGGTCGAAGAGGCACGAGGGCAGGGATTTCTGGAAAAGCGATTCCCGACCCTCAGCAAACACACCCGCCAAGCCGGCGTCGACTGGACCCGGGAGCCCGTTCCCGTAGCACCGGCCGCGCACTACTGGATGGGTGGGGTGGTGACCGACCTGCACGGCCGGAGCTCTGTTCCCGGTTTGCTCGCTGCCGGTGAAGTCGCTTGTACCGGTGTGCAGGGTGCCAACCGCTTGGCCAGTAATTCGTTGCTTGAGGGACTGGTGTTCGGGCGCCGGGCTGTGAGTGCGTTCATTGGGTCGGCTGACGCGGTCCCTCTGCGTGCTAACTCGGCCGCTGGCGGCCTCGCTTTTACGCACGCTGCCGGGACCCCGTCAGCCGACGACGGCACGTCACCCGGACAAGCTTCGCGCTCCGCGTTCTCCCGGAGTGCGCTCCAGAAACTCATGACAGCCAAGGCCGGGGTCCTGCGCAACGGGGTCTTGTTGGCTGAGGCTGCCGCGGCCCTTGGTGAGTGGGAGGGCCACGTTCTTCCGTTCACTGTTCCTGACTCCCTTGAGGTGCGGGAGCATGAGGATGCGAACCTGCTGCTCGCCGGGCAGTTGCTGGTGCAGGCTGCCCGGAAGCGGCGTGGGTCCCTGGGGGCGCACTACCGCAGCGACAGCGTGACCGAACCGGCCGCCGTCGAACATTTTGACCAGACTTACACCATGAGCCGGAAAGCGAGCCTCGTCCATGACTAACCTGACCCTCCCCGCAGCCCCAGTCCGGGAGATTCTTGAACGGGCGTTCGCGGAGGACGCGCCGAGCGGCGACATCACCTCCCAGCTGCTGATTCCTGCTGAGGCCAGGGCCACGGCCGTGCTGAACGCGCGCGTTCCTGGCGTGTTCAGCGGTGGCACGGTATTCCGCGACGCAATGAAGCTGGTGGACCCGGACACCGACGTTGAGCTGCTGCTCGCCGACGGTGAAGCGTTCGACGCCGGCACGCACCTTGCGCGGGTCAGCGGCAGCGCCCGCTCGGTGCTGCTGGCTGAACGCGTAGGGCTCAACCTGGTGCAGCGAATGAGCGCGATAGCCACCAAGACGGCCGAGTTCGTCAGGCTGGTTGAAGGCACCCGCGCACGTATTACGGATACGCGGAAAACCACTCCCGGACTTCGGGTGCTCGAACGCTACGCCGTGCGTTGTGGCGGAGGAGCGAACCACCGGTACAGCCTCTCCGATGCTGTCCTGGCCAAGGACAACCACCTAGCTGTCATGACAGGCGGTGACACCACCAAACTCACCGAGCTGTTGGCAGCGGCCAAGGCCCAGCTGGGCCACACCACGCATTTCGAAGTCGAAGTGGACAGGGCCGAACAGATCGAACCTGTACTGGCGGCCGGCGTTGACACCATCATGCTGGATAACTTCTCCGTTGAAGAACTCCGCGCCGGTGTCAAGCAGGTGGACGGCCGTGCCATCGTCGAAGCCAGCGGCAACGTGAACATCAACACCGTCACCGGGATCGCAGCGGCCGGCGTGGATGTCATTTCCGTCGGCGCACTGACCCACAGCGTGAACGCTTTGGACCTGGGCCTCGACATCGAACTCACCACATCGCAGCCCTAGGAACAACGTCATTCCCATGATCTTCCTCGATGCCGCAGCCACCACTCCGATCCGTCGCGAAGCCCTGGATGCCATGTGGCCGTACCTGAGCGGCGAGTTCGGCAACCCCTCCAGCCATCACAGCCTGGGCGAGGCCGCTGCCACTGCGCTCGCAGAGGCCCGCACCGGCGTCGCGAAGGTATTGAACTGCCGCGCCGGCGAGGTGACGTTCACCTCGGGAGGAACAGAAGCGGACAACCTGGCAGTCAAGGGCATTGCCTTGGCCAGGCGGGCGACGGATCCGTCGCTGAGCCGTGTGGTCATCAGCGCGATCGAACACCCGGCTGTTGAAGAATCGGCTCGCTACCTCCAGCGCGTACACGGTTTCGACGTCGATGTCGTCCCGGTCGATAGCCAAGGAATGGTCACTGTGGCGGCGCTGCGGGCAGTGCTGCGTCCGGAGACCGCCCTGGTGAGCATCATGTATGCGAACAACGAGATCGGGACCGTCCAACCGGTCGCCGAACTTGCTGCCGTGGCCAGGGAGTACAACGTGCCGTTCCATACGGACGCCGTGCAGGCTGCAGGGTGGCTCCCCGTGGACGTCGAGGCCCTCGGTGTGGACGCGATGAGTATCTCAGGGCACAAGCTGGGAGCACCCAAGGGATCCGGCGTGCTGTTCATCAGGGGTCGCTTGCGGGTTGAGCCCCTGGTCCACGGCGGAGGCCAGGAACGGGGCAGGCGTTCGGGCACCGAAAACGTGGCCGGGGCCGTTGCCCTGTCCACAGCACTGAGGCTCTCGCACGCCGAGCAGCAGGAACAGGCAGCCAGGGTGTCGGAGCTGCGCGACGGGTTCATCAACCGGGTACTTCAGGCCGTGCCCGACTCCATGCTCACAGGCCACCGAAGCCTGCGGTTGCCCTCGGTTGCGTCGTTCTGCTTCCCGGGAACCAGCGGCGAATCGGTGCTGCTCGAGCTTGAGCGGCTGGGTGTGGTGTGCTCCAGTGGCTCGGCGTGCGCGGCCGGTTCCGATGCGCCGTCGCCCGTTCTGCTGGCCCTCGGCCTTGCCCCCGAAACTGCGCAAACCGCCGTGCGCTTCAGCTTCACGTCAGCTGTTACGGACGCCGAACTGGAGCAGGCCGCCGCAGCCGTGGAAACCGCCGTCGGACGTGTCCGTAAGCTGGCCCCTCAGTAGCCGGCCCGGCTACACATGGCGGGCGCGCCGGAAAATCCAGTGCCGCAGCAGGGTGAAACGAACTGCAGTGGCCACGAACCCGGACAATGTGGTGGTCCAGAGCTCCTCGGTTACCGTGGCTCCGGGCTTGAACAGATGCAGAAGCCCCAAGCTGCCGCCCGTGATGATCAGCGCAATGCCGATGACGATGGCGCCGCTGAGGTGGTCCTTGGCCCGTTTCTTTTTGCCTGTGATCTTGAAGGTGAGCCGCCGGTTCAACGCAGTGTTCATCAAGGACGTCACGATCAGGGCAACAGCGTTGGCCAGTTGTGGGTCAATCACGGGACGAAGCAACGCATAAAGGGCCAACGAACTGGCTGTGCATACGATACCGACGCCCGTGAATCGCACCAGTTGGCGCACCACCGGGTACTTCAGGACGCCGCGATGCCGCTTTTTGGGCGGCTTGCGTGGGGGAGAGGAGCGAAGCTCAGTGGCTTCCGCGGCGATCTCCATGGGTTAAGCCTGACACACTAAGCCGGGTGCTCCTCCCAGGATGCGCCGGTGACGGGGTTGTGGAGTTCGCCGATGCCTTCCACTCGGCACACCACCGTGTCCCCGGGATGGATGCGCGCGGACTCTGCCGGGAATCCCGTGAGCACAAGGTCGCCGGGTTGCAGGGTCATGAACGAGGTCAGGTAAACCAGGATCTCATCCACTTTCCAGCCGAGGTCCGCCGAACTGGCGGTCTTCAGCTCGGTGCCGTTGTGGACAATACCGATGGAGAGGGCTGAGTCGTCCAGCTCCGTGACGATCCAGGGGCCAGCCGGGGTGAAGGTGTCCTGGCTCTTGGCGCTGATCCACAGTTCGTCAGATTTCTGGAGCTCGCGGGCAGAGACATCATTGCCGATGGTGTAGCCCAGGATTGCCGATCTCGCCGTTTCGAGGGTCAGGCCCCGCGCCTTACGGCCCACGACGACGGTCAACTCGGCTTCAGGGTCCACGTGGCCCACCGTCGAGCCCAGCTGGATCGCCTCGCCCGGGCCGATCACGCTGGACGCCGCTTTGTGGAATGCCTGGGGCGGCAGGTCGCGGCCTGGTTGGCCGGTGTTGTGGGCCATCCCGAAGACATTGACCGGTACGGACGGCGCCAGGAAATGGAAGCTGTCTTCACTGACCTCGGTGCCCAATTCCCACCCTTCGCGGCTGAAGCTGGACGCATTGGCCCGCGATGCAGGGAACGGCGAGTCGATGATCGTCCACGTCCTGCCCCCAGCGGAGTCGAAGTCAGCGGCATCGTTGGCCACGAAGAATTGTTCGTCGGGAGCCTGGCCCGTGGAGAATTCTGCGGCAACAGGGCGAACACGGGCGATACGACGGGGAAGGCGTGATGTCATGAAGACATCCTACGTCCTCTGTGAAGGTCCACTGCGTTGTGAGGCCTGGTTGACGCCCCATATCCCATCCGATCCGCGCAGAGCGGGCCTCGCAACGCGCATCCGGTGAGCAGCTGAGACAGACTTTGACGTCCGGACCGTCGCTGCAGGCCAGGTTCTCGGTCCGCTCGGTGTGGGCGAAGTACTCGGGCCCGTCGGGGTTGACGGGCCCGCAGGCGGCTGTGGGGCCGTGCCGCGCAGGAAGAACACAGAACGCGGGCTTAGAATCCGTTCCATGCGTCTGGCGATAATTGGTTTGATCCTCCTTGTGGCGGGCGGGGTCACTGTTGCGACAGGTATCCTCCCGTGGCACGAAGTAACGGTGCTGGTGGACAGGGTGGCCCCGATCCTGGCCTTCGTCGTGGCCATGACGGTGGTGACCGAGCTCGTCAGCGAAGGCGGTGCCTTCCAATGGATCGCCCGGCATTTGCGCGGGTGGGGACGTGGCCGGGCAGTCCTGTTGTGGTTGCTGCTGGCCCTGTTCGCCACCCTCAGCACAGTCTTCCTCTCCCTGGACACGACGGCCGTGCTCCTCACTCCGGTGGTTGTCACTGTCGCACGCCAGGCGGGCCTGCCTGTCCTGCCCTTCGCCCTGACAACTGTGTGGCTGGCGAACACGGCCAGCCTCTTGCTTCCCATCTCCAACCTGACCAACCTCCTGGCGCAACACAACCTGGGCGGAATCAGCCCGGCACAGTTCGCCCAGCTGATGTGGGCGCCGTCATTGGCCGCGGTTGTGGTCCCCTTGGCTTTCATAGCAATCGTCTTCAGGCGCGATCTGCGCAGGACCTATGCGCGGGATTCCACAAGGCCGCCAGTCCTGGCCCAGTCCAAAGCGTCGCAGGACAAGACCCTGCTGCTGGTCAGCGCAATTGTGCTGGTACTTCTCTTGCCGGCGCTGGTTTCCGGCGTGGCTATCTGGATTCCCGCAACTGCAGCTGCCGCGATCCTGGTAGTGGCGTTCGCCGTCCGACGACCCAAGGTGCTGACGATAACCCTGATCCCGTGGTCGTTGCTGCTGTTTACCTGCGGGCTGTTCCTGGTGGTGGAGGCCGCCCAGTACATTGGCGCATCAGCGCTGCTGGGGCAAGCAGCGGGCGAAGGCAATGGCTTCATTGAACTGTTGCGGTTGGCCATGACAGGTGCCCTGGGTTCCAACGTCGTCAATAACCTGCCCGCCTACCTGCTGGCCGAGCCCCTGGCCGGAACCCCGGAAAGGATGGCCGCGTTGCTGGTGGGCGTCAACGCCGGACCGCTGGTGGCGCCGTGGGCGTCGTTGGCCACCCTCCTGTGGCACGATCGGCTGGTCCGCATGAACGTACTGGTCAAATGGAAAGGGTATGCACTGCTCGGCCTGATCGTGGCCCCCTTAACCATCGTCGCGGCGGTGGCTGCGCTCGCCGGGGTAAGCCCGGGCGGGCTTTTTGGCTAGCCCAGATACAGTTCGCCTACTGGAATGTCCGCGGCCAGCCGGTTGGCCGGTCCTGCCAGCGGGCACGCCCAGGCTTCGTTGTAGGCGCAGGACGGGTTATAGGCGAAGTTGAAGTCGAGAATAAACTCCTGCTCCCCTCCAGAGCCCCTCGTTCCGTGGAAGGATCCCTTGACCGTATCCAACAGGTACCTGCCAGCACCGTAACTTCCGCCTGGTTTCCCGGCGGTGGCGTCACGGAAGGGAACGAATATTCCTCCGCCGTAGCTCCTCAGCCGCCATGCGGCCAGGGAACCGAGCCCGGGAAGTTCGAAGGTGCCGATACGGGTGAAGGGCACCACGCCGTCCGTGCCCGTTTCGACGTTCATCTCCTGGCCGGTACCTTCAGGCGAGAGCGCAGCGTACATCCGGAAGGAGGGGTCGTAGTCGGCGGTTCGCAATCCGGAAAAGCGCGCCTTCATGTCCGCAGTGAGCGCCGACGCCGGGTGCGTGGCGAACATCAGATCCCGTTCCTGGCGCCAGAACACATGGGCGTCGAACGGGTTGGTGGCTGCGAGTTGCCGTACCTTGTCGTACAGGGCGAAGGTCCGCAACCGCCAGTCGGCAATATCGACCGCCGACATGGTGGGCAGGGTGTCCTCAAATTCGTCGTACTGGTCAGGAGACATACCATCAGCCTAGCCCTGTGCGTGTCGCACTATCCCCGCCGATAGGCTGGGACCATGAAGGGCTTGATGATCCCGACCCGGCCGGCAATGCGGCCTGTTGCCGCGGCAGTACTGGCATGCGGCGTTCTTTTGGCTGGCGTTGCCTGTTCGGCCGACAACAAGGGCCCGCAGGTCAGCCCCACCATCAGTTCCAAACCCAACAGCTCGGAATCCGGGACAGCAACGCCGGAGAGCACGACGACGGCTGCCGAGTCCGCGTCCAGCTCGCCTTCCGTGTCGGCTGGTCAGGGTGAATCGCCCAGCGCAGGGGCGAGCCCCGTGGCGACAGCGTTGTCCTGGAAGACCTTTACCGACCCCGCGAAGACGGTCAGCTTCGAGTTGCCCGAAGACTGGATAGCCCAGTCCCTCACGCCGGAGGCAGGTTCCCTGCCAGGCGCGGTGAAGGTCGAGGTGAAGGACGGGGCCGGAAAGTACGTCGCTACACTCCAGACGGGCCTGCCGGCACAGGCCCCCTCTGGCTGCCCTGCCGGGCAGTCGCGACCCTACGTGGTGATCAGCAGCGTTCCCTTGGACCTCCCGCATTCCGAAGGTCCCGAAACCATCGATCCCAGGGTTGTTTTCCGCGTGATCCAGGGCTACAAGTTCTTTGGATCCTATGGCGTCACCAATGTGGTGGCAGGAAGGGACGGGCAGTCCTGCGAACTCCGGAACCGGGTCCAGGGGCCGGCCGGCAAGGGCGATTATTCCTTCGCGGACGTTCCAGCCATCCATGCGTTTGCCGCAGACGAGAAAGTGGCTCCCGCCAAGGCATTCGATACCTTGGACCTGGCCGCCAAATACGCAGTCCACGGCTCCGATTTTGCGAACGTCCAGCGGATGCTACTGTCACTGAAGGTCAATTTGTAGCCCAGCGATTTGGCTGATTCACGCAAACGGCGGCACGGGCCTGCCTGCCGCAACCCACTCCGGAGATTAATGGAACGCAACGTAGCTGCCACGCTCGTTTTCAAGACCGCAGCCAGCACGAAAGTGGCCATGGCCATTGCCGTGGCCAGCAACGCAGGCTACGACTCGGTCACGGAGAGCCTCTCCATTACCGCCGCCGGCAACGAGGTTCCGTATGCCGAACTCAGCGACCACCACGGGGGCCGCTTCCACTACCTGGAATTCGATGAACCCACGGAAGTCACGGTGGATTACCGGGCCACTGTCCTCGGGGTAGGGCAGCCCACTACCTCGGATCCCATGGAACTGATCAGGTACGTCAGGCCCAGCCGATACGCGGAGTCTGACAGGCTGCTGCCGACCTCCTACGCTGAGTTCGGCGGACTGCACGGCGCGGAACTGCTCCAGGCCGTCCGCGATTGGGTCAACGGTGAGCTGCGCTACGTCAGTGGCTCATCACGGGGAACCGACGGGGCAGTGGAGACCCTGCTCCACCGCAAGGGTGTTTGCCGGGACTTTGCCCATCTGGCCATCGCCCTGCTGCGATCCAAGGATGTTCCGGCGCGCTTGGCAGCTGTCTACGCACCCGGCCTGAGCCCCATGGATTTCCATGCGGTGGCTGAGGCCTTCATCGACGGTGCCTGGCACGTCATCGACCCCACTGGCCTGGCACCGCGCGGATCCATGCTGCGCATCACCGCGGGACGCGACTCCTCGGACACGGCGTTCCTGTCCACGGTGGGCGGCAGCCTGTCCTTGAAGACACTCAAAGTCAGCGCATCCGTTAACGGGACGCTCCCGGTGGAGAACCCCCGGGAGCTTGTCAGCCTGCGCTAATGGCCCGCTACCGAAGCCCTGAGCTTTTCGGTCAGCCGCAACAACTCGCGTTGCTCCTCCGGCGTTAGCGCGGGAGCCACCAGGTGGGCTATGTCGCGCACATGCTCCCGGCCGATGGTTTTCTGTAACTCGCGTCCTGATTCGGTGAGTGAGAGCAGGACTCCACGGCCGTCGTCGGGCGCTGCGGTCCGCTCCACCAAACCACGCTTCTCCAAACGGTCAACCAGACGGCTCAAGCTGGATTGGCTCAGCAGGACCTTGTCGTTGATCTCGTTGAGGCGAAGCTGCCCGGACGGGCACCTGGACAGCGTGAACAGGACGTCGTACTCCTTGACGGGGAGCGTCTTGAAGGCCGGTCCGGACTGAAGCTTCCGCATCACCGCCACCTGGGAGCGGAACAACGACTCCCAGGTTTCTGCGGCGAGGCGAACAGCGGAAGACGCAGTGCCTGTTGGGGCGGACATCAGGCGTCCTGACCCGCGGCCCCGGCAGCAGCGGACTCGCTGACCTTGGCCTCCAGCGCTGCCGCAACACGGGAAGCGTGCGTGGGTGCGTCGGGTACATTGGCCGGCTTCATGGCCGCGTACTCCTTGCGGAGGACCGGCAGCACCTCTTCACCGAAGAGGTCCAACTGCTCCAGTACGGTCTTCAGCGGAAGGCCAGCGTGGTCGATCAGGAACAGCTGGCGCTGGTAGTCCCCGAATGCTTCGCGGAACGTGAGCGTCTTTTCGATCACTTCCTGCGGGCTGCCCACGGTCAACGGCGTCTGGGAGGTGAAGTCCTCCAAGGACGGTCCGTGGCCGTAGACCGGAGCGTTGTCGAAGTACGGCCGGAATTCCTTGACCGCATCCTGCGAGTTCTTCCTCATGAAGAACTGACCGCCCAGGCCCACGATGGCCTGCTCCGGAGTCCCGTGGCCGTAGTGTGCGTAGCGTTCGCGGTACAAGCCGATCAGCTGCTGGTAGTGCTCCTTCGGCCAGAAAATGTTGTTGGCGAAGAACCCGTCACCGTAGTAGGCGGCAACTTCTGCGATCTGGGGAGTCCTGATGGAACCGTGCCACACAAAGGGAGCGACGTCATCCAGCGGCCGCGGCGTGGAGGTGAAGTTCTGCAGCGGGGTGCGGAACTTGCCCGACCAGTTCACGGTATCTTCATCCCACAGCTTGCGCAGCAGGCTGTAGTTTTCGATGGCCAGCTCAATGCCGTCCTGGATGTTCTTCCCGAACCACGGGTAGACCGGCGCGGTGTTGCCCCGCCCGAGAACCAGGTCCACGCGGCCATCGGAGAGGTGCTGGAGCATGGCGAAGTCTTCAGCGATCTTGACCGGATCGTTGGTGGTGATCAGGGTGGTGGCAGTTGAGAGCGTAATGCGCTCAGTCTGTGCCGCAATGTAGGCCAAGGTGGTGGTGGGGGAGGAGGAGAAGAAGGGGCGGTTGTGGTGCTCGCCCAAGGCGTAGACATCCATGCCGATTTCTTCGACCTTCTTGGCGATGGCCACCGAGGCTTTGATGCGCTCGTTTTCCGTGGGCGTGCGGCCCGTGGTGGGGTCAGTCGTGATGTCGCTGACGCTGAATACACCGATCTGCATGATGTGCCTTTCTCCCTGCCCGTAGTCCCGGGCGTTGTAAACAGTGTACCTCAAACTAGATGCATTTGCATGTATCGCTGTCTGTAACAGGGCAGGGCCGGGAAATGTTCCCGGCCCTGCCTGATGGGTTGTCTGCGGTTACTCCGCGGGATTGTGGGCCGCGCGGCGGCCCTTCACCCGGGGAATCATGCCCGTGGTCCAGTCCTGGAATTCCGCGGTTCCGCCCGCGCCCTCTTGGGGATGCGGAGTTGGCTTATCCTGAAGGTCCTTCAGCAGTTGCTTTTCCTCACGCCGCCCTTCGACCAGCTTGTAGAGCACCGGAACCAGGATCAAGGTCAGTGCGGTAGAGGAGACCAGGCCACCGATGACCACAATGGCCAGGGGCTGCGAGATGAAGCCGCCGCCTCCGGTCAGGCCCAGCGCCATGGGAGTCAACGCAAACACGGTGGCAAGGGCAGTCATCAGGATCGGGCGCAGGCGTTGGCGTGCCCCGTGCGTGATGGCGTCGGCCACGTTCATGCCGGCACGGCCATCCTGTGGCTTGCGGTACTGGTTGATGAGGTCGATGAGCACGATCGCGTTGGTGACCACGATGCCTACCAGCATCAACATGCCGATCAGTGAGGGGAGGCCCAGGGGAACCCCGGTCAGCAGCAACAGGCCGACGGCACCGGTGGCGGCGAAGGGGACCGAAACCAGAAGAATCAACGGTTGGATCAGGGACTTGAAGGCCGCCACCATGATGACGTAGACAATCGCGATGGCAGCAAGCAACGCCAGGCCGAGTTGCCGGAAGGATTCTGCCTGCTGTGTGGTGGCCCCACCGATCGTGGCGGTAACACCCGACGGCAATTCGACAGAAGCCAGCCGTTGCTGGACGGCGCTGCTGACGCTGCCAAGGTTGGAACCCGACGGCGTCACAGTCACCTTTGCGGTCCGTTGACCGTTGCTGCTTGTGATGGACACGGGCGTGTCCACCTGTTCGACGGCGGCTACACTTTCCAGCGTTACGGGACCACGCGCCGTCGGCAATTGCAGCGCGCGCACGGCGGCGATGCTGGTGAAGCGGGTTCCCTGGCCGATCTGCACCGGATAGTCGTTGGTGTCGATGCGTACCGTGCCGGCAGGTATGGGGCTGACCGTGGAAGCAAGGAAGGCGCCCACCTGCTCCTCCGTCAGCCCGGCAGCTACCACCTTGGCACGGTCCACGCGAACCTGGACCACCGCCTGGGTTGAGGCAAGGTTGGTAGCCACCTCGGTGCTTCCCGGTACTCCCGTCATCGCCTGGACCATGGCATCGCTGGCCGTCCGCAGGTCTGCTGAGTTGGCGGCCTTGATGGTGATGTCCACCGTGGACGACGTACCGAAGCCACCTTGCTGGGATCCAACAGTGACCTTGCCGGCCGCTCCCTCGAGCTTGGCGCGGACTGCGTCCTGGAGCTTGGCCTGGTTCGCCTTCTCGTCAGTGACAATCGTGAACGTGGAGTTGGACGATCCTGTGGACGTCAGCGCCGCGAAGCCCGTCTGCGCATTTCCGGAGGTGACCTGCACGTCCTTGATGCCATCCATGCCCTTGAGGGCGTCCTCTATCTTCGCGGCCTCATCGCTGGTGGCCTGGAGGCTCGTTCCGGCGGGAAGGACCTGGCGCACCGTCATGCTGTTTTCGCCCGAGCGGCCCAACAGATCCGTAGCCAGCAGCGGCGAAACCGCGATGGTGGCGACGAGGACCACTGCGGCCGCGGACAACGTGAGGACGGGGTGCTTCTGTGTCTTCTCAAGGATGGGCAGGTAGCCGCGTTGGAGGCGGCTTCGCTGTTCCGCCTCCCTGGCCTTTTCCGCGGACTCCCTGGCAGAGGAGCGATCCTCCACGCCTTTGCCCTTGGAAGAGAGGAACCAGTAGGCCAGGACGGGAACAATGGTCAAGGAGACCAACAGCGACGACAACAGAGCGATGGTCACCGTCAAGGCAAACGGGCGGAACAATTCGCCGGCCAGGTCCCCGACGAACGCTATGGGCAGGAACACTGCCACGGTGGTGAGCGTGGATGCGGTAATCGCCCCGGCCACTTCCCGGATGGATGTCAGGATGGCCGTCAGCTTGTCTTCCCCGTAGCTGAGGTGCCGTTTGATGTTCTCAATCACCACAATGGAATCGTCCACAACGCGGCCGATCGCAATGGTGAGCGCGCCCAACGTCAGGATGTTCAGCGAGTACCCGGTGGCGGAGATGCCGATGAAGGTGATCAACAGCGACAACGGAATCGAGACCGCCGTAACCAGGGTGGACCGCACGGACATCAGGAACACAAGGATGACGGCCACAGCGAAGCCCAAGCCAAGGAGGCCCTCGGTAGTGAGGTCCTTGATGGACTTTTCGATGAACGGAGCCTGGTCAAAGACCGGGGTGAACGCCGCATTGTTGCCCAGCTCGTCCTGCATGGGTCCGATGGCATCCCGCACGGCATGGGAGATGGCGACGGTATCGCCGTCGGGTTTCTTGGTGACCGACAACGCCAGCGTGGGTTTACCGTTGGTGCGGGTGATGGACGTCGCGGCATCATCCTGGATGCTGACATCGGCTACAGCGCCAATCGTTGCGGCGTTCTTGGCGCCAGCCAAGGGAAGTCCCTTGATGATCTCCAGGGAGTCCACCGGGCTGCCCAACTGCAGTGACAACGTCTTGCCCTGGTCCTCGATGGTGCCCACGGGGACCAGGGTGCCGTTGTTCTTCAGCGCGCTGCTGATGGACTGGACCGACGCCCCTGTGCTGGCAAGATCGGCCGGCCGGGGCTGGATCAGGATGTGCTGGCTCGCGCCACCGGTCACATCGGCGCCGCGGACGCCGTCGATCTTTTGGAGCCTGGGAACGCTGAGCCGCAGCAGGTCGGCATTGAGTTCGCTGAGCGGCTTGTCCGAGGAAACCGCCAGGAAGACGATCGGGAAATCGCTGATGTTCCCGGCGATGGACTGGGGTTCCACATTGGCGGGCAACGCCCGCTTGGCGTTGGAAATTGCCCGGTCAATCTGGTTCCTGGCCCGGTCCAGATTTGAACCGTAGGTGAACACCATGGTGATCTGGGAAACGCCGTTGCGGGACGTTGAGGTAGTGGACTCAAGGCCCTCGACGCTGTTCAGCGCAGTCTCAAGCGGCTGGCTGAGCTGCTTGTCCACTACTTCCGGGGAGGCGCCCGGCATGGAGGTCACCACGGTGATCTGCGGGAACTCGATCGAAGGAATGAGTTCCTGTTTCAACGATCCCATGGTGATCACGCCGAACACCGCCGCAAAGACGGTGATCAGCGCGATCAGGGCCCGGTTTCCCAGAGAAAGCTTGGCCAGGCGGAACATTGCATTGACTCCCAGGGTCTACGTAACGATTCGTCTGACGGGAACCGGCCGCAGCCCCGGGTATGGCCTAGCTTTGGATGGCGTTGGCCACTTCCAGCTGCAGGGAACGTGCGGTGCTTGCTTCCAGCTCGGCAGCCAATTCAGGGTTCTCGTTGAGCTTGACACCGTAACCCGGCATCATGTCCTTGAGCTTGGACTGCCAGCCCTTGAAGTTCTTGGGGAAGGACTTCTGCAGCAGTTCGATCATGATCGGCACGGCAGTGGAAGCTCCCGGGGATGCGCCAAGGAGGGCGCCGATCGATCCATCGCGGGAGGCGATGACTTCGGTGCCGAACTGGAGCACGCCGCCCTTTTGCGGGTGCTTCTTGATGATCTGCACACGCTGGCCGGCAGTAATCAGTTCCCAATTGCCGCCGGAAGCCTCCGGATAGTATTCGCGCAGGGACTCGACCTTGGCTTCGTGCCGCTTGGCAACTTCCTTGATGAGGTAGGCCGTGAGGTCCATGTTGTCCTTGGCCACTGCCAGCATCGGAATGATGTTCCCGGGGCGGATGGACAGCGGAAGGTCCAGGTAGCTGGAGGTCTTCAGGAAGTTCGTGGAGAAACCTGCGTACGGGCCGAACAGGAGGGAGCGCTTGCCATCCACGAACCGGGTGTCCAGGTGGGGGACGGACATCGGAGGGGCGCCAACGGATGCCTGGCCGTAGACCTTCGCGCTGTGCTGGGAGGTGATGGCGTCATCTGTGCAGCGGAAGAACTGGCCCGAGACCGGGAATCCACCGTAGCCCTTGCTTTCCGGAATGCCGGAGGCCTGGAGCAGGTGAAGCGCACCGCCGCCGGCGCCGACAAAGACAAAGTTCGCGTGGATACGCCCGTGCTCGCCCGACTTGGCGTGCTTGAGGGAAAGGTCCCAGCCGCCGCCGGCTGCTCGGTTGATGTTGGTGACATCGTGTCCGTAGTTGACTTCGGCGCCGGCGGCTTGCAGGTAGCCGGTCAGTTCGCGAGTCAGGGCACCGAAGTCGACGTCGGTGCCTTCAGCCGCGCGGGTGGCGGCGACGCGCTGCTTGGGGTCACGTCCCTTGACGATCAAGGGCGCCCACTTGGCGATCTGGGCCTGGTCCTCGGTGTACTCCATGCTGCGGAACAGCGTGTTGGGCTTAAGGGCCTCGTAACGGGTCTTCAGGAAGTTCGCGTGGTCATCGCCGATGACGAAGCTCATGTGCGGAACGGTGTTGATGAAGCCCTTGGGGGAGCCAATGACGTTGCTGTCCACCAAGTGGGACCAGAACTGCCGGGACAGCTGGAACTGCTCGTTGATGTGCAGCGCCTTTGACGGGTCCACGGAGCCGTCCTTGGCTGCCGGGGAGTAGTTGAGCTCACACAGCGCGGCGTGTCCGGTGCCTGCGTTGTTCCATGGTCCGGAACTCTCAAGCCCCACTTCGTCGAGTCGTTCGAACATGGAGATGGTCCAGGAGGGTTCAAGCTGCTTGATGAACGCACCCAGGGTGGCACTCATGATTCCGCCGCCAATAAGGACGACGTCGGCATGTTGAGTCTTGGAAATGAAGGTCACAATCAATCTCCGTTAGCGGCGGCACTGGCTGCTACAGAATATCCCCGCGAAGTCCCAATACTGAAATTACGGCCGCTCGTCAAGGCTTTAGCCGGACGTTCGTGAAAACTTCGTTAAGTACCGGGGAGGCCGGGTAGCTTTCGACCTTGTCGGACAAAGCCAGCGCTGAGATGGGGAAAGCGATCGGGACAGCCGGCACGGACGCAGCGATGGCAGCGTTGATGGCCTGGTACTGCGCGTTGCGCTCATCGCCGTCGGGCAGTGCGCGTGCCCGCTCGATCCTGTGGAAGACGTCCGAATCGCTGTATCCGAACTCGGCGCGGGTTTCCCCAAACAGGGGCCCAAGGAAGTTGTCGGCATCGGCGTAGGAGCCGTTCCAGCCGAGCAGGTGCAGGGCACGGTCTCCGGGTGACTGCACCTTCTGGAGGTAGCCATCCTCCCAGTCCACGGGCACAGGCTTGATGTTGAAGCCCACGGCAACCAGTTGACGGCTGATTTCGGCGTAGATCTTCTCCGGCGTTGGCATATAGGCCCTGGTGGCGTTCAGCGGATAGTAGAACTTCAACTCTTCGCCTTTATAGCCCGCCTTGGACAACAGGTCCTTGGCTTTGTCCGGGTTGTACCCCAGAGATGGGGCATTGTTGTTGAAGCCGCTGAGCTTGGGCGGAACGAACTGTGACGCCTGCGTGGTGTTGTCGATGAAGAACTTCCGGATCAGCGATTCCTTGTCGATGGCCATTTCGATCGCCTGGCGGATCTCCGGCTTGTCCAAGGGCGCGACGGCCTGGTTGATACCGAGGTACATCACCGAGAAGGGATCCCGCTGGATAATCTGGACTCCCTTCTTGACCAATTGGTCGAAGGTTCCGGACGTCACGAGGTCGTAGGCGTCGATTTTTCCGTCCAGCAAAGCCTGCTGGCGGGTCTCGGCGCGGTCGTAAGGAATGAAGTTGATGGTGGCTATCTGGCCCCGGTTACCCCAGTAGTTCCTGTAGCTCTTGAGGGTGACGTGCTTGTCGTCCCAGGCGCTGAATTCGTAAGGGCCGGTTCCTACAGGGTGGCTTGCGTAGGTGGAGATCGCTTCGCCGTTGCGGACCTGGTCCAGGACGTTTGCTTTTTGGGCTGCCAAAGCTGCCGGAGAGGAGATCGCGAATGCCGGCAGCGTGAGGGCCTTCAGGAATCCGGTGAAGGGACGCGTCAGGTTGATCTGGACGTTGTTGGCTGAAACTGCCTTGCAGTCCTTGAAGATGGAGAAGACGGGGGAGTCAGAGTACGCCTTGAAGACGCTCTGGAAGGAAATCCCCGGGGCTTGTTTCCGGAGGTCCGGGGAGAAGGTGAACCAGCGGTCGAAGTTGGCGCAGACAGCGGCCGCATCCAGCGGGGTTCCATCGTGAAAGGTGACCTGGGAGCGGAGCGTGAAATCGTAACTGAGGCCATTGTTGCTGTCTTTCCATTCCGTCGCCAGCAACGGGGTGGTCTGCCCGGTCTCGCCGTCGACGCCTACCAGGCCTTCGAGGACCTGGCGCGTGATGCGGTAGGACTCGGAATCGGAGGTCAAGGCCGGATCAAGGCCCAACGGCATGGAGGATGTTCCGAAGTTGAACGTGGCGGTGGGCTCAGCGGTGGTGGTGCTGCTTGGGGTAGGCGAGGGGCCCGTTAATCCAGTACATGCTGAGAGCCCCAGTGCCACAACCACGGCTCCGAACTGTACGGTCAGGCGCCGCCTTTTGCTGCTTGCCACTGTTGTCCCCTCAAGCCGGTTGGAAGTGCTGTGGCCGGCTTCGGCCAGACCGCATTCCAGTGTAAATGAACGTCCTGAGCGCGCTCCCCAGCGCGCCTTCAGGAAGCTCCCCGGCTGCTGGAGGAGAGTGCCCCCGGATGTCTCGCCAGGGGGCACTCCTGCGGCCCGAAGCCGCTGTGCTTCTTCACTGCATCTGTGCGCAAGGGGGGACTTGAACCCCCACGCCCGAAGGCACAGGAACCTAAATCCTGCGTGTCTGCCAATTTCACCACTCGCGCCGGCGGCAGCCTGGCAGCACTGGGCCGCCATCTACCGGCCTCCAGTGTACCCGCTACGTATCCAGTTTCAGATCGCGCCGGAGCTTGGCAACATGCCCTGTGGCCCGTACGTTGTACTGCGCCAGCGACACTTTTCCGTCCTCGTCGACCACGACGGTGGAACGGATCAGCCCCATGTAGGTCTTGCCATAGTTCTTCTTCTCTCCCCAGGCAGCGTACGCATCGGCCACCGCGTGGTCAGCATCCGAGAGCAGTGGAAATGTCAGGGCCTCCGCTTCCGCGAAGTTGGCCAGGTCCTTGACCGGGTCGGGGGAAATGCCAACCACCCCGTACCCAGCGGCCTGCAGTGAAGCCAGCGTGTCGCGGAAATCACAGGCCTCCTTGGTGCACCCGGGCGTGGAGGCCGCCGGGTAGAAATAGACGATGGTCTTTCGCCCACGGAAGTCCGATAATCCCACGCTATTGCCGGTTTGGTCCTGAAGGGTGAAGTCCGGTGCGGTGTCGCCCGGCATAAGTCGTTCAGCCACAATAATCTCCTTGCTAACGATCGCGATTTACCAGTTTAGTGGGGAAAAGGCACGCCCTGGCCTGTTGCGCGCATATACTGTCGGCATGCCAGATATGGAGAGATGGCCCACTACCCGATTGCTTTCAACGGCTGCGCGCCTGGTGGAAATCTCGTGGAACGAAAAATTGAAGTCCATCGGCCTTACCCACGCCGGCGTCATTGCCATGCAGGTGCTTGCCGCCAAGGGTGCCATAACCCAGGCCGCGCTTGCCGAGGTTGCAAGGGTTAAGGCCCAGACCATGGGAACTACCCTCGCGAGGCTCGAGCTCCACGGTCACGTCACGCGCCACCGCAGTGATTCCGACCGCAGGAGCCACGTGGTGACATTGACGGAGGCCGGCACGGCAGCCCTCGCGGAAGCCGTGAAGCTCGAACAGGATGTCCTGTCGCCTGTAGCAGTGGACACCGCCAGGTTGCGTGAAGAACTCAGGATTGTGGTCCGGGGGCTTGCCGGCATCCCGGCGCCGGAGCAGAAGGTCCATGACGACGACGCCGAGCCGTCCCAAGGCTGAGCCCGTACCGGCCCCCTTGTAACAACACGCCCCTCGCCGGGTTCAGCCTGTGCGGGAAACAGAAAGGCTCCGGATCGTCATAACGATCCGGAGCCTTTCTTCGTGGTGCACCCCCCGGGACTCGAACCCGGAACCCATTGATTAAGAGTCAATTGCTCTGCCAGTTGAGCTAGAGGTGCAGCAATTACAAAGACCAATTCGAAGAATTCGCATTCCTCGTTGACCTCCGCAACGACAAATAACTCTACACTACTTTTTGGGCGCTAATGACCATCGGCCTAGTGACCCGTCCCGCTTCGGGGATTGCGATCCTTTTGCCAATACTTAAAAAGAAAAGGCCTTGGAGATCAATGATCTCCAAGGCCTTTTCCAATGGTGCACCCCCCGGGACTCGAACCCGGAACCCATTGATTAAGAGTCAATTGCTCTGCCAGTTGAGCTAGAGGTGCATCTGTTGTCTTCGATCGCACTGGGCTTTGTTTTCCCCGGCGATCTCCGCAACGACAAGTAACTCTACACGATTTGCCCGTCGGTGTGAAATCGAGGCCCACCTGGAGGATTGCCCCGGGGTCAAGGCCTCAAAATCAGCGCAAAATCGGGGTTCTTGTTGTTGCTGATGACCCACAAGGTCCCATCCGGAGCGCCGGCGACGTCCCTCAAGCGCCCGTATTCTCCTGTGAAATAGGCCACAGGCGCGCCCGTCGCTTCGCCTTCGAGGGGAATGGCCCATAACCGCTGCCCGCGGAGTGCGCCCGTGTAGGCGACGTCGTCCAGTATCTCCAACCCGCTGGGTGAGGCATCCGATGTTGACGGCCAGACCACCTTGGCGTCGATGAAGCCTTTCCGTCCTGGTGCTCCGGTTACTGTTGGCCACCCGTAGTTGCCGCCAGGGGTAATCAGGTTTAGCTCGTCGTCTACATCGGGCCCAAACTCGCTGGCCCAGAGCCGCCCTCCGCTGTCCCACGCCAGGCCCTGGACGTTTCTGTGTCCGTAGCTGTAGACGGGGTTGTCATCGCCGAAGGGGTTTCCGCGTGCCGGCCGGCCATCCGGTGTCAGGCGAAGGATCTTTCCCCCGAGGGTGCTGGGATCCTGTGGCTGGTCACGCCGCTGGGAGTCACCGGTGCCCACGTACAGGAGCCCGTCCGGGCCGAACCGGATGCGGCCACCGTTGTGTGTGGACGCCTTGGGGATTCCGGAGAAAATCACCTCTGTTTCGCCCAGGGCCAAGCTGCCGTCCGCATCGCCCTTGAGCCGGACCCGCACAATCCGGTTGTCGCTGGTGGCTGTCAGGTAGGCGTACAGCCAGTGATCGGATGCGAACGTGGGGGACGGCGCGAGCCCCAGAAGTCCGCCTTCCCCGCCAGGGACCACGCCCGGTAATTGGCCAACGGTGGCTGCCTTGCCTTGACGAATGCTCTTGATCATGCCTGAATCGCGTTCGGAGACCAGCGCTGTGCCGCCCGGCAGGAAGATGACCGACCACGGCAGCTGCAATCCGACGTCGAGCTTTTGCTCCACCCGAAGGCCCTTGGGAGCTTCGTGCGACACCGGGCCGCCGCTGCCACCGGGAGTCGCAGCTGAACCGGGCGACGACGGGTTGCCGGTGCAGGCGGTCAGGACAAGGGCCGTGGCGATGGCACACGCCAGTCCCGCCCGCCCGCCTGCTGGTGGACGGTCCTGTCCTGCCCGCTGCCGCCGGAACAAGGCAGGGCGCGCCCGCTAATGCCGGCTTCGCCGGGGAGGCCGGAAGCCTGCAGCTTCCGCATGCGCCGCGGATTCGAACCAGACATCCGCGGCAACGTCTTCGTAGCCAGCCGTATCTTCATCGTGATAGGTCATGGCAGAAGCACTCGCCTTCACGGGGTAGCCGTCGCCCGGCGAGCTCGAGGATCCCGTCCCGTAAGGATGCTCAACTGCCAGGTGCCCTGAAGGAACCGCTTCTTCCGCCGCTGCACTTTCGGCGCCCGGCAGGGTGGGGGAGTGGGAGTCCGTGTACTCGTGGTGATGCACGGGCGCCCCGCTCTCATCCGTCCACGATGATTCCCACTCTGCATTGTCGGCTTCTTTGTCGGCGTGGCTGCCGCCGGCCACGGAAGGATCGACTGCCGGGTCCGTATTCACCGCTGAGTCTGTATCAACAACGGCGTCCCTATCCACCTGAACGTCCGTATCCACCACCGGTTCGATGTCCACCCTGGGTTCGATGTCCACCTTGGGTTCGCTCACCGTGGGCTCATCCACAACAGGCGCGGCAACAACCGGCTCCTCCACCGTGAGGCCGGGAGTCTGGTCCTGCTGAATGTCCGACGAACCGGCGGAGGGCGAATCCTCGACGACCACAGCTTCCTCGGCCACCTCAGGTTCCGCCACGACGTCAGGTTCCTCGGCCGTACGTTCCTCGCGGGTAGGCCCGCTGCCCTCGGCAGCTGTGGTGCCCAGGTTCGTTACGCCTGCCAAACCTGCCACGCCCGCGGCTGCTGCTGCGGTATCGGGGATGGCCCCCCGGTTTCCCGGCTCCATGGCCGCTGGGGCTATTGTTGCCCCGGTCCGGGTGGGGGTTGAATCCGGCGCCTTGTTGCGGCTCATGAGCCACCAAATAATCGCGACGACCAAAACAATGACAATGACCCAAATTAACCAATCCATGGCGGATGCCCTTCTGCTCACAGGGGTGCAGCTCGTGGTATTTCCGACGTTACGTGTCCGCCTTTGGGCTGTCCAGCGTTTGACCTGCTGGTTTACCCAAATTTGTCAGTCTCCTTAGTGATTATGGCTTTTATGTTCACGGTCTCCGAATTCCCGCAGGTCGCCTAGTCTGGCTGCATGGACTTCAAAAGGCTGCAGATTTTGCGTGAATTGGCGGACCGGCAAAGTGTTGGCGCCACAGCGGACGCCATGAATGTCACGGCTTCGGCGGTCTCGCAGCAGTTGAAGACATTGCAGGCCGAAATCGGGGTTGTCCTGGTGGAGAAAGTCGGGCGCGGTGTGCAACTGACCGAAGCGGGGCAAGCCATGGCCGCCGCTGCCGCTGATATAGCCACGGCCATGGCCAGGGCGGAGTCCACCGTGGACAGTTACAGGAAGGGCTGGCAGGCACGGGTGTCCGTTGCCTTCTTTCCCAGTGCCGCCGAGATGCTGCTGCCTGGCGTGCTTCACCGTGTGGCAGCGGTGGAAGGGCTAGCCTTCGATGCCCACTTCGAGGACCCCGGGACGGCCCACTTCGCCCCCTTGGTAGCTGACTACGATATTGTGCTTGCCCACAGCGTGGATGGGCCGGACGTGTTCGCCCGGAGCGGGCTCACCGTAGTGCCGCTCCTGGAAGAGGCCCTGGACGTGGCCATGCCTGCCGGGCATCCCTTGGCTGCCCGCAACGAGCTGCGCCCGGACGATGTCATCGATTTTCCCTGGATAGGCGTGCCCGAAGGGTTTCCCTTCGATACGGTCCTTCGCCAGATCGAGCTGCATGCCGGGCGACCTGCCCAAAGAGGGCAACGCTATCCCGACCTCCGGGTCTTGGAGGCGTTGGTGGGCGCAGGCCACGGAATCTGCCTGCTGCCGCGGTACACGGCCAGGGCGAGCGCCCGTAGGGGCCTGGTGCTCCGCCCGCTCGCGGATGTTAAGGCGAGCAGGAGCATTGTGGCGTTGGCGCGCCAGGAAGTTGCTGCCCGCACCACCATCAGGGGCGTCCTCGACATGCTCGAAAGTGAAGCGGCCGCTCTTGCCGGGGAACTCGACGGGTCCGCTCCCGTCGCCCGGGGAGCGGGCGGGGCCTGACGGCGGACGTCCGCAACAATTGGATGGTGGCGCTTAACCCGGGAGCGAACGGCGTGCTGCGGCACCGGGTGCACATAGACTTTGCTCCATGAGTGACACCACCCACAATGCGACAGACAGCACTCCGGACATCAAGCCCCGTAGCCGGGTCGTCACCGACGGCATCCACGCGGCGCCCGCCCGCGGCATGTTCCGCGCGGTCGGCATGGGCGACGACGACTTCGCCAAACCGCAAATTGGTGTCGCCAGTTCCTGGAACGAGATCACGCCCTGCAACCTCTCGCTGAACCGCCTGGCGCAGGGAGCCAAGGAAGGCGTCCACGCAGGTGGCGGATTCCCCATGCAGTTCGGCACCATCTCCGTTTCCGACGGCATTTCGATGGGGCATGAAGGCATGCACTTCTCCCTCGTTTCCCGCGAAGTCATTGCCGACTCCGTGGAGACCGTTATGCAGGCCGAGCGCATTGACGGCTCCGTGCTGCTGGCCGGCTGCGACAAATCCCTTCCGGGAATGCTCATGGCTGCCGCCCGCCTGGACCTCGCGTCGGTCTTCCTTTACGCCGGGTCCATCATGCCGGGCTGGGTGAAGCTGGAAGACGGCTCCGAAAAGGAAGTCACCCTCATTGATGCTTTCGAAGCGGTGGGTGCCTGCGCGGCCGGCAAGATGAGCATGGAAGACCTCACCCGCATCGAAAAGGCCATCTGTCCCGGCGAGGGTGCGTGTGGCGGCATGTACACAGCCAACACCATGGCTTGCATCGGCGAAGCCCTCGGCATGTCACTCCCGGGTTCCGCGGCGCCGCCCTCGGCAGACCGCCGTCGTGACGACTTTGCCCGGAAATCCGGCGAAGCTGTCGTCAACCTGTTGCGCCTGGGCATTACCGCCCGCGACATCATGACCAAGAAGGCCTTCGAAAATGCGATTGCGGTGACCATGGCCTTTGGCGGTTCCACCAACGCGGTGTTGCACCTGCTGGCCATTGCCCGCGAGGCCGAGGTCGAGCTGACACTGGACGATTTCAACCGCATCGGCGACAAAATCCCGCACTTGGGCGACCTCAAGCCCTTCGGTCGCTACGTGATGACCGATGTGGACAAGATCGGTGGCGTGCCGGTCATCATGAAGGCACTGCTCGACGCCGGGCTGCTGCACGGTGACTGCCTCACGGTCACGGGCAAGACGCTGGCCGAAAACCTCGCCTCGATCAACCCCCCGGACCTCGACGGCAAGATCCTCCGCGCCCTGGACAACCCGATCCACAAGACCGGTGGCATCACCATCCTCCACGGTTCGATGGCCCCGGAAGGTGCCGTCGTGAAAAGCGCAGGCTTCGACGCGGATGTCTTTGAAGGCTCGGCCCGCGTGTTCGAGCGCGAACAGGGTGCCTTGAATGCCTTGGACAACGGCGAAATCAACAAGGGCGACGTTGTGGTCATCCGTTACGAGGGTCCCAAGGGTGGTCCGGGCATGCGCGAGATGCTGGCCATTACGGGAGCCATCAAGGGCGCCGGCCTGGGCAAGGATGTCCTGCTGCTCACCGATGGCCGCTTCTCGGGCGGTACCACCGGCCTGTGCATCGGCCATGTCGCACCGGAAGCGGTCGACGGCGGTCCCATCGCCTTTGTCAGGGACGGGGACAGGATCCGGGTTGATATCGCGGCCCGTTCCTTCGACCTTTTGGTCGACGAAGCCGAGCTCGAAGCCCGCAAGGTCGGCTGGGAGCCCATGCCGGCCAAGTTCACCAAGGGTGTCCTCGCCAAGTACGCCAAGCTGGTCCACAGTGCCTCCACTGGGGCTTACTGCGGCTGAATCCTGCCGGGGGCTCCGATTGTTTTGAGACAGTCGGAGTCCGGCAGGCGGACATCGCTGTCCAAATAGTGAGATACGATAGTCGTCAATTGACACGTATCTCCCTAAGAGGGAACACTGAACGCATGATCACATTCGTTACCGTCGGCGTCGTCGTCCTTACCAAGCGCGTGGCTTAGCCCGACTGGTAACGAACCGTCACGCGCAAACCCCTCGAAGAGCCGGAAGGCTGAGGGGTTTTTTTATTCCCAAGTCCCACCAATGAAGATCCACTAAGGAAGAGTCCGATGAGCAAAGGATCGCCGATCAGCCCCTCGCTGATGGCTGCAAAGTCCGCTGGAGCCCACAAAGCTCCGGAAAAGGTCGACCGCACGGCTGAGGCCGTCGTCGTCGACGCTGCTGCACCTCTCTCTCCTGTACTTGGGCCGAACAACGTTGTACCCCCAACGGTGATGACCGGCTCGCAAGCAATTGTCCGTTCGCTCGAAGAACTCGGCGTGGATGATATTTTCGGTTTGCCCGGTGGCGCGATCCTGCCCACCTATGACCCCTTGATGGCCTCCAGCATGAACCACATCCTGGTCCGTCACGAACAGGGAGCCGGCCACGCCGCGCAAGGCTACGCCATGGTTACCGGACGGGTTGGCGTTTGCATCGCCACCTCAGGCCCGGGCGCCACCAACCTCGTTACCGCCATCATGGATGCCCACATGGACTCCGTGCCGATGGTGGCCATCACCGGCCAGGTCTCCAGTGGAGTCATCGGCACCGATGCCTTCCAGGAAGCGGACATCGTGGGCATCACGATGCCCATCACCAAACACTCGTTCCTGGTCACCGACCCCAACGACATTCCCCATGTCATGGCCGAGGCGTTCCACCTCGCTTCCACGGGCCGCCCCGGCCCGGTGCTGGTGGACATCGCCAAGGACGCCCAGGTTGGCCAGATGACGTTCTCCTGGCCTCCGAAGGTGGACCTGCCGGGCTACCGTCCGGTGGTCCGCGGACACAACAAGCAGGTTCGCGAAGCTGCCAAGCTGATCGCCGCAGCACGCAAGCCCGTCCTCTACGTCGGTGGTGGCGTCGTCAAGGGCCACGCCTCGGCGGAGCTCATGGAGCTCGCCCTGGCAACTGGCGCTCCTGTCGTCACGACCCTCATGGCACGGGGTGCATTCCCGGACTCGCACCCGCAGCACGTGGGCATGCCCGGCATGCACGGATCCGTGTCCGCTGTTACCGCGCTCCAGCAGGCCGATCTGCTGATCACGCTCGGTGCCAGGTTTGATGACCGGGTGACCGGCGTGCTGAAGACGTTCGCGCCGTTCGCAAAGGTCATCCACGCCGACATAGACCCTGCGGAAATCTCCAAGAACCGCACCGCCGACGTGCCGATTGTGGGATCGGTCAAGGAAATCATTCCGGAACTGACCGAGGCCGTGAAGACGCAGTTCGAGCTGAGCGGAACCCCCGACCTGGATTCCTGGTGGGCTTTCCTGGGCAACCTCCGGGACACTTACCCGCTGGGCTGGACCGAGCCCGAGGACGGCCTGACTGCACCCCAGCGCGTGATCAAGCGCATTGGCGAGCTGACCGGTCCGGACGGTATCTACGTCGCAGGCGTCGGCCAGCACCAGATGTGGGCTGCACAGTTCATCAAGTATGAGCGCCCCCACGCGTGGCTGAACTCCGGCGGTGCAGGAACCATGGGATACTCCGTTCCGGCTGCCATGGGCGCAAAGGTTGGTGAGCCGGACCGCGTGGTCTGGGCCATCGACGGCGACGGCTGCTTCCAGATGACCAATCAGGAGCTGGCCACCTGCGCCATCAACAACATCCCGATCAAGGTCGCCATTATCAACAACTCCTCGCTGGGCATGGTCCGCCAATGGCAGACACTGTTCTACGAAGGCCGCTACTCAAACACGGACCTGAACACAGGCCACGACACCATCCGGATTCCGGATTTCGTCAAGCTGGCTGACGCCTACGGCTGCGCAGCCCTGCGCTGCGAGCGTGACGAGGACGTCGACGCCACCATCCAGAAGGCCCTCGAAATCAATGACCGACCAGTGGTGATCGATTTCGTCGTCAGCCCCAACTCGATGGTCTGGCCCATGGTGCCCTCGGGGGTCAGCAATGACCAGATCCAGGTTGCCCGCAACATGACCCCCGAATGGGAAGAGGAGGACTAGGCATGACCCGCCACACACTGTCGGTTCTGGTAGAAGACAAGCCCGGCGTGCTGACCCGCGTGGCCAGCCTGTTCGCCCGGCGCGCATTCAACATCAACTCCCTTGCTGTGGGACCCACCGAGGTTCCAGGCATGTCCCGCATGACTGTCGTCGTCGACGCCGACGGCGACCTGATCGAGCAGGTCACCAAGCAGCTCAACAAGTTGGTCAACGTGATCAAGATTGTGGAGCTCACTTCTGAATCTTCCGTACAACGCGACCACATCCTGGTTAAGGTACGTGCGGATGCCGCGACACGTCTGCAGGTTACCCAGGCTGCAGACCTGTTCCGTGCCGCCGTCGTCGACGTGTCCACAGACTCGTTGGTGATTGAGGCAACCGGTACCCCCGAGAAGCTCGCAGCGCTGCTTTCAGTGCTGGAGCCGTTCGGCATCCGTGAAATAGTGCAGTCCGGCACCTTGGCCGTTGGACGGGGATCCCGCTCCATGAGTGACAGGGCGCTCCGCTCCGCGTGAGCACGCGCCCAGTACCGCAGCACCACCATCAATATCTAAGAAACCACTCAAGAGGAGTTACGCAAGTGACTGAAATGTTCTACGACGACGACGCAGACCTGTCGATCATCCAGGGCCGCAAGGTAGCCATCGTCGGCTACGGTTCCCAGGGCCACGCCCACGCCCTCAACCTGCGCGATTCCGGCGTCGAGGTAGTCATCGCACTCAAGGACGGCTCAAAGTCGGCCGCCAAGGCAGAAGACGCAGGCTTCACGGTCAAGAACGTTGCCGACGCCGCCGAATGGGCAGACGTCATCATGATCCTGGCTCCGGACCAGCACCAGCGGTCGATCTTCAACGACTCCATCAAGGACAAGCTGACCGAAGGCAAGGCGCTTGCCTTCGCACACGGTTTCAACATCCGCTTCGGCTACATTGAGGCTCCTGCCGGCGTCGACGTCATCCTGATCGCCCCGAAGGCTCCGGGCCACACCGTCCGCCGCGAATTCGAAGCCGGCCGCGGTATCCCGGACATCATCGCTGTTGAGCAGGACGCTTCCGGCTCCGCTTGGGACCTGGCCAAGTCCTACGCCAAGGCCATCGGCGGCACCCGCGCCGGCGTCATCAAGACCACCTTCACCGAAGAAACCGAAACCGATCTGTTCGGCGAGCAGTCCGTTCTTTGCGGTGGTGTTTCCCAGCTCGTCCAGTACGGCTTCGAAACCCTGACCGAAGCCGGCTACCAGCCGCAGATCGCCTACTTCGAGGTACTTCACGAGCTCAAGCTCATCGTGGACCTCATGTGGGAAGGTGGCATCGCCAAGCAGCGCTGGAGCGTTTCCGATACCGCTGAGTACGGCGACTACGTCTCCGGCCCCCGCGTCATCACCCCCGAGGTGAAGGAAAACATGAAGGCTGTCCTCGCGGACATCCAGAGCGGCGCTTTCGCCAAGCGCTTCATCGACGACCAGGACAACGGCGGTGTCGAGTTCAAGGAACTCCGTGCCAAGGCCGAGCAGCACCCGATCGAGGAAGTTGGACGTGAACTGCGTTCGCTCTTCTCCTGGCAGCAGCAGGACGCCGACTACGTCGAGGGTTCCGCAGCCCGCTGATTTCCGGTTGATTGGACCCTACGGCCCAAGAACTGCAGCAGACGCCCGTCCGGCCTACACAACCGGGCGGGCGTCGTTGTTTCCCCACACTTTTCCCTTCCGGTTACTCAGCAACCTGGCTGTGAACTTCTTCACAGCAACGGTCCGGCCGGTCGTAACATCCCTCCCCGGCACCGGAAACAGAGCCCGGATTCGATATTCTGGGCTGGTCCCGGTGCCGTGCCCGGGCCACGCATCCGCTCCTTGTCCAGTTCTGTCCCAAAGTTGTCCAAAGTAAGGTGCCACCCCGTGTCAGCCAGCAAACCCGTCGTCCTCCTCGCCGAGGAACTTTCGCCCGCCACCGTCGAGGCATTGGGCCCGGACTTTGAAATCCGCCAGACCGACGGCGCCGACCGTTCCCAGCTGCTGTCCGCAATCGCCGACGTCGACGCCATCCTGGTTCGCTCGGCCACCCAGGTGGATGCCGAAGCGATCGCCGCTGCCAAGAACCTCAAGATCATCGCCCGTGCCGGCGTTGGACTGGATAACGTGGACATCAAGTCCGCAACACAGGCCGGCGTCATGGTGGTTAATGCCCCGACGTCGAACATCGTCTCGGCCGCTGAGCTTACTGTGGGCCACATCCTCAGCCTGGCCCGCCACATTCCGCAGGCCAGCGCGGCGTTGAAGAACGGCGAGTGGAAGCGTTCCAAGTACACCGGGATCGAACTCTTCGAGAAGAAGATCGGCATCATTGGCCTCGGACGTATTGGTGCCTTGGTCGCGGCACGTCTTCAGGGCTTCGAGACCGAGATCCTCGCGTACGACCCCTACATCACCTCGGCGCGCGCAGCCCAGCTCGGCGTCAAGCTGGTCACCCTCGATGAACTTTTGGAAAACTCCGACTTCATCACCATCCACATGCCCAAGACGCCGGAGACGGTGGGGATGCTGGGAGCGGATGCGTTTGCGAAGATGAAGGAATCGGCGTACGTCATCAACGTTGCCCGCGGTGGACTGGTGGATGAGGAAGCCCTCTACACCGCACTGAAGGAAGGCCAGATCGCTGGTGCCGGCGTGGACGTCTTCGTCAAGGAGCCGAGCACCGACCTGCCGTTCTTCGAGCTCGACAACGTGGTGGTTACTCCGCACCTTGGAGCATCAACGGATGAGGCACAGGAAAAGGCAGGCGTTTCCGTGGCCAAGTCGGTGCGCCTTGCCTTGGCCGGCGAGCTCGTGCCGGACGCCGTCAACGTCGCCGGGGGAGTCATTGCACCGGACGTCCGTCCAGGCATCCCGCTGATCGAAAAGCTGGGGCGCATTTTCACCGCCCTGACCCATGCTTCCCTCACGCAGATCGATGTTGAGGTGGCAGGCGAGATCGCTGCGCTTGACGTCAAGGTCCTTGAACTCGCTGCCCTGAAGGGCGTTTTTGCCGATGTGGTCACCGAGCAGGTTTCCTACGTCAACGCCCCTGTCATCGCCGAGCAGCGCGGCATCAACACCCGCCTCATCACCACACCGGACGCTGAGGACTACCGCAATGTCCTGACGATCCGCGGAGCTCTCAGCGATGGTTCGCAGATCTCTGTTGCCGGAACTCTGACGGGCCCCAAGCAGGTGGAGAAGCTCGTGGGCGTCAACGGATACGACGTTGAAATTCCCATCAGCGAACACCTGGTGGTCGTGGCATACGCAGACCGCCCGGGCGTTATCGGCACCATTGGCCACATCCTGGGCATGAATAACATCAACATCGGCGGCATGCAGGTTGCACGCCAGACCGAGGGCGGGCAGGTCCTTGCCCTCCTGACCATCGACAGCTCCGTTCCGCAGCAGGTCCTGGAAGCCATCAAGGCCGGGATCGGTGCAGACATGGTCCGGGAAGTGGACCTGGAGGACTAGGACTGATCCGTATCAGCTGATGTTCGCGTGCCTGCGACACACCCTAAGGCACGCAGGAGTGGCCGGTCTGCTTACAATGGCTGGGTCCGGGATTCGGACCCGGCAGCAGGCCGGCCACAAACTTTTTGCACATACAGCCCGGTATTTCCCGCGTTTTTCGCAAAATGCCGGACCATGTGTGCGCGCCCGCAATCAAGGTCTCAGGGAGCCCAATGAACGCCGTCCAAAGGTTCATCAGAAGCCGTGTGCTGCTGCTGACCGCGGCCATTTTGATCGTCGCCATGTGTTTGTCCGTCCTAGTTCAGAGCCAGTCACAGGCAGCCCTGAACCGTACAGTGGACGAGAACTCGCGGGGACTCTACGACATCCTGGTCCAGGCAAAGCCGGATCAGTCCCGGAACGGCGACGGCGGTGCATTGATCCAGCCGGAGATTGCCAATGGTCAGGGCGGCATCAGCTTTGATCAACTGGACAAAATCCGCGGCATGGGCCAGACGGCCGTAGCGGCTCCCATCAGCCTGGTCTCGCGCGTGTCCCAGAACCTGGAAGCCCCCCGGCTGAATGCGATGGACTACCTGGGATATAACGCCGGCCTTGCCGGCGCTATCACTGCGGGCGACCCCTCCGCCATGGATTCAAGCAAGTGGCCTGCGGCCGAGTCCGTGTTGTCCGATTCACCGAAGAAGTACCGCCTGACAGCATCGGCAACCAGCTCTGACGGAGTCAACCAGCAGACTCTTTTCAAGACCAGTGCCGAGGGCACCCTGGGTAAGGGCCGCTTGGTGCAGGAGCAAGCTGCCGGCGGCAGCAACGTCCGGATCGCCGGTCCTGAGGGAGAGACTGGCGTCAAGTTCCCGGCTCCGGCTCTCGGGTCCGAGCACAACCTGTTCAACCTTTCTGTCGCGCTTCCCCTGGCACCTGAGGTGACTGAGTCCGTCGTCGCCGTCGATCCTGCTGCCGAAAGGGCCCTGCTGGGCTCAGCGGGCGACTTCCTGGCGCCGCTTGAAAAGGCGCCCCCGGCGGACGCCCGCGACGCGGGAGCCATTGGACGCCACTTTGAGAGCCTCTTCACCACAGGCCTGAGCATGCAACAGCTCGAGGAGGGCCCTGATTTCCTGGGCGTCAAGCTCAAGTACTGGGCACCGCTTATGACGCAGTACCAGCAAGCCAAGCGTGATGGCCTGCTGACGAACGACTCCAAGGCGATCCCGCTGATCGTGCGCACGGGTACTTCCTTGGACCTGCAGTACTCGGTCAAGATCGAGGAAATTGACGCAAGCGGCAAGGTCGTCAAGGACGTCGGCACGGTCACCCGTTCTTTGGACAAGGACTACCTCCCGTTCGTTTCCAAGTCCCCGTTTGCCCTGGAGTGGCCCGGTTCCACCGACCACAGCCAACTGCTTGGCAGCACGGCGTCGTTCAGCCAGGGTTTGTACAACCCGGCCACCTGGAGCACCGCTTTCGCAGCTGCGCCGAAGTACAAGGACGGCGAGGACGCCGCCAACGGCGCTTCGGACAAGAGTGCCACGCCGGGGGACTGGGTCACTGTGAACCGCTTGCCTGAGAAGTCCTCCTTCGGAGCGCCTGTGGACCAAACCCAGCGCAAGCCGGTCGACGAACGGTCGTACCGGGAAGACCTCGAAACGGGCAAGAAGCCCGCTGCTCCCTTGCCCATGGTTTATGGCACCTTTGATCCGGCCGCCGTCCAAGCCGCAGCCGGTGACGTCAACAAGCTGCCTTTGGGTGGCTACGACCCCGCCCCGATGACACTGAGCAAGGACGCCAACGGCAAGGACGTCCAAAGCACGGCCCTGAAGCCTTCCTTGAGCGCTACGGGCCTGGTCAGCCAGTCTGCCGGCGCCATCACTGACTACTACGGCCTGGCCGCGGCCCGTGGTTACGATTCCAACGCCAACGTGATCGACGCCGTCCGCGTCCGTGCCAACGCCGCGGGAAACTGGAAGACAGCCCAGCCCGAGGTTGAGAAGCTGGCCACCCAGATCCGCGAACTCGGCCTCGAAGCCACCGTGGTGGCTGGATCCGCCCGCGAAGACGCCAACATCTTTGTTCCCGGCTACAGCAAGGACGACGCCGGCAAGGAGTCGCCCCTGGGCACCGTCCAGCAGTCATGGGTACGCCAGGATGCTGCCGACGCAGTCTCCGGGTCCCTGACAGGAACCAACATCACCCTCCTGTTCCTGACCCTGTTGGGCGCCACGCTCCTGACCGGTGCCTCAACGGTGAGCTACATACGCCAGCGGAGAAGCGAGGCCGGCATCCTGCGGGCCATGGGTTGGACCCAGAAGCGGATCCGGTCCTGGGTCCTTGAAGAGTTCGCCGTGGGTGCCGCTGCACTGACGGTTGCCGGAGTGGTCCTCAGTCTCCTCAGCTGGAACATTGCCACCGTGATCGTCTCGGCGACCATGCTGGTCATTTACATCGGAGCGGCTTTGTTGGCCGCCCAGCAGTTGCGCCACCGCGTCGTGGTTGACCAGGAACCGCAGCATGATGAGCGCCTGGTTACCGTGGATTCCCCGTTGACGTTCGCCAACAGGCAGCTCACCACCAACAGGTTCAACTCCATCTCGCTGGCTGTGGCCGTTGGCGTTTTCGGTGCCGCGGTAGGTGCCTTGATCGCCCTGCTGATCGACATTCCCCGTGCGGCAGGCGCCAGTGCGCTGAGTGGTCTTGCGACTGCCAGCATTGCGGCTCCCAGCGTGATCCTTGCCGTCTTTGGCGTGGTGGTTGGGCTTCTCCTGACGCTTGTGACCGGCCGCTTTGAGCTCCATGCCAAGCGTGAGTACCTGGGCACACTGCGTGCCATGGGCTGGAACCCGGACATGCTGGGACAGGTCCGCTTCTTCGAAAATGCACTGGTGGGCACCGTGGCTCTTCCTTTGGGCGTCCTTGGCGCACTGGGATTGGGTCTTCTCCTTGCCCCCTACGCGGCCCTTTGGGCCGGCCTGGCCGGGTTGCTGGCCGTTATTTGCTGGATTCCGATCGCAACGAAAGTAGTCAAATGACCGAGACTCCCAACCCCGAGCTGGCGGCCACCCCGGAATCCCCCGAAGAGTCGCTGCAGACCCGCGCCAACACGATCGTGCGGGCAGCGGACCACGCCACGCCCCTGGAACTGAGCCGCGTCACCATCCACTACGGTGGCGACAAAGGCGGAGCCGAGGAAGTCGACGTCGTCGACGACTTCAACCTGACGCTGCACGCCGGTGAGATGCACTGCATCGCCGGCCGAAGCGGTTCGGGCAAGACCAGTATCCTGACGGTCAGCGCCGGTCTGACGCTGCCGACGTCGGGCAAGGTCTTCTGGGAAGGCGTCCCCCTGGACACGATGGGCGACGACGAAATTGCCGACCGTCGTCGTGCTCTCATCGGTTACGTGGACCAGGGCGGTGCCCTGATCGATGGCATGAGTGCATTGGAGAACGTCCTGCTTCCTGCCGTTCCCGACGGCGAGGTGGAACAGCGCACGGAAATGGCCAAGGACCTTTTGGACCTGGTGGGGCTTGGCCGCCGGATGCGGCACCGTCCCGCCCAGCTCTCGGGTGGCGAACGCCAGCGCGTGGCCATTGCACGCGCACTGATCCTGGGCACCCGGGTCCTGGTAGTGGACGAGCCCACAGCCAGCCTCGACCGTGCCGCGGCCAACCGCATTATCGGAATCCTGAAGGACACCACCAGCGACGGTATCGCTGTCATGGTGGCTTCCCACGACCACGAGTTGGTACGCCTCAGCGATACGCTGACCGAACTTAACTAAGCTCTTTCATCCGAAATAAAGGTAACTTTTTAGAGTGACGTCTCCAGAGAAATCCCCGTTCTACATCACCACCGCAATCAGCTACCCCAACGGCGTGCCGCACATCGGCCACGCCTATGAGGTCATTGCGACCGATGCCATGGCGCGCTTCAAGCGGCTTGATGGACATGAAGTCTTCTTCATGACCGGAACGGACGAGCACGGGCTCAAAATGCAGCAGTCCGCGGAGAAGGAAGGCATCACTGCCAAGCAGCTCGCGGACCGGAACTCGGCGGCGTTCAAGCAGATGAGCCAGGACCTGGGCATCTCCCATGACCGCTTCATCCGCACCACGGACCAGGACCACTACGCCGCATCGCAGGCCATCTGGAAGAAGATGGAAGCCAACGGCGACATCTACCTGTCCAAGTACGAGGGCTGGTATTCGGTCCGCGACGAGGCGTACTACGTCGAGGACGACACCGTGGTCAAGGAGGACGGCCTCCGTTACTCCAAGGAGACGGACACGCTGGTGACCTGGACGGCTGAGGAAAGCTACTTCTTCCGGCTCTCCAACTACCAGGACAAGCTCCTGGAGCTCTACGGCGAGCAGCCGGAGTTCGGTGCTCCCCAGTCCCGTTTCAACGAGGTCATAAGCTTTGTCAAGCGTGGCCTCGAAGACCTGTCCATCAGCCGCACCACCTTCGACTGGGGTGTTCCGGTCCCGGGTGACGAGAAGCACGTCATGTATGTCTGGGTGGACGCCCTGACCAATTACCTCACGGGTGTGGGGTACCCTGACGTCGAGTCCGAACAGTTCAGGAAGTTCTGGCCGGCCGATGTTCACGTGATCGGCAAGGACATTTCGCGGTTCCACGCCATTTACTGGCCTGCTTTCCTGATGAGCGCAGGGCTTGAATTGCCCAAGCGCGTCATGATCCACGGCTTCCTGACCAATAACGGTGTCAAGATGTCCAAGTCCTTGGGCAACGTTGTGGCACCGCAGGACTTCGTGGCGCAGTACGGCCTGGACCAGTGCCGTTATTTCTTCCTGCGCGAAGTTCCGTTCGGCGCTGACGGCAATTACAACCACGAAGCGATCGTGGGCCGGATGAACTCGGACCTCGCCAACAACTTCGGAAACCTTGCCCAGCGTTCGTTGTCCATGGTGGCAAAGAACTGCGAAGGCAAGGTACCCACGCCCGGTGCGTTCACCGACGAGGACAACGCCCTGCTGGCCCGGGCCGGTGGACTGTTGGACATCGCGCGTTCTGCGTTCGAAAAGCAGGAATTCAGCCGCGCCCTTGAAGCTATTTGGGCTGTGCTCGGTGATACCAACGCCTACTTCGCAGAACAGGCCCCCTGGGTGCTGCGCAAAACGGACGTGGAACGGATGAACACGGTCCTTTACGTCACGTTGGAAGTGGTCCGGATCGTGGCGATCCTCGCCCAACCCGTGATGCCGTCGTCGTCGGCCAAGCTCCTTGAGGTCCTCGGACAGCCGGAAGGTGACGCGCGCCAGTTCGCTGCGATCGCCACGCCGATTGTCGCTGGCACTGAACTGCCGGCACCTGCCCCTGTCTTCCCGCGCTTCGAGGAACCCGCCGAAGCCTAGCGCTCTTCCACGAACCATCCCCATCAGCGGAACGCTCCCGCATTTCGACCCGGCAGGACCGGAGGAAATGCGGGAGCGTTCGGGTTTAAGCGCCAGTTGGTGATGGAGCGTCAGGCAGTGGCGAGCCCTTCCACCGGCGACAAACGTGCAGCTCGACGGGCCGGAATCACCGACGCGAGGAGACCGGCCACCACAGCCACGCCAAAGACTGCCAGCAGCTGGAGCCATGGCACGGCGGGAACCACCGTAGCCATGCCGCCCAGGGTTGCCTGCGCGCCGAGCCAGCCATAGACGATGCCCATGCCTGCGCCCAGGAGGGCTGACACTCCGGCCACCAGCACAGCTTCGATAGCCAGCATCCCGCGGAGTTGGCCTTTGGTCAGCCCCAAGGCACGGAGCAGCGAGTTTTCGCGCGTCCGTTCAAGAACCGAAAGCGACAGGGTATTAGCCACGCCGATCAAGGCAATGACCACGGCCACGCCCAGCAGCCCTGTGACCACGAGCAGCAGGACATCGATGATGCTGTTGAACGTCACACGTTCGATCGCTGCGCCGCTGACAGTGCGTTCCTGGACACCGAGGGCCGACGCAATCTCCTTCTGGATTGCCTGCACCCGGTCCGCCGGGACGGAGTCGTCCAACTTCACCCACACCATGCCAGGGGTCTCCGGGAGCGCCGCGGAGGTAATGCTGGTTGCATCGACGAAGGCAGGGACGTTCCGGGTGCGCAGGACCTTCGCATCGAGCGAAATATCGCCGGCTGTCGTGCCGATACTCGCGCGCCCGGCGGCGGAATCTTCGGGCAGGTACACCACGCCAGGGGCCGGCTTCAGGTTGGCATCCCGCACCACCGATCCTGCGTCGGCTCCCGGGAGGGCGTACACGGTCTGTCCGCCATCGGGGGTGGACGCGTCCTTCAAGGTTCCCACGGCCTGCAGCAGGACCGCCGCGCTGACGCCGTCGAGCGTTTTGATCCTGTCCACTGCCTGGGAAAGGTTGGCCGTGCCGTCCACGGCAGTCTGGGCGGAGAGGTCAAGGGGGTAGTTCTCCGCAAGGGTGTCGTTGAACGCCTGCCGGGACGTCGCGGCGCCCGTCATCATGAGGGACACCAAGGTCACGCCAATCAGCAGGGCCGCGGCCGTCGCGGAAGTACGCGCCGGGTTACGGGTGGCATTGACGGCGGCAAGCTTGCCGGGCACGCCGGCCGGTGCCGCGAGCCGGCCTGCCAAGGCGACCACAGAGGGGATGAAAAGGGAGGAGCAGAGCAGGATGCCCACGAACGACGCGGCGCCACCCAGCAACGCAACCGGCAGCGCCACGTTCAGGCTGCCGTAGGCCAGCAGGCCGGCACCGCCCAGAAAAGCCAGCAGTCCGATGAGGAGCCGGAGCTTGCCACGCCGGTTCCGGACGGACGCGTCATCGGCGGGACGCAAGGCGGCAAGAGGCGCGACGGCGGTTGCCGCCTTGGCCGGAACCAGCGCCGCAACGACGGTCAACAAGGTGCCTGCCACCATGCCGGCAACAATGGCCGACGGAGGGACTGCCAGGGTCGCGAAAGCCTGCTCCGGTTGTGACTTGGCCCAGGCGATCAGCGCCGTCATCAGGCCAGTGGCGGCAAGGACACCCAGCACGGAGGAAACGAACCCGACCACGAAGGCCTCAAGCATGACAGAGCCGCGGATCTGGGAACGCCCGGCGCCCAGACAACGCAGCAGGGCCAATTCCCGGGTCCGTTGGGCCACGAGCACAGAGAACGTATTGGCTACCACCAAGGTTGAAACGAGGATGGCCACCCCGGCGAAGGCGAGCAGGACCACCGTCAACTGGTCCTGCCCGGCGCTGAGCATCGCGACCGTTGAGGTGACCTTCTCCTCGGCCGTTTCAACGACGGGCGACACCACCCCGGCAGCGTCCATCCGGCGGGAAATGTAGTCCTTCGCCGCGGACACGTCCTCGCCCGGTTTCAGTGCGAACTGCAAGCCCGTATAGCCGGCTCCGGCGTCTTGCACCGCGTTGAGTACCGACTCGGAGGCTATTAGTTGGGCTGCCGAAGAAGAGAAGGGGTCGTTCGTGGCCTGCGTCAGCCCAGTAATGGTCACCTTGGCGTTCTTGACCGGACCGGCCCCGTGCAATTCCAGGGTGCTGCCGACGGTGAGACCCAGGTGCTCTGCGGTCTTGACATCCACGGCCGCTTCCAAAGGCTGCGAGGGCATGGACCCCGATGAGAGGACGGCGCCCTCCAAGGAAACAGGGGCAGCATTCCGGAGCCGGCCGAATTGTTCACCCCCGCCGGCCTGGAAGGTCACATACGTCGACCGCTCCGCGTAGCTCTCAGCCACAGCGGGCGAAGAAGCAGCAGCGTCCACGGCGGCCTGGGTGAAAGGTTCGCCGTTCTTGGACGTCGCCACGAGGTCCGCTTTACGGTAGGCCTCGCCGATACTCGCACCCAAGGACGCGTTGGTGCTTGCGCCCACCATGAGTGTGGCAGCGAGGAACATCACCGACAACATCACGGCAAGGCCGATCGCCACGAAGCGCCGGTAATGCGTAGTCAGTTGGGACAGTGCAACGCGCAACATGCCTTACGCCCCCAGCTTGCCAAGGGCCGCCAGGACAGAATCTGCCGTGGGATCGTGGATTTCCCCCACCAGGCCGCCGTCGCTCATCAGCACCACACGGTCCGCGTAGCTTGCAGCCACGGGATCGTGGGTCACCATGATGATGGTCTGGCCCATTTCCTTGCTGCTCCGGCGAAGCAGAGCTAGAACCTCGCCGCCGGCCTTCGAGTCCAGGTTGCCGGTAGGTTCGTCACCGAACACGACGTCGGGCCGGGTCAACAGTGCTCGGGCTACTGCCACGCGTTGCTGCTGGCCCCCGGAGAGCTCATGTGGACGGTGCTTCAGGCGATCCTTCAGACCAAGCGTGCTGACAACGGTATCGAGCCATCCGGCGTCGGCCGTTGTACCCGCCAACGCAAGCGGAAGCGTGATGTTCTGCTCGGCTGTCAAAGTAGGCACCAGGTTGAAAGCCTGGAAGACGAAGCCGATCCGTTCACGCCTCAGTGCCGTGAGCTGGCGGTCGTTGAGGCCAGTCAGCTCCGTGCCACCCAGGACAATGCGCCCGGAATCCGCCGAGTCCAGGCCCGCCAGGCAATGCATGAGGGTGGACTTGCCGGATCCGGAGGGTCCCATGATGGCCGTGAACTTCCCGGCGTCGAAACTTACCGACACCTTGTTCAGGGCCGTAACGCTTGTATCGGCGCGTCCGTAGCTTTTGGTCAGCTCAAATGCTTCGACGGCGGGACGGGCTTGGGCGGCGTCCGATCCCTGCGGCGGGTTCGTTCCTGAAGGGTGGGGGAGAGGCGTGAATGTTGTCATGGTTCCACGCTAGGTTTCAGTGCACCCTTGCCGGATCGGGCCGGGGACCGATTCCCGCGGACGCCAACTCATACCGTGGTCTGAGCCCGGGAGGAACCCGGGATGAGGCTATGCCCCGGGCGCAACCACGCCGGTCTCATATGCGATGACCACAACCTGGACGCGGTCCCTGGCGCCGAGCTTTGCCAGGATGTGCCCGACATGCGTTTTCACAGTGGCCTCGGATAAGAACAAGCCCGCTGCGATCTCCGGATTCGAATGCCCCTGGGCGATCAGCTGGAACACTTCGCGCTCGCGGGCGGTGAGGCTTTCGACCGCCGCGGCGTGCTCGCTCTGCTCAGGCGTCTGCGTCCTCAAAAGGGGCGCCACATGGTCCAGCAATCGACGGGTGGTGGACGGTGCGATCACGGCGTCACCACGGTACACGGTGCGGATCGCCTCCAGGAGCTCTTCGGGCGGGGCATCCTTGAGCAGGAACCCGCTCGCGCCGGCCTGGATGGCAGCCAAGGCGTACTCATCAAGATCGAAGGTGGTGAGCACCACGATCTTGACCTCTGCACGCTGCGATCCCGCGGGTTGGGCTGCTGCCTGCTCAAGGATGCGCCGGGTGGCTTCAATGCCGTCCATCCCGGGCATGCGGACATCCATGAGGACGACGTCGGCCGCTGTGGCCCCCAAAGCCTGGACAGCCTCGATGCCGTTCGCCGCTTCGGCCACGACTTCCAGATCCGGCTGGGAGTTGATCAGCATGCCAAATCCCGAGCGGACCAGGTGTTGGTCGTCAACCAGGGCAACCCGGATGGGCGCAGGAACATCGGACATGGTTTTAGGCCTCCGAATAGGGGATGAAAGCGGATACGCGGAAACCGCCGCCCTGTTCGGGGCCTGCAGTCAAGGAACCATCGTAGAGGGACACGCGCTCGCCCATGCCCCGCAGGCCGTTGCCGCCACCTGCCGCCGGCGGATCAGCGGCGGCGCCCCGCCCGTCGTCGAGGATGTCCAGCTGCAGGCCCCTGCCTTGCCAGGCGAGCGTCACCCGCGCACTGGCCTTCGGGCCGGCATGTTTCATGACATTGGTCAGCGCCTCCTGGATGATGCGGTAGGCGGTCAGCTCCGCTCCTGCGGGAAGCGCCCTGCGGGGGACGCCGCTTTGGTCGAAGGCAACCTGCAGCGTCGCGGCGCGGAAACCCAGAAGGAGCTCGTCCAGATCGGAAAGCCGGGGTTGCGGGCGGGTGGGGGAGTCGTCGTCGGAGCGGAGGATGCCCAACAGCCGTCGCATCTCTGCCAGGGAATCCCTGCCTGTGGCGGCAATGGTGGCCAGCGCTTCGGTGGCGAGTTCGGGCTTCGCTGCGGCTGCGTAACGTGCGCCGTCTGCCTGAGTAATGATTACGGACAAAGAGTGGGCCACGATGTCGTGCATTTCCCGCGCAATATGGGATCGTTCGTCAGCTGCGGCCAACTGGCGCTCCTGCTGCTGTTCTACTTCAAGGCGCCGGGTGCGGTCCTCCAATGCCTGGAGCTGGAGTCGTCGAACGCGGGTGAGGTCCCCCAACGTCCAACTCACCAGCACCAGCATCCAAATCAGCACCGTATAGAGGGCCCCGATGGTCAGGCCCATGATGCCCGACTCGGCACTGCTGGAGAACTCGCGTGTGGTCAGCATGATGCCGCCAAGCATCCCTGCGAGCAACACTGTCCGGCTTGCCCAGGCAGGTCCGTAAGCGGCGGTGGCGTAAATGACGAGCGGAACCGCGATTTGGCCCGCCACGGGTTCCGCACCCACCGCCCACTGGAGGAGGCACACAAGGATAACGACGACGGCGGCCATGGCCGGCCGGGTGCGTCGCCAAGCGAGGGGCAACAGGAGGCTGCAGGAAAGGAGGGCGAGCCACGGGTGCCCGGCAAGGAGATAGACCGGCCCAAAGAGCAGGATCAGGAGGCACGTAGCCGTAAGGTCCACTTTGAAGCGGTTGACCCGGAACCATTCGTATATTGCATGCCTGCTATCCACGCATACGACTCTATGCGGAGCTGGAGTGTCAGGGCATCATGCCGTGGTCTGAACCCGGCGTAACGGGGTGTTCGCAGAGTGAGACGATTTTGACCAGCATGTGGATTGCTTGGCTAGATAGACGTATGAGTGCAACGTCCATCAATCTCGCTGTCATCCCAGGCGACGGCATTGGCCCAGAGGTCATCGCCGAAGCCGTCAAGGTCCTCGAAAAGGCCGTCACCGCGGAAGGCGTCACCCTCGAGCAGACCCACTACAAGCTCGGTGCACAGCACTGGCTTGAGACCGGCGAGACCCTTCCGGAGGAGGTCCTGGCGGACCTGCGTACCCGTGACGCCATTCTATTCGGCGCCGTCGGAGCTGCTCCCGGCGATACCCGCATCCCGTCGGGCATCATCGAACGCGAGATGCTGCTCAAGCTCCGCTTCAGCCTGGACCACTACGTGAACCTGCGCCCGTCCCGGCTGTACGGAACCGTCGGCAGCCCCCTGGCAAACCCAGGCACCATTGACTTCATCGTGGTCCGTGAGGGTACCGAGGGTCCCTACGTGGGCAACGGTGGAACCTTGCGTGGCGGCACTCCGCACGAAGTTGCTACCGAGGTTTCCCTCAACACGGCACACGGCGTCGAGCGTGTCGTCCGCGATGCCTTCCGCCGCGCCAGCGAGCGTCCGCGCAAGCACGTCACGCTCGTCCACAAGCACAACGTGCTCGTCTTCGCCGGGCACCTGTGGAAGCGGACCGTCGAGGCAGTGGCCAAGGAATTCCCCGAGGTTACCCACGACTACCTGCACATCGACGCCGCCACCATCTTCATGGTGACCGAGCCCTCCCGCTTCGACGTCATCGTCACTGACAACCTCTTCGGCGACATCCTCACCGACCTCGCGGCAGCCGTTACCGGCGGCATTGGCTTGGCGGCATCGGGCAACATCAACATGGACCGCACAGCACCGTCCATGTTCGAGCCCGTCCACGGCTCCGCCCCGGATATCGCCGGACAGCAGAAAGCCGACCCCACTGCGGCCATCCTCTCCGCAGTGCTCCTCCTGGACCACCTTGGCTACACCACGGCGGCCCGCAAGATTGAAGCGGCAGTAGTCGCCGACGTCGAAAGCCGCACCGGCGAGCCGCGCAGCACAGCTGCCGTTGGTGACGCCATTGCGGCCGCACTTTAGGCCCAAATCTCAGGCGTAAGCTTGTCTTGAATTATTTACCTGCTTCCCTGGTCCATCGCTGAACCACACCCTTCGGGGCCGCGTTCGCCCTGCCAGGTAGCTGACTGTGGAGGAAACATGACTCAGACTGCCCATGGCGTCGAATTCAGCCAGCAGCTTTCGGAAACACCGAAGTCTGCTGAGGAGCGTGCAGCCATCCTGGCGAACCCGGGATTCGGCGACTACTTCACCGACCACACCGCCGTCGTCGACTACAAAGTCGACGCCGATGGCAATGGCGGTTGGCAGAACGCCCGGATCGAGCCCTACGGACCGATTTCCCTTGATCCGTCGGCTGCGGTCCTGCACTACGGCCAGGAAATCTTCGAGGGCCTCAAGGCATACCGCCACGCTGACGGCTCCGTCTGGACCTTCCGTCCGGAAGCCAACGCCGCCCGCCTCAACAAGTCGGCCCGCCGGCTCGCCCTTCCCGAATTGCCGGAAGAGTACTTCCTCGGAGCGATCCGTGAACTCGTCCAGGCGGACCAGGAATGGGTTCCCTCCGGTGACGGCGAAGCCCTGTACCTGCGTCCGTTCATGATCGCCACCGAGGCTTTCCTTGGCGTCCGTGCTGCGCGCGAGGTTTCCTTCCGCGTCATTGCTTCCCCCGCCGGTAACTACTTCGGTGGCGAACTCAAGCCGGTCTCCATCTGGATCTCCCGTGAATACGCCCGTGCGGGCCGCGGCGGGACCGGAGCGGCCAAGTGCGGCGGTAACTATGCAGCGTCCTTGATCGCCCAGCAGGAAGCCGAAGCGAACGGTTGCAAGCAGGTCCTCTTCCTGGACCACTTCAACGACGACGCCGTGGAAGAACTCGGCGGCATGAACGTCTTCTTCGTGATGAAGGACGGCTCACTTGTCACCCCGGCACTGAGCGGAACCATCCTCGAAGGCGTCACGCGCATGTCCGTCATCCAGGTGGCGAAGGACATGGGTCGCGAAGTCAGCGAGCGCAAGATCACGCTGGATGAATGGCGCGATGGCGTTGCCTCCGGCGAGATCACCGAGGTGTTCGCCTGCGGTACCGCTGCGGTGATCACCCCCATCGGTGTCCTCAAGGACGCCACCGAGTTCATCGGTGCCGAGGACGCCAAGGCCGGCGAGACCACCATGGCCATCCGCCAGCAGCTCTTGGGCATCCAGACCGGAACCGTTGAGGACACCCACGGCTGGCTCACCCGCCTGGTCTAGCCCCGGTCACACGACGGCGGCCCTTCCCTTGGTTATCAAGCGGAAGGGCCGCCGTTCTGCTTCCCGGACGCTTGATCCAAACGCTCGGGCACATCCCACCCGATTCCCGTGGACGCTCTCTCACGTCCCACCCGTTTGATCCAAACGCTCCCTCACGTCCCGCCTGCTTCCCGTGGACGCTCTCTCACCTTCCGCCTGTTTGCGGTGGACGCTCTCTCACCTTCCGCGTACAAGCGGCCAAAGTTGCCACAAACCGTAGGCGTCGAATATCGCCGTCGAGCGTACTTCGGCTGTCCAGTAAGTGAGTGAGGGTTGGGGTGATGGGGTGGGGTGTGAGTGAGGGTTGGGGTGATGGGGGTGGGATGTGGGTTGTGAGTGAGGGTTGGGTGGAAGGGGGTGGGATGTGAGTGAGGGTTGGGTTGAAGGGGGTGGGATGTGAGTGAGGGTTGGGAAGTGCCAAGATGGACTGGTGACTTCTGAATCAATGGCGACTTCCGGCAACTCACCTTCCCGCAACTCACCCTCCAGCAGCCCGACAACGGCTGACCCCACACCAGGCAGTGCACCCCTGGGCGGCGCCTCCTCTTCCCTGCAGCGCAGCAGTGGGTTGACGCGATTCCGGCTGGCCCCCAATCCGGGTCCGATGAGCTTGGATGGCACCAACTCCTACGTCATCGGTGCACCCGGTTCCGCCCGTGTCGCCGTTGTGGACCCGGGACCCGACGACGAGCAGCACCTGGCCGAGCTGGCGGCGGCTGGAGGTGTCGACGTCGTACTCATCACGCACCGGCACGCGGACCATACTGAAGCTTCAATTCGATTCCACCAACTGACCGGCGCGCCGGTGCGTGCCTTCCTGCCCGGGTATTGCCATGGTGGAGAACCGCTCGCCGACGGCGAGGTGCTGACCATTGGCGGCGTCGAAATCCGCGTCATCGCTACGCCCGGCCACACCTCCGACTCATTGTGCTTCCACTTGCCGGACGACGGACCGACGGGTTCGGTCCTCACTGGCGACACCATCCTTGGCCGTGGTACCACCGTACTGGACTATCCGGACGGCAGGCTGGGGGACTACCTGGCCAGTTTGGATCGGCTGGAGGCACTCGGGCCCGCGATACTCCTCCCGGCACATGGCCCCGTGCTACCTGCCCTGGACGAAAAGTGCCGGGAGTATCGCAATCACCGTGAGCAGCGACTGGACCAGATCAGGACAGCCCTTGACCGCCTTGGCCAAGACGCGTCCATCGCGGCAGTCACCGACGCCGTGTATCCCGACGTCGACCCTTCCGTCAGGTGGGCCGCCGAGACGTCCGTGGCTGCCCAGTTGGATTACCTGCGAAGCTGAGCCGTGACGGTAGGCTTGGGCCCATGCGTATCGCCCGTTTTGTAGTTGATTCTGATCCCCTTTACGGCGTTGTTGAAGGCGAGGCCGGCAGTGAGGAAATCACTGTCATCAACGGCGACCCCTTCTTCAATGGCGTCGAACGTACCCACGTAAAGCACAAGCTTGAGGACGTGCGGCTCCTCGCCCCGATCATTCCGCGCAGCAAAGTGATCGGTGTTGGCCGGAACTTCGCTGAGCATGCCGCGGAACTTGGCAACGAAGTTCCCCAGCAGCCGCTGCTGTTCCTCAAGCCCAACACGTCCGTGATCGGCCCGAATGATCCCATCGTCCTTCCTGAGTTCTCGGAGGAAGTTTCCTTCGAAGCCGAGCTGTGCGTCGTCATCGGCCGCATCTGCAAGGACGTTCCCGAAGAGCGCGCGGATGACGTGATCTTCGGCTACACCTGCGGCAATGACCTCACGGCACGCGACGTTCAGAAGACGGACCTTCAGTGGGCACGCGCCAAGGGCTTTGACACCTCTGCGCCGCTTGGGCCGTGGATCGAGACAGAGTTGGATCACGAAGACCTGTCCATCCAGGGCCGCCTCAATGGTGAACTCCGCCAGGACGGCAGCACCAACCAGATGATCCGCGGCGTACGCGAGCTCGTCTCCATCGTCTCGCACGCCTTCACGCTTCTTCCAGGCGACGTCATCATGACCGGCACCCCGGCCGGCGTTGGCTTGGTCAGTGAAGGCGATCGTTTCGAAGTGGAGATCGAAGGCATCGGCCGGCTCTCCAACCCGGTGGTCCGCCGCTAGGCATTCATTTCAAAGCCAAACCACGACGGCGGCACCCGCCTTTCGCACGAAAGGCGAGTGCCGCCGTCGAGCCTTAAGGGCCGGGAAACCCAGGCTGCGCCAAGCGGTAAAGTTGGAACCACTATGACTACTGCTTCTGCGTCCAACGCTGCCCCCAGCGTCATCCCTGCCGTCAACGCCGAGACTCCGGTCCGCGTCCGCTTCTGCCCGTCACCGACCGGAACTCCGCATGTTGGCTTGATCCGGACGGCCCTGTTCAACTGGGCCTACGCACGCCACACCGGCGGCAAGCTGATCTTCCGCATCGAGGACACCGACTCTGCCCGCGACAGCGAGGAGAGCTACCACCAGTTGCTGGATGCCCTCAAGTGGCTCGGCATCAACTGGGATGAAGGCGTCGAGGTCGGCGGACCGCACGAACCGTACCGGCAGTCCCAGCGCGGCGACATCTACCAGGACGTCATCGCCAAGCTCAAGGCCGGGGGACACGTATATGAGTCCTACTCCACTCCGGAGGAGATCGAAGCCCGCCACAAGGCAGCCGGCCGCGACCCCAAGCTCGGCTACGACGGCTTTGACCGCCACCTGACGGAGGAGCAGCTCGCCCAGTTCAAGGCTGAAGGCCGGGAGGCTGTACTGCGCCTGCGCATGCCCGACGAGGACCTGACTTTCAACGACCTGGTCCGGGGGGAAATTACCTTCAAGGCTGGCTCGGTCCCAGACTTTGCAGTAGTCCGCGCCAACGGTGCGCCGCTGTACACCCTGGTCAACCCGGTGGATGATGCCCTGATGGGGATCACCCACGTCCTGCGCGGCGAGGACTTGCTGAGCTCTACTCCGCGCCAGATTGCGCTGTACCGGGCGCTCTACGCCATTGGGGTTGCCGAGTACATGCCGGAGTTCGGGCATCTTCCGTACGTTATGGGCCAGGGCAACAAGAAGCTTTCCAAGCGCGATCCCGAGTCGAGCCTGTTCCTGCACCGCGAGCGTGGCTTCATCCCCGAAGGGTTGCTCAACTACTTGTCGCTGCTCGGCTGGTCCCTGAGCGCGGATGAGGACATCTTCACCGTGGAGCAGCTCGTTGCCAACTTCGACATCCATGACGTCCTGGGCAACCCGGCACGCTTCGACATCAAGAAGGCCGAAGCCATCAACGGAACCCACGTGCGCATGCTCGCTCCGGAAGACTTCAAGCAGCGGCTGGTTCCCTACCTCCGCGCTGCCGGTTTCGTCGGTGAGATCCTCACCCCCCGGCAGGAGGAGATCCTCGCAGAGGCAGCTCCCTTGGTCCAGGAACGGATCACCCTCCTGGGCGAGGCTCCGGAAATGCTGGCCTTCCTGTTCAAGGCTGATGACGCGATCGACGTCGCGGACGATGCCCGGAAGGGTCTGCCCCAGAACCTGGAGGAGGTCCTTGATGCGGCCCTGGCGGCACTGGAGCCCATTACGGACTGGACTGCCGAGAACATCCAGGCTGCACTTAAGCAGGCGTTGGTCGAGGACCTGGGCATCAAGCCCCGCGCCGCGTTCGGCCCGGTGCGCACTGCCATCTCCGGTCGTCGCATTTCCCCGCCGCTGTTCGAGTCCATGGTGATCCTGGGCAAGGATTCCGCACTGGCGCGCGTCCGCGCTTTCCGCGGCCAGTAACGGCGGACGTCATGGCGATAGCAAGCACTTTTGGCACTATCCGTGGTGTCCTGTTCGATATTGATGACACCCTGGTGGACCTTGAGTACGCCATGACGACGGCGTTGCGCGATGTCAGCGAACATCTCCTGCCCGGCCTGGACCAGGCCGGGTGGGTGAAGTTCGGACGTATCTTCACGCACGAAACCACGCATTTCTATGACCGCTACCTGGCAGGGGAGCTGACGTTCAACGAGCAGCGGCTGCTTCGCGGCAGGGCTGCCCTGGGCCACTTTGGCGTGGAACTGGGGGACGGCGAGGAGTCCCAGGCATGGGTGGCCGAGTATCACCGGCGCCAGACGTCATACGTGCGGGCTTTCGACGACGTTGAAGAGGTCCTGGACGCACTGGATGCGGCGGGGATTCCCTACGGTGCGGTCAGTAACAACGTCCACGACTACCAGCGCGCGAAGCTGGACAGTGCCGGTTTGGCCAGGATCGCGACACTGGTGGGAACGGACACCGTTGGCGTGCCCAAGCCGGACCCCGCCATATACCTCGAAGGTGTGCGCCTCCTGGGGACTTCGCCGGCGGAGACCCTCTACGTTGGCGATAACCGACTCCTCGATGCGGACGGAGCAACCGCGGCGGGACTGGTGGGCGTGTGGTTGAACAGGACCGGGGAAGTGGTGGAGGAGTTCACTGGACGGCAGGTGGATTCCCTATCCCGCCTGCTGATGACGGCTCCGACCGCAGCCTGAGATCCGTGTGATGCAGGTAACGGCTTTACGATTTGTGCAGGTGGCGAGACTCCGGTAGAGTCATTACTCGTGCTGAGGGGCACGGAGGGAAAAGCCAAGGGAAACCGCGGCGAGGAACTCCGGTCCGAAAGTCACTTTGGGATATGGTGTAATTGGCAACACTACGGTTTCTGGTACCGTCATTCTAGGTTCGAGTCCTGGTATCCCAGCTCTGAAAATCCGCGTGAATACGCGGAAAATCGGAACCTTCCACTTCGCTGAAGCGATTTGGAGCGGAGCTGAAAGTATGAAATACTCATTCAGCTTGATCGCCGGAAACGGTGACAAAAGTGCGAGGCCCCATCGTATAGCGGCCTAGTACGCCGCCCTCTCACGGCGGTAACGCGGGTTCGAATCCCGCTGGGGTCACAGTTGAATCCCCCGGAACTTCACGGTTCCGGGGGATTTCTTTTTGCCCTGGCGCCTGCCCCGAGCGTCCTATAGTGATCGGGCTGGCATGTAGTGATCGGGCTGGCATGATGATGCTGTGATCGCAAACCAAGACCCATCAGCATCCGGGGCCAGTCCAGTACCCCGAGGGGCTGCGGCCGCCGTCGAAACCCTGGAAGCTGCACGCGCCGAACTCGCGGCCACCACCCTGCCGCTGGCGGTGCCTGAGGCGCAGGAAGCCCGCCAGTGGATCCGGGAGTCGCTGGCCCAGCTCGATGATTACGTCATTCCCCGCTACCGGAGCCTGGACGCTCCGCTGCTGGCCGTCGTCGGCGGTTCAACCGGAGCCGGCAAATCCACCTTGGTCAACGCGCTGGTCGGCTTTCCGGTGACGCGCGCCGGGGCTATCCGGCCCACGACGCGCCAGCCCATCCTGTTGCACCACCCTCAGGATGCCGAGTGGTTCGAAGGGAACCGCATCCTGCCAAACCTGCACCGGATCCGCGGCACGGTGTCGGCAAACCCTGTGCCGGCCAACCAGGCCGGAGCTGCCCCTGACGCGCAGGCGATCACGTCACTGGTACTGGTGGGCCATGACAACGTGCCCCAAGGCATCGCACTGCTGGACGCGCCCGACGTCGACTCCATCTCCGATGACAACCGCAGGCTGGCCGGACAGCTCCTGGCCGCCGCGGACCTTTGGGTGTTTGTCACCACCGCCAACCGATACGCCGACGCCGTCCCCTGGCGGCTGCTTCTTGACGCGGCCTCGCGGGACATCACCGTCGCCGTTGTCCTGGACCGGGTGCCGGCCGCCGCCGAGGAAGAGGTCAGGGCCGATCTGCAGGCAATGCTGGACCGGCAGGGCCTTGGCGAAGCGAAGCTCTTTGTTGTTCCGGAAAGCGAACTGGACGCACTCGGAATGCTGCCCCACGACGCAGCGGCCCCCTTGCGCCAGTGGCTGGGAGCCTTGGCCGCCAATGCAGCTGGCCGCGCCGACGTCGCCCGCCGAACACTCAACGGAGCCGTTAAGGCAGTGAGCGTCCGCCTCGACGGAATAGCCGGCGCGGCGGCAGCGCAGGACACCGCAGCACGCGAACTCGAGGGAGGCTGCGTGGAGGAATATGAGCTGGCACTCTCACGCATTCTCGCCGCAACCAAAGACGGAGCGCTCCTGCGGGGTGAAGTCCTGGCACGGTGGCAGGACTTTGTCGGCACGGGTGAGTTCTTCCGGACCCTTGAGCAGAATATAGGCCGCATGCGTGACCGCATGGGGGCCTTCTTCCGGGGCGAACCCGCCCCCGCCGTGAAGGTGGAGACGGCCATCGAAACCGGGCTGCAGGCAGTGATCCTGGACGAGGCTGCCAACGCCGCGGAGAACGTGGACAGGCGATGGCGTTCGTATCCCGCGGGGCGCCAGCTGCTGGGCCCCGATGACCTGTCCGGCACCAGCGAAGGATTCGATGCCAGGTCTGCCGCCGCCATCCGCGCGTGGCAGGAAGGCCTCATGGAGATGATCCGGACGCAGGGACAGGGCAAGCGGACCCAGGCGCGTTGGCTGTCTTTCGGCATCAACGGGCTGGGTGCCGCGCTCATGGTGGTGGTGTTTTCGATGACCGCCGGATTGACAGGCCTTGAGATCGGGATCGCGGGTGGAACGGCAGTAGTGGGGCAGAAACTCTTGGAAGCTGTGTTTGGGGAGGATGCGGTCAGGCGCTTGGCGCAACAGGCCAGGGAAGACCTGCACACACAATGTCAACGGCTCCTGGACGATGAAAAGCAACGCTTCCTGGGCCGCCTTGATGCAGCGCATCCACGGTCCGGCAACGACCTCGCCCGGCACGCCACCGCACTTCGCCGCATGGCGGAAGCCGCATGAGCCGCCACAGCCAGGTCCGTGAATCCTCCCGCCTGCAGCGCAGGCTTGAATCGCTCAACGAAGCCCGGGAACTTGCCGAAGGAGTGCTTCCTGACGAAGAGCTTCAATCGGTTTACGACGTCCTGGAGCGGGCAGCGTCCCGGCGTTCGTTATCAGCAGGACACACGGTGGTGGGCTTTTTTGGTGCCACCGGCAGCGGCAAGTCCTCGTTGTTCAACGCAGTCTCCGGCAGTGAGCTGGCGACAGCGACGGCGAGGCGTCCCACCACTTCAGAGCCCTTGGCGGGAGTTTGGGGAGAAGACGGCAGCGGTCCACTCCTGGACTGGTTGGAGGTCAAGGAGCGCCACACCCTGCCACCGGTGGCCGGGCTTGCGGACGAAGACACAGGCCTGGTCCTCCTTGACCTGCCGGACTTCGACTCCACCCGCGCAGAGAACAGGGAGATCGCCCAGCGCATGGTGGGCATGGTGGACGTCCTGGTGTGGGTCCTTGATCCCCAGAAGTATGCAGACGCGGCGGTCCATAATGATTTCCTGAAGCCCATGGCCTCCCATGGCGCCGTCACGCTGGTGGTCCTGAACCAGGTGGACAGGCTCAGCCCCACGGACGCCTCCGCCGTCATGCAGTCCTTGGGGGGCATCCTGGCCCGCGATGGCCTGGGGAAGGTCCGCGTGCTCAGTGCTTCCGCGCTGACGGGCGACGGCGTAGCGGCCGTCCGCGATGCGATCAGGAACGTCGTGGTCCAGCGGGAGGCAACGACACAGCGCCTCGCGGCCGATGTAGCCAAGGCGGCCACGGAACTGGCCAGAGCCTCAGGAGAGGGCGAAGCGCGCGGGATCAAGGCAAATGCCAAGGCACGGCTCGCGTCGGAGTTGGCTGCCGCAGCTAACGTGCCCGTTGTAGTGGACGCGGTCCAGCGCTCGTTCAAGAGGGAGTCGGCCCGGAGGACAGGATGGCCCGTGACCCGGTGGCTGCTCCGCTTCCGACCGGACCCCTTGCGGAGGCTGAACCTGGGCCGGGGTGATACTAGGCCGGAGCTGAGCCGGACCTCCCTGCCTCCGGCAGGCGCGCCCGAGCGGGCGCGGACGGATGCCGCTGTCCGGGACTTCGTGGATGACGCGTCCACAGGTGCTCCGGGACCGTGGCGCGCCGCTATCCGCGCTGTCGCCAGGGACGGCCGCGAACAACTGCCCGATGCCTTGGACCAGGCCATCGCCGGAACCGACCTGAAGGCCGCAAAGAGGCCCGTGTGGTGGGCGCTGTTCAACTCCCTGCAATGGTTGGCGTTCGTGGTGGCGGTGGGTGGACTTGGCTGGCTCGGAGTCCTGGCCGCGCTGGGTTACTTCCAGATGCCGGTGCCGGACGTCCCGCGATCGGAGGGCTGGCCGTGGCCCACTTTGATGGTGGCCGGGGGAGTGGCGTTGGGAATCCTCTTGGCTATTGTTGGCCGCTTCCTGGGTGGCTGGGCAGCTAAGTTGCGGGCTTCCGGAGCGGCGAAACGATTGAAGGTGTCCGTGGCCGCAGTGGCGGAGAAGCGGATCGTTGAGCCCGTCGAGGTGGAGATGACACGCCTCAAGGCCTATAACGCGGCGTTGAAGGATGCCCGTTCGACCTAGAGTGCTGCGACCGCGTCCCTGACTTTGATGAGGGTCCGCAGGTTCCGGGTGGTGGTGCTGGCTTTATAGCGCGCTTTCGAAGAGAGCTTGCTGAAAGGGCTGTCCAGCGTGCCGCCCGCGGGCGCCAACCAGGCGGACGCTTCGGGGCCGAGCCGTACTTGTTCAACGCCGTCCAATGCCTGCCCTGCGTCGAAAAGTTCGTCGAGCAGGGCGGTATCGGATGCCAGAGTCACATAACTGTGGGTGGATTTGTCGTCGGCCGGGTAAGGGCAAGCCTCTACGAGTTCGGCAACCCGATCGGCAGAGAGAACCACCACCCAGGCGTCGTAGGCGAAGGCATCCCTGAGGCACTTCTCGAATTCGTCCTTGACGTCCTTGGCGCTGAGTTCGGTTTGCAGCACCACGTTTCCGCTGGCCAGTAATGTCTTGACCTTGGTGAAAGGGTAGTCGTGGAGCGCAGTCTTGAGGTCGGCCATCTTGATGTTGATCCCGCCGACGTTGATGCCCCGGAGGAATATCGCGTAGTTGTTCATGTTGGGCTCCCGTCCGGAGGGGTGGATGCTGGAACAGCGTAGACCAGTGGGGGACTAGTCGTTGTTCTTCCGTAGTGCTTCGGTCAGGACACGGGCAGCGTTGCAGACCACTTCGGCGTGCAGGCGGCCCGGTTGGCGGGTGAGGCGCTCAATGGGACCCGAGATGGAGACGGCCGCGATCACCCTTCCGGAAGGCCCACGGACGGGGGCCGAAACCGAGGCGACCCCGGGTTCGCGTTCGCCGAGGCTCTGACCCCAGCCCCGGCGTCGTACTCCTGCCAGCACGGTGGGCGTAAAGCGGGCATTCTGCAGCCCCTCCAGAAGACGGTCGTGATCTTCCCATGCCAGGAGTACCTGGGCGGCGGAGCCGGCCTTCATGGACAACTGGGTACCAACGGGAATCGTGTCCCGGAGGCCGATGGGGCGTTCCGCGGAAGCCACGCACACGCGCCAGTCGCCCTGCCGGCGGAAAATCTGGGCACTTTCGCCGGTGGCATCCCGCAACTGGATGAGCACGGGGCCTGCCGAGGCGATCAGCCGGTCTTCTCCGGCAGCGGATGCCAACTCCACGAGCCTGCTGCCGAGGACGAATCGGCCTTGAATGTCGCGGCTCACCAAACGGTGATGAACCAGCGCCAGAGCGAGCCGGTGAACCGTTGGCCGGGCGAGGCCCGTGGCGGCTACAAGTTGGGCGAGCGTCGTTGGTCCGGCCTCGAGGGCATCGAGGACCTGGGCCGCTTTATCAATGACACCGACTCCACTAGAATTGTCCATGTAATGATATTGCCGTCTCAATATCTGAGATGCAAGTTGTTTCACTGGCCTATTTCGCAGCGGTGCTGCTTCAGTGGTCTAGGAACAACCAAACCGCAGTGAAGGGAGCAGGCCGTGGGAAAGACACTGGCCGAGAAAGTCTGGGATGCGCACATCGTGCGCAAAGGTGAGGGCGAAGGAGCCAATGCCCAGCCCGACCTTCTCTTCATCGACCTGCACCTCGTTCACGAAGTGACGTCTCCGCAGGCCTTCGAAGGCCTGCGCCTGGCGGGCAGGAAGCTGCGCCGCGTGGACCTCACCATTGCCACGGAGGACCATAACACTCCAACATTGGACATCGACAAGCCGATCGCCGACCTGACCAGCCGCACCCAGATTGAAACGCTGCGTGCCAACTGCAAGGAATTCGGCGTCCGCCTGCACTCCCTGGGTGACAAAGAGCAGGGCATCGTCCACGTGGTCGGTCCGCAGTTGGGCCTCACCCAGCCTGGCATGACAGTAGTCTGCGGCGACTCGCACACCTCCACGCACGGCGCCTTTGGTGCGCTGGCCATGGGCATCGGCACGTCCGAGGTTGAGCACGTCATGGCCACCCAGACGTTGTCGCTCAAGCCGTTCAAAACCATGGCCATCAACGTTGAGGGAACCCTGCGCCCCGGCGTCACAGCCAAGGACATCATCCTGGCTGTGATCGCCAAGATCGGCACAGGCGGCGGACAGGGCTACGTCCTGGAATACCGCGGCTCGGCCATCCGGTCCCTGTCCATGGATGCGCGCATGACCATCTGCAACATGTCCATCGAAGCCGGTGCACGTGCGGGCATGGTGGCCCCGGACCAGACCACCTACGACTACATGCAGGGTCGCCCCCACGCGCCCGAAGGTGCGGACTGGGATGCCGCCGTCGAGTACTGGAACACGCTCCACACGGATGCGGACGCGACCTTCGACGTCGAGGTCGACCTCGATGCCGACACCCTGGAACCTTTCGTGACCTGGGGTACCAACCCCGGCCAGGGCGTCTCGCTCTCCGCCAAGGTTCCTTCCCCGGAAGACTTTGGCGACGAGAACGCAAAGGCTGCCGCCGAACGCGCCCTGCAGTACATGGGCCTGGAAGCAGGCACGCCCATGAAGGACATCCGCGTGGACACCGTCTTCTTGGGCTCCTGCACGAACTCCCGCATTGAGGACCTCCGTATCGCCGCGGACATCATTCGCGGCCGGGCCAAAGACCCCAACGTCCGGATGCTGGTTGTCCCGGGATCCGCGCGGGTCCGCCTGGAAGCCGAAGCCGAGGGCCTGGACAAGGTCTTCAAGGAATTTGGAGCTGAATGGCGCTTCGCCGGTTGCTCCATGTGCCTGGGCATGAACCCGGACCAGCTGGAGCCGGGAGAGCGTTGCGCGTCCACGTCCAACCGAAACTTTGAAGGCCGCCAGGGCAAGGGCGGGCGCACGCACCTGGTCTCGCCCGTGGTGGCAGCAGCCACAGCCGTCCGGGGAACACTGAGCTCGCCTTCGGACCTCGAGTCCGTTTCCGCGGGCACACTGACCGGAACCGCAGTCTAGGAGGATCCCATGGAAGCATTCACAACCCACACCGGCATTGGTGTACCGCTGCGACAGAGCAACGTCGACACCGACCAGATCATCCCTGCGGTCTACCTCAAGCGCATCACACGGACCGGCTTCGAAGACGCCCTGTTCGCTGCCTGGCGCAAGGACGAGTCCTTTATCCTCAACCAGGCGCCGTTCAATGCCGGTTCCGTGCTGGTGGCCGGCCCTGACTTCGGCACGGGGTCATCCCGTGAGCACGCTGTCTGGGCCCTGAAGGACTACGGGTTCAAGGCCGTGCTCTCCTCGAGGTTCGCCGATATTTTCCGCGGCAACTCCGGGAAGCAAGGCCTGCTGGCAGCCCAGGTTGCCCAGGACGACATCGAGCTGATCTGGAAGGTCCTGGAGAACCAGCCCGGCACCGAGGTAAAGGTGGACCTCGTCAGCAAGACAGTGGAGTGCGGCAACGTCGTAGCTCCGTTCGAGATCGACGACTACACCCGCTGGCGCCTCCTGGAAGGCCTGGATGACATCGGGCTGACCCTCCAGCACGAGCAAGACATCACGGCATACGAGGCAACGCGGCCGTCGTTCAAACCCAAGACGCTGCCGGCGAAGGTCCAGTAGCAGCTGGGACCTCGGAATTGCGCTGAGAGAGGACCGTCGGAGCCCTGTTGGGGCCCGGGGGTCCTTTTTCGTGGGCCTATGACCGCCTTGTCACTGGACTTCGGAGCGACACCGATCCTTGGATCGCCGGGTGCGTCCATTTCGGTTCGGTAACGCGAGCTTCTATGCTTAGCTGGAGCCTTTGTAAGTTTGGGGGGCGAGTAGTCGTGAGGAAACCGGTATAGATGAGTAGTGTTCTGACAATCCGCGGTGGCGTCCCGTTAACCGGGCGAGTGACCGTTCGCGGTGCCAAGAACCTGGTGCCCAAAGCCATGGTGGCGGCGTTGCTGGGCAGTGAACCATCGGTGCTGAGGAACGTGCCGGAAATCAAGGATGTAGAGGTTGTCACCAGCCTGCTGCAGCTCCACGGGGTGACTGTCGTGAAGGACCCCGTGACAGGTGACCTGACGCTGGATCCCCAGGGTGCCAAAACTGCTTCAAGTACCGCCATTGACGCGCACGCCGGAGACTCACGGATTCCCATCCTTTTGTGTGGGCCGTTGATCCATGCCATCGGCGAGGCTTTCATTCCGGATCTCGGCGGATGCAAAATCGGCGACAGGCCGATCGATTACCACCTGAATGTGCTCCGCCAGTTCGGTGCAGTGGTGGAAAAGCGTCCGGGCGGGATCCACATTTCTGCTCCCCATGGCCTGCATGGCGCCAAGATTTCCCTGCCGTACCCGTCTGTGGGAGCCACCGAGCAGGTACTGCTCAGTGCCACCCGGGCCGAGGGCATCACCGAACTCATCGGGGCGGCGACGGAACCGGAGATCATCGACCTCATCGCGGTGCTGCAGAAAATGGGTGCGATCATCAGCGTCCAGACGGACCGCACTATCCGCATCGAAGGCGTCAAGGACCTTGGGGGCTACAACCACCGCGCGCTCCCGGACCGCAACGAATCCGCTTCCTGGGCTTCTGCTGCGCTGGTTACCCGTGGCGACATTTTCGTCGAGGGCGCTTCCCAACGCGACATGATGACCTTCCTGAACACCTACCGCAAGGTCGGTGGCGGCATGGACATCGGCGACGACGGCATCCGCTTCTACCACCCGGGCGGCAAGCTCAGCCCGCTGGTCCTGGAAACCGACGTTCACCCCGGCTTCATGACGGACTGGCAGCAGCCCCTCGTGGTTGCGCTGACCCAGGCCGAAGGTGTTTCGATCGTCCACGAGACCGTCTACGAGAACCGTTTCGGGTTCACCGAAGCCCTGGCGCGTATGGGTGCGAACATCCAGGTACACCGCGAATGCCTGGGCAGCGTCCCCTGCCGCTTCGGACAACGGAACTTCCTGCACTCGGCTGTCATCTCCGGACCCACTCCCTTACGGGGAACGGACATCGACATCCCGGACCTGCGCGGCGGTTTCAGCCACCTCATCGCAGCCCTTGCTGCGACGGGCACCTCCAAGGTGACCGGGATTGACATCATCAACCGCGGATACGAGCGCTTCACCGAGAAACTGGCTGGCCTGGGCGCCGATTTCGACATCACTACCACCAAGTAGCGGGAGATCCTGTGAAGGAATCGGCCAAGAGCCGTGCCACGTTTATCTTGCTGGCGGGCTTGGCGCGCCCCTTGATGAACATCCTGATGAACAAAAAATGGGAGGGGCTGGAGAAACTGCCGCAGGGCGGTTTCATCGCGGTACCCAACCATTGCACCGAGATCGACCCCATCGTCGTGGGGCATATGGTCTACAACCAGAAGCGGCCGCCGCACTTCCTGGCGAAGGCCGGATTGTTCAAAGTCCCGGTTTTGGGTGCACTGCTCCAGGCCACCAAACAGATTCCGGTTGAACGCTCGACGGCCGGCGCCAACCGTTCGCTGCAGATCGCCAAGGAGGTGGTGGACGCCGGTGGCGCCATCATCATCTATCCCGAAGGAACACTGACCCGTGACCCGGACCTGTGGCCCATGAAGGGGCACACTGGTGCTGCCAGGCTGGCGCTGCAGACCGGGGCGCCCGTGGTGCCGATAGCCCACTGGGGTGCCCATGAAGTCTTTCCCAGGTACGCAAAGCGTTTCCACGTCTTCCCGCGCAAGACTGCGCGGGTGCTCGTGGGAGAACCCGTGGACTTGAGCGCCTTCGCAGACCGGCCGCTGGATCGGGCCACGCTGTCCGAGGCCACGGACGTCATCATGGATGCCATCACCTCGCTGCTTGAAACACTTCGGGGCGAGACTGCTCCCAAGGAACGGTGGGACCCCGCGATGCACAAGCAGTCCAAGCACGGCCGTTTTGTCGAACGTGGATCCACGGGCACTCCGGAACCGGAGGACGGCGAATGACCCTCGTGGAGAGCCCTGCCGGGATTCCGGAGACCATTGCTGTCCTGGGGGCAGGATCATGGGGGACCACCTTCGCCAAGATCCTGGCTGACGCGGCTGCCGCGTCCGGTGACACACGCAGCATCCGGATCTGGGGGCGGCGCGCAGAGGTCGTGGCTGAGATCAACTCGCTTCACCGTAACGGGCAGTACCTCAAGGACATCGAACTGCCTGCGTCCATTACGGCTTCCACCGACGTCGCCGAAGTGCTGAAGGACGCAACGCTGGTGGTCCTGGCCGTCCCCGCGCAGTCCCTGCGACCGCAACTGGGGGAGTGGAAAGCCCTCCTGGCACCCGACGCCGTGGTGGTGTCCCTGATGAAGGGCCTTGAACTGGGCACGGATGCGCGCATGAGTGAAGTCATTGCGCAGGAACTGGGGCTCCCCGATTCACGGGTAGCCGTGGTTTCCGGACCAAACCTGGCCATGGAAATCGCCAGGGAGCAGCCCACCGCCTCAGTTGTTGCCTGCAGCGATAACGAAACAGCGGCTGCCATTGCGCTTTGTTGCACCGCGCCGTATTTCCGCCCTTACACCAGCACCGATGTGGTTGGTGTGGAGATCGGCGGAATCGTCAAGAACGTCATTGCCTTGGCGGTGGGTATTTGCGAGGGACGCCAGATGGGGGACAACACCAAGGCATCGGTCATCACCCGCGGGCTGGCGGAGACTTCCCGTCTTGCCCTGGCTTTGGGCGGAGAGGCCCTCACCATGGCCGGGCTTGCCGGTCTCGGTGACCTCGTGGCCACCTGCTCGTCGGCGCTTTCCCGTAACCATACTGCCGGCCGGCTGCTCGGCGAAGGGCTCAGCCTGGAACAAGTGGCAGAACAGATGACCCAGACTGCCGAGGGCATCAAATCAGGCCCGGCCGTCCACGAGCTCGCCGGCAAACTGAATGTCGAAATGCCCATCACGGCAGCCGTTGTGGCCGTGCTTGAAGGCAGAATGTCCGTTGATGACCTGGGGCCGCGACTGCTGGCCCGGGCACTGAAGTCCGAAGGCGACTACTGATGGTGACTGAAGATTCCACTCCCGCTACACACCGCCCCCGGGTCGCGATCCTCTTTGGTGGGCGCTCAAGTGAGCATGCGGTCAGCTGCGTCACGGCGGCCGGTGTCATGGGTGCCATCGATAGGGAAAAGTATGAGGTCATTCCCATCGGTATCGCGAAGTCGGGACAATGGGTCCTGGCGTCAGGCGACACCAGCCAATGGTCGTTGAGCTCGGCAGCGCTTCCCGAGGTAACGCCGTCGGGCCGGACTGTGACCCTGGCGGAGGTCGGGGGCGAACACCAGTTGATCGTCACCGAGCCCAATGCGGTTCCTCAGGAGCTGGGTTCGGTCGACGTCGTCTTCCCGCTGCTGCACGGGCCGTGGGGCGAGGACGGAACTGTCCAGGGTCTCCTTGAATTGTCCGATACACGCTACGTTGGCGCCGGTGTACTGGCCTCAGCGGTGGGCATGGACAAACACTTCATGAAGGTGGTTTTCGAAGCTGCCGGATTGACCGTGGGGCCGTATGTGGCTGTGACTGACCGTGACTGGCTCACTGATGCGGAGGCTGTCCGGAAGCGCGTCGACAAGTTGGGGTTCCCGGTGTTCGTCAAACCGGCCCGGGCCGGCTCCTCCATGGGCATCTCCAAAGTGGATTCACTGGAGGGGCTCGACGCCGCCATCGAGGAAGCCCGCCGGCACGATCTCAAGCTGGTCATCGAAGCAGGAATCGTTGGCCGCGAGATTGAGTGCGCCGTACTCCAAGGACGTGGCACCGACGTTCCCCGAACCTCCATGCCCGGCGAAATTGCGGTGGCAGCCGGAGAGCACCAGTTCTACGACTTTGCTGCCAAATATGTGGAAGACGGCGCTGCCGCACTTAGTTGCCCGGCCGATATGCCGGACGAGGCCATCGCCCGCGTACGGGAGCTGGCCGCCGTCGCTTTCGACGCCGTTGGCGCCGAAGGACTCAGCCGCGTCGACTTTTTCTACACCCCTGCCGGCGAGCTGATCATCAACGAGATCAACACCATGCCTGGCTTCACCCCCAAGAGCATGTACCCGCAAATGTGGGCGGCATCAGGGCTGGGCTATGCCGAACTGATCGATGAACTGATCCAGCTGGCGCTGACCCGCAAGACCGGCCTGCGCTAACTCAAGACTGGCCTGCGCCAACTACTTGCCGGTCGGCAGGTTCTGGAGGTCTTCCTGGCCCACGCACTTGCCGGTCGCCTTGATCTTGCCGACTGCAGCGGTGAGTTCGGTCAGGACGGTGGCGGAGCTGATGTTGGCCGCTTCCAGCTTGGCGGGGTCGATCAGGATTTCCGTGGCCGGTTCCCGGCCGAACGTCGTCAAGGTGTAAACGGGGTCGCCTTCCTTGATGACCCAATCGACGCCGTTGACGCTCACACAGCGGTCTGTGGTGGGACCGGGAACATTCACGCCGCACCGGAGGATCACCTGCGACGGGTCACCCCATGCCGCCGTGGCCTGGCTGTTGGTCTTGCGGAGCGCGGCGTCCCCGATCCGGTCCGGGAGGGCCACCATCATCGGGGCGCAGGCAGGATTGGCCGCATCCGAAGCTGCCGTGACGTCCACGGCCGGCGAGCAGGCCGTGATGGCGAGGGTGGAAGCAACGGCCAGTGACGCGGACATGGCAGTCCGTCGGAGGGTCTTGTGGTGCATGGATCAAGCCTATCCCGCGTGTGCTGGCCCGCAGATTCGCGTTGTCCGGGTCACAATCCGGGATGACCCGTGGAAACGGCCCCGACGCTATCCTGTCGGTGGATCGCGATAGCGTAGAGCCGTGCCAGCAGAACAATTGATCGTCCAAGACCTTTCGGAGTCCGAGCTCCTTGCCCGGATCTTTCCGCGCCTGAACCGCAGTCCAGGAATATTGTTGGGGCCCGGGGACGATGCTGCCCTGGTTGCCGCTCCGGATGGCCGCACCTTGATCTCCATCGACACCCAGACCCAGGACCAGGACTTCCGGCTGCAATGGAACAACGGTTACCGGACCACAGGGTTTGATGTCGGTTGGAAAGCTGCGGCCCAGAACCTCAGCGATATCAACGCCATGGGCGGTACGGCTACTTCGCTGGTTGTCAGCCTGACCATGCCCCCGAGCACGCCGGTGCAATGGGTCGAATCCTTTGCCGACGGCCTGACTGCGGCCATCACTGCGTTGGGCCCGATCGACTGCTCCGTTGCCGGGGGAGACCTTGGCCGTGGCCGCGAGATCGCGGTGACGGTCGCCGTCGTGGGTTCGCTGGACGGTCTTGCACCGGTGGTGCGCTCGGGCGCAAAACCCGGCCACCAACTCGCCGTGGCCGGCACACTGGGCCGGGCCGCGGCCGGGTGGGCCCTCCTTGAAAGCGATGTTCCACTGGGCAGCCTGGCAAGCGAACTCCGTGCCCTGGTGGACAACCAGTGCCGCCCACTGCCTCCTCTGGCGGCGGGCCCTGCCGCCGCGCGGGCTGGAGCATCCGCCATGTTGGATATCTCGGACGGCCTTTTACGCGACGGCAACCGGCTGGCCTCGGCCAGCGGGGTAGTCCTGGACTTCGATCCCACGGCCCTGAAGGCGTACGCGGTACCCTTGGAGCCGGCAGCAACACTTCTGGGCGCCGATCCCTTGTCCTGGGTCCTGGGTGGCGGGGAGGATCACGGGCTGCTGGCTACGTTCCCAGCTGGAATTCAGCTACCGGAGGGCTTCACTGCGATAGGCTCGGTTCAAGCCGTTGTCGAGCCGCCAGGCAGCGGTATCCGGATTGCCGGGCAAGCCGCTGACACCGTTGGATGGGATCACTTTGCAGACTAAGATCGCCGCGAATGCGCACGCCATGAAACGTTGGCTAGGCAAAGCGGAAGTAGTCCTGGGGAACCATAGTGACCGCCTCAACGCGATCAACATCTTTCCTGTAGCCGACGGCGATACCGGAACCAACCTTTACCTCACGGTCCGGGCGGCTGTCACGGCCCTGGGTGGCACCACGCCGGATTCCACCGAAACGGGCAACGACGTGGGAGCGGTTCTTTCGCGGGCCGGCCAGGCTGCCATGGAACAGGCACGCGGGAACTCCGGAACGCTCTTCGCCGTCTTTCTCTGCGCAGCAGCTGAGCCCCTGGCCGGCAAGTCACGCCTGAGCGCGCCGCTGCTCGCAACTGCCTTGAACAGGGCGCAAATCCGGGCGTGGTCGGCGTTGAGTGAACCTGTTGCCGGCACCATGCTCTCGGTCCTCGAAGCAGCCGCCAACGCGGCCCAGGCCGTGGAAGCGGCCCAGAACGGTGATGACAGCAACCATGCCTTGGGCCTTTCGCTTGATGCCGTGGTGGATGCCGCCTACCAGGCCGTTGTCCGCACCGAAGACGAACTCGCGCAACTCCACGAAGCCCGCGTGGTCGACGCCGGGGGCGTTGGCATGCTGCTGGTGCTCGACTGCCTCCGCTCGGCTGTCCTCGGCGAAGAGCTCCAGGATGAGCTGTTGGACGGCCTGCACGGCTACAAACTGCAGGATCCCCATATCCATGAGCACATGCCTGCCGACGACGGTGTTGAAGTCATGTGCACCATCAGCCTGTCTCCACTGAACGCGGCCATCCTCCGGCAACGCCTGGACGAAATGGGCGACTCCGTGATCATGAGCCAGGTTGGCGGAGCGCAGGGCCCGGAGGATGACGACGAGCCAGCCGTTGAGCCCAGCTACCGTTGGCGGGTGCATGTGCACGTCCCCGATCCTGAGCCCGCCGTTGCCCTGATCCGTTCGTTGGGGGAACCCACGGACATCGCTGTCAGCCAGCTTGCGGTTCCGTCCGGCGCCGCCCCGGACACCGCCGCCCAGGACAAGGAAGTACCCGGTGACCCGGGCCAGCCACGGCATGAATTCTGAACTCGAACTGCCCCTGGAACGCCGAATCGGCAAGCGGTCCGCTTCCGTCATCGACAAACACCTGGGCCTTAAGACCGTCGGTTCCTTGCTGAACTATTTTCCGCGCCGCTACCTGAGCCGGGGTGAGCTGACGCCCATCAGCAACCTTCCCTTGGACGAGGAAGTCACGCTGATTGCCCGGGTGCTGTCCAACACCACCCGGCAAATGCGTGCCCGGCGAGGTTCCATTACCGATGTCGTGGTCACCGATGAAGCCGGCGGAACCAGTGTGCCTGGAACTTTGAAGGTCAGTTTCTTCAACGGTTTCAGGGCCAAGTCGGAGCTTCTCGCGGGCCGCCGGGCAATGTTCTCGGGCAAGGTGACCCGCTACGGTGGTGCCTTGGGCTTGACCAACCCTGACTTCCTGCTGCTTGACGAGGATCCCGGGGCTGAGGGCTCCATGGACCCCGAAAAGCTCGCCGCGATGCCCATCCCGGTGTATCCGGCCACCGCAAAACTCACCAGCTGGTCCATCCACAAAGTCATCAGCGCCCTCCTGGAGACCATGGACCTGGATGCGATGACCGATCCCCTTCCGGAGCGTATCGTTCATCGGGACGGGCACCTCAGTGTTGCCGAGGCATATCGCCTGATCCATTCGCCGGAGACCCCCAAGGACTGGCAGCGGGCACAGGAGCGCTTCCGTTACCAGGAAGCCCTGGTCCTGCAGACAGCCCTGGCGCGCCGACGGGCCCAGCTCGCGGCGGAGGAAGCAACGGCCCGGCGGCCGATCAGTGGCGGTTTGCTGGGTAAGTTCGACCAAAACCTGCCGTTTACCCTCACAGCCGGCCAATCCGCCGTCGGAAAGACGCTTGCGGAAGAACTCGCACGGGACACCCCCATGAACAGGCTGCTGCAGGGTGAGGTGGGATCGGGCAAGACGATCGTGGCCCTCCGTGCGATGCTGCAGGTGGTGGACGCCGGTGGCCAGGCCGCCCTGCTTGCCCCCACTGAGGTGCTGGCCGCCCAGCATTTCCACTCCATCCGGCGGACATTGGGGGAACTTGCGCGGGACCACGTCTTTGGCGGCGCTGGGATGCTTGGTGGTGATCCCGCTCAGGGTACCGTCCAGGTGACGCTGCTGACGGGTTCCATGCCCACCGCCGCGAAGAAACAGGCCATGCTGGATGCCGCGTCCGGGAATGCAGGCATCGTGATCGGCACGCACGCTTTGCTGAGCGACAAAACGAGCTTCCAGGATCTCGGCTTGATTGTGGTGGATGAGCAGCACCGCTTCGGAGTGGAGCAACGTGATGCCCTGAGGGCAAAGGCACAACGGCCCCCGCACTTGCTGGTCATGACGGCCACGCCCATCCCGCGGACTGTTGCCATGACGGTGTTTGGCGACCTTGAAACGTCCATCCTTGATGAGCTTCCGGCGGGGCGCGCCCCCATTTCAACCCACGTGGTGGGCCTTGCCGAGAACCCCGGCTGGGTGGACCGGATTTGGAAGCGGTCCCGTGAAGAAGTCGAATCGGGCCACCAGGTGTACGTCGTCTGCCCCAAGATCGGATCGGACGACGACGGCGACTTCAGCCCGGGTGAAGCGGAACCAAGCGACGCCGACCTCGCGGACGACGGTGCGTCACGGGAGCTCGCGTCGGTGACTGCCGTCGTCGAAAGCCTCCTCGATGAGCCGTCCTTGTCCGGAGTTCCGGTGGCACCGCTCCACGGCCGGCAGGACCCGCAGCTCAAGTCCGACACCATGGCCTCGTTCGCGGCCAACCAGACCAAGGTCTTGGTGTCCACCACCGTCATCGAAGTGGGTGTGGACGTCCACAATGCCACCCTTATGGTGATCCTGGACGCTGACCGCTTTGGGATTTCGCAGCTCCACCAGCTGCGTGGGCGGGTGGGCCGCGGAGGACTGCCCGGCACTTGCCTGTTGGTGACTACCCTGGAACCAGGTCACCCGAGCCGGCGCCGCCTGGAAGCCGTTGCCTCAACCACTGACGGCTTTGAGCTCTCCCAAGAGGACCTGAAGCTTCGCAGGGAGGGCGACATCCTTGGCGCTTCCCAATCCGGGGGCCGCTCCACACTGAAACTGCTTCGTGTCCTTGACCACGAGGACATCATTGCGCGCGCACGCACTGACGCCCAGGCCTTTGTGTCAGAAGACCCTGCCTTGGGTAACCAGCCGGCCCTCGCTGCGGCAATCGACGACTATTTGAATCCCGAAAAGGAGGCGTTCCTTGAACGCGGTTAAGAGTCCAGGGACGCTTTATTACCTGAAAGCTACCACCCTATGAGCCGCATCATTGCCGGTGTCGCCGGCGGCAATCCCTTGGCGAGCGTGCCCGGAACAGCGACGCGGCCCACGACGGACCGGGTCAAGGAGGCGCTCTTCTCCCGCTTGGAGTCATTGGCGGTTATTGATGGGTTCCGGGTCCTGGACCTCTACGCCGGTTCGGGTTCGCTGGGAGTCGAGAGCGCCAGCCGTGGCGCCCGCAGCGTTGATCTGGTGGAGTTTGACGCCAGGGCCAGCGATGTCTGCCAGCGCAATGCCGACCTGGTGAACCAGGTGCTTGGAGGCAAGAGGGTATCGGTCCACAGGTCAAAGGTGGAATCGTTCCTTGAACGTGCCGGTGAAGCTGATGTGTGGGACTTGGTCTTCCTGGACCCGCCGTACCCGTTGGACGAAGATGCCCTCAGCGCTGTGCTTGCCAAACTGGCACCGCACCTGGACGAGGCTGCAGTAGTAGTTGTGGAGCGAAGTTCGCGAAGTCCCGAACCCGCGTGGCCGCAGTCCTTGGAATGCTTCGCGGACAAGAAATACGGCGAGACCAAACTGTGGTTCGCGGAGCCGTCCTGAGGCGTGTCCCTGCCTAGCCTGTGATGCGATCGAGGTCGACGCCTGTGAGTACTGCGGCCGGATGCGGTCCGCGGGCAAGGAGCTCAGCGGTCCAACCGGGCGGCCATGGCTTTTGGGTGCCCACCAGGACGATGTTGCCCGGGTACCGGCCCTCGAACATGCCTGATTCGGCAAAGGCGGCGACGTCCGTCATCGCTGCCCGCAATGCAGCCACCTGGCTGCGTACCAAGGTCAGGGCGGGCTCATCGCCCACGTTGATGATCAGGACGCCGTTCGGGCTTAACCTTGCGGCTGCCTCTTCGTAGAACTCCTGGCAGGCGATGTGGGCTGGTGCCTCGGGTCCGGAGAAGATGTCAAGGATAACGACGTCGAACGTCAGGTGGGCGGGCAGCTCACCCAACGCGTCGCGGGCGTCGCCGATATGGGTGCTCAATGCGGTGCCGTCGGGCATGGGCAGCTTTTGGAGGACGAAATCCAGGAGTTCGCGCTCGAGCTCAACGGCATACTGGTCCGAACCCGGACGGGTGGCCTGGATGTAGCGGGCCAAGGTGAGGGCGCCGGCTCCGAGGTGCAAGGCGGTGAGGGGCTTGCCCGGTTCTGCTGCAAGGTCCACCACGTGTCCGATCCTGCGCAGGTACTCGTAGAAGATCTCTGCCGGGTCCTGGAGGTTGACGTGGGATTGTTCTGCTCCGCCGATGCTGAGGACGAAGCTGCCGTTTATGAGGGTGTCGGCCTCGATGGTGGCGTGTTGGCCCGTCGTCCGGAGGAAGCGGGTGGCATGGGGCTGGGCGGGGTTCAGAGCCGGTCCTTGAGCGTGGCCAGGCGTTCGGCAGCTTCTTCCAGAACCCCGGTCTTCTTGCAGAACGCGAAGCGCAGCAGGGAACGGGTCCGCTCGGCGCCTTCAGGGTGGCAGAACACTGGAACGGGGATTGCTGCCACTCCTACCAGGCCGGGCAGCCGCCGTGCCAGGTCTACGGAATCGCTGATGCCCAGGGGGGCTGTATCGACGTTGATGAAGTACGTTCCGCTGGGGGAGTACACCCCAAATCCAGCGGCACGCAGGCCCGCGGCGAGGATATCGCGCTTGCGCTTAAGGGTCGTTGCGATGCCGGTGTAGAACTCGTCCGGTAGTGCGAGGCCCACCGCGATGGCGCTCTGGAAGGGCGTGCCGGAACTGTAGGTCAGGAATTGCTTCACAGTGCGCACAGCCGCTACGAGGTGTTCCGGGCCGCTCAGCCAGCCGATCTTCCAGCCGGTGAAGGAAAACGTCTTTCCGGCGGAGGAGATGGTGATGGTCCGTCCGGCCGCTCCCGGCAGGGACGTGACGGGGATGTGGGCCGGGCCGAATGTCAGGTGCTCGTACACCTCATCGCTGACGATGATGGCGTCGTGCTTTGCCGCCAACTCAACGACCTTTGCCAGGACCTGCTGGGGGAAGACAGCACCGGTGGGGTTGTGCGGGTTGTTGAGGAGGACAACCTTGGTCCGGCTGCTGAACGCGTTTTCCAAGGCGTCGAGGTCAGGCATGAAGTCCGGCGCCAGCAGGGGAGCGGTGACGTGTTTGGCGCCTGCCAAGCCGATGATGGCACCGTAAGAGTCGTAGAACGGCTCGAAGGTCAGGACTTCATCGCCGGGTTGCACGAAGGCCAGCAGCGCCGCGGCGATTGCCTCGGTAGCGCCGGTGGTGACCAGTACTTCCGTGTCGGGATTGGGTTCCAATCCGTAGAACCGCTTCTGGTGGGCCGCGATTGCTTCCCTCAGCGCGGGGATGCCCTTGCCCGGAGCGTACTGGTTGGCTCCGGATGCAATGGCATCCTGGGCGGCGGCCTTGATCTTCGACGGGCCGTCCTCGTCGGGGAAGCCTTGGCCCAGGTTGATGGCGCCCGTGGATACCGCCAGCGTGGTCATTTCCTCGAAGATGGTGACTCCGAGCCCTCCATTGGGCGACAACAGGTTCGCTCCGAGGGCTGCCCGCTGCCACGGGGCGGCGCTGTCCGTACCGTGGGGGGATCCGTTGCCGGCGTGTGTATCAAGGGGGCTGATGCCTGCGGATGCCATGGGAGCCATGGTATCCCGGCAGAGCCATGGGGTAGGTTCGTCTCATGAGACGCGCGGTATGCCCTGGATCTTTTGACCCTATCCACCACGGACATCTCGAAGTCATCGCCCGGGCTGCCGGCTTGTTTGACGAAGTTATCGTGGCGGTATCGACGAACTACGCCAAGAAGTACCGGTTCAGCCTCGAAGACCGCATGGAGATGGCACGCGAAACGCTGGCGTCGTTGCGCGGAATCATCGTGGAGCCCATGGGTGAAGGGCTCCTCGCCGAGTACTGCAGGAACCGGGGCGTTTCTGCCATCGTCAAGGGTCTTCGGTCCTCTTCGGACTTTGACTACGAGCTGCCCATGGCCACCATGAACCGCCAGCTGACCGGCGTCGAAACCGTCTTCCTGCCGGCGGAGGCGCATTACGTGCATCTTTCTTCCACCCTGATCAAGGAGATCAGCGTGCTGGGGGGCGATATCTCCGATTTTGTTCCCAAGTCCGTGCTGAAACGGCTCCTCGCTGGCGAGCCGCCCACCGAACCGCCACGCAAAGGGTAAGCTTGACGGGTACCTTGCGCCTTCACGCAGAGTCCCCAGCTGAAACCACCGCGCCTTTGCGCGCGCCCGGCGTCGGTTTGAGTCCTCCAGCGAGATCAGGCTAAGATGGTACGTCGGTCATATGTTCTACAGGAGTTCTCATTAAGCGAGATGCAAGTTCGCCCTTGGCGCTGGTAGTCAAGGACCTTGGACGCAGTCCAGGGACCATGCGGACACTCAACGAGCATGTACCTGCGCCAAGTGACCTTGGTGTGGCGCTCATTGGCGTGAAGGAAGGCTCGGATATCGAGCTGGATCTTCGCTTGGAGGCCGTACACGAAGGAATTCTGGTATCTGGCTCCGCCGTCGTCGAAGTAACCGGCGAGTGCGGGCGATGCCTGGATCCCCTTGCGTATGACCTTGAGGTCAATGTGCAAGAACTTTTCTTCTACGAAGGCGCTGAGCTTTCCGACGAGGAAGACGATGAAGAGCAACGTCGAGTCGAGTACGATCTGATCGATCTTGAGCCGGTGTTGCGGGACGCAGTTGTCACTATGCTGCCGTTCCAGCCGGTGTGCCGGGAAGACTGCCAGGGTCTGTGCTCCGAATGTGGAGCGCGCCTGGAAGACGAGCCGGGGCACCACCACGAGGTCATTGACCCTCGCTGGGCTGCCCTAGCTGATCTGGCTAAGACTGACCGGCAAACCGATTAGTAAGTGTTCGTCTAAGAGAGAAATGAGATAGCCGTGGCTGTTCCCAAGCGGAAAATGTCTCGCGCAAATACACGCGCCCGCCGTGCCCAGTGGAAGGCAACTGCCCCCAACTTGGTCAAGACCATCGAAAACGGTCAGGTTACCTACAGCCTGCCGCACCAGGCAAAGGTCGTCACTGACTCTGCCGGCACCGCGCTGTTCCTTGAATACAAGGGCCGCAAGGTCGCAGACGCCTAATCTGCCGTACAGGCTGACTAAGGATGTCTTCAACTGAAGAGCTTCTGAAGCGTCTCGGTGTCTCCATTGACACCGAGACGCTTCGTCTTGCTCTCACACATCGCTCATACGCGTATGAGAACGGCGGGATCCCCACCAACGAGCGCCTCGAGTTCCTCGGCGACTCCATCCTGGGCTTCTCGGTCACCGATTCCCTATACCGTGAGAACCCCTCGCTGCCTGAAGGCGAACTAGCCAAGCGGCGTTCCGCCGTCGTCAGTACGCGGGCTTTGGCCGGCATTGGGCGCTCCATCGGCGTCGGCGAGTTCATTTACCTCGGGCAAGGCGAGAAGCTGACCGACGGCAAGAACAAAGCGTCCATCCTGGCTGACACCATGGAAGCCCTGATCGGTGCCACGTACCTTTCGAACGATATCGAAACCGCCCGCCAACTGGTCATGCGCCTGGTAGGTCCGCTCCTGAAGGACGCAGGCGCCCTTGGTGCCGGCACGGACTGGAAAACGAGCATCCAGGAGCTGACGGCCAGCCGCCAGCTTGGGGCCATCCACTACGCCGTGGAGGGCTCCGGTCCCGATCACGCCAGGACTTTCGAAGCCGTCCTGAACATCGGTGGGACCCCCTATGGTCGCGGCTCTGGCCATTCCAAGAAAGAGGCGGAGCAGGAAGCTGCTGCCGATGCCTGGCGTGCACTCACCGCCATGGACTCATCAGCTGCCGGTCCGGCCCAAGCCTGACGGATGCCGGAACTCCCTGAAGTAGAGGTAGTACGCCGAGGTCTGGCCCGCTGGGTGCGTGGCCGGACCATCACCGGCGTCGACGTCATTGATCCCCGCTCCATCCGGCGGCATGCCTTGGGTACCGAGGATTTCGTGGGGAACCTCGAACATGCAACCGTGCTGGATGTCGTTCGACGCGGGAAGTTCCTGTGGATGCCCTTGGCCATGGAGAACCCTGCTGGCACCACGCACGCGGCCACCGCTTTGGAGATGCCGCGCGTGGCGCTGATGGCCCATCTGGGAATGAGCGGCCAGCTGCTCATGCAGGATCCGGCGGTGCCGGATGAGAAGCACCTCAAGGTCCGGATCAAGCTCAGCCCGGTGGACGGCATGCCGGAGCAGCTGCGGTTTGTCGACCAACGCATTTTCGGTGGACTCTTCGTCACGTCGTTGATCCCAACCGTCGACGGCGGCCCTGGCGGCCTTGGCGAATCGCCCCTGCCCGAGATCGCAGAAGAAGCATCGCACATCGCCCGGGACCCGCTCGACCCGCACTTTTCATTCGATGCGTTCTACCGAAAGATCAAGAACCGCAAGACGGGCCTCAAGAGGGCGCTCCTGGACCAGGGTGTCATCTCGGGAATTGGCAACATCTACGCCGATGAAGCACTGTGGCGCGCACGCCTCCACTACGCCCGGGCCACGGACACCCTTCGCCGTTCCGATGCCGAGCGCCTGGTGGTGGCCGCGCAAGAGGTCATGAATGCTGCGTTGGCTGCAGGAGGGACGAGTTTTGATTCCCTCTACGTGAATGTGAACGGTGATTCGGGGTACTTTTCCCGTTCCCTTAACGCTTATGGGCGGGCTGGTGAGCTGTGCCCGCGCTGCGAAGCAACCGGGCTCAGAAGTGTCATCAAACGGGAGCAGTTCATGAACCGCTCCTCTTATACCTGCCCTGTGTGCCAACCACGCCCGCGGAATGGGCGTTGGTAGCGCCAAAACTGTTCCGGAATCCGGATCGCGATGGCAGACTGTCCCCATGAAACGCGTGGCCCCGAATCAGCCGCTTGGCGGCGTACCCAGCCCGGCCAAACCATGATGGCGCGGCGGCTGGTCATCGCAGGTATTTGCCTTGCCCTGCTGGTCGCCGCCGTGGCAGTAATTTTCGATCAAATGGCTGGAAGGACCGGGTCCACCACTGCGCAGGATTCCTCCACTTCACGCCCAGCCCCCAGCTCCAGCGGCACCCAGGGTGCTCCGGCCGGCGCAAGCCCGGGCGAGGGCACCCCGGTGTCCGGCAGCCCGTCGTCGAACCAGGCTGGCGCCGGCCCGGAGACCGGCGGCGACGGCCAGTCCACCGCCAAACCCCTGGAAGTCCTTCCACCGGTGACCGCGACCCCTTCCGGCTTGCCCGAACCATCCGCGCCCGCCCCCTTGATCTCGGGTGCCTTGCCTGCGCCGGGTACGGCTGCCGGCAAGGTGGTGGACGGGTGGCCGGCTGACATTCTCACCCTGCCTGCCGGAACAACCATAGGTTCCACCTCAGTGTCGACCTCGGGCAATGCCCTTCAAGTGGCAGCGGATGGGATCGTGGCCAAACCCCAAAGCGAAGTGCTGGGCTCCTTCAGCCAGTCCCTGGTGTCCCGTGGGTTCTGGTCTGAGCAAGCTCCCGCCGCTGACGGTGCTGTGGCCACGCGGTTCGTTCGTGGCAGCGATACCGTGACAGTTTCCGTGACGACGACGGGTACCGGCGCTTCGCGGTTCCAACTGCTGGGCACCCTGCATACGACGGCGGGCTAGGGGCGGCCATGTACATTTCGCTTTCAGACCGGGGCGGCAAACGGGCCAAGCCGCAAGGTATGGAAACGGCACTGCCGAGTGGAGTGCCGTTCCGGTTGTCACCGGTGATCGTATGGCTGGGCATCGTCAGCATGGTCACGGATGTCTCCTCGGAATCGGTCACAGCCATTCTCCCGCTGTACGTGACCGGCTTCCTGGGGTTGTCCACGATCGCATTTGGTTTCATTGACGGGATCAATCAAGGCGCCAGCGCGATCGTCAGAATTGCCGCGGGCTGGGCAGCGGACCGGAGCGGCCATCCAAAACGAATTGCGTTGGCCGGGTATGGCCTGTCCATGGTTGCAAGGATAGGTTTCCTGTTCGCCGGGGGATTCTGGGCGATTGCCGCGATTGTCACGGGGGACAGGATCGGCAAAGGTATACGCACTGCCCCCAGGGATGCGCTCATTTCAGTGTCCGCGCAGCCTGAGCATCTTGCCAGGTCCTTCGGGGTGCACCGGATGCTGGACAATATCGGGGCAGCAGCCGGACCGTTGATCGCGTTCTTTGTCCTGCTGATGATTCCCAACGGTTTCAGCACGGTTTTTGTCGTCTCGCTTGCGTTCGCTGTGATTGGCGTTGCCGTCCTGGGGCTGATTGTGCCGGACGTCCGGGCGGATGGGCTGCCGGACGCAGCCGAACGCGAGGGGCGCCGGCTGTTCGCTTTTTCGTGGAGCCACCTGAAGGAGCCGGGCCTGGGAAAGGTGCTGATCGCTGCCGGGCTCCTAGGCCTGGTGACCATTGGCGACGGCTTTATCTACCTGGTCCTGCAGGCCAGGGACTCTTTTGCTGTCCAGTGGTTCCCGCTGTTGTTCGTAGGCACCAACGTGGTCTTCCTGGCGTTTGCGGTTCCCATGGGACGATTGGCTGACCGGGTAGGCAAGATCCCGGTATTTGTTGGCGGCCACGTGGCGCTCCTGGCCACCTATCTCCTCGCGGCTTCGCCCATCGGTGGACTTGCTACCACAGTGGGTTGCCTGGTTCTGCTGGGTGCGTTTTACGCGGCAACCGACGGCGTATTGGCCGCATTGGCCAGCCAACTGACCCCGCCCGGGAAACTGGCCACGGGTATCGCTTCGGCCCAGACAGTTGTGGCGCTCACCAGGATGATCGCTTCAGCCGGCTTCGGTGTGCTCTGGTACGCGGCGGGTGCATCGTCAGCCATGGTGATAGCGGGCGCGTTGCTGGGGTGCGTGGTTGTGGCCGTCATTTTCATCCTGCGGGGCACTTCGCCAGCCAATGTCGTTAACGCCGACGCATGAGTGAAGCGCTGGGCCTGGGAAAGGTTAGGTGGGGCCTTCTGCTGGCCGTGACTGCCTTGGTCCTGGCAGGAGCAGGAATCTACGCGGTGGGGGCCTATCAGCGGTTTGAGGAGAGCCGCTCTGCGGCCTCGACCGTGGGTGTCACGGCAGCGCAACCGCTGCCAAGCGTTCCCTTTGTCCTCTTCCGGAACACAGCTTCCGGGCAGGGATACGGCCACGCAGCAACCGTTCCCCTCTCGGCTCCGGCGGGAGCCAGGTCCGTCAGCGAACAGGAATGCGACCGTGTGTATGGAACAAAGGAGTCTTCCGTCTGCCTGAAGACCAACCGCGGGCTGGTGACCGCGTTCGAAGCTTCGCTCTTGAACCGGGACTGGGAACCCCAAAGCTCGTGGCCCATCAAGGGCATACCCAGCAGGACACGGATCAGTCCTGATGGCTCAATGATCGCCACCACCGTGTTTGTCACGGGCCACTCGTATGCGACCGCCGGGTTCTCGACGGCCACGGAGATCACACAGTCGGGAGGAACACCCGAAAACCTGGAGGACTACGCCCTCCTGGTCAACGGACAACGGCTGGTGGCCACTGACAGGAACATCTGGGGAGTAACGTTCGTGCCGGGACAAAAGGATGCCTTCTACGCCACGGCGGCGTCGTCGGGGCGGATCTGGTTGGTCCGCGGAAGTATCTCAGCAAAGACGCTGACCGCTGTGCACGACAATGTGGAGTGCCCATCGATTTCGCCCGACGGGACCAGGATTGCCTTCAAGAAGAACGACGGCGGTGCTTTGGCTGCGCATTGGAAGGTGGCTGTGCTTGACCTCGCCACCGGGCAAGAGACGGTCCTTTCCGAGAAGCGAAGCGTCGATGACCAGATTGAATGGCTGGACAACCAGAACCTTCTTTACGGGTTGGCGGATGAGGCCGTGGAAGGGGACAGCAACATCTGGCAGCTGGGCACCACTCCCGGTTCGCAACCGGCTATGTTCATTGCCCACGCGTGGTCGCCCAGCGTCATCCGTTGAGCAAGCCACCCGTTGAGCAAGCCACCCGTTGAGCAAGCCACCCGTTAACTAGGTCCTCTGCTGTGTGATCAGCAGAGCGGCAACAGCCCGCAGAGCAAACCACCGGACTGCGTCGGGCTCGGTGACGGGCTCGGTGTCGCAGTAGGCGTTGCCGTAGCTGTCGGGGTAGGCGTGGCTGTGGCGGTAGGCGACGGGGACGGCGCCGCCGCCGCTTGCTGGGCGGGTGCGGCACTTGAGTAGACAACGTCCACGAAGTAGTTCGTCGCCCCGAACGAGCTGGCCGGCATGACGCCTCCTGAGCCGTACCGGTAGCGCCCGTTATTGGGCCCGGAAGCGGTGAAGACGCCGGACGTCCAGGTCTGGTTGAAGAAGCCTTGCGTATACGAGTACCGGCCGACGGGGGCACGGTAGGAAACCACGTAGGTCTGGCCGGTCGACAACGCCACGGGCGTGGCCAGTGTGGCGGTCTGCCATCCTGTTGCCGTCTCATTGGTGAAGGTCACTTGTGCCAGCCGCGTGCCCGCCGAGTTCCAGAGCGAGCCGACGTGGGTTCCTGTGTTTCCGGTCCCCTTGTAGAAACGGATGCCCGTGACGTTGCCCGCCTGGGAAACGGTGAAGGCCGTGCCCAACTCCACAGACAGGGCATCCGAGGCGGACGCTGTCTGGGGGGTCAGTGAACCGAAGATGGTGGACACCTGGACGGTCGGGGCTGCAGTTGTGAACTGCCAGTTGGTGGTGGGGTACGCCTGCCCCTGTTGGGAGACCACGTTGGCCACGCTGGCTGAGATGACCGTGCTGTTGGGAAGGGGGCCGGCCGGCGTGAACGTGACCGTCCGGCTATCGGAGGAGAGAGCGGCCGTGCCGGCAATGGATGAGCCGTTAGCCGTCAGGGTAAAGGACGAACCGGCGTTGATCCCGGAGGAGAAGGTGATGGACGGTTTCACGTCGGTGGGGATGTCCGTGGCGCCCGGTGCCGGAACCTGCTCCGTTACAGTGAGGGGTGCTGTTGGCGTAGCGAAGACCAGGTCCACCAGGTAACTGGCAGTGGTGGACGCATTGGGGAAGTCGCTGTTGTAGGCATATTCTCCAGAATCTGTGTCCGTGCGCAGCGGTCCACTGGTGAAGCCCGGACCGAATCCGCCCGCAGAGTAGGAGTAACTGCCGGTGGGAGACTTGTACGCTGCCACGTATTCCGTGTTGGCCTCGATGTTCACCGGTTGACTGAACACGGCTGTCTGCCATCCGCTGCTGGATTCATTGGTGAATGTGACGGTAGCGAGCAGTTGTCCGCTGACGGTGTAGAGCGAACCGGTGTGCGTGCCGGTGTTGCCGGCCGCCTTGTAGAAGCGCACGCCGGTGACTTGCCCGGCTGTGTCGCTCGCGAACCTGACGCCCAGGGACAACGGCACGCCGTCGTTGGCATCCGGCGTCGTTGGCGTCACCGTGTCCTGGTACAGAGTGCATGGGCACACACCAGGGGTCCTCGGTGCCGGAACCGTGGTGAAGGTCCAGGTCCCGCCGCCCGACATCGGCTGACCGGACTGCGCCGTAGCTGTCACCGTGGCCGTATAACCCGTCCCTGCTGCGAGGGCGGCTGTGGGAGTGAACGTGGCTTTACGCGTTGCTGGATCGTAGCTGGACGTCCCGGCTACGGCGGCTCCGCCGGTTACTTTCAACGTCGTGCTCACGCTCGACGCTACGGCGGCCTCGGAGAGCACGGCGCTGACCGTGGTGTTCAGGGGGACACTGGAGGCGTTGGGCAACGGCGATTGGGAACCCACAGTGAATGGAGTGTTCGGCACTGTGACCACGACGTCCACCAAGTAGCTGGTTGTGGACCTGGAGGAAGCAAAATCTCCGCTGTACGTGTAAGCGCCAGCGTCAGAAGGTGCCCGCAGTGGTCCTACGCTCATACCCGAACCGAATCCGTTGGTCGTGGCCGAATACGTCCCGGTCAGGGACTTGTAGGACACGATGTAGTCCGTATTCGCAGCCATCTGGATGGGTTGGCTGAACATGGCCGTCTGCCATCCGGAACTGCTTTCGTTGGTGAACGCGACCGTGGCCAGCTGCTGGCCGGTTGCCGTGTACAGGGCGCCGTTGTGGGTGCCCGTGTTGCCGGCGGACTTGTAGAAGCGGACGCCAAGCACCTGGCCTGCCGAAACACTCGAGAACCTCACACCAAGGGTTACGGGTACGCCTTCCCGCAGTTCCGCTATCCCTGGTGTGACAGAGTCATCGAAAAGGCTGCAGGGGCACGCGCCGGGAACCGGGAGGGTCGCCGCCGTCGTGAAGGACCAGGTCCCACCCGCCGTCACTGGACCACCGGTGGAGTCAGTGCCTGCCAAGGTTGCCGTGAACTGGGTACTGAACGCCAATGCGCTCGACGGCGTAAAAGTAGCCCGCCGCGTGGCGGCGTCATATGCGGTAGTGCCCGCTACTGGCCCGGACGGCGACTGCAACGTCAGTTGGACGCTGGCCGGGGTGACCGGCTTGGAAAATACCGCGCTCACTTTGGTGTCGACCGCTACGCTCGACGACGACGGGATGGGTGTCTGGCCCGAAACTGTCATGGGGGAGGTATCTACAGTGCTGAAGATGGCGTCTGCGAAGTAGTTGCCACCGTTGTAGCTGGTGGTCGGGAAACTTTGCGATGTGCTGTACACGCCGGCCGGCTCCGCCCCGAATCCGCCCGCTACCTTCAACGGGGCGTCAGTGAAACCAAAGCTGGCCCACTGATAGTCCTTGGTGGCGTAGTGGCCGTTGGGGGCCCAGAACGAGGCTGTGTACTTCTGGCCTGCAGCCACGGGGACTGCTTGGGCGAACAGGACTGATTGCCACCCCGAAGCGGTCTCATTGGTGAATGTGGCCGTGGCCAGGCGCTCGCCGGTGGAGCTCCACAAGGAGCCTGTGTGGGTTCCGGTGTTGGCGGTGCTCTTATAGAAACGGACGCCTGTGATGAAGCCATCCACAGAGGGCGTGAAGCGCAAGCCCATTTCATAAGCCCCGCCATCACCGGAGTCCTGGACAGCGGGAACTGTTTGGCCGAAGACACTGTAGGGGCCGTTGAGGGTGAGGTTGCGGCTCACGGCAGCACCCACGTTGGCGCTGTCGTCGATGGCCCGTGCCTGGACGGTTGCCGTGGCAAGGCCCTTCTGCACGTAGGTGTAACTCCAACTCGTCTTACCCTGGGCCGGGTGCCAGGTTGTGCCGCCGTCGGTGGAGACTTCGACGCCGGCCACGACGCCTCCAACATCGCTGGCAGTTCCCGTAACGGTGACGCTGCTGCCTTGTGCCACCGTGGCACCGTTGGCCGGAGCAGAGATGGTTGCGGTGGGTTTGGTGGTGTCAGTGCTCGCAACAGCGGCAACAAGGCCGGCTGCCCGGGTGGCGGGTTGTGCGCCCATGTCGGCGAGTAAGTTGACCTGCGCCTGGCGCATCCTGGCATCGGCAGGTGCGCCGGCGCCGTCGTGCTCCTGGTCCAGCCCCCACGTCCACTGGACGCTGCCGGCTGAGAAGACCAGGGCGCCACTTGCTGCCCGGTAGAGGGTCACGTTATGGGTGGTATTGCCCGGCTTGACGGTATTGCCGAAGTCCTGGAGGTACTCGGGAACACTTCCCACAGTGGTTGACAACCGGACCAGGCCGGCTGGCCGGAAGCCGTTGTCCAGGTCCTCGTCGGATTCGTAACCCACCGTGTGGGCTGCCAGCGCCGTGGAAGAACCTGCAGGCAACGATGCCAGGGACGTATTCCGCCAAAGCCTTGTCTTGCCTTCGTCCGAACTCACGGTAATAGGCAAGTCGGAGTGGTTGGACATGTACATGGTCCCGGTCACCGCGTTCTCGGGCAGGCCACCACCGTTGGCTTGCGAGGCGAAACGGGGGTCGCGCCACGTGCCTGTCCACTGGGTGCTGGGGTCGATCTTGGCATTTCCCCAGGTTTCCTTGTAGCAGGTCAGGGTGCGGTTCGCTGTGCCGTCCACTGTTGAGGGTTCGAACCGGGTCCGCCAATACATCTCATTCCCCGAAAGGAACTGAAGATTCACGCCGGCGTCCCTGGCGGCGGTGACGTTGGCCCGTTGCGGACCGGACCAGTACTCATCGTGCCCCACCGAAAGGAACACCTTGTGGTTCAGCAGCTCCGCGCCGCTGCGGTCCGCGTCCAGGCCGCTGATGTAGCTGACGTCGTAGCCGTTCTGTTCAAGGAAACGGACCATCGGGTATTCGTTGGCGAAGTAGAAGTCCCGCCCGTTCGGACCATCACGGGTTGCCATCGGCCGGTTGTAGCTGACCTTGTAGGCCCTGCCGTTCGCGGCACCTTGATAGAAGTCCGAGCCGCCGTACGTGTTGTAGGCCTGCCAGGTCTCGTCCGCCGTTTGGAAGACGACGGCGGAACGGTTGCCGTCATTGCGGACAATGAACGTGATGTGGCTCTTTGCGCCGGTATCAGGGCGTGTGAGGAGCGCGATGTAGACACCGGACACAGCTGTCGCCGGAACCTGCCACGTTGCCGAAACGGCCCAGGTACCGCAATCGTAAAGCTCGGTGGTGACATCGCTGCGGCAGGCCGGCTGGGTCTGGCGCAATACGGACGGTGTCACATCGGCGATCTTGCGGGCTCCGTTGCCCCCATACCAGCCGGTCCGGTAAATCGCGATGGTGTAGGTGGGCGCCTTGGTGTCGACCTTGAACCGGATGGGCTGGCCGGCATTGACGCTGATGTCCGTGGCGAAGCCCTGGATGGTGTCATCGCCCGCGCCATTGATGTCCCACTCCGAGGGCGGGCTGCCGGGCTTCGAATTTTCACAGGCCACCGCGTTCACCACGGGGTCGCAGGGTCCCACAGCCATCGCCGTCGTTGCGCTGAGGGGCAAAAGGGCCCCCACCAGGGCGATCACCACGGGCAAAAGGAGACCCTTGAAGATTCGCTGTGGTCGGGAAGCTGAAGGACCGGGCATCAGAACTCCTGGAGTGGTACGCCGATAGCTAAGACGGGCCCGCGGGGTAATGCGCAGGTCCCGGCTTGTCACTCCCCAGCCAGGGTCAAACCTAGATCTTCAGTTGTGGAACACGGGTTCGCCACATGGGCGCGTCGTTCCGAAAAACGGGACCGGATCCGGTGCAGGCCAACAACAGTTCGAGCCTGGGCCGGATCACCGGAACGAAAAGTCCATGTAACCCTTGGCAGGAGTGTAGGGGTGCGGCTGGCCGCCCGCAAGGCATTCCGGCATCAGATCCCTGTATTTCGCCCTATCGGCAGTAGATTTGGGGATACAACCAACGGTCCATCCAGGAGAACCGAAGCGCCTTGCATTTGAAAAGTCTGACTGTCCGCGGATTCAAGTCCTTTGCGTCGGCCACGACGTTCGACTTCGAACCCGGCGTCACCGCCGTCGTCGGCCCCAACGGCTCGGGCAAATCCAACGTGGTGGACGCGTTGGCCTGGGTCATGGGCGAGCAGGGCGCAAAAACGCTGCGTGGCGGCAAGATGGAAGACGTGATTTTCGCCGGGACGTCAGGCCGCCCTCCCTTGGGGCGGGCACATGTGTCCCTCACCATTGACAACGCTGACAACGCCCTCCCTATCGAGTACAGCGAAGTCACGATCTCCCGCACCCTTTTCCGCACGGGTGGGTCTGAATACGCCATCAATGGTGCGCCATGCCGGCTCCTGGACATCCAGGAGCTGCTGTCCGACTCAGGCCTCGGCCGGGAAATGCATGTCATCGTCGGGCAAGGGCAGTTGGACCGTGTCCTGCATGCCACCCCTGAAGACCGTCGGGGCTTCATCGAGGAAGCAGCCGGGATCCTCAAGCACCGCCGCCGGAAGGAAAAGACGGTCCGGAAGCTCGAGGCCATGCAGGCCAACCTTGCCCGGCTTGGCGACCTGACTGCGGAAATCCGACGGCAACTCACACCGTTGGGCAAGCAGGCGGAGATCGCGCGACGGGCACAGACGGTCCAGTTCGACGTCCGGGACGCCCGCGCCCGGCTCCTCGCGGACGACCTCGTGCAACTGACAACCTCCCTCGAACAGGACGTCGCCGACGAAGCTGCACTCAAGGAACGGCGCCAGGTGGTCGAGGCCGGCCTGCTGGTGGGCCGTCAACGTCAGGCGGCCCTGGAGCAGCAGGCCGCAGAGGCGACCCCGCGGCTCAACGCGGCCCGCGACCATTGGTATCAGCTCTCCGCCGGGCGGGAGCGCCTGCGATCCCTTGGCTCCCTGGCTACCGAACGCCGTCGGCTCCTCGGTTCTTCCGAAGGGGCCGTGGACTCTGGGCGCGATCCGGACCAGCTTGAACGGCAAGCGGCGCGCGTCCGTGAGGAACAAGCGGCACTGGAACATGACATCCTCGCCAAGCAAGCGGCGCTCCTCGAAGCCACCGTCGCCAAGGACGGGGCGGAAGCGCTCGCGGCCGCGGAGGACAAGCGGCTTACCGCAATGCTGAGGGCTGCGGCAGACCGCAGGGAGGGCCTGGCCAGGCTGGCTGGCCAGGTGGCCGCGGCACGTTCCCGTGCAGAAGCTGCCGAAGCTGAGCGCGGCCGGCTCCGGGAGTCTCTTGCGTCGGGCAACGAAAGGCGCCGGAAGGCCCAAAGCGAGTTCACGGCACTGGAAACCCAAGTGGCCGGTGTCGAGGATGGGGAAGAGAGCCTCGACGCCGAGTATGAGGAAGCCACCGAGGTCCTGGACGCAGTCCTCGCGGAGATCGAAGAGCTCAAAGCTGCCGAGCGGGACGCTGTTCGCGAGCGTGACTCGTTGACGGCCCGTCGGGACGCACTGCAGTTGGGACTTAAACGCAAGGACGGCTCCGGCCGGCTCCTCGCGGCGGAGGGGACCCTTGGTCCGCTGCCAGCCATGATCAGCGTCGAACCGGGATACGAGGCCGCCGTTGCCGCCGCCCTGGGAAGCGCCTCCGACGCGGTAGTGGTTGGCGGTGCCGCCGACGCTGTTGCCGCCATCGGGTTGTTGAAGCAGGACGACGCCGGACGTGCGACGCTGCTCTTGGCCGACGGTGGAACCGACGTTCAGGCCCTTCGGAGCAGCAGCCCGCTTCCGGACGGTTGTCGCTGGGTTGCCGACGTCGTGAAAATCGGCGACCCCGCTGCCCAAGGTACGCTGGCGCTCCTGGCCGGGACCGTCGTCGTCGATGACGTCCAGGCGGCAGCCTCGCTGGTCGCGGAACGGCCGGACCTTACGGCCGTCACCTTGGAGGGGGATGTCCTGACCACCCTCACCGTCGTGGGCGGCTCAACGAACGCACCGTCGCTGTTGGAAGTCCAGGCAGCAGTGGACGACGCCGGGGCCCGCCTCCAGGAGGTTACTGCCCGTTTGGAGCGTGGACGCTTTGCCCTGGCCGGCGCCCAGGCCCGGCGCGCCGAAGCACAGGACCGCGCCGACGCCGCGCTGGAACGGCTGCACGAATCGGATGCCCGCCTGGCCGCCGTCGCGGAGAGGTTGGGGCACCTGAACTCCATCCTGCGCAGCGCCGTTGGCGAAAGCGACCGCCTTGCCGCGTCCATGGCAAAGGCCGAGGCCAATATCGCCGAGGCCCAACTGGACCTTGAAGTCGCCGCGGAACGCCTTGCAGCGGCCCAGGAAGCTCCCGAGGAAGAGCCGTCCACGGACCAGCGTGACGAGCTCGCAGCGCAGGCCAGGACTGCCCGTGCGCTGGAGACCGAAGCCCGGCTGGCCCTCCGGACTGCGGAAGAACAACTCGGCGCCATCAGTAACAGGGCGGCATCCCTGGAGCGTGCTGCCGCTACCGAGCGACGCGCCCGTGAAGAGGCCGCGCGCAGGGCACAGCGTCGACGTGCCCAGGCTCAACGAGCGGCCGCCGTCGCGTCGGCTGTGGAGCAGACCCTGCGCTTCGTGGACATATCAGTTGACCTTGCCGGGCGTGAGCGAGATCTTGCGGAGCAAACGCGTGAGCAGTTGGAGCGGGAACTGGGAGGGGTCCGCTCTGCAAACGATGCCCTGGCCAAGGAACTCGCTGAGCTGACCGACTCCGTGCACCGGGACGAAATGGCGCGCACCCAGCAGCGGTTGCGCATCGAAGCCCTGGAAACGCGCTCCATCGAAGAACTGGGGCTATCGGCTGAACAATTGATTGCTGATTACGGTCCGGACCAGCCCGTGCCCCTGCCCGCCGGAACCACCACCGACAAGTGGGCCGAGCTGCGGGCACCGGTGGATGAGAATGGCGAACCAGTGGTTCAAGGAGTCCCGTTCGTCCGCGCGGAGCAGGAGAAACGGCTCAGGAAGGCTGAGCGCGACCTCGCATCCCTGGGAAAAGTGAACCCCCTGGCGCTTGAGGAATTTGCCGCACTGGAAGAACGCCACCAATTCCTCAGCTCCCAACTGGAGGACCTTAAGTCCAGCCGCAAGGATCTGCTGGACATCATCAAGGAAGTGGACAACCGCGTCCAGCAAGTCTTCACCGAGGCTTTTGCTGACACGTCCGCCCAGTTCGACCACGTCTTCGCGCGCCTGTTCCCAGGGGGCGAAGGCAAGCTTGTCCTGACCGATCCCGACGACATGCTCACCACGGGAATTGAAGTGGAAGCACGGCCTGCCGGTAAGAAGATCAAAAGGTTGTCGCTGCTTTCCGGCGGCGAGCGTTCCCTGACGGCCGTTGCGCTGCTGGTGGCAATCTTCAAGGCGCGGCCCTCGCCCTTCTACGTCATGGATGAGGTTGAAGCCGCATTGGACGACACCAACCTGGGCCGGCTGATCACCATTTTCGAGGAACTGCGTGAGTCCAGCCAGCTGATCGTGATCACCCACCAAAAGCGCACCATGGAGGTAGCGGACGCCCTTTACGGGGTGACCATGCGCGGCGACGGAGTCTCCACCGTCATCAGCCAGAGGCTCGGTGCCGGGGCTTAGCAATATGAGAAGGTAGGGGAGTGAACGATTTCCTTCCCATAATTCTGTCCATTGTCGCTGCGCTCGTAGTGGTCGGCGGACTCGTGCCGGTACTGCTGAAGGCCCGGAAATCCGGGGCCAAATACCCTGGGCCGCGGGACGCCAACGACCCCGTCCAGTCCTCGGCAGCAGGCGGCGGAACTCTGGTGGAGGACCACCCGGACGCCGTCAAAGCACCGGCACCCACCTTTGACGGAACGGTTGCCGGCACCGATGTTCCCGACGACGCCGCCGGGCTCGAAACCATCGCCATTGATACACCGGACCCCGTCGAGGGCCGCCTGAACCGGCTCCGTGCCCGCCTGGTCAAATCCAACAACATCCTGGGTAAAGGCCTCCTGGCGCTTCTGTCCGGGGACAAAATCGACGAAAACGTGTGGGACGAGGTTGAAGAGACTCTCCTGCTCGCCGACCTCGGCACCGAACCCACCATGCAGTTGGTTGACGCGCTTCGTGAACGTGTCAAGGTTCTGGGTACCCGCAGCCCGGAAGAGGTCAAGGCCATGCTGCGCGAAGAGCTCATCAAGCTGGTGGACCCGGGCATGGACCGTTCCCTGAACGTCGAACGCAAGGGCGACCGGCCCGCCGTCGTCCTTGTCGTCGGCGTCAACGGCGTGGGCAAGACCACCACGGTGGGAAAGCTGGCCCGTGTCCTCGTGGCTGAAGACAAGGACGTGTTGCTCGGCGCTGCTGATACATTCCGTGCTGCCGCAGCCGAGCAGCTCGCTACGTGGGGGCAGCGCGTGGGCGTGCCCACCGTGAAGTCGGACATTGAAGGGGCGGACCCGGCGTCGGTTGCCTACGAGGCCGTCAAGGCCGGCATCGACCAGGAAGTCGACGTCGTCATGGTGGATACCGCCGGACGACTCCAGAACAAGACCGGCCTCATGGACGAATTGGGCAAGGTCAAGCGGGTCATCGAGAAGCTCGCCGAGGTGGACGAGGTCCTGCTGGTCCTGGACGCCACAACGGGCCAGAACGGCCTCAACCAGGCCCGCGTTTTCGCTGAGGTGGTCAACATCTCCGGCATCGTTCTGACCAAGCTGGACGGTACGGCAAAGGGCGGCATTGTGGTGGCCATCCAGAAGTCGCTGGGTGTTCCGGTGAAGCTCATTGGCTTGGGCGAAGGCCCGGATGACCTCGCACCGTTCGATGCGGAAAGCTTCGTGGACGCGCTGCTCAACTAGCAGCTCAGCAGCACAACACGGTTAACTGGCCGGCAGCAGGGGTGTTCCGCACCTCTTGCTGTCGGTCAGTTTTTGTTTCCCAGGGGTTCACGCGCGGGGAGCCACGCGATGGCAGTCACCAGCAGCACCGCACCCGTAATGCCGAATGCCCAGCCGTAGCCCAGAACATCGGCCAAAAGCCCGGCGACGATGGGGCCGATAATGGCGCCGGTGTCCGCGGCCATCTGGAACACTGCGAGGACCTTGCCGCCGGAACGTCCCCGGCCAATGACATCGGCGACGGCGGCCTGTTGCGCCGGCCCCAGCAAACCTGAGCCGAATCCCGCCACAGCCGAAGCGGCAAGAAAGGCCAGCAAATCCGTGGTCAAGCCGATCACGGCAGTAGCCAACCCTGTGATGACGAGTCCGGGCACCACCAGGGGTTTCCGTCCCCAGGCATCCGCCAGCCGCCCGGAGAATGTCAGCGCGCTGGCATTGCCCACCGCGAAGATGGCCAGTGCCCAGGCAGCCGTCTCCGGCTTCGACTGCAGCACCGCCGCCGCAAACAGCGGGATGGTGGCCATGCGAACCCCGAAAGTCACCCAGCCGTTGCCGAAACTGGAGAACACTGCGGCGCGGTAGGCCGAGTCTGCAAGTGCTTCCTTCAGGGTCATGGCAGGAGCTGGGTTTGCATTGGTCGCGGCCTGTCCCTCGCCGCTAAGCATGGTGCGGACCACCGCAGCAGCCACGAGCAGCGCTCCTGCGTAGGCAAGGAATGGAACGCGGAGTCCGAAGCCCGCAAGCAAGCCGCCCACAACCGGACCCAACACGCTGCCGATCAGGAATGCCGAGGCATACGCCCCCGATACCCGCCCGCGGCGTTCGGGCGGAGCCAGCCGGATCAGCAGGCCCATGGCCGCGACGGTGAACATCACAGAGCCCGCACCACCGAGCCCACGGAAGATCAGCAGTTGCCAATAATCCTGGGCGAAGGCGCATGCCGCTGTGGACACGGCAACAATCAGAAGACCTGAAACGTAGACGTTTCGCTCACCGAACCTGCCGATCAAAGCACCGCCGGCCGGGGCGAAGACCAAGCGCATGAAAGCGAAGATGCTCACGATCACGGCGGCTGCAGTTGCACCAACGTCAAAAGTGGTGGCGAACTGGGGCAGCACGGGTGCCACCAGGCCGAAGCCCAACGCAATCAGGAACGCCGCGGCCAACATCACCTTGATGTCGCGTGGCAGGGGAGTCTTCTCAGGCCGGATCCTTGGTGCTTTGACGGATCTGGGCGGTTGGGTCATGCGGTTGGGGTCCTTCGGGTTGGTTTTCGGGTGAAGTCTGACGCCTGAAACATATCCGTAACAGCGGGGATATGCACCATTTACGTTGGGGAGGTTGTTGTAACCGGCCCGCAATATAAAACCTGCGCAGGTGAAACACAGCGGCACAAAACTCTTAAGCAGGACGCAAAAGGCGTCAGGACAGCGGTAGAACCGCAGAACCAAAGCAAGAGAGGAACGTGCACCATGGAACTTACCGCAGGTCACGTATGGGTCATGGTGGCGGCGGCACTCGTGCTGTTCATGACACCTGGTCTGGCATTTTTCTACGGCGGCATGACACGCGCCAAGGCTGCCTTGAACATGATGATGATGAGCTTCATCTCCATCGGCATCGTCGGAGTTGTCTGGGTGCTGTGGGGCGCATCGATGAGCTCAGGCGAAGGCTTCCTTGAAATCGTGGGCAACCCGTTCGCCACTTTCGGCCTCGAAGGCATTTCCACCCCTGATGGCCTGATCAAGGTCGGTTACGCAGCCACCTTCGCCATCATTACTGTTGCGCTCATCAGTGGCGCAATCGCAGACCGCGCCAAGTTCGGCGCGTGGACCATCTTCGTCCCGGTCTGGGTCACGCTGGTCTACTGCCCCCTGGCCTACATGGTGTGGGGTGGCGGCCTGTTCGGCCCGGAGGGTGCAATCGGAAAGGCCCTCGGCCCGGCAATCGACTTCGCCGGCGGCACCGTGGTGCACATCAATGCCGGTGTGGCAGCACTTGTCCTGGTCCTGATCATCGGTAACCGTCGCGGTTTCGGTAAAGACCCGAACCACCGCCCCCACAACATCCCGTTCGTCATGCTCGGTGCGGCCATCCTATGGTTTGGCTGGTTCGGTTTCAACGGCGGCGCAGCGACCACGGCTGAGCAGGGTGGCTTGATCTGGGTCAACACCCTCGCAGCTCCCGCAGCGGCAATGATCGGCTGGCTCATCACCGAACGCATCCGCGACGGACACCCCACCTCCCTGGGCGCAGCATCCGGTGTGGTTGCCGGCCTGGTGGCCATCACTCCCGCCTGTGCCAACGTCAGCCCGGTCGGTGCACTGGGACTGGGCGTTGTGGCCGGTGTCGCTTCCGCCCTGGCGGTTGGACTGAAGTTCCGTTGGGGCTTTGACGACTCCCTGGACGTCGTGGGTGTCCACCTCGTATCCGGCATCATCGGCACGGTGGCTCTGGGCTTCATTGCAGTTCCGAGCGAAGGCGTCACCGCCGGCGGCCTCTTCTACGGCGGCGGCCTGACCCAACTGTGGGCACAGCTCGCAGCGGCAGGCATCGCAATCGTCTTCTCGGCCATCATGACGGCAATCATCGCCCTCGCCATCCACAAGACCATGGGCTTCAGGGTCTCCACTGAGCAGGAGAACGTGGGCGTCGACCTCAGCCTGCACGCTGAGACGGCGTACGAGTTCGGCGTCAACGGCCACGGGGGCAGCTTCCAGCCGCTCCATGAGGCGATGACCGGAAAGTCCGAAGAGAAGGCTCCCGCAGAAGGCAAGGAGAGTGTCCAGGCATGAAGCTCATCACAGCGATCGTCCGTCCCGAAAAGCTCGAAGCAGTCCGGGAAGGCCTCGAAGCATACGGGGTTCAGGGCCTGACGGTCAGTGCAGCCAGCGGCTACGGCCGGCAGCGGGGTTACACCGAGGTGTATCGCGGAGCCGAGTATAACGTGGACCTGCTGCCAAAGATCCGGATCGAGGTCCTGGCCACGGACGAACAGGCGGACGACATCCTGGATGTCCTCATCGCCAGCTCGAATACCGGCAGGGCCGGCGACGGCAAGGTATGGACCGTGGATGTCTATGAAGCAGTCCGGGTCCGGACGGGTGAACGGGGCGCGGCGGCCATCTAGGCCACCGGCTACCACTCGTTACTCAAACACCGGCAGCGGGCCGGGTACCAGACAAGGTACCCGGCCCGCTTTGTGTTGCCTTGTTTAGTCTTCGACGTTTAGTCCTCGACGCCGGTGGGCCAGTTCGCGGGCCCGGCGCTGCCGGCGGCGTATTCTTCCAGGGGCACCTCGCCGTTCGCCCAAGCATTGAGGACGGGTTCGATGATCCGCCAGCAATCCTCAGCGGTGTCGCCCCGGACGGACAGGAGCGGATCGCCTGTCAGGATGCCTTCGAGCACTTCGCCGTAGGGCAGCATCCCGGCCGCGTTGAGTTCGGCCACCAGGCTTGCGCGGTCAAGGTTGAAGATGTCACCGGGGCCGTTGACATCGACGTCGAGCTCCAAAACGTCGGGCCCGAAACCGATCCGCAACTGATTGGGGGAGTCCACGCCGGAGAAGCCCTTGGGGAGGTGGGGGACCGGGCGGAACGTGATGACTGCTTCCTTGCGGCGTTGTCCCATGGCCTTGCCCGAGCGGAGGATGAACGGGACGCCGCTCCAACGCCAGTTGTCGATGTCCACCCGGACTTCCGCAAGGGTTTCGGTGTTCCTGGCAGGATCCACGCCTTCCTCCGCGGCGTAGTCGGGCACGGTACGTTCGCCCAGGGTTCCTGCCGTGTACCGGGCACGACGCGTCGACAGGTTGTAGGGGGCCTTGATGCTGCTGGCACGCAATACGGTGGCGACGGCGTCCCGCAGGTCGCGTTCCCCAATGGTGGCCGGCGCGTCGATGGCCAGGAACGCCATGATGTGCAGGAGATGGCTTTGGATCATGTCCCGGAGCGCGCCGGCGGTGTCGTAGTAGCGGGCACGGCCCTCAAGGGCGAGGTCTTCGTCGAAGATGACCTCCACTTTTTCGATGTGGTCCCGGTTCCACACCGGTTCCAGGAACCTGTTGGCGAAGCGGAGGCCGAGGATATTCAGCACTGTTGCCTTGCCCAGGAAATGGTCCACCCGATGGATGTGGTCCTCCGGCACCAGCGCAGCCAGCGTCTTGTTCAATTCGCGCGCCGATTCGGTACCTGATCCAAATGGCTTTTCCATGACCAGGCGGGTTCCGGCCGGCAACTGTCCAGGGTGCAAAACCTCGCAGGCCTTCTGGCTGACGTGGGGCGGCAACGCGAAGTAGATCGCGACCGGACCCTCCAGCTGCGACAGCAACTCTGCCAGCGGTCCCTCGGCCGTCACGTCCAGCTGGTGGTATTCGGTGCTGCCGGCCACGGCAGCCAAAGCCGCCTTGCCTTGGGCGTCGGCTTCCTTCGACGCGGCGGCGAAAGCGCCGTCGACCCGTTCCCTCCACTGGTCCGGAGACCAAGGATCAGAGCCGGCTCCCACCAAACGCAAGCCTGGAGCGCCACCCGCGGCCAACAGTCCAGCAAGGCCCGGGAGCAGCAGCCTGCCCGTCAAGTCTCCGGATGCTCCGAGGATGAGCAATGTTTTTACAGTTGTTTTACTGGTCACCGTGCCAGCATGCCATCTTGGAGGTGCGACTTGGTACCCTAGATAGTCGAGTCCCGTAGTTGAGTCATCCCGTAGTTGAGTCATCGTGCCGGGGCAAGAATCGTCAAGACTCTGGCGTGCCGCATTGGCCGCCATTCGTAGACCATCGAAAGAAGTGCACGGCGCGTGTTCAATTCACTCTCTGACCGGTTGACAGCAACCTTCAAGAACCTCCGTGGCAAGGGCCGCCTCACCGAGGCTGACGTCGATGCCACGGTCCGGGAGATCCGCCGCGCCCTGTTGGATGCGGACGTCGCCGTATCGGTGGTCCGCGAATTCACTGGACGCATCCGTGAACGCGCGCTCGGTGCCGAAGTTTCAGGTGCACTGAATCCCAGCCAGCAGATCGTGAAGATCGTCAACGAGGAACTGAAGGAAATCCTCGGTGGCGAGACCCGCCGGATCCGCCTGGCCAAGAACGGCCCCACCATCATCATGCTCGCGGGCCTCCAGGGTGCCGGTAAGACCACCCTCGCCGGCAAGCTGTCCAAGTGGCTCAAGGCCCAGGGCCACAGCCCCATGCTGGTTGCCTGCGACCTTCAGCGTCCCAATGCAGTGACGCAGCTCCAGGTTGTTGGCCAGCGTGCCGGTGTCCCGGTTTTCGCTCCGCACCCCGGCGCTACCTCGGAACTTGAACACCCTGCCGGTGACCCGGTCGCCGTCGCCAAGGCCGGCGTCGAGGAAGCCCGCCAGAAGCTTCACGACGTCGTGATCGTTGATACCGCCGGCCGCTTGGGCGTCGACGCCGAAATGATGGATCAGGCACGCCGGATCCGCCAGGCGATCATCCCCAACGAAGTCCTGTTCGTGATCGACTCCATGATCGGCCAGGACGCCGTCAACACGGCGATGGCCTTCGACGAGGGCGTCAACTTCACGGGCATCGTCCTGTCAAAGCTCGACGGCGACGCCCGCGGTGGTGCCGCGCTTTCCGTGGCGTCCGTGACCGGCAAGCCCGTCATGTTTGCCTCCACCGGCGAAGGCCTGGACGACTTTGAGCTCTTCCACCCGGACCGCATGGCTTCCCGCATCCTCGACATGGGTGACGTCCTCACCCTGATCGAGCAGGCCGAGAAGGCATGGGACAAGGATGAAGCCGCCCGGATGGCGAAGAAGTTCGCCGACCAGGAAGACTTCACCCTTGACGACTTCCTCGCCCAGATGCAGCAGATCCGCAACATGGGCTCCATGAAGAAGATGCTCATGATGATGCCGGGTGCTCAAAACATCCGTCAGCAGCTGGAGAACTTCGACGAAAAAGAGATCGACCGCGTCGAGGCGATCGTCCGTTCCATGACACCGCACGAGCGTGTTGCTCCCAAGATCATCAACGGTTCCCGCCGCGCCCGCATCGCCAAGGGTTCCGGCGTGCATGTCTCCGAGGTCAACGGCCTGCTGGAACGCTTCGCCCAGGCACAGAAGATGATGAAGAAGCTGGCCCAGGGCGGTGGCATGCCGGGTATGCCTGGGATGCCCGGCCTCGGTGGCCCTGGCGGACGCAAGAACGGGAAGAACACTCCCAAGAAGAAGGCACGGTCCGGCAACCCGGCCAAGGCAGCCCAGGAACTTCGCGATGCGGAGGCCAAACGGGCAAACGCTGCTTCAGCGGCCCCCACGGGCGCGGCTTTTGGGCAAGGCGCGGCGGACTTCGACCCGTCGTCGCTGAACCTTCCCAAGGGCTTCGACAAGTTCCTCGGTAAGTAGACAGTGCGTCCCAGCTGCCAGGCAGTTGGGATGTCAGAGCCGTGGAATAGGCTGAACCAATGCACAAGCAGCGCGTAGTCTTCGTTCACGGCCTGGGGAGTTTCGGCGCCGCAGCATGGCCGAAGCAACACGGCATGGCGCTGGCCTATGACGCCCTGTTCCTGAGGCGGCACGGCTTTTCGGCGGTCGAGGAACCGGCGCCATCCAATGTGGCAGCAGATGTCGCCATCGTGATCAATGCGTTGGCCGATGCCGGTGGAGGCCACGTCGTGGCGCACGAACAGGGCGCCATTTCCGCCATGCTGGCAGCTATTGAGCGTCCTGATCTTGTGCATTCGCTGTCGTTGGTGGAGCCGGCGTGCTTGTCGCTGACAGCCGAACTGCCGGCCACGGCCTCCCACCGTGCGCTGATGGAGCCGTTGTTCGACGTCCGGGCACAATTGAACGACGCCGACTACCAGCGGGAATACTTCCGCAGGGCTTTCTCGGCCGAAACCGGGGGACTGGACACGCCGGAGGCCCGGAAGTCTGCGCGGCGCCTCAGGCTCCAGGCACCGCCATGGGAGGCACCGCTTCACATTGTGCCCGGCGTTCCCACCTTGGTCCTTACGGGTGGTTGGGAGCCGCTTTACGAGGAAATTGCGGGATACCTCCAGGAGACCGGCGCCCTCCGCCGGGTAGCAGCGGGCGGGCACCGGCCCCAGGATTCAGTGGATGGCGATCACATCATCCGCTCGTTTGTCGCGGACGTGGGACGGGCCATGTCAGTTCAGGCGTCCTGAGCTGCCATTGCCCGCAGTGCCGGGTACCTGCAGTTCCGGCAGGTAGACCTTCCCGCCGGAAGCCAGGAACTCCTGGCTCTTTTCCCTCATGCCGCTGTACATGCCGGCGATTGCGGCCTGCGCTTCAGCTGAACCGTACTCATCGCGGATATCCTGGCTGATCCGCATGGAGCAGAATTTCGGCCCGCACATCGAGCAGAAGTGTGCGGTCTTGGCCGGCTCGGCGGGCAGGGTTTCGTCGTGGAACGCCTCGGCTGTCACAGGATCGAGGGACAGGGCGAACTGGTCGCGCCAGCGGAACTCGAAGCGGGCTTTGGACAGTGCATCGTCGCGCTCGTTCGCGCCAGGGTGCCCCTTGGCGAGGTCAGCGGCGTGGGCGGCGATCTTGTAGGTGATCACACCGGTTTTGACGTCGTCCTTGTTCGGCAGGCCAAGGTGTTCCTTGGGTGTCACATAGCAGAGCATTGCCGTGCCGTAGCGGGCGATTTCGGTCGCGCCAATGGCCGAGGTGATGTGGTCGTAGCCGGGCGCCACATCCGTGACCAAGGGGCCCAGTGTGTAGAACGGGGCACCCTTGCACAGTTCCTGCTGGCGTTCGACGTTTTCACGTACCAAGTGGAAGGGGATGTGCCCCGGGCCTTCAACCATGACCTGGACATCGAACTCCCACGCCCGCTGGGTCAGCTCGGCAAGGGTGTCCAGCTCTGCGAACTGCGCGGCATCATTGGCGTCCGCGATGGAGCCGGGACGCAGCCCGTCGCCGAGCGAAAAGGCGACATCGTACTTGGCGAAGATCTCGCACAGTTCGTCGAAGTGGGTGTAGAGGAAGTTCTCCTGGTGGTGGGCCAGGCACCAGCCGGCCATGATCGAGCCGCCGCGGGAAACGATGCCGGTGACGCGATTGGCAGTCAACGGGACGTAGCGCAGCAGCACCCCGGCATGGACGGTCATGTAGTCCACCCCTTGTTCGCACTGTTCAATCACGGTGTCGCGGAAGATCTCCCACGTGAGCTTATTGGCCTCGCCGTTGACCTTTTCGAGTGCCTGATAAATGGGAACCGTGCCGATTGGAACAGGGGAGTTGCGGATGATCCATTCCCGCGTGGTGTGGATGTCATCGCCGGTGGAGAGGTCCATGACCGTATCGGCACCCCATTGCGCCGCCCACTGCAGTTTGTCGACTTCCTCGGTGATGGAGCTGGTCACCGCGGAGTTGCCAATATTGGCGTTGATCTTGACCAGGAACGCCTTGCCGATAATCATCGGTTCGGATTCCGGGTGATTGATGTTGCTGGGGATGATGGCGCGTCCGGCGGCAACTTCGCTGCGGACCAATTCGACATCGCAGTTCTCGCGCAAGGCCACGAACTGCATCTCCTCCGTCACGATGCCCTTCCGGGCGTAGTGCATCTGTGTGACGGTCTTCTGCTCGACGGCGCGGCGGGGCACCGGTTGTGCGCCCTTCCACTCCGCCGATGCCGCACCGCGCCGGACCGCGGACTTGCCGTCGTCGAGCAGGTTCCTTTCACGGCCCGAGTACGGCTCCGTGTCGCCCCGGCCTTCGATCCAGGGTGCACGGAACGGTTCCAGCCCGACTCTCGGATCACTGCCCGGTCCGGCAGTTCGATAAACCTGCAGGGGCGGGTTGGCTTGGCCATTGGGGGAGGGTTCCAGTGCGATCTCGGTGACAGGAACGCGAATGCCATGTTCGGGATCTTCAAGCCACCCCAGCGAGTGGGATTTCAGCGACTGCGTCACGGTTTCCGGTGCCCCGGTCTTAACGACGGTCGCGTTTTGGGCAGGGCTGTGCTGTGTTTCTGTGGTGCTCAAGGGACTGCTCACTTCCTTCGCCGGCATTACCCGGACAGGTTCAACGGTCGCAGACTGCCTCAGTCCGATCTCAGCCCCTGCAGGGGCCCCCGTGTGGTCGTAGACGAAGCTACCACAGCTGCCTGCGGCCGCACAGTCATATGGCGTTGCAGGCTTGCCAGGCACGTACAGGGCTAGGCTTTTTGCCATGGCCAACATCATCGAATTCAGCGGTACGGTGCTCGTAGCAGCAGGCAGGGAGCGCAGGGGCATGTGGTCCGTTGACGGTCGCCTGACGTTCATCCAGCCGGTGGCGGCACCGGACGTTGTGCTCGACGGCTGGGTCTTGCCCGGCTTTGTCGACGCCCACTGCCACATCGGTTTGGGGCCGGGCGGTGCGGTTGATGAGCAGACCACCCTCGCCCAGGCAAGGGCAGACCTGGCGGCCGGCACACTGTTGATCCGTGATGCCGGATCGCCCAGTGACACGCGCTGGGTCCAAGGGCGCGCGGATTTGCCGCGACTGATCAGGGCTGGCCGGCATATAGCCAGGGACCGGCGGTACCTCCGAGGACTGGGCCATGAAATCGATCCCGAACAGCTCGTGGAGACCGTCCGCAAAGAAGCCCGTGACGGCGATGGCTGGGTGAAACTCGTGGGCGACTGGATCGATCGCGGCATTGGTGACCTGGCCGCGTCCTTCCCGGCCAAGCTGGTCAAGGACGCCATTTCGGCCGCGCACGATGAGGGAGCCAGGGTTACGGCCCACTGCTTCGCAGAAGACACCATTGACGACATGCTGGACGCCAATATCGACTGCATCGAACACGCTACGGGCCTCTTGCCGCGGCACCTTCCGCGGCTTGTGGAGCAGGGCGTTCCGATTGTCCCTACGCTGGTCAACATTGCGACTTTTCCGGAGATTTCCGCCCAGGCCGCGCCCAAGTTCCCCGTCTACGCAGATCACATGGCGAAGCTGTGGGAACGCCGCCACGACCGCGTGCTGGAGGCCTTCGAAGCCGGTGTCACCATCTACACGGGCACCGATGCCGGCAGCGTGATCAAGCACGGCCGGATTGCGGACGAGATGAAGGAACTGCACGACGCCGGCCTGCCGCCTTCCGCTGTCCTGGAGGCCGCAACGTGGGGCGCAAGGGCGTGGCTGGGTGCCGAAGCCATCAGCGAAGGGGCGAGTGCCGACGTCGTTCTCTGCCGTGAAGATCCGCGGGTCGCCCTCAACACCGTGGCCGAACTCCAGCACATCGTTTTACGTGGCGGGATCATCCGTTAGGAATAAATTGAAGCTTCAAGTAATTTAGTACTAGTAGAAGGTGCCGAAAGGGCGGCAGCCTCAAACCCAGGAGCTTCACATGACTACAGCAAACAGCCAGGATCTTCTTCCTGCCGAACTCACCATGGGCACCGTCATGCTCAAGGTAGGCGACATGAAGGTCATGAGCGACTACTACCAGCGCGCCTTGGGCCTGGACATCGTGGCCGAGCAGGATGGCGGACTGTACTTGGGCCGCACGGGAAAGCCTGTTGTCCACCTGGCGCCTGCCTCAGGTCTGCAGATCCCGGGCCGTGGGGAAGCGGGCCTGTTCCACACCGCCATCCTCTTTGAGGACCAGCCATCCCTGGCGGCCACCATTGCCACGGCGGCAGAATACGAGCCGCGCGCCTTTGCCGGAAGCGCCGACCACCTGGTCAGCGAGGCGTTCTATTTCACCGACCCCGAGGGCAACGGTATTGAGCTCTACTATGACAAGCCCCGCGAACTGTGGCAGTGGGACGGCAAGAACGTCGTCATGGACAACGTCGCACTCCCGCCGCAGCGGTTCCTGCAGCAGCACCTGAGTGAGGCTGCCGTGACCGGCCAGCGGGAGGCAGCCGCCGGGATCGGCCACGTGCACCTCCAAGTGGGGGACGTTGAAACTGCGCAAAGGTTCTATGTGGAAACCCTGGGGTTCGAGCGGACGGCGGGCTGGCACGGCCAGGCCTTGTTCGTTTCCGCCGGTGGGTACCACCACCACATGGCCATGAACGTGTGGAACAGTCGCGGTGCCGGACCCCGAAAGGACACGCTGGGGCTTGGGGAAGTCCTGATCGAGGTCCCCACGGCTGATGACGTCGCGATGCTGGCGGACCGGCTGAAGGTGGCGGGCGTCCAGAACCACCACACCGGCGCTGAGCTTCGGTTCGACGACCCATGGCGGAACAAGCTGCGCGTCGCCGTTCGCTGAATCGTCCTGGCAGCCCATGGCTGCACTAAGCTGGGCATTGACGGCGCGGAACCTTTCGGTTCCCGTGCCGCCGCCCCGTCAGCACGAAGGATTGAGAGTACTTTCCATGGGCTTTGCCGAAATATTTGTAGCCACCCACGACGAAGCACTCAAACGGGCAGCCGCACTGGATCGCGGTGCCGAAGCCACGGGCCCCGCCGTCAGGATCGAAGGCATCACCGACTTTGAGGTAGAACAGCTGGGCGACCTCGCCGGACAGGCCGTCCATGCTGCGGGAGCAGACTATGAGCTCGCCCTGGTGGATGTGACGAGTGATGCCCTCCTCGGAGTTCCCGAGGCCATGGTGCGCGCGCTTGCCGAACTGCTCACCTATGAAAGTGAGGGCGATGGCAACGTCCTTGATGATGTTGCTGCGGCCTGGGCCGCCCAGGACGACATGCCCTTTGACGCTACCCAATCGCGCCAGTACGTCCAGCAACTGGCCGCCCTCGCCACGGATGTGGAAAAAGCCGACCGCTCCGGACTCTACGTCTGGTCCGCCTGACAGTTGCCCGGTTTTCGCGGATACGATCCGTCCGGAGTGACCAAGAACACGCCACCCTTTGCGGCCTAAGTCGTAATTGCACCGGGCATCTGGCACAATGGACAGGTACTTGATCGGTGCGGCCCCTCTCTCCGTGCCCGTATCTTGTCCTTCGAACCGTCCAGTATGGCCCGCCCCACGGGTGCAGAACGTCGGGTTCACCTCGTTTCAGAAACAGGAGTGACCACAAAAGTGGCCGTAAAGATTCGCCTTAAGCGCTTCGGTAAGATGCGCGCACCGTACTACCGCATCGTCGTCATGGATGCCCGCGCCAAGCGCGATGGCCGTGCCATTGAAGAAATCGGCAAGTACCACCCCACCGAAGAGCCGTCGTACATCGAGGTCGCTTCCGAGCGCGCCCAGTACTGGCTGTCCGTTGGCGCCCAGCCGACCGAGCAGGTTGCTGCGATCCTCAAGATCACCGGTGACTGGCAGAAGTTCAAGGGCCTGCCGGGCCAGGAAGGCACCCTGAAGACCAAAGCTCCGAAGGAAGCCTTCGTAGCACCGGAGAAGGGTTCCGTCATCATCCCGGAAGCCATCACCAAGAAGGCCAAGAAGGACGAAGCTGCTGAGGCTCCGGCCGAGGCTGAAGCAGAGACCACCGAGGCTGAGTAAGTTGCTGTCCGAAGCGCTCGAGCACTTGGTTCGTGGGATCGTTGACAGTCCTGAGGATGTCAAGGTCAGTGCCAAGAACAACCGCCGCGGGGAATCCCTTGAGGTGCGAGTTCACCAAGAGGACCTCGGACGGGTAATCGGCCGTCAAGGACGCACAGCCCGCGCACTGCGCACAGTTGTTGCGGCTTTGGCTGGTGGCGAGCAGGTCAGGGTCGACGTCGTCGACACCGACCGTCGCCGGTAACGCGCTCAGCACATCTTGTCTTAGGTCCGGCCCCTTCACCGAATATGGTGGAGGGGCCGGATTGCTTTATCCAACATTCATTACCGTGGCTGCCTGGCGGCGCGGGAACAACAAGAATTCAGAGGAACCCATGCAGCTCCAGGTGGCCCGGATCGGCAAACCCCACGGCATCCGCGGCGAGGTCACGGTGCAGGTACTCACCGACGCCCCGTCGGAGCGCTTTGTCGCAGGTACCGAGTTTGTCGTGGAGCCGGCCTCTGCCGGCCCCCTGACCATCCGCAGCGCACGGTGGAACAAGGACATCCTCCTGCTGGGCTTCGAGGAAGTTGCCGATCGCAACGCTGCCGAAGTCATCCGCGGCGCCAAGCTCTTCATCGAAACCGAGGAACTGGATGACGAGGACGATGATGAAGGCTGGTATGAGCACGAGCTCGTTGGCCTTGAAGCGCGGGTTGGCTCGCAGGTTGTGGGCACCATCGCTGCACTCACCACGCTCCCGGTCCAGGACCTGCTGACGGTCAAGACCCCGGACGGCAAGGAAATCCTTATTCCATTCGTCGACGAGATCGTGCCTGAAGTCAACGTCGAGGACGGCTACATCCTGGTCACCCCTCCTGCCGGCCTATTTGAGATCAACGAGTCCACCGCGGAGGAGTCCAAGGACGGCACCGGGGATGATGCCTGAATGAGGATTGATGTCGTCAGCATTTTTCCCGAATACCTTGCCCCGCTTGAGCTTTCGCTCATAGGCAAGGCCCGCCAGGACGGATTGCTCGAACTTAACGTTCACGATCTCCGCTCCTTCACCACGGACAGGCACCGCACCGTGGATGACACCCCCTATGGCGGTGGGGCAGGGATGGTGATGAAGCCTGAGCCGTGGGCCCAGGCCCTCGAATCCGTAGCAGGGGCCCGTGAAGGTTCCAAGCCCGTACTGATCGTTCCTTCGCCGGCAGGGGAGAGGTTCAACCAAGCCCTGGCCTACGAACTTGCCGAAGAGGACCAACTCGTCTTTGCCTGCGGACGCTACGAAGGCATCGACGAGCGCGTCATCGACTGGGCGCAGGACCACTTCACGGTTCGTCCCGTCAGCCTTGGAGACTATGTTCTCAACGGTGGCGAAGTAGCCGTGCTGGCCATGGTGGAAGCCATTGGGCGCCTCCTCCCGGGGGTTGTCGGCAATCCTGAGTCCTTGGTTGAGGAATCCCACTCCGACGGTTTGCTGGAATACCCGGTGTACACGAAGCCCTCCGCATGGCGCGACCATGAGGTCCCCGCCATCCTGCTCAGTGGCAACCACGGCAAGATCGCCCAATGGCGCCGCCACGAGCAATTCAGGCGGACAGCCGAGCGCCGTCCGGACCTTCTGGAAGCGTTCGACGCCGGTGCGTTGAGTCGCGCTGACCGCAACGCTTTGGCGGACCTCGGGTACGACGTCGTCGACGGCCGTTTGCGTCCGCGGCCCGGTGGCGACGCCGCAAACTAAGGGCGCGCTCCCGCCGTCGAACGTTCAAGGGACCTGACAGTTGGCCCGACGGCAGCGCATATGGCAGAATTAACCCTTGTGTCTGCTGGGCTGACACCTGCCACAGGGGGAGTTCAGCCAACAGTCGGGCAACCCGGTGACGCCAATCAGTGGCGGAACCGGACACTAAGAAACTTCGGCGGAAATTTCCGGTGGCTTTAAGTGCCCCCGGGCTTGTCCGCCGTAACCCAAAGTGAATGACCTGTGGCGTTCACCAGGAGTGGATTAATGCATATCCTCGATAGCGTAGATGCAGCATCGCTGCGTAACGATGTTCCTGAGTTCCGTGCGGGCGACACCCTCAAGGTTCACGTCAACATCATCGAAGGCAAGAACTCCCGTGTCCAGGTATTCCAGGGCTTCGTCCTGGGCCGCCAGGGTGACGGCGTTCGCGAAACCTTCACCGTTCGCAAGGTTTCCTTCGGTGTCGGCGTAGAGCGTACCTTCCCGGTACACTCCCCGATCATCGACAAGATCGAGGTCGTCACCAAGGGTGACGTCCGCCGCGCCAAGCTTTACTACATGCGTGCACTGCGCGGTAAGGCTGCGAAGATCAAGGAAAAGCGCGACTTCGCCAAGTAGTCCTGCGACTTACGCAACGGGTCCAGGATTCGTGCCCGGTAGTTCCGGAGCAATCCGCAACGCAACAGGGATACGAGTCATGGACACATCAGAACGCCAGCCCCGGAAACAGGGCTGGCGTTTTGTTTTGCTCGCACTGGTCCTTGCTGTCGCCATCAGTGGTTTGGTGCGCTCGTTGTGGCTGGATGTCTATTACATTCCCTCCGAATCCATGGAACCCCTCCTCGGAACCGGGGACCGGATCCTTGTTTCCCGCACGGCCTACGCGTCGGAGCCAATCCGCCGGGGTGACGTGGTCGTTTTCGATGGCCGCGGTTCATTCGCTCCGCTCAGCAGCGGCCAAGGCCCGTTGGTCGATGCGGTTTCTGCGGCGAGCCAGTGGTTCGGACTTACGGGAAGTGACACCACGTACGTCAAGCGGGTCATAGGAGTCGCCGGCGACCACGTCCGGTGCTGCTCGGCCGACGGAAGACTCACAGTCAACGATCAGCCTGTTGATGAACCCTATGTGTACCCAGGGGATGAACCCAGCAAGCAGAAGTTCGACGTCGTGGTGCCGGAGGGTCGTCTGTGGCTGATGGGCGACCACCGTTCCCGTTCAGCGGACTCCCGCGGACTGCTGGGTGCACCGGGCGGCGGTATGGTGCCCGTGGAACGGGTTATCGGCCGGCCGGTCCAGATCGTCTGGCCACTTGATAGATTTGCAGAGATGCCTCGCTCCGCGCAGGCTGAAACACCTTTGAAGAACGGACAGTAGATGCCGGACAAAGCTCCCGGGAACCCTGAGAGGTACGACGACGACGCACGGCTCTCGGACGGAACGGCAAGTACTGCCGGCTTGGCGGAGACGAGCCCGGATGACGCTGATGCTCCCGGGAAGACGCACAGGAATCCCGTCCTCGTTTGGGTGAAAGAGATCGTCACCGTTGTAGCGATTGCCTTGGTGCTGTCCTTCCTGCTCAAGACTTTCCTGTTCAGGGCGTTCTATATCCCCTCGGAATCCATGGAAAGCACCTTGGATGTCAACGACCGGATCTTCATCAACCTCCTGGTTCCGGGCCCGTTCGACCTGTCCCGCGGTGATGTAGTGGTGTTCAAGGACACCCAGGCCTGGCTCGAACCCGTACCGCAAAAGCCCGCCGGGCCCATGGACTGGTTGAACGACAGCCTCGAATTCGTGGGGCTGATGGCCGATAACACCGATCAGCACCTCGTTAAGCGTGTCATCGGCCTCCCCGGCGACCACGTCTCCTGCTGCGACGCCCAAGGACGCGTCAGCGTCAACGGGGTGCCGCTGAATGAGACGTACATTAACCCGGCGGAAATTCCCCAACCGAGCGCATTCGACGTCGTGGTTCCTGAAGGGAAGGTCTGGGTCATGGGCGACAACCGCAACCACTCGGCCGATTCCCGGGCTCACCAGGAAGTCAACGGCGGGTTCATCAACATCGACGACATTGAAGGTAAAGCGACCGTCATCGCGTGGCCTGTGAGTCGATGGACAATACTCGACAACCACTCAGACGTCTTCCGGGATGTCCCCAAGGCAACAGCGACCAAGTAATGACAACCACCACGGCAGCCGTCACGACGGGCAAGTCCCCAGCGAAATCCAAGGGCAAGAAAGCCGCGCCCAAGGCAAAGAAAGCCGTTGGGTTTCCCACCCTTGACCACGAACGTACGTTCCTGGCTCCAGGTGTGAGCCTGCTTGCGGGCGTGGACGAGGTAGGCCGAGGCGCGTTGGCCGGTCCCGTGAGCGTGGGGATCGCCGTGGTGAACCTCGCCGACCATGGCCTGCTGGCCGATGTCCGGGACAGCAAACTGCTCAAGCCCGAGGACCGCGAACGGCTTGAGCCCTTGGTCAGGGACTGGGCTGTGGCATGCGCCGTGGGTCACGCGAGTTCCCGGGAAATCGATGAGATCGGCATTATCGCCGCGCTGCGCCTGGCAGGTACGCGGGCGTGGTTCGACATCCTGGCCGGCGGGATCACCCCGGACATCGTGCTACTGGATGGCAGCCACAACTGGCTTTCACCCGAGGTCCAGGCTTCCCTCTTTGACACCCCAGCGGGTCCCGCCTGCGAAGCTCCCGTCCACACCAAGGTCAAGGCCGACATGAGCTGCCTCAGTGTCGCGGCAGCCAGTGTCCTGGCCAAAGTGGCCAGGGACCGCATCATGGTTGACCTGCACTCCGAGCTGCCTGCCTACGGGTGGGATGTCAACAAGGGCTATGCCACCTCCGCCCACAGGGAGATGATCCGGCAGCAAGGTCCCAGCGCCTACCACCGGACGAGCTGGAACCTGACCAGCTCCGGAGCCGACTGATCCGCTCCATGGACGCTCCCAAGCCCCAGGCCGGGCCCGGGTGGCGCGTCACGTCCTGAAGATGGTGCAAGATGGAAGCATGAGCGCCGAGGACCTTGAGAACTATGAAACCGACATGGAGCTGCAGCTCTACCGTGAATACAGGGACGTCGTCGGACTGTTCAGTTACGTAGTCGAAACTGAGCGGCGGTTCTACCTTGCCAACCATGTTGACCTCCAGGCCCGCAGCGCGGATGGTGAAGTTTACTTTGACCTCACGTTGCAGGATGCCTGGGTATGGGACGTGTACCGCTCGGCCCGCTTTGTGAAAAACGTCAGGGTCATCACCTTCAAGGACGTCAACGTGGAAGAACTTCCGAAGAGTGAAGACCTGGCGCTACCGAAGGACGGCGGACTCGGCGACCTTGGCAACTAGTCCCAAGTGTTCCTCCACAAGCGTGACTACCGGGGAGTTACCCACATAGCGCAGTGACCCCCTGCCGTCCGCCGTTGCCAGCCTGAAAGCTGGTAGCGGAGGTGATGGTCATGAGAGCAAAAGACTTGCTTGGCCAACATGGCGAAGCATTGGCCGCTGAGTTCCTGGAGACCCAGGGAATGCGGATCATAGATCGCAACTGGCGCTGCACGGACGGCGAAATTGACATTGTGGCCCTCGAGGGCGACATCCTCGTAGTCGCTGAGGTCAAGACCCGTCGAAGCCTGGATTACGGACATCCGTTCGAAGCCGTAGGTCCAGCCAAGCTGGCCCGCCTGCACCGGCTCGCGTCGTCGTGGTGCCGTGCCCACGAGGTGAGGGCCTTGCGCCGGCGCATTGACGTCGTTGGCGTTGTCGACGACGGCATCGGGCGACCCCTGCTGGAGCACCTGCGGGGTGTGGGTTAGATGGGGGTGGGGCGCAGCTACTGCGTGGCCCTGGTTGGCTTGAATGGCTACATCGTCGAGGTCGAAGCGGACATTGGACAAACGCTCCCGAGTTTCGTGATCCTGGGCCTTCCGGACGCGGCACTGAACGAGGCCAAGGAACGGATTCGTTCCGCCGCCCAGAACTCCGGCATCCCACTGAGCCGGCGAAAGATCACGGCCAATCTGATTCCGGCTTCACTGCCTAAGCGGGGATCCGGCTTCGACCTCGCCATCACCATGGCTGTCCTTTGTGCAGCCAACGATGTCCGCTCCATTGGCAGGACGGTGTTCATGGCAGAACTTGGCCTGGATGGACGGCTGCGTCCTGTTCGTGGAATCCTCCCGGCGGTTATGGCCGCCGTGCAGGCAGGCTTTCCGGACATCGTCGTGGCGGAGGCGAATGCCGCCGAGGCGTCGCTGGTGCCCGGGGCAAAGGTTCACGGGTACAAAACGCTCGCGCGGCTCGCCTACGATTTCGGTGCAGACCCCAAGGACCTCGTACTGGACTACGAGCCATCGGGGACTGACACTGCCGAGGATGACGACACCACCGGGTTCCCGGAGCCTGACCTCTGTGACGTTTCGGGGCAGGGAGAGGCGCGCAGGGCCTTGGAAGTCGCTGCAGCCGGCGGGCACCACATGCTCCTGACCGGACCGCCGGGGGCCGGTAAAACCATGCTGGCCGAACGGTTGCCCGGGTTGCTGCCTGACTTGGCTGATACGGCTGCCATGGAAGTCACCGCAATCCACTCCCTGGCCGCGATCCAGTCGTCAGCGGCGCGCTTGATCCGCAGGCCCCCTTTTGAAAACCCCCACCATAGCGCCACTGCGGCGGCCATTATCGGTGGCGGTTCGGGACTTCCCCGTCCAGGTGCGGCGTCGCGGGCACACCGGGGCGTCCTTTTCCTGGATGAGGCACCGGAATACGAGCGCCGGGTACTCGATGCCCTCCGCCAGCCGCTGGAAAGCGGCGAACTGGTCATCCACAGGTCGGCGGGCACTGCAGCCTATCCGGCCCGGTTCCAGCTGGTACTGGCCGCGAATCCGTGTCCGTGCGGCAAGGCGACCGGCAAAGGGACGGACTGCACATGTACGGCGATGATGCGGCGCCGGTACTTCGGGCGCATATCGGGTCCACTGCTGGATCGGGTGGACATTCAACTGCAGGTGGAGCGGGTGTCACTGGCGGACTTTGGCAGTGCGTCACAAGAAGAAGACACCGCCACAGTCGCGGACCGGGTACTGGCGGCGCGGTCACGGCAGCTGGAGCGCCTTGTACCTTTCGGTCTCGAGGCCAACTCGCAGGTGCCCGGTCGCGTGCTGCGCGGAGAGCTGAAGTTACCTCCGGGAACCACTCGGGTGCTGGACATTGCCCTTGAACGAGGTGCACTGACAGCGCGCGGCTACGATCGCGTCCTTCGGCTGGCCTGGACACTGGCGGACCTGGACCAAACGGACAGGCCGGATATCAACCACATCGGACAGGGCCTCGGACTCCGCCAGGCTGCATCCGCAGCATGAGACGCAATTACACGAAAGGACCAAGCCACGTGCCAACAACCAGTCAGGAAAAGGAACGCATAGCCCGGGCGGCGCTGGCGCGGCTCATGGAGCCGCAAGACTCAGTGGGCCTGGCCCTGGTGCGGGCTGTCGGAGCCATCGATGCCCTGGGAGTGGCAACGGGGGAACTGGGTACTGGGCCCACGCTGGAGCAGGAAATCTCCGAGCTCCTCATGGACGAGGGAGGCCCTGCCACGTGGCCAGGCCTCGCCGCCAGCCTCCGGCGTTGGGCACCGCGCGTCGCCGACCTCGCCCCTGAGCGCGACATGGAGACAATGCGGCGCTTGGGTGGGAGAGTCATTGTTCCAGGAGATGAGCTGTGGCCGGCGCAGCTGGCCGACCTCGGTCTGCAGGAGCCACTTTGCCTGTGGTGGAGGGGCAACGAGCAGCCGTTTCCCACTGCCCGACAGGCCGTGGCACTTGTTGGTTCAAGGGACAGTACCAGCTATGGCGCATCAGTGACCGGAGACTTCGCCTACACCCTTGCGCAACGCGGATACACGGTGGTCTCAGGCGGCGCTTACGGGATTGACGCCCATGCGCACCGTGGGGCCTTGAGCGGTGGGAGTGCCGACATACCCACCATTGCGGTCATGGCAGGCGGGGTTGATCGTTTCTACCCGTCGGGCAATGAAGAATTACTCAGGGCCGTGTCGACGCAGGGAGCTGTGATCGCGGAGGTACCGCCCGGATCGGCTCCCACTCGCTACAGGTTCCTCCAAAGGAACCGGCTCATTGCCGCAATCGCTTCGGTCACCGTGGTAGTGGAAGCGCGCTGGCGTTCGGGGGCCCTCAACACAGCCCACCACGCTGAGACGTTGGGCAGGGCTGTGGCAGCTGTCCCAGGGTCGGTGCACAGTGCCAATTCCGCCGGTTGCCACCGCCTCCTCAGGGACGGCGGAGCAGTATGCGTAACTGATGCCGGGGAGATCGCCGAGCTGGCGGGCGCAATGGGGGACATGGACGGTGGAGAGAAAGAATCTCCTCCCGCAGTACACGACGGCTTGTGCCTGGAGGACCTCATTCTCCTGGATGCCCTCCCGCTAAGATCCGCCAGTTCAGTAGAGAAACTGACGGTGGTGGCCGGACTCAGTCCCGACGCCGTCCGTGCAGGGCTGGCACGGTTGAATGCGCTGGGGCTCGCCACTTCGGACCGTGGAACGTGGAAGAGAGCCAAGAATGCCTAGCCGGGCCGAGGAAGGGTATGTTGATGCTGCCTGTTGATACCCGCTACTGGCACAGTGGGAAGGGTGGATGGCCAATCATTACCAGAATCGCTGCAAAGCGCAGTTGAAGGATTCCGGCGCTATCTGGCGGGGGAACGCGCCAGGTCTGCGCACACCGTTCGTGCCTACATTGCCGATGTCGAGAGCCTTCTCGGTTTTGCTGTTCAGGAAGGTGTCGGAGAGCTCGGAGATTTGGAGCTCGGTTCCCTTCGACGCTGGCTCGGTGCCCAGAGCGAAGCAGGCATGGCCAGGGCCACATTGGCCCGCCGAGCAGCCACCGCACGATCGTTCACCTCGTGGGCGTTGCGGGAAGAGCTGATTGGCGTTGATCCCGCCGTCAGGTTGCAGGCCCCCAAGCGGGAAAAGTCCCTGCCGGGCGTCCTCCACCAACAGCAGGTGACCAGGATGGTGGATGACCTGACAACGGCGGCCGAGGAGGGCGGTCCCACGGCCGTGCGGAACCGTGCCATGGTGGAACTGCTGTATGCCACCGGAGTCCGCGTAGGTGAACTCGCGGGCTTGGACGTTGATGACCTCGATCCTGACCGACGGACACTCCGGGTGCTGGGCAAAGGTAACAAGGAGCGCACGGTGCCATTCGGTGTCCCGGCGGCGGTCGCCGTCGACGACTGGTTGAGGCGAGGGCGGCCAGCCGTCGTGACTGCCTTGAGCGGACCCGCATTGTTCCTCGGGGCACGGGGCGGCAGAGTGGATCCACGACAAATCCGCGCAGTGGTGAACAAAATGCTGCAGGATCTGGGTGATACTTCGGCCACCGGCCCCCATGCGCTCAGGCACAGTGCCGCCACCCACCTGCTCGACGGGGGTGCGGACCTCAGGGCTGTGCAGGAAATCCTCGGCCACAGCAGCCTCGCGACGACACAGATCTACACGCACGTTTCCGTGGATCGGCTGCGGAAGAGCTACCAGCAAGCGCACCCACGTGCGTGACGCGCGCAAGTAAACTCCGCACTGGCGGAAACCGGCAGCGTACGGCAAAATGAAAGCACCACGGGGAAACCTTCAATGCACACTTGAGGGTTATATCTGTGCCAATATCGTCAGTAGCACTTCATATAAATGAATAGCCTGTCAGGGCACGCTTGAATTTCATGGCACCCGCAGCAACAGCAAACATCCAGGCAGAGGTCGTTGGGGAAGACGTACCTACAGCTATGGAGGATGGAATGTCTGTTGCAACAACCCGCGGTGTCTTGTTTGTGCACTCGGCCCCGACGGCACTTTGCCCGCACGTTGAGTGGGCCATCGGATCGGTCGTGGACAAGCGGACCGATCTTGAGTGGACCCCTCAGCCTGCTGCGCCCGGGATGTTCCGGGCTGAGCTGTCGTGGACCGGTACGCCCGGCACGGGGGCGCAGTTGGCGTCTGCCCTAAGAGGGTGGGCCCACCTGCGCTACGAGGTTACCGAAGAGCCGAGCCAGGGCGTCGACGGGGCCCGTTGGTCCCATACACCCGAGCTCGGTATTTTCCATGCCGTCACAGACGTGCACGGGAACATCATGGTCACTGAAGATCGCATTCGCTATGCCTACGAGTCCGGTGCGGGGGATCCCTCAGCCGTTTACCATGAACTGTCCCTCGCGCTCGGTGAAGCGTGGGACGAGGAACTCGAGCCGTTCCGGCACGCAGCCGAAGGCGCACCCGTGCGTTGGTTGCACCAGGTCGGCTGACTCGAGACAAACACCACCCCATAGCAATGAAGAGGGCCCCACCGGATGGCGGGGCCCTCTTCATGTCTTCAGGCCGGGGCCTGGACAGTGCTTCTAGACGTTTCGGACAGCGATGACAGCGTTGTGTCCGCCGAAGCCGAAGGAGTTGCTCAGAGCGACGATATCGCCCGCTGGCAGGTCGCGAACGGAGGTCACGACATCGAGGGGGATCTCCGGGTCCTGGTTCTCGAGGTTGATGGTCACCGGTGTCTTTCGTTCGTAGACAGCCAAAACCGTCAGGACGGCTTCAACGGCTCCGGAAGCTCCCAGCAGGTGACCCATTTGGGACTTGGTGGCAGAGACCGCCACATTGTCCACGTGGGTGCCAAGGGCAGCCCGCAGTGCAGTGTACTCAGGCTTGTCGCCCACCGGTGTCGACGTGGCATGGGCGTTGACGTGGACAACGTCTTCAGCCTGGATGCGGCCGTCGAACATGGCAGCCTTGAGGGCCCTTGTAGCGCCGAGGCCCTCAGGGTCCGGTGCCGTGATGTGGTAAGCGTCCGCGGTCACCGAGGTTCCGGCAAGCTCTGCGTAGATCCGTGCTCCGCGGGCGATGGCGTGCTCCTCGGCCTCGAGGACCAAAGCTCCGGCACCTTCACCCATGACGAAGCCGTCACGGTCGATGTCGTAGGGGCGCGAAGCGCGCTCCGGCTCGTCATTCCGGCGGGAGAGCGCCTGCATGGAGGAGAACGCCGCCAAAGGCATCGGGTGGATGGCTGCTTCAGCGCCACCGCAGACCACCACGTCAGCCTTGCCGGACCGGATCAGGTCCAGGCCAAGGTGGAGCGCTTCCGTGCCGGACGCGCAGGCCGAAACAGGCGTGTGTGCTCCAGCGCGGGCGCCGAGGTCCAGGCTGACGGCAGCGGCTACGCCGTTGGGCATCAGCATGGGGACTGTCATGGGAAGTACCCGGCGGGGACCCTTGTCACGGAGGGTATCCCAAGCGTCCAGGAGCGTCCAGACGCCGCCGATGCCAGTAGCGAAGGCCACTGCCAAGCGGTCGTGGTCGATCTCGCCGATACCGGAATCCGCCCATGCCTCACGGGCGGCAATGACACCAAACTGCGTGGAAGGGTCCATGCGCTTGGCTTCCACCCGGCTCAGGACGTCCAGGGCCGGCGTCGAGCACCGGGCAGCAAAGTGGACGGGGAGGTCGTACTTGGCCACCCACTCATCTTCGAGCGTACGGGCGCCGGAGACCCCTTTCAGCGCGTTCTGCCACATTGTGGGTACGTCGCCGCCGATGGGAGTGGTGGCCCCCAGACCGGTTATGACTACTTTGCGTGCCATGCGATCACTCTCTGTCGGATCAGCCTGCCCTCCCGATGGATGCACGGGGGGAGGCAAGAAAAACTCTGGGCGTTATTGCGGCTGTGCCGGGCGCAAGGAGGAATCCCGGCCCGGCACAGCGTTGTCAGGACTAAGCCTGTGCGTTTGCGATGAAGCTGACGGCGTCGCCGACGGTCTTGAGGTTCTTTACCTCTTCGTCGGGGATGCGAACGCCGAACTTCTCTTCAGCGTTGACAACGATGGTCATCATGGAGATGGAGTCGATGTCCAGGTCCTCGGTGAAGGACTTGTCCAGTTCCACGGCTTCGGGGGCAAGGCCGGTTTCTTCGTTGACGATTTCAGCCAGGCCGGCCAGGATCTCTTCGTTGCTAGCCATTGTTGGCTCCTTTTCTTGTTTGTACCGGCTACTGCCGGAAAGGGGGGCAAACCGCGGTTACGGTTTGGGTTTGTAAGTCGTATTCAGTTGGCTGGAGGCCACCGGGACTCCAGGTTCTACGGCAGGACTACTACCTGCGCCCCGAAGACCAGGCCCGCTCCGAAGCCGATTTGCAGGGCAAGGCCGCCGCTCAGTTCCGGGTTTTCCTTGAGTAGGCGGTGTGTGGCCAGCGGGATGGAAGCGGCTGATGTGTTGCCGGCCTGGGCGATGTCGCGGCCGATGACAACGGACTCGGGGAGCTTCAGCTTCTTGACCATCTCGTCGATGATGCGCATGTTCGCTTGGTGGGGAACGAATGCCGCGAGGTCTGCGGCGTCGATACCTGCAGCGTCCAGGGCTTGCTGGGCTACCTTTGCCATCTCCCACACGGCCCAACGGAACACGGTCTGGCCATCTTGGCGCAGTGTGGGCCAGACATCCTGGGTGGCCGAAAGAATGGCGGGGTCGTCGATTTCGTCGGAGTGCCGTGCGGACTCACCAAGTTTCTTGACGTCTTCCAGCGAGTGCGTCATGCCGATGGCGTCCCATTTGCTTCCATCGGAACCCCAGACGGACGGGCCAATGCCGGGGGTGTCGGACGGGCCAACAACCACTGCACCTGCGCCGTCGCCAAGCAGGAAGGAGATGGTGCGCTCGTGGTTGTCGATAACATCCGAGAGTTTCTCGGCGCCGACCACCAGGACGTACTGCGCTGCGCCGGAGCGCACCAGGGCATCAGCCTGGGCCACGCCGTAGCAGTACCCGGCACAGGCGGCCGAGATATCGAAGGCGGGTGCCGGCGTCGCGCCCAAACGTTCGGTGAGGGCGGCGGCGGCCGACGGCGTGGCGTAAGGGTGAGTCACGGTCGAGACAATGACTGCGCCCAATTGGGACGGTTCGATTCCGGCCTGCTGGATTGCTTCGCGCGCAGCACCTTCGGCCATGTCGATCACGCTGACATCCGCGGCGGCGCGGTGGCGGGTGATGATGCCGGTGCGCTGGCGGATCCACTCGTCGGAAGAGTCGATCCACTGGCAAACGTCCTCGTTGGTGACTATGACGTCGGGCCGGTAGGCGCCGATGCCCAGGATGCGGGCGTTCTCATTGACCGCAGTCTTGTTCAGTACCGGGGTGCTCATGCCTGTCCTTCCAATTCAGCGAAAAGTGCAAGAGCCGCGGACAGGTCATCCGGGGTTTTTACTGCAACGGTCTTCACGCCGGGCATGCCGCGCTTGGCGAGGCCGGCAAGGGTCCCGGCGGGTGCAAGCTCGATGACGCCCGTGACTCCGCGCTTGACCATTGTTTCCATGCACTTGTCCCAGCGAACGGGCCGGGAGACCTGTGCAATGAGGCTCTCGACGGCCGCCGTGCCATCCGTAACTTCCTGGCCATCGTAGTTCGACAGCAACGGGACGGACGGGCTCTGGGGCGACAACGATGGCTTGAGGGCTTCCAAAGCGCTCACCGCAGGGGCCATGTGCGAGGTGTGGAATGCGCCCGCAACCTTAAGGGGAATGACGCGGGCCTTGGCCGGCGGGTTGTTTGCGAGAGCCTTGAGCTGGTCGAAAGTGCCGGCCGCGACTGTCTGGCCCGCGCCGTTGACGTTGGCCGGAGTTGCGCCGGAAGCTTCAATGGCTGCCAGGACCTCGGCGGGGTCGCCTCCTACCACGGCGCTCATGCCGGTGGGAGTCACTGCCGCTGCCGCTGCCATGCTGTTGGCGCGTTCACGGACGAAAGTCATGGCTTCGGCGTCGGTCAGGACGCCGGCAAGGGCGGAAGCCGTGATCTCACCGACGGAGTGGCCGGCCAGGATGACCGGAAGGCTGCTGAGCTCGACGTCGAAGAGCGAACTTGCAGCTACCAGGCCGGCTGCAACAATCAACGGCTGCGCTACTGCGGTGTCCTTGATGGTTTCTTCGTCAGAGGTGGTGCCGTGGGCCTTGAGGTCAATGCCTGCGATCTCGCTCAGGGAGGCCAACTGGCCTTCGACGGAGGGGAGTTCCAGCCAGGGGGCCAAAAATCCGGGGGTCTGGGAGCCCTGTCCAGGGCAGACGATTGCAAGCACGTATCCAGCTTTCCAAATTGCCACGTGATCCACTGGTGTTTTGGTACACCAAGCTCACTGGGTCAGTTTGTAGGAAGTCTACAACGGTTCAGTTCTGTGAACGCGACGCGTGACGTTCCGGGGCGGCTTTGGGTTGGGCCGAAAGCCGGCCTACAACCAGGGCCGTTTGCAGCACAAACGCCTCCCTGGGCAGGAGCGGATCCCAGCCTGTGACGTCGCAGACACGCTTCAAACGGTAGCGCACAGTGTTGGCATGCACGAACAGTTCCCGGGCTGTGGCCTCCAGGGAATGCCCCAGCTCAAGGTAGGTTCCCAGAGTCTCCACCAAGCCATTGGAGGCCGCCAGAAGGGGCCGGTAGATGTTCTTGATGAGCGACCTGCGGGCCGCGTCATCGCCCGAGACCACACGTTCGGGGAGCAGGTCATCGGCCGCCACCGGGCGCGGGGCCGAAGGCCAGGCGCGGGCGGCCGTGAGGCCCGCGAAAGCCGCTTGTGCCGAACTGCTCGCCTCGACCAGCGAACCGGCTTCGGGTCCGTACACGACGGCGCCGGGGGCGAACAATTCGCTGAGTTTGACGTAGGCCGTGTCCCGGTCCTGTACCCCGCCCAGAATGAGGATCAACCGGTCGCCCTGGATTCCCACCAGTGCGTCCTCGGCGAAGCGCCCGGCCGTCCGGCGCAGTTCGCTGACGTAACTGGCGCTGGGTTCCGACGGCGAATTGCCCACCATGACGGTGAACCTCTCCTGGGCTTTCCAGCCCAGGGCAGCGATCCGGGACCGCAAAGCGTCAGTGTTTTCGCCTCGAAGAATGGCATCTACGATCAAGGCCTCAAGGCGTGTGTCCCAGGAACCACGCGATTCAGCTGCACGCGCATAAACGTCCGCTGCCGCAAACGCGACCTCCCGCGAGTATCGCAGGACCGCTTCGCGCAACGATGGCTGGTCCGACTCCGGAGCGATCACGGGTACCTGGTCTTCGACAACTTCGACGACGATGCGGATCAGCTGCAGCGCCTTTTGCAGGCTGATGGAGCGCGTCAGTTCGGTGGGGGCATTACCAAAGACATCGGTGAGGATCCACGACGGCGAGCTCGGACGCTCGTACCACGTCACGAATGCGGCGATGCCATTCTGGGCCACCAATCCCAGCGCCGAGCGCTCGTCCGAGCTCAGGCGGCTGTACCAGGGCAGTGACTTCTCGAGCTTTCGCATGGTGCTGGTGGACAGTTGCCCAACGTTGGCGCGCAGCTGCCGCAGGGTTTCGGCCTTTTCAGGCGACAATGCCGGGGTTGCTGCCTTGCGCTTGGAAGTTGTTTTGACGGGCTCTGCCATGGAACGAGCATACGGCCCATCCCGGGCAAGCTCCATTTGTGAGAAGGCTACAACTGACGTTGCTGCCCGTCACCTCCTGCCGGGCACCCTGGTTGCCCCCTTAAAGCCCGACGGCGGCCCCCACCTTTCGGTGGAAGCCGCCGTCGCGGTACTGCTGTTGTTGCGGGACGTGCCCGGCAACTATTTAGGCGTCGCCGCCTGCTCCGCCGGTGGTGCCGGCGTTGACATCCAGGAGCCGATACTTCTCGATGGCCTTCTCCAGTGCGTCCTCCGCAACTTCGCCCTTGGCGGCGAGGAGTTGCAGGGTTTTGGCGACGATGGAGTGGGTGTCGTTTTTGAAGTAGCGGCGTGCGGCTTGGCGGGTGTCGGAGAAGCCGAAGCCGTCTGCTCCGAGGGAGGCGAAGTCGTTGGGGATGTATTGGCGGATTTGGTCGGGCACGGCTTTCATGTAGTCGGTGACGGCGATGACGGGTCCGGTTTTGCCTGCGAGTTGTTCGGTGATGAAGGGGGTGGGTGCGGGTTGGCCGGGGTTGAGGAAGGCGTGGTCT